>CAZHTJ010000051.1:0-30774 GCA_964535525.1 uncultured Acidobacterium sp. | reverse complement strand
GCGAAGAAGGCCTGCTCGCCATCCTCTTCATCTTCTCCATCCACTTCGTCAACACACACCTGCGCCCCGACAGCTTCCCCATGGACATGGTCATCTTCACCGGCCGCGAAAGCGAAGAGGAATTCAAAACCCGTCGCCCGGACGAATATAAGCGCATGGTCGCCGAAGGAAAGTCTGCGACAAGGATCACAGACGCTCCCCAGCCCTGGCTGTTAAATTTCAGCCGGGTGGTCGGATTTACCGCGATTGCAATTGGCCTTACTCTGCTCGTACTGACTCTGACCGCCTATATCGCTGAATAAGGGGCATCCATGGCCGCGTGGCGCAATCTGAAGGAAAACTGGCTCCAGCCGTTCTTCTTCTTCGGCAACAATCTTCTCAGCCTCATCGGCGGCGCGCTCACCACCGCTTCCGCATTCGTCCTTGTCGGTTTCTGGATCGTCTCCATCTTCGGACACAGCGGCTCCGCCAATCCTTACATCGGCATCGTCCTCGACCTCTTCCTTCCCGGCCTCTTCGTCCTCGGCCTCGTTCTCATCCCCCTCGGCATCTGGTTCCGGCGCAGGCAGCTCATCGCCGCCGGACAAATGCCCTCCACCTATCCGCAGATCGACCTCCGCAACACGGCCTTCCGTCACGGAATCGAAGTCGTCGCCCTCGCCACCTTCATCAACTTCGTCATTGTCGGCACCGCCACCTATCGCGGCGTCGCTTACATGGATTCACCCCACTTCTGCGGCCAGTCCTGCCACGTCATGGCCCCGCAGTGGGCCGCTTATCAAGTGTCTCCCCACTCGCACGTCGACTGCGTCGAGTGCCATGTCGGCTCCGGCATGAAGTCCTACGTCCAGGCCAAAGTCAATGGCACCAAACAAATGATCGAAGTCACCTTCCACACCTGGCCCACACCCATCCGCGCTTCTCTGAACGAGTTGCGTCCGGCCCGCGCAACCTGCGAGGGGTGCCATTCGCCCACGCGTTTCGTCGGCGAAAAGCTCCTCGTCAAAACCACTTTCGGCGACGACCTGAAGAACTCCATGACCCGCACCGTGCTCGTTCTCCACCTCGGCGGCGTCGACTCTGTCTCCCACTTCAGCGGCATCCACGGCCACCACCTCAACAATTTCGAATACGTTGCCATCGACAACGAAGCGCAGACTATCCTCGCCGTCACCGCTACCAATCCCGATGGCTCCAAAACCGAGTACGTCAGCTCCGACGCGAAAGGCCCCGTTAAAGGCATCCACCGCACCATGGACTGCATGGATTGCCACAACCAGGCCACCCACGTCTTCCAGACCGCCGAAGACGCCATCGACGAAGCCATGCTCGACGGCACCCCCAGTGCTGCTCTGCCGTTCATGCACAAGGAAGCCCTGCAGCTCATCCAGGCCGAGTACTCTTCCCAGGCCGAAGCCAACCAGAAAATCACCGCCGGGCTCGAGGACTACTACCGCACCCAATACCCCGACCTCTTCAACACCCAGCGCGCCCAAATCGACGCCTCCGCGCAGCGCCTCGTCGCCCTCTACGACCGCAACGTCTTCCCCAACATGAAGGTCACCTGGGGTACCTACCCCAACAACATCGGCCACATGGCCTACCCCGGCTGCTTCCGCTGCCACGACGGCAACCACACCACGAAAGACGGCAAGACGCTCTCGAACGATTGCAGCCTCTGCCACAACCTCCTCGCCACCGACGAAACCAATCCCAGCGTCCTCAACGACCTCCAGCTCCAGAACGAACTGCATCTGCAATAGCGGCGTTTTGAAAGGGCACGGCTTCAGCCGTGCCGCTGCTGCTTCGATCCGTTTCTGCAACCTGTACCCTGTCCCCTGGACCCTGATTTGTGACATCGGTCACAGTCCCGCCAGCCCCTCCCCGTTTACCGTGAGAACGGTATGGACGCCCTCCTGCTCCACCGCCTTCACTTCGCGTTTACCGTCACTTACCACTATCTCTTCCCGCAGCTCACCATGGGCCTCGCGCTGCTGATGGTGGTCATGAAGCTCCTCGCCTTCCGCACCGGCAACGAACGCTGGAACCAGGCCTCCCGCTTCTGGGCAAAGATCTTCGCCATCAACTTCCTGCTCGGTGTCGTCACCGGCATCCCCATGGAATTCCAGTTCGGGACCAACTGGTCGGAGTTCGCGCGGCGAACCGGCGGCGTCATCGGTCAGCCCCTTGCTATGGAAGGCGTCTTCGCCTTCTTCCTCGAGTCGACCTTCCTCGGCCTCTTCCTCTTCGGCGAGAAGCGCCTCTCGAAGCTCGCCCACTTCGGCGCAGCGTTCATGGTCTTCGTCGGCTCCTGGATCTCCGGCTTCTTCATCATCGTCACCGACGCCTGGATGCAGCACCCCGTCGCCTACCATCTCCTTCCCAACAACACCTATGAAGTCTCAAGCTTCTGGGGCTTGTTGATGAATCCGTGGGCATGGCTCCAGTACGCGCACAATATGTGCGGCGCGGTCGTCACAGCATCGTTCGTCGTCGCCGCCACCGGCGCCTTCTACCTGCTCGAAAAAAGTAACGAGGAATTCGGCCGGCTCTTCCTGAAAATCGGCGTCATCGCAGGCCTCATCTCCTGCGTCATCCAGATCTTTCCCACCGGCGACTTCCACGGCCGCTACGTCGCGAAATATCAGCCCGCTGCTATTGCCGGAATGGAAGGCCTCTTCCGCACCCAGAAGGGTGCCCCCGTTGTCCTCATCGGCCAGCCCAACGAGAACACGCAGACCATCGACAACCCGGTCCCGATCAATGACGTCCTCAGCTTCCTGATCTACGGCACCACATCCGCCGAAGTAAAAGGCCTCAACGACTTTCCGCCGGATCAGCGCCCGACAGCCCTGCCCTTGCTCTACTACAGCTACCACATCATGGCGGGCCTCGGGACCTGGTTCCTGCTGCTGATGCTCGTCGCAGCCGTCCAGCTCTGGCGCGGCAAACTTTACACCGCGCGCTGGATCCTCTGGCCCATCCTGCTCAGCTTCCCGCTCCCCTACGTCGCCAACACCGCAGGCTGGATGACCGCCGAAATCGGCCGCCAACCCTGGCTCGTCTATGGCCTCATCCGCACCGCCGAGGGCTACTCGATCCACGTCTCCGCAGGCAACGCGCTCTTCACCCTGCTCGGCTTCCTCGGCATGTATTCGGTGCTCTCGATTCTCTGGATCGTCCTCGTCTACCGCTTTATCCGCACTGGCCCCGCAGCCGCCGCAGTCTTACCCGAGCCTGAACCGGCAACCCTAACCGGGGTCTAGGAGAGAGGGAGAAACGCTATGGGATTCGTCTGGTTCTGGATTGTCGCAGTCATGATCGCCGCGTACGTCGTCCTCGACGGCTTCGACCTCGGCGTCGGCATTCTCTCTCCCTTCCTCGGCCGCACCGAAGACGCTCGCCGCACCCTCTACCGCTCCATCGGCCCGGTGTGGGACGGCAACGAAGTCTGGCTGCTCGCCGGAGGCGGCACTCTCTACTTCGCCTTCCCGCTGCTCTACGCTTCGTCCTTCAGCGGCTTCTACCTGCCGCTCATGATCGTCCTCTGGCTGCTCATCATGCGCGGAGCCTCCATCGAGCTCCGCATGCATATCGACCACACCGTCTGGCGCAGTTTCTTCGACGGCCTCTTCTTCGTGGCCAGCGCGCTGCTCGCCATCTTCTTCGGCGCGGCCCTGGCCAACGTCATCCGCGGCGTGCCTCTCGGCGCGGACAACTACTTCTTCCTGCCCCTGTGGACCAACTGGCGCGTCAGCGCGAACCCCGGCATTCTCGACTGGTACACCGTCATCGGCGGAGTCGTCGCTCTGGTCGCCCTCGCCACCCACGGCGCGCTCTGGCTCGTCCTCAAAGCTCCCGGAGAACTCGAAGCCCGCGCCCGCGGCGCTGCCTCTGCCCTCTGGGTCGCTCTGCTCGTCGTCACCCTCATCAGCCTGCCCGCCACTGTCGCCGTGCGCCCGTCCGCGCTCGACAACTACGAAGCGCACAAGATCCTCTACTTGATCCCCGCGCTCGTCGTCGCCACCCTCATCGGCATCCTGAGCTTCACGAAGCAGCGCAAGCCCCTCGCCGCGTTTCTGTCTTCGTGCTTTTATCTCGTGTTCATGCTGGTGGGCGCAGCCGTCGGACTCTATCCGACCCTCCTGCCTTCCTCGTCCGACCCAGCCCGCAACATCACCATCGCCAGTGCTCTCGCCGGTCCACATTCTCTTCACGTCGGACTGATATGGTGGTCCCTCGGCCTCATCCTGGCGCTGGCTTACCTCATCGTGTCCTACCGCCTCTTCCGTGGTAAAGTCACCGCCGAAGCCGGCTATGGACACTGAACGAGTTGCAAAGGAGAACTCCCTCATGGCTTCCGCCACCGTCGCCCCCGACAGCACGCTCGCTTTGGAACAAACCCTCATCATCGATCCCGCTCACGATCTTGTCAGCATCCGGCGCAGCCCGCTCGCTTCCATCTTCACGCCGAAATCCGTTGCCCTCATCGGCGCCACCGACCGTGCCGGCAGCGTCGGCTGCACCGTTTTGCAGAACCTTATCGGCAGCCCCTTCGGCGGTCCCGTCTGGCCCGTGAATCCCAGGCGCGACAGCGTCCTCGGCGTCCCCGCATTCAAATCCATGCAGGATCTCCCCGGCGTTCCCGACCTCATCGTCGTCACCACGCCCGCCGCCACCGTGCCCGCCATCATTCAGGAAGCTGTCGACCTCGGCGTTCCTTCCGCCATCGTCGTCTCCGCGGGATTCAAAGAAATCGGCGAGCCCGGCAAAGCGCTCGAGCGCCAGATCGCCGCCACCATCAAGGGCAAGATGCGCCTCATCGGCCCCAACTGCCTCGGCGTCATGAACCCCGTCGGCGGTCTCAACGCTACCTTCGCCAAAGCCATGGTCCCCGCCGGACGCCTCGCCTTCATCAGCCAGAGCGGCGCCCTCCTTACCGCCATCCTCGACTGGTGCATCAGCGAACACGTCGGCCTCAGCGGCTGCGTCTCCGCCGGCTCCATGCTCGACATCTCCTTCGGCGAGCTCATCGACCACTACGGCCAGGATCCCAATACCGACTCCATCGTTATCTACATGGAATCCATCGGCGACGCCCGCAGATTCCTCTCCGCCGCCCGCGCCGTCGCCCTTAACAAGCCGATCCTCGTCATCAAAGCCGGGCGCACCGCCGCCGCCGCCAAAGCCGCAGCCTCCCACACCGGCTCTCTCACCGGCAGTGACGATGTCCTCGACGCCGCCTTCCAGCGCGCCGGCGTCCTGCGCGTCAACTCCATCGGCGAAATCTTCAACATCTCCGAAGTCCTCGCCAAGCAGCCTCGCCCCAGGGGTCCGCGCCTCACCATCCTCACCAACGCGGGTGGCCCCGGCGTCCTCGCCACAGACGCGCTCATCGCCGCCGGCGGAGAACTCACCGAAATCTCTCCCGAGACTCTCGCCATCTACAACAACTTCCTCCCCGATGCGTGGAGCCACAACAACCCGGTCGACATCCTCGGCGACGCCGAGCCGAGCCGCTATTCCAAAGCTCTCGAAATCGCCTCGCAGGACAAGAACACCGACGGCATGCTCGTCATCCTCACGCCCCAGGGCATGACCAACCCAACGCAAGTTGCGGAGCACCTCGCACCTTACGCCAAATCAACAGGCAAACCCGTCATTGCCAGCTGGATGGGCGGCGATGTCGTTGCCGAAGGCGAAGCCGTTCTCACCCAAGCCAGCATCCCCGTCTTCCCCTATCCAGACGCGGCTGCCGAGGCCTTCGTCGCCACCTGGAAACACACCAGCAACCTGCGCGACCTCTACGAAACCCCGGCTGCGCGCTCCGGTTCCGTCCTCGACACCAGGCGCGACCTCGCCAACACCATCGTCAGCCAGGTTCGCGCTAGCCGCCGCACCATCCTCACTGAGTTCGAGTCGAAGCAGCTTCTCGCCTCTTACGGCATTCCCACCGTGCGCACCGAGCTGGCCAAAACCTCCGACGAAGCCGCCTCCAGGGCTGCTGAAATCGGCTACCCCGTCGTCCTCAAGCTGCACTCCGAAACCATCACCCACAAAACCGACGTCGGCGGCGTCAAGCTCAACCTGCGCAGTGCGGAAGAAGTCGCCGCGGCCTTCACCGGCATTCAGAAATCAGTTACCGAAAAAGTCGGCGCGGAACATTTCCTCGGCGTCACCGTCCAGCCCTTCGCCAAACTCGATGGCTACGAGATCATTCTCGGCTCCAGTATCGATCCGCAGCTCGGTCCCGTCCTCCTCTTCGGCACCGGCGGCCAGCTCGTCGAAGTCTATAAAGACCGCGCCCTCGCGCTGCCGCCGCTCACCGCCACCCTCGCCCGCCATCAAATGGAGAAAACGAAAATCTTTACAGCCCTCAAAGGCGTGCGTGGCCGCAAGCCCGTCGACCTCGATGCCCTCGACTCCCTCGTCGTCCGCTTCAGCGAACTCGTCGTCGAGCAGCGCTGGATCAGGGAAATCGACATCAACCCGCTCCTCGCTTCGCCCGACGGCCTCATCGCCCTCGACGCGCGCGTCGTCCTGCACGAACCCGATACCACGGTAGACCAGCTTCCGCGTCCCGCCATCCGCCCCTACCCGGTCCAATACGTCTCACCGTGGAAAGCGCGCTCCGGCGCAAACGCCCTCATCCGCCCTATCCGTCCCGAGGACGAGCCCCTCATCGTTGCTTTCCACGATCGCCTCTCTGAGCGCACCGTGGTCCAGCGCTACTTCACTGCGCTCGACCTCAACGCCCGCACCGCGCACGAGCGCCTCACCCGCATCTGCTTCATCGACTACGACCGCGAGCTGGCCTTCGTCGCCGAAGTCAACGACCCCGCCGGCCCCGTCATCGGCGGCGTCAGCCGCATGATTCGCCAGGACGACGGCGGCTCCGCTACCCTCGCCGTCGTCGTCGCCGACGACTTCCAGGGCCAGGGCCTCGGCGAAACCCTCATGCACAGCGCTCTTTCCGCTGCCCGCCTCGAAGGCATCCACCAGGTCCTCATCTACTTCCTCCCTGAGAACGTCCGCATGCGCAGTCTGTCCGGCAAGCTCGGCTTCGCTCTCTCCGAGGAAAAGGCCCTGATCCGCGGCGAGCTCACACTTTAATCCGCTACAGCAGAAAGGGGAGACCGCCCTGGTCTCCCCTCTTTTTTCTTGTCCTCCCGGCCGAAGCGGAGGAACCTGCTCTTTTTGCTCCCTACTTCTTATTCCCTACTCCCTACTCCCTGCTCCCTGCTTCAACCAGCTCCCGCGCAGCCACCGGCGAGCCCACCAGCGGCAGCCGCACCGTCACGCAAGTCCCCTCACCCAGCCGGCTGCTCACCGCAATCGCGCCGCCGCACGAATCCACGATCGCCTTGCAGATCGAGAGCCCCAGCCCCGCGCCCCCCGTGCTTCTCGCGCGCGAATCGTCCCCGCGCCAGAAGCGCTCAAACAGATGCGGTAAATCCTCCGGCGCAATCCCGCGCCCGGTGTCCCGCACTTCAATCGTGATTCCCGCATCCACAAAAATCGTCGCCATCACCGATCCGCCCGCGGGCGTATGCTGCACGCCATTCAGCAGCAGATTCGCCAGCAGGGAAGCGCACGCATCCGGATCCAGACGCGTCGGAGCCGCATCCGGGGCCAGCACCGTCACCATCACCTCGCGAATCTCCGCCAGCCGTTCCATCTGCGTCGCCACGTCCCGCGCCACTTCTGCCACATCGCATTCCACGCCGCCGCCCGCAGGCTCCCGCTCGAACCGCGCCAGCTGCAGCATCCGCTGCACCAGGTCCTCCATGCGCGCGCAGTCGTCCACGCAGGTCTGTAGTCCTCTGGCATATTCGCGCGTCGACCGCGGCCGCGATGCCAGCAGTTGCAGCGACGACTTGATGATCGTCACCGCCGTCTTTAACTCATGCGCCGCATCGTTGACGAACACCCGCTGCTGCAAAAATGCCTCTTCCAACCGCCGCGTCGCCAGCTCCAGCGCCCTCGCCAGCACCGCGAGTTCCTCCGTCTCCCGCGCGCTCAGCGGCGCATCGAACCGCGGATGCTTCGGCGTCATCTCCGCCGCCGCCTCGCTCAGCTCTTCCAGCGGGGCCAGCCCCCGCCGTAACAGCAAGGCGAGTGCTCCCGCTGTCATGATCAACAGCAACAAGCTCGCCATCCCCAGAAAAACCGTCGCCCGCGCCATAGCCGCATACACCGGCTCCAGCGCCGCGGCGTAGAAAATCGTCACCGGCCGCGCAAGACCAGGCTTTCCGTCCTCTGCATCGATCGTCCGCACCCCACGCAGCGTCAGCCCGCGGAATGTAGCCCCCTCCACGCCGAAATCATGCGGATCCGCAGCCATCCCAATCGCGCTCGCCGCTTCGTCGCTCCACCCCGTCGATCGCGCCAGGATCCGCCCGCCCACATCCCGTGCCATCCACAAATCGTTCCCGCCCAGATCGAGCGCCTTCGCATCGATCGCCACGTTGTCGTCGATGTCCTCCGCGTCGTGCACCTGCCCCAGCAGCGAATCCGCGCGCCCCCGGATCCTCTCGTCAAATCCGCGAATGTGCTCGCGCCACAGATACACCAGCGTCGCCCCGCTCAGCCCCACCACCAGCCCGCACTCCAGGATCAGAACGGCGGCAATCAAACGGCGGCGCAGCGAGCGGCCTCTCACGCGGCGCCTCCTGCCATCAGCCGGTACCCGCGTCCCCGCAGCGTCTCGATCCAGTGCCCCTCGCCCTCGCGGTTCAGCTTGCGCCGCAGATTCGAAATGTGCGCCTCGATCACGTTTGAGTGGTGCTCCCAGTTGTAGTCGTAAAGATGCTCCAGCAGCACCTGCTTCGAAATCACCGACCGCGGCCGATGGCTCAGATATTCAAGCGCTCTATATTCCGTCGGCGAAAGCTCGACCCGCCTGCCCCCCACCATCACCGTTTTCTCCAGCGTGTCGATCACCAGATCCGCCACTTCAATACGAGGATGGCTCACGCCCTTGCCGCGCCGGATCAGCGCCTTTACGCGCGCCAACAGCTCACCCAAATCGAACGGCTTCGCCAGATAATCGTCCGCGCCCGCGTTCAGCAGGCTCACAATCGAAGTCTTCTCCCCCACCGCCGTCAGCACCAGCACCGGCGCCGTCTGTCCCTTCGCCCGAATCGACTTGAGCACCGCAAGCCCGTCCAGCCCTGGCAGCATCAGGTCCAACACGATCAGGTCGTAATGCGTCTGCCGTCCCAGTTCCACGCCGTCCCGGCCGTTCATCGCGATGTCGACTGCCAGACCCGCGCTCTCGCGCAGCGCCGCCGCGATGTTCTCCGCAACCCGAGCCTCGTCTTCAACGATCAGCGCCCGCATGGCTCAAGCATGACTCCCGTCACTTAATTTTGCCTGAATTTGTTGCCTGCCGCCGCCCCGTTTCCCACACTCCGAAACCCGCCCGCCGGTGTGGCGTTGCGCAAGTCTCTTTACCAGGTTGTCATCCCGACCGGAGCGCAGCCAAGCGGAGGGACCTGCTTTTGAAACTCCGTACCGGCAAGATATTTCAGAGACCGCCCGCTAGAATAAAAGTATGCGCCGCATTTATATGGACGCCAATGCCACCACCCCTCTCCTCCCCGAGGTGCTGGAGGCCATGCGGCCCTTCTTTATTGACTCCTTCGGTAACGCCTCATCGATCCACCAGCACGGCCAGCACGCCCGCGCCGCTGTCGAGCGCGCCCGCGAACAGGTCGCCGCGCTCCTCCACTGCCGCCCTGCCGAGACCGTCTTCACCTCCGGCGGCACGGAGAGCGACAACACTGCCCTCTTCGGTATCCTCCGCCCCGGTGACCACTTGATCACCTCCTCCATCGAGCACCACGCCGTCCTCCACTCCGCTCGCAAGGCTCAGGAACGCGGCATCGACGTCAGTTTCCTCCCCGTCTCCGGGTCCGGCGTCGTCGATCCTCTCGATGTCTACCGCGCCCTCAAGCCGAACACAAAGCTTATCAGCGTCATGATGGCCAACAACGAAACCGGCGTCGTCCAGCCCGTCGAGGCCATCGGAAAAATCGCCGCCGAAGCCGAAGCCGCCTTCCACACCGACGCCGTGCAAGCCGCCGGCAAAATCCCCATCGATGTTCAGGCCATCGGCTGCCATCTGCTCAGCCTCTCGGGACACAAGCTCCACGCGCCCCAGGGCATCGGCATCCTTTACGTCCGCCGCGGCACCCGCTTCGAACCTCTCCTCTTCGGCGGAGCCCACGAGCGCCAGCGTCGCGCGGGCACCGAAAACGTCCCCGGCATCGTCGGCCTCGGCAAGGCCTGCGAAATCGCTCGCGCCGCCCTCACCGACGGCACAGACGACCGCATCGCCGTCCTCCGCGATCGCCTCGAACAAGGCCTGCTCGCAACAATTGAAGACTGCGGCATCAATGGGCCCGGTCAGCCGCGCGTCCCGAACACAACCAATATGTACTTCGATCACCTCGAAGGCGAAGCGCTCGTCATCGCCCTCGACCTCAAGGGCCTCGCCGTCTCCGGCGGATCGGCGTGCTCCTCCGGTTCCATCGAGCCCTCCCACGTCCTCAAAGCCATGGGACTCCCGCTGGCCCGCTCCCGAGCAAGCCTGCGCTTCAGCCTGACCCGCCAAAACACCGAAGCCGACATCGACACCGCCCTCGAACTAGTCCCCGCCGCGGTAGCCCGCCTCCGCGAGTTATCGCCCGTCAACAAAAAGCACCTCGCCGCAGTAGCCGGAAGGTAACCCATCGGTAAGCCTTCGATAAACCCTTCGCTAACTTAATCCTCCGCGCTTCGACCTTCAGGGAAACGCTGATTAAGCCGCTGCTTGGAAGGAGCATGGCTTCATAGCTTGCGGAATGCTCGTCAGCTTTCAAGGGGCACGGCTTCAGCCGTTCCGTAAAGATCATTAAAAAATGGGCTTTATAGCCCCCGAGGGATGGTTCTTAAGACCTATCCAGTCACCGGCAGCCCCAGATTCCTCCACACCCGCAGAGTAGGGTCCGCCTGGTTAACGGTATAGAAATGCAGCCCGGGCGCTCCGTTCCGCAGCAGAGTTTCGCACAGGCGGGTGACCACGTTGGCGCCGAATTCCAGCAGCCCTGGTTTGTCGTGCTGCAACTGCTCCAGGCGCAGGCGTACCCAGCGAGGCAGATCGGCCCCGCAACCCCCGCAGAACCTCATCGTATGCTCGAAACTGGTGATGGGCATGATCCCGGGAATCACCGGAATATCGATGCCTGCCTTGCTGCAGCGATCCGTGAAGTCGAAATAGGCGTCGGCGTTGTAAAAAAGCTGCGTCAGGGCCGCGTCCGCGCCCGCTTCCACTTTGCGGCGGAAATTCTCAAAATCCTCGACTGGGTCCCTCGCCTGCGGATGCATCTCCGGATACGCGGCCACCTCGATCTTGAAACCGTTCCCGTGGGTTTCGCGAATAAACCTGACCAGTTCATTGGCGTAGTGAAACTCGCCCGGTGCGGCGGGACTCATGGCTGTAGCAGGCAAGTCGCCGCGCAGGGCCACGATGCGCCTGACACCGGCCTGACGATACCGCTCCAGAAGCGCCGCAACGTGCGTGCGTGTCGAACCAATGCAGGTCAGGTGCGGCGCCGCTTCGACGCCCGTATGCTGGACCACCGTCATCAGCGTCTCGTAGGTGCCGTCCTGATTCGAGCCGAGCGCGCCGTAGGTGATCGAGAAATAGTCCGGCCGCACCGCCGCCAGCTCGCCAATCACCGCAGGCAGCTTCTCCGCGCCTGCCAGCGTGCGAGGCGGGAATAACTCGAACGAAAAACAAGGCCTCGTACCCATGGCAGGACGTTCCCCATCGAGCCGAAAACCGGGCAGAGGCCCAGTCATCCCTGCGTCCGGCTCAGTACCGATAGTGTTCCGACTTATAAGGCCCGTCAGGCGAAACCCCGATGTAGTCCGCCTGCTCCTTAGTCAGCCGCGTTAGTTTCACGCCAATCTTCTCCAGATGCAGCCGCGCTACCTCTTCGTCCAGATGCTTCGGCAGCGTGTACACATCGACCGCATACGTGTCCTTGTTCTTCCAAAGGTCGATCTGCGCCAGCGTCTGGTTGGAGAAGCTGTTGCTCATCACGAAGCTCGGATGGCCCGTCGCGCAGCCCAGATTCACCAGCCGTCCTTCGGCCAGAATGAAGATGCTGTGCGCCGACTTTTTGCCCTCAGCCGGGAACGTGTACTGGTCCACCTGCGGCTTGATGTTCAGCTTCTTCACGCCCGCCGCGTGATTCAGCGGATCCATCTGAATCTCGTTGTCGAAGTGCCCGATGTTGCACACGATGGCCTGGTCCTTCATCGCCTTCATGTGCTCCAGCGTGATGATGTCCACGTTGCCGGTGCACGTTACATAAATATCGCCGCGCCCCAGCGTGTCCTCGATGGTCGTCACTTCAAACCCTTCCATCGCCGCCTGCAGCGCATTGATCGGGTCGATCTCTGTCACGATCACCCGCGCGCCCATGCCGCGCAACGAGTGCGCTGAGCCCTTGCCCACATCGCCGTAACCGCAAACCACGGCGACCTTGCCCGCAACCATCACGTCGGTCGCGCGCTTAATGCCGTCTGCCAGCGATTCACGGCAGCCGTATAGGTTGTCGAACTTCGACTTCGTCACCGAGTCGTTCACGTTGATCGCCGGCACCAGCAGCTTGCCCACTTCCTTCATCTTGTAGAGCCGGTGCACGCCCGTCGTCGTCTCCTCGGAAACGCCGCGCCAATCCTTCACCACCTTGTGCCAGTACTGCTTGTCCTCGGCGTAAACCTCCTTCAGCAGCTTCTTGATCACCGCCTCTTCTTCGCTCGTCGCAGCCGTGTTCACCCACTTGTCGCCGTTCTCCAGCTCGTAGCCTTTGTGGATCAGCAGCGTCATGTCGCCGCCGTCATCCACGATCAGCTGGGGCCCTTTGCCGTCGCCGTGGCTCAGCGCCTGCAGCGTGCACCACCAGTATTCCTCGAGGCTCTCGCCCTTCCACGCAAACACCGGAATCCCCGCCGCCGCAATCGCAGCGGCCGCGTGATCCTGTGTCGAAAAAATGTTGCAGCTCGCCCAGCGCACTGTCGCGCCCAGCTCGGCCAGCGTCTCAATCAGCACCGCCGTCTGAATCGTCATGTGCAGCGAGCCTGAAACCCGCACGCCCTTCAGCGGCTTCTCGGCGGCGTACTTGTGGCGAATCGCCATCAGCCCGGGCATCTCATGCTCGGCAATCGAAATCTCTTTGCGCCCCCAGTCGGCTAGCGACATGTCGGCGACTTTGTAGGCAGCGGTATTGCTTGCAACGGTGGCAGTAGCCATGGGTAGGGGATCTCCTGGTAGGGTTATCTCGGTCCGGTATCCTTCGATTGTAACTGGGCCTCTCCCCGTCCCAGCCGATTTTCAGCGGACGGCGACAGGCTCACCTTAAACGGTTCCGGGCCGTCGGTGAATGCACCTTTAGTGTTGTAAGTAAATAGTCCTTCCGGCGACCACCGTCCGCAATACCTGCGTCCCCAGAATCTCCTGTGGCCTCACGGCCGTCAGATCCCGATCCAAAACCACGAAATCCGCGACGTATCCCGCCTCCAGCTTCCCCTTCCACTTCTCCGCAAACTCCGCATACGCCGACCCCTGCGTGTACGCATACAGCGTCTGCCCCATCGTCAATTTCTGCTCAGGATGAAACGTCATCGTCCCCGCCTCATTCATCCGTGTCACCGATGCATACACCCCGCGAAACGGCGCAATCGGCTCGACCGGATAGTCCGTCCCAAACGCCAGTGGCACCCCTGCATCCAGAAAAGATTTCCATGCGTACGCATACTTCTCGCGCTCCGGCCCCAGCCGCTGCCCCGCCCACGCCATGTCGGTGAGCAGATGATTCGGCTGCATCGACGCAATCACCCCCAGCTGCTTGTACCGGGCAAAATCCCCCGCACTCACCACCTGGCTATGCTCGATCCGATTGCGCTGATACGGGACGGGGTACTTGATAACGTGGACGGGATTTTCTTCATGAGGCTCCTCCTTCCACTCCTTCGCCGTGGCGAGAAGCGCCGTGGCAAACGCGTCCAGCGCCATTTCCACCGCGCGATCCCCAATGGCATGAAACCCCAGCTGAAATCCCGCCTTTGCCCTCTCCACCGCCATCGCGTTGAGCTTCTCCTGCGTGTAGCGCGGAATCCCCGAATTCCCCGGATCATCGGCATACGCAGCGTTCATCGACGCCGTCCGCGAACCCAGCGACCCATCCATGAACCCCTTCAACATCGTCGTGTGCAGCATCCGATCCGTCGCCGGATGATGCGCCGCCTGCTCTTTCTCCACGCTCACCGGATCGCTAAACCGCAGCCACTCTGAAATCCGCACCGGCAGTTTGCCCTCGTTCTCCATCCGCTCGAAGACGAGAAAGTCCTCCCAGTCCGAAAAATCCTGGACGCTGGTCACGCCATGAGAAACCGCATCTTCGATCGCCAACTCCAGCCCACGCCGCCGATCCTCCGGCGACGGCGGAGGAACATGCACCAGCCCCTGCGCCGTCTCCCGCAAGATTCCCGTCGCCTCGCCATTCGCATCGCGATCGATCTTCCCGCCCTCAGGATCTTTCGTTGCTTTCGTGATCCCAGCCGCCGCCAGTGCCGCCGAATCCGCCACAGCAATATGCCCATCCACCCGCACAAAGATCGCGGGATGCCCCCCGGCCGCCGCATCCATGTCCGCGCGATTCGGCAGTGCCCCGCTCACCCACAGCGTGTGATCCCACCCGCCTCCGCTCAGCCATTGGCCCGACCCAGCCTTCGCCGCCGCCGCCCGAATCCGCGCCTGCATATCGGCAAGCGACTTTGCCCCCAGCAGATTCACCGACAGCCGAATCCGTCCGCCATCGCCCAGGTGCGCGTGCGCGTCGTTAAAACCGGGCATCACAAACGCCCCGCCCAGATCGACCATCTGCGTCCCCCCACCCTTATATTGCGCAGTGATCGCAGCATCGCCCCCGGAAGCAAGGATCTCCCTATGCGCGACCGCCAGCGCCGACACACGCTCCGGCGTCGCCCCATCCAGCCCAACGCCAGTAAGTATGTTTCCGTGGAAATAGATCGCGTCCGCAGGTCCGCTCTGCGCACCCGCCTGCGCAAACGCCAACCCAGCCGCCATCAAAGATCCAAACACAACGCCAGGAGCTTTCACGTGAGCCAGTCTAAATAAGTCGGCGATCAAGTTCAGTTTTTGGAGACGCACAAGTTTGTGTCCCGCGAAAAACCCCCTTTGAAGGGGCACAGCTTTCAGCCGTGCCGTAAGAGCTGCAAAACCAGTCCGGCTTTCGCCGCCGAGGGACGGTTTTCTCCGTGCTCTCTCCGTGTCCTCTGTGGTGAATTCAACAGCCCGCCACCGCCAGCAGCAGCAGCAGAATCCGCCGCAACCCCAAATCCCGTCCCTTCGCGTCGTACCACTCGCCGTACGTGTGAATGCCGCCGCCCTCGCCGCCCCCGCCGATGCTCACCGCCGGCACGCCCAGCGACAGCGGAATATTCGCATCCGTCGATGCCAGCCGCAGCTCCGTCCGAATAGCAAGATGCCGATCCACCGCCTCCAGCAGCGCCATCAGCTCCGACCCCGCGGGCAGCCGCCCCGCGGGCCGGTCTCCAATCTTCTCAATCGCAAATCGAACCCGGCTCGCTTCCGATGCCTGCCCGCGATTCGCCGCCAACACCGCATCCTCCACTGCCCGATGCAGCTCCACCTCCAGCCGAATCAACTGCTCCGGGTCCGTCGACCGCAAATCGAACCGCGCCCGCGCCCGCTCCGGAATCGCGTTGATCGCCGTCCCCCCCTCAATCGTTCCGACATTCACCGTCGTCCGCGGAATATCCGGCAGCGCCACCGCCGAAAATGTCTCAATCGTCCGGCTCAGCAGCACAATCGGATTCGGCCTCCCCGCGTCCGTCCATGAGTGTCCTCCTGGCCCGGTGATCGTCACGAGGAATCGCTGGCTTCCCAGCGCATGCGTCACCGCCGACTCATGCCCCGCTCCGTCCAGCACGATGTGCGCTGCAATCGCATCGTGCGCACTCGGCCCCGCGCCCCCGAGCTCCGTCTTTTCGCGCCCCGCTTTTTCCGGCCCCGCTCTTTCAAAATATATATGTCGCATCCCCCGCAGGTCGCCCTCTCCCTCCTCGCCGACGTTTCCCACAAACACCACGTCGCACTCCGGCACAATCACCCCTTGCTTCAGCGCCGCCGCGATCGCCATCATCGCCGCCACGCCCGCCCCGTTGTCGCACGCCCCCGGTGCGCACAGCCGCGTTCCATCGAGATCGGCCGCGATGGGCGTCCCCGGAGGAAATACCGTGTCGATGTGCGCAGAAATCAGCACCCGTCGCGCACACTTCTCCCGCCCCGGCAAGGTCGCGATCGCGTTCCCCACTTCATCGATGTGCGGATGCTCAAGACCCATCTCGCGAAAGCGCTCGCACAACCACTGCGCGCGCGGCCCCTCCCCAAACGGCGGAGCCGGCACTCCCACCATCTCCGCCTGCCATTGCAATATGCGCTGCTCCTGCAGGTGCAGCCACTGGAACGCCTGATGCACGCGCCGATCCGACGCGACTTGCGCGATACAAGCCGTTGCTGGCGCAGGCGACCCCATAAGAGATTTCAGCGTAGCACCTGCTCCGGAGCAGGAAGCAAGAAGCAAGAAGCGGGAAGCTCCGGTTCCGATGTGCCGGTCTCACTTCCAGCTTCCAGCTTCCAGCTTCCCTCAATATTCCACACGGTCCAGAAACAACCCCCGCGCCGGAGCTGTAGCCCCCGCCTCGCTCCTCGACTTCGCCTCCAAAATGCGCGTCAACTCACCCGGCTCCATCTGCCCCCGCCCCACATCCACAAACGTCCCCACCAGATTCCGCACCATGTGGCGCAGAAATCCGTCGCCCCGCACGCGATAAATCAGCAACTCGCCCTCTTCCTTCCACTCCGACTCGAGAACGGTCCGCACATTCCCCGCAACGCCCGGGTCCTCGCAGCCTTCTTCGTCTGAGCGCCGCGTCGCCAGATCCGGATCGCTCGCCGCAAACGAGGTAAAATCGTGCGCCCCAACCACCACCGCCGCCGCGGCCAGCATCCGCTCCACGTCCAGCGGCCAGTTCAAAGCCCACGCAAACCTCGCCCGCCACGGTGCGCAAATCTCCCCCCGAAGAATCCGATACTCATACATCTTCGCCTTCGCCGAGTGCCGCGCGTGAAAATCCGCCGCCGCCAGTTCGGCCTTCAGCACCCGCACCGCCTCCGGCAGCTTCCGGTTCAGGGCCCGCTGCAAATTCTCCGCCGGAATCCCCGCCTCCAGAAAAAACGAAGCCACCTGCCCCCGCGCATGCACCCCCGCGTCCGTGCGCCCGCTCCCCTGCGGCAACACGCGCTCGCCCGTCACGCGCTCAATCGCCTCCGCCAGCGTGCCCTGGATCGTCACGCGATCCGGCTGCACCTGCCAGCCAAAAAAATCCGTGCCGTCATACTCGAGCGTCAGCTTCCAGTTCGACCCGGATTTGCCCGCCTCATGCATGCAGCTCTCAAATGCCTCCCACTTGCCCTTTCCCCTCACGCTTCAGCTAGTTTTTCGCCTGCCTCTCGCCGCGCTTTCCTTAACTTTTTGCCGCGATCTGTTGCATCCCTAATTACCGAAAACATCGAATCGCTGCGATATACTCAGCTTTCCTGATTGTGCTTACGAGTTTACGGAACCAGGCTTAGGCCAGCCGCGTATTCGTGATCAGCCAAAGCGGTTTTTCCGGGCCTGGAAAGCGCACTTTTCCGCCTCCAACGCGGAGCGTGAGAGTTGCGCGTTTATCGATCGACCTGCAAGCGTTTTGCCAGAGGAGTGGAGACGGCCAATGTTAGTTTCCCGCATTTATCCTGAAAAGAGTTCATCTGCTTTCTTCGCTAAGTTGAGATCGGTCGCTGCCATCTCCTGCCTGCTTGCCGGAACAGCGCCTTCCTTCGCGCAGATTCCGCAACCAGCCCCGCAGCAAACTGCGCCGGGTCTGCCCCCCGCGCCCTCGCCTAATCCCACCCAGCCGCTCTTCATGCGCGATACGCCCCACGACTACTCAAAGGAGCGCGGCTACTGGAAGAATCCCGTCGCTCCTTATTCCCCGATTACCGTCCCTCCTCCGAATTTTCTCAATTCGCCGCAGCTCGATGGACTCGTGAAGAACGGCAAAATCTATCTCAGCCTCAGCGATGCCGTGCTCCTCGCGCTCCAGAATAACTACGACATCGCCATCCAGCGCCTCAACCTCGACATCGCCGATGTCGACCTGTTGCACGCCAAATCCGGCATCGCAGGAATCCGCGGCATCAGTACAGGCCTCGCCTCAGGTACGCAGGGTGGGTCCACCGCATCCGTCAGTTCCGTCGGCGGCGGCCCTGGCGGAGCAGGCTCCGGCTCCAGTGTTGCCGGCACCGGCCCCGGCGGCTTGTCCCTTTCCACCAATGGCGCCGGCCCCACCCCGGAGAATTTCGACCCCACGCTCGCCGGCACCATCGAGTTGAATCACGTCGTCCAGCCAGAGTCCAGCCCACTGTTCTCCGGTGGCCTGCCCTCCATCAATCAAAATACGAATACCTACAATTTTTCTCTCAGCCAGGGCTTCATTACCGGCACCAACATGCAGGTGGCATTCGACAATACGCGAACCACGACCGACAATCCATTCACCTTCTTCAGCCCGACGCTCACCTCCACTTTCAATTTCGCTCTCACCCAACATCTTCTCCAGGGCTTCGGCGCCGGCGTCAACGGTCGCTTCATCGTTCAGGCCAAAAACGACCGCCGCATCGCCGACTCCATCTTCCGTCAACAGCTTCTCTACACCATCAACCAGGTCGAGAACATCTACTGGGGCCTCGTCAGTTCCTATGAGGATGTCCAGTCCAAACAGCGCGCCCTCGATCAGTCCACCAGCCTCGAAAAGGACGATGAGAAGCAGCTCCAGATCGGCAGCATGGCCCCCCTCGACGTCGTCAACGCCAAAAGCCAGATGTCCAGCGATCAGCAGGCCCTCATCGCATCGCAGAACACCCTCGAGTATCAGCAATTGGTCATCAAGCAGGCCATCGCCCGCAACCTCGACGACCCCGCGCTCGCCAATGCCCCCATCATTCCCACCGACCGCGTCAGCCTCGCCGAAACCCCCGAGGAGCACATGTCCGTCGATGAGTTGGTCCGCGAAGCCGATGCCAATCGCCCCGATGTGGAACAGGCGACGCTGAACCTTAAGATCGACGAGATCACCCTCAAGGCCGTAAAAAATGGTTTGCTGCCGGTGCTCGACGTTCAGGCTTTTTACGGTGCGGAGGGTCTGGGAGGCGCCGTGAGCCCATTCTGCAACCCGATTATCCTCCAGGCCTTCGGCGTAACCGGAGGATGCTCGGCTCTAAAGGCGACCGGCTACAGCACCGTCTTCGGCAACCTCTTTAACAGCACTGGGCCGAACAAGGGCGTCGTGTTCACCATGAACATCCCTCTCCGCAATCGTCCAGCGCAAGCCGATCAGGCCCGTTCGCAGATCGAATACCGCAAGGCCCAGATGGCTCTGCAGCAGCTCTACATTCAGATCCGCATGAACGTCATCAGCCAGCAGTACGCGCTCACCAACGACCGCGCCGCCGTCACCTCCGCCGCTTCCAACCACGACTACAACCAGCAGAGCCTCGACGCCGAAATTAAGAAGCTCCACCTCGGCGCATCCACGACCGCGAATGTTCTGACGCAGCAAAAAGGCCTTGCCGCTGCCGATGCTCAGCTCATCGCCGCGCGCGCGCGCTATGCCACAGACCGTGCCGCCTTTGAAGAAACCCTGGCCAGCACCCTCGACCGCTACGGCATTTCCATCGTCGACGCCGCCACCGGCCAAATCCACACCGCGCCCGTCATCCCCGGCCTTGAGCCCGCGCAAACCCTGCCCGACGTGATCCCGCCCAGCCAGCAACAACAGCTTCAGCAGCAGGAGCAACAGCAACAACCGCCCCCGCAACCACCGCCCACGCAACCGCAATCGGCGCCGAACCCGCAATAGGGGTCACCGGCTGAAGACCCCAAAAGGCCCGCTCGCCCCGCGGGCCTTGCTCCTCCACCCGCTTTTCTGCTCGCCTCTCGCTCGCTTCTCCCCTCGCCTTTCCACTCGCTTCTCCGCTCGCTTCCTGCTCGCCCCTCGCTCGCTTTTCCACTCGCCTCTCGCTCGCTCTTCTGCCCGCTTTTCCACTCGCCCCTCGCTCGCAGTCCGCTCGCTCCCTGATAAAATCAGAGGAATCCAAACGACGAACGGGGCCCCCGATGCGCCCGGTGCTGGCGCAGTGGGGCTGGGAGCGGCAATGCAGGCAATCCTCGCGCTCGAAGACGGGCGCATCTTCACGGGCGAAGGCTATGGAGCCCAGGGTGAATGCCGCGGAGAGGTCGTTTTCAATACATCGCTGACCGGTTATCAGGAGATCTTCACCGATCCCTCCTATGCCGGCCAGATTGTCGTCCTCACCAATCCTCAAATCGGCAACTACGGCACCAACCCCTCCGACGACGAAGCCGCCCACCCTTACATCGAAGGCCTCGTCACCCGCGAATTTTCCGTCCACGCCTCCAACTGGCGTTCCCGCCGCGTCGCCGACGAGTATCTCGAGCACAATAACGTCCCCGTCATCTCCGAAATCGATACCCGCGCCCTCGTCCGCCACCTCCGCACCTATGGCGTCATGCGAGGCGTTATCTCATCGATCGAAACCGACCCCGACGTCCTCGTCGAAAGAGCCCGCTCCATCCGCAAAATGGACGGCACCGACCTCGCCAAAGTCGTCTCCACCAAAGAGCGTTATGAATGGGAGCAGGACGGTCCCAACCCGCTCCAACTCGACGAAGTCATCGCCAGACCCGACCTGCGCGTCGTCGCCTACGACTACGGCATCAAGAAAAATATTCTCCGCATGCTCACCAACGAAGGCTGCCGCGTCACCGTCGTCCCCGCCGAGACCTCCGCCGAAGACGTGCTCGCCCTCAAGCCCGACGGTGTCTTCCTCTCGAACGGCCCCGGCGATCCCGAGCCCGTCACCTACGCGCAGCAGAGCATCCGCAAGCTCGCCGGACGCACGCCCATCTTCGGTATCTGTCTCGGCCATCAACTCATCGGCCTCGCCCTCGGCGGCAAAACCTACAAACTCAAATTCGGCCACCACGGCGGCAATCATCCCGTAAAGTGCAACGACACTGGCAAGGTCGAGATCACCGCGCACAATCACAATTACGCCGTCGATCCCGACTCCATCAACACCGCCGAAGTCGACCTCACCCACGTCGACCTCAACGACAACACCCTCGAAGGCCTCCGCCACCGCACCCTGCCGCTCTTCAGCGTGCAGTACCACCCCGAAGCCAGCCCCGGCCCCCACGACTCCCACTACCTCTTCAAAGACTTCCGCAAAATGATGGAGGAGTGGAAGGGATGAAGAAGCTGCTGCTCATCGCTCTTTTGGGATCGAGCGGCCTTCTTTTTTCTCAAACGATTTGCACAGGGACCGTCGAGGAATGTCGCGAGATGCAAAAACAGCTGTGTGCTGAGGAAAAGGCCCCGGCGAATCTGGAACTTTCAGATTCGAAATTGGTCGAAGGTACAGTCATTGATCAGACCGGCGCGAAGTTCGAGACTGGAGTCGCTGTGCAACTCCGCTCGACCAAATCCGGAGAGATTGTGCGGAGCGCCCAAGTCGGCAATGGCGTTTTTGGCCTCGGACAGATCGAGTCCGGTTCTTATCGCCTGATTGTCGTTAAGACACATGGCGCCACAATCAAGCGACTAGTGGGTTTCGACCAGCCAAATTCACTCGTTTGCGAAGTAGTAGGGCCAATTTGCAAGCTGTCGGTGATGCCGACGGTCCACGGATCGGACAATCCAATAGATTATTGCCCGCCCAGATGATCGAGAGAGATTGGAGTTAGTTTTGAAAGGGCACGGCTTCAAGCCGTGCCGAAACAGGCAAGAAAGAAGCTGGGCTTTAGCCCCCGAGGGAAGGTTTTGAAACCCACACGCGAGCACGCCACCAACAACTCGCAAACCTACTTCGTCACGTCAAGAACTTGGGAAGGCCGTGCTATCTTTCGGGCAGAGCCGTGGGCGCGACTCTTCTTCAAAACTCTCCTCTCCTATCGAGGCAAAGCCTACCTGCTTCACGAATTCGTTCTCATGCCCGACCACTTTCACTTGCTCATTACTCCCTCCATCCCCCTGGAGCAAGCGGTCCAGTACATCAAAGGGGGATTCTCCTACAGGGCAAAGAAACAACTTGGATCGAACCTGGAAATCTGGCAACGAGGGTTTTCGGATCATCGAATTCGAGATAGCGACGACCTCGATCTTCACGTCCATTACATTCACCTGAACCCGGTCAAGAAGCACCTCTGTGAGAGGCCCTCCGCGTTTCCCTACTCTTCCGCCTTCCCCGGCTGGAAGCTGGACCCCATCCCTCAGTGGCTGAAGCCTGTTTCTGAGAATAATTTCAGCGGCACGGCTGAAGCCGTGCCCTTTCAAAACGCAGCCAATCACAAACCACCTCAGCCGGCAGACGTCCCCAAAGTTTCAAATAAGAAAGAGCACCGAATCTAGATGCCACGCCGCAACGACATCACCAAAATCCTCGTCATCGGCTCCGGCCCGATCGTCATCGGCCAGTCCGCCGAGTTCGACTACTCCGGCACCCAGGCCTGCAAAGCCCTCAAGGCCGAAGGCTTCGAAGTCGTGTTGGTCAATTCCAACCCCGCGACCATCATGACGGACCCCGAGCTCGCCGACCGAACCTACGTCGAGCCCCTCACCAGGGAATATCTCGACGAGATCCTCCGCGTCGAATCCGAGATGCTGAAGGAAGAACGCCGCGGCGGCGTCTTCGCCCTACTCCCCACTGTCGGCGGACAAACCGCGCTCAACCTCGCCGTCGAACTGGCCGACTCGGGCATCCTCGACAAGTACAACGTCGAGCTCATCGGAGCCAAACTCGAAGCCATCAAGAAGGCCGAAGACCGTCTCCTCTTCAAGCACGCGATGACCCGCATCGGCCTCGACGTCCCGCGCTCGGCCCTCGTCAACAATCTTCGCGACGGGCTCGACTTCGCCACCAACATCGGTTTTCCCGTCATCATTCGCCCCTCGTTCACCCTCGGCGGATCGGGCGGCGGCATCGCCTACAACCGCGAAGAGCTCCTTGATATCCTCGCCCGCGGCATCGACCTCTCGCCCGTCCACGAGTGCCTCATCGAGGAATCCGTCCTCGGCTGGAAAGAGTACGAGCTTGAGGTCATGCGCGACCTCGCTGACAACGTCATCGTCGTCTGCTCCATCGAAAACATGGACCCCATGGGCGTCCACACCGGCGACTCCATCACCGTCGCCCCCGCGCAAACTCTCACCGACCGCGAATACCAGGCCATGCGCGACGCTGCCATTCGCGTGATGAGAGAAATCGGCGTCGAGACCGGCGGCTCCAACGTGCAGTTTGCTGTGCATCCCACCAACGGCCGAATGACCGTCATCGAGATGAACCCGCGCGTCTCGCGCTCCTCAGCCCTCGCCTCGAAAGCCACCGGCTTCCCCATCGCGAAAATCGCGGCACGCCTTGCTGTGGGATACACCCTCGATGAAATTCCCAACGACATCACCAAAATGACGCCGGCTTGTTTCGAGCCCACCATCGACTACGTCGTCGTCAAAATTCCCAAGTGGCAATTCGAAAAATTTCCCGGAGCCGACGAAAACCTCGGCCCCCAGATGAAATCCGTCGGCGAAGTCATGGCCATCGGCCGCACCTTCAAGGAAGCGCTGATGAAGGCCGTGCGCTCGCTCGAAACCGGCAAGAAAGCCGGCTCCGAAGTCCTCGACCCCCGCCGCATGACGCAGCGCCTCGTCACTCCACAGCCCGAGCGCCTCAGCTACATCCGTTTCGCCTTCCGCGAAGGCCACTCCGTTCGCGAAGTTGCCCGCCTCACCACCATGGACCCCTGGTTCCTCCACCAGATCAAGGAAATCTCCGACTCCATCGCCGCGCTCCCCGGCGATCCCCGTGATATGTCACAGGAACAGTTACGAAAAGCCAAGCGCCTCGGCATCTCCGACGAGCGCCTCGCCGAAGCATGGTCGCTCCCTGGCAGCGACGGCGTCGAACAGGTGCGCCTCCTCCGCCGCCACTACGGTCTGCGTCCCGTCTTCAAACTCGTCGACACCTGTGCCGCCGAATTCGAGAGCTTCACCCCCTACCTCTACTCCAGCTACGACGAAGAAGACGAAGCCGCACCCACCTCTCGCCGCAAAGTCATCATCCTTGGCAGCGGTCCCAACCGCATAGGGCAGGGAATTGAGTTTGATTATTGCTGTTGCCACGCTGCGTTCGCGCTCCGCGAAGACGGCTACGAGACCATCATGGTCAACTGCAACCCCGAAACCGTCTCCACCGACTACGACACCAGCGACCGCCTCTACTTCGAGCCCCTCACGCTCGAAGATGTTCTCGCTGTCTACGAACACGAGTCTTCCGGCGGAGCTGAAGTCGGCATGATCGTTCAGTTCGGCGGCCAAACCCCGCTCAACCTCGCCCTCCGCCTCCGCGCTGCGGGCGTGCCCATCCTCGGCACCTCGCCCGAATCTATCGACCTCGCTGAGGACCGCAAGCGCTTCGGAAAGTTACTCGAAGAGTTACAAATTCCCCAGCCCCCCGGTGTCATCGCAACCAGTGTTGACGAGGCTCTCGCGGGAGCCGATCGCATCGGCTATCCCGTCCTCGTTCGCCCCTCCTACGTTCTCGGCGGCCGCGCCATGGTCATCGCCTTCGACGCCGAAGGCGTCTCGCGCTACATGAAAGAGGCGGTCGAATATTCCCAGGATCGCCCCATCCTCGTCGACCACTTCCTCGAAGACGCGGTCGAAGTCGACGTCGACGCGCTCTGCGACGGAGAAGACGTCGTCATCGCCGGCATCATGCAGCACATTGAAGAGGCGGGCATCCACTCCGGCGATTCCTCCTGCGTCCTGCCCGCCGTCGATCTCGCCCCCTCCACGCTCGACACCCTCCGCGCCTACACACGCCAGCTCGCACTCGCGCTGAACGTCATCGGCCTGGTTAATCTGCAATTTGCTATCCAGCGCAGGCCCGGCATGCAGGACAAAGTCTTCGTCATCGAAGTCAACCCCCGCGCCTCGCGCACCGTGCCGTATGTCTCGAAAGCAACCGGCATCCCGCTCGCGAAAATCGCCTCACGCCTCATGACCGGCCGCCGCCTCCGCGAATTCCTCGACGTCTCCTCGTGCCAGGACCTCGAAACCGGCTCGCACTTCTATGTCAAATCGCCCGTCTTCCCATGGAACAAATTCCCTGGCGTCGACACCGTCCTCGGCCCCGAGATGAAATCCACCGGCGAAGTCATGGGCGTTGCCGACAACTTCGGCGAAGCCTTCGCCAAAGCGCAGCTCTCCGCTGGCCAGCAGCTTCCGCTCAAAGGCACAGTCTTCTTCAGCGTTAGCGACCGCGACAAGACCAACCTGGTCAACCTCGCCCGCCAGTACATGGAGCTCGGCTTCCACCTCGTCGCCACCGAAGGCACGGCCAACGCCATCGAAAAAGCCGGCATGATGGTCGACCGCGTCTACAAAGTGAAAGAAGGCCGGCCCAACGTCGTCGACCTCATCAAAGGCGAGCGCATTCAGCTCATCATCAACACGCCCCGCGGCCAGGATCCTTACTTCGACGAGAAAGCCATCCGCCGCGCCGCGGTCCTGGCCCGCATTCCCACGATCACTACGATGGCTGCTGCCCGCGCCGCAGCGGAAGGCATCGCGGCACTCCAGAGCCGCCGCATCACCGTCAACCCGCTACAAAAACTCCATGCGGAACATTTGGCCACGCGCTGATCCGGTTGGTGATTTCGCCGAGGTTGCGAATTACTTCGACTGCTCGATCACCCATCGGGCTGCTTCCTTCGGGTCTAAATAGAGATTGCCCCACGCGATGCGCTTCGCCATGTCCCATGTCATTGGAGTCTTCATTTCGGGATCAACCAGAGGCAGGTGGACATGGACGCGCTTCGGCCATTCGCGAATCGGAAACAGGTCATTGTCCGCTGTCAGGAGAACCGTCGAGATACCCCGTTGGTTCAATCCGTATCTCGTTCCGTCGATCGGCGGTTCGACCTTTACAAGCAGAGCTGATCCACGAGGTAGAACGTCGACCTTGCGAACAGAACAGCAGCGCCGTGGATCTTCCTCGCAAAAGCCTTCTTCAAAAGCCAGGTTGAATCGTTGCTGATTCACTGCCTTTCTATACCCTATTCCCTCGTACCAACCAAACCCTAATCCCTAATCCCTGGTTTTCAATCCTCATTCCGCCAAAGAGCCACGCCGCCCAGCAGTCCGTCCAGATTCGAAACCACGGTGACATTTGGCCGAAATTGTAACGTCAACAGTTTCGTATTCCCGCCGCCCAGATAAAGGCGATCCCAAATGAACGTCGCCTGGGTCTGCGCGATCGCCTTGCGCAGCAGCTTGTTCCACTTCTTCGCGCCATATTTCTTCAGCCCGCGCCGCCCCAGATAATCCTCATACGTTTTCTTCAGCCACGGATGATGCCCCAGCTCCAGCGGACAAATATGTCCATCGACAAACAAGCACGAACCCATCCCAGTGCCCAGCGTCAGGATCATCTCCACGCCGCGCCCCGAGATCGCGCCCAGTCCCTGCACTGCCGCGTCGTTCGCCACCCGCACCGGCTTCTTCCACCGCTTCTGCAGCACCGCCTGCAGCGGATAACCCACCCACTTCGGATCGAGGTTCACCGCCGTCATGGTCATGCCGCGTTTGATCACGCCGGGGAACCCGACGCTCACCCGATCGAACTCCGGCATCTGCGCTCGCAGCGTGTCGAGGCCCGCCAGCAGCCGCGCCGGCGTCGGCGGTTCAGGAGTAGGAACGCGCAACCGATCCGTGAGCGGCTTGCCCTCGGCATCGAGGCACAGCATCTTCAGCCCCGAGCCACCAATATCCACTGCGAGTGTAACGATCGGTTTCGCACCCATAGTTCGTGAACAAGCCCCGGACAGTGTAACGCGACCGCGTTGCCCCAGGGCTACGGCTGTACGCTAAACGCTGTCCGCTGTACCCTATCGTCACTGTCCCTGCATTACGATAGGAAGCGACGGCGTCTCGGATCCGTGACTCGGCTCCACCGTCACCTCAAAGCTCTTCGCCTGCGTTTCCGCCGGCAGCGGAGGCAGCACCACCGTCGCCCCGTGGTCCGCATCCGGACGAAACAGGCCGGCCGGAATCGGCGCCTTGCTCTGTGCCGGAATCAGCCACAGCTCATACGCCTTGTCCGCCGGCAGCGGCCGCAATCCGCCCGCGACAAACACCAGCGCGCCCTTGCTCGCCAGCCAGCTCACCTGCCCCACCGGGCCCATCGCATGCCGCGTCTCCGCCAGCACCACGTGTGCCGATTCCGGCGAGCTCAGCACCGCCACAATCTGGTTCGCAAGGTCCAGCTGCATCCGCGTCTGTGCCGCGCCACCCTGCGCCGTGTTCAGCTCCGCCCGCACCGTCGCCACCTTGTGCGCCAGCCCGGCCGCTACCAGCGCAAAAACCAACGCCAGCAGCCAGCCCAGCCACGTCAGCGGTCGATTGCGTTTCGTCTCTGTCGTCTCTTCAGCCATCGCACCTCATCTTCAGCCATCGCACCTCATCTTCAGTCATCGCAACTCATCGGTCTGCGAGAAAATCCCCGGTTTGAAGGAGCACGGCTTAACAGCTTGCGGAAAAATGCGGAAAAACAAAAGACCCGAAACCCCCAAACCGGCGAACGCCAGGTTCACCCCACAGCAAGAACCTTCACCCCCTTTCCCCCGAAGGTCCATCCGATTCGATTCTGAATTCACGCGAAATTACTCTCTTGCACCATTTTGGGAAAAACAATCTTAACTCAGCCCCTGGAACTTTCCGCTGGATGCTCGCTTCGGGGAATAGGCTCCCAAAGCAAAGGCGAACTCCATCTCCCGCGGATTTCTCTCCTTGCTATCGCCTTTTCCGCATGCTCTTCAGCCGTGCCGTACTGCTGCCCAAATGATTTCGGCTTTAGCCGCGGAGGGATGTTTTTCCCGCGCGGTCGCTGGGCTTTGCCGCAAGCTCTTATGCTGAGTATGCGCCCAGCCCGCAAGATATTTAGGATGCAATGTACTCGCCCGGCGAAAATCCGCATATGAAAATCCGCCCATGAAAACCCGTCTCGACAAACTTATCGTCGAGCGCGGCCTCGTCCCCACCCGCGAGCGCGCCCAGGCCCTCATCCTCGCCGGCCGCGTCCTCGTGAACGAGCAGAAGCTCGACAAGCCCGGCCACTCCGTCCCCGACGACGCCCCCATCCGCCTCCTCGGCGGCGATCTCCGCTACGTCAGCCGCGGCGGACTCAAGCTCGAAGCCGCCCTCGCCCACTGGAACATCGACCTCACCGGTCGTTTCTGCTGCGACATCGGCGCATCCACCGGCGGATTCACCGACTGCATGCTCCAGCACGGCGCGTCCAAAGTCCTCGCCGTTGACACCGGCTACGGGCAGATCGCCCAAACCCTCCGCGACGATCCCCGCGTCACCCTGATGGAGCGCACCAACGCCCGCCTCCTCAACTCCGGCGACTTGTCCGCGGATATTTCCTTTCTTGCTGTGGACGTTTCGTTCATTTCCGCAACCCTGGTCCTGGGGGCCGTATTGGAGGCGACCTCAGCAGGTTCCGCCCTTCGCGCAGGAATCGAGGCCGTCATCCTCATCAAGCCACAGTTTGAAGCAGGCCGCGAACGCATCGGCAAAGGCGGCATCGTGCGCGACCCCGCCGCCCACCAGCTCGCGATCGACCGCGTCCGCACTTGCGCAGCCGAACTCGGCGGACAGAACCTCGAAGTCATTGACTCCCCCATCACCGGCGCAGAAGGCAATCGCGAATTCCTCCTGCACGCCGTGTGGCCTTGAACGGCCTGCCCTGGCCGCAGCGTTCCGCCAGTGGTACTCTGCGCTCCATGCGGATTCTGTGGCTCGCGGCGCTCAGCACCTCGCTATTTGCCCAACAAACACAGCCGCAGCCAGCGCCCGCCACGGAACCCGCCGTTAACCCAGTCTCGCAGGCAACACCCGGCGCCGTTTCGACCATGCCGCCCGCCCAATCGCCAACGCCGAGCTCCACTCCCGCCGCGGCTCCTATCATGAGCCCAACCGACGCCTACCTCTACGCCATGGAGCCCTTCAACAGCGCCCGCGGCGCCCCCGACGACCTCACCGACGCCGACAAGTGGGCGCTTGGCATCGGCATCGCCCGCGCCAAAGACCAATGCGAGATGCACAGCAAGGAGAAATTCGAAGGCGAAGACCTGCTTGCCGAGGGCAAGCTCTGCATCTTCGGCCAGGATTACGAGCCGGCGCGCCACCGGCTCATCAACTACATTGCCCTCCCGCAGCCCAAAGCCTCGGAAATCGGCCGTCTCCTGCTGGCACGCGCCTTCATCGGACTCGGTTCCATCAGCTCCGCCGAGAGCCAGATGGAATCCCTCCTCAGCCTCTTCGCCTACGACGCCAGCATCCATCTCGGTATCGATATGGTCATCGACGCCGCGGCCGCGAGCGACGGCGCCGATGACCTCGCCGTCATCCCGCGACTCAACGAGCAGCAGTTGCCCCTCATCCTCGAGGCTCTCGCGCACGGCGGCTCGCTCACGGGCAATGGGGATTCCATTGACGCCGCCATGCTGGTCCGCGACGGCCTCCGCTGCGCCGACGCCCTCCGCCGCAACTTCAAACCCGACGACGCCGCCAAAATCGTAGTCCAGATTAAAACCCTCGTCGCCGCCCCGCCCATTGTCTCGAGCGCCAGCTATGCTGCCATCCAAAACGCCATCACCCGCTATGACATGTTCGAGCAACCCAGCCCCGTGCGCGAATTCCACGGAATGGAGTTGACCGTTGCCCGAGGAAACATCGCTCGCGTCATCCCCCTCTACGACACCAACCCCGCAGCCCATCGCATCGTCCGCGGCTCCGGCAGCCACACCATCATTCGTATGCTTGACGACCGCACCCTGGTCCTCGTCTTCTCTCTCGCCGGTCCCGCCTCCAGCGACGCCATCCACAAAATCCTCGACCAGCTCGCCCACGACCACGTCACGCCCGGTATGAAGGTCGTCGCCGTCACCTCTTTTGCCGCCAACATCGGCGTCGACACGCCCACACCCCAGCTCTTTGAGGCGCTGAAGGCGTTTCGCGCCTTGCTGTCACCGAAGCTTCCCACCCTCGTCGTCCCCGGCCCCCTGCTCAAACCCTTTGCCATCGACAAGTGGCCAGCGGCGATTCTCTTCGATGGCAAGGGCCGCATCCGCTGGCTCAACACGATCTCCGGATCGGACGGCAGCATTCGCCAGATGGTCCGCGAAGTCGAGGCACCAGTGCCGGTCGATTTTCCTCCCAATCCAAACTGACTGACTTCCGCAGCACTGTCGAGTCGTCCACTCGCTGTTGTATTCTGGTTCCCACCATCAGGACCCTCTCCACCCAGCGTCCTGTTCTGCGGGAGCACCATGAGTCAAACGTTTTCCATCGGCATCGGAGGCGCCGCCGGCCAGGGCGTCGCCACCCCCGGCGACATCTTCGCGAAGATCTTCTCGCGCCGTGGCCTGCACCTCAACGCCTACAACGCCTACCAGTCCATCATCCGCGGCGGCCACACCTTCCTCACCA
>CAZHTJ010000050.1:0-31899 GCA_964535525.1 uncultured Acidobacterium sp. | reverse complement strand
AAAGCGTTGGCTCGCCGCCGGAGAACTGGACCGACATCTGCCGCTTCGGCTTGATGGTGATGGCGTTGTCCAGCATGGTCTTGATCTCTTCCCACGTCAGCTCGTGGACGAAGCCCACCTGGTTGGCGTCCATGAAGCAGGGATCGCACATCATGTTGCAGCGGTTGGTCAGATCGATGGTCAGCACCGAGCCGCGTCCGTGCGTCACCGTCGAGGTGCCGTGGTTGTGCAGCTTGTCGTCGTTGTGCGCGCGAATGTCGCGGCCGGGGAAAACCTCTTCGAGGTGCTTGAAGAACGCGGTGTCGATGGACATCACATCTTCAAAGTGGCCGTGCTTCGGGCAATCCTTCACCATCAGGATCTTGCCGTCGCGCTCAATAATCTGCGCCTTGATCTCGCCGACTTTTTCGTTGAGCAGAATCTCGTGGGGCAGCTTGCCGTCGATAATTTGCTGGCGAATCTCGGGGACGCACTTCGGACAGAGCGAGTCCGTCGTCCGCGGCCACCCAAGCGGCGGCTTTTCTTTCTGCCACGACTTGAGCAGCGGCTTATCGGACCACCTCGGCGTGAACGACGGGTTCGGGCGAATGCTGTTCAGCTTCTCGAAAACGGACCAGGTGGCCTGGGCCGTGAGGGTGACCGCTCTCTCAGCGTATTTGACAGCTTTGGACATTGGGCAGAAGTCTCCTGTTGCAGGATGTCGTGCGGGGGATTGCCTGGGCTGGCCTAAGTGATTGCCCTGCCAGGACTTTTCCAGTGTCCAGCATAGGGGCAGGGAATGCACGACAGGAACCAGCTTCGGTTAAAAGGGGAAAAACCGTACCCGGGTGGTAATTGCAGGGGGTGAATGGGGCAAGTTGATGAGCAGAATAGCGGTTACCTTGAAGCGAAACCAGTCCCGAAGGTGCGACAATCCTTCCGTGGGACCGCAGCCCCTGATCGCGGTCCCCGAGGAGAATCATAGCCGATGAAGCGTGTTCTGATTTGCGCCAGCCTTCTTGCCATCACCTCGATTGGTTTTGCTCAGCAAAAAGCACCGGCCAGCCCGCCGGAGACGGCGACCGCGACGATTGCCGGCAAGACCATCACGATCAAATATTCTTCGCCCGGCGTGAAGGGCCGTGAAGGTCAGCTCTTCGGCAAAGACGGCCGCATCAGCCACGATCCGCATTACCCGGTTTGGCGTGCGGGTGCGAACTCGGCAACCGCTCTGCACACGGATGCGGATCTTACGATTGGAACTCTCTCGGTTCCCAAAGGCGACTACACCCTGTTTGTCGACATCTCCGATCCCGACAACTGGGTGCTGATCGTCAACAAGCAGACCGGCGAGTGGGGCCTCCGCTACGACGCCACGCAGGACCTGGGCAAGACGCCGATGACAATGAGCAAGCCGGCGTCCATGGTCGAGAACCTCAAATGGACCATCACCGAAGGCAAGCCCGCTCTGACGCTTGCGTGGGAGGATCATGTCGCGTCGGTGCCGATCACGGTGCATTGAGTCCCACGCTGGAGGGTCATAGTTTTGACAGGATCGGAGAGATCCGGCCATCCGCAAGGTGTGGGCTCAAACGAGCCAAACCACCGCCTACGAGCTCTTGTGCCGGCTTAGCAGGCCAATTAAATATTTCGCTCCCTGAAAGGCAATATCTTCCGGGGAAACCTGCGGGTCGCCCCAAATTGTGCCGAGAGCGTCCGGATTTTCCGGCGAATATCCAAAGCCCTCGATCATCAGACAACCGTCATAACCGATTGCGCCGAGCGCGGTGAGAATCGCAGAGAAGTCCACATGGCCGGAACCGAGCAGCCCTCGATCGTTCTCGCTTGCATGGACGTGTCGCAGGCGGTTGCCCGCAGCCAGAACCGCGCCGGCAATACTCTTCTCTTCGATATTCGCGTGGAATGTGTCGATAGTGATTCCGATGCGCGGGTGACCCACAGCATCGCAAAGATCGCGGGCCTCCGTGGCGGTTCGCAGGAAGAAGGTCTCCGCGCGATTGACGGGCTCGACGCAAAGCGTCATCCGGTACGCATCGAGCGATTCTCCCAGCCCTTGAAAGCAGTCCACCGCCCACTTCCATTCGTCTTCCGTACGGCGGCGCTGGGGGAGATAGCCGATCGGAGCATAAACAGGCCCGCCGATGAGCCGCCCTCCCAGTTCGGCCGAGGTCTCGATGCATCGGATGAGGTGCGCCAGAGCCGCCTTCCTGTCCGCCGCATCGGAACTGATGGGATTGATGCCGGGTGGAAGAATGGCGCAGACAGTACATTCCAGATCGCCTTCTTCGAGGGCTCTCCTGAGCGGCGCAACGTCGATTGCGCCCGGATCGAACATGGGAATCTCGAAAGCGGTAACGCCGTGCTCCCGGAGGCTTTTGAGGATGGGGAAATGGGAGCGGCTCAACCGTGAAGTCCAGGCGAATGCGCTTACTCCGATTCTCATCCGTGCTCCCTGGTCGAACTACGAAAGCTTCGATCAGCTGGTGAGGCGATCGCGGGAAATGGGCGAGATTTGCCACAGCGACAAGGCCGAGACGCTCTTCCATCCCGCGCCTATGCTTACATGGATGGGAGGCGCGGTCGAACCCGCATAATAGAAGCGCTTCGTCAGCGCGCCGGCAGAGTTGGTAAAGACCTCGATCACCGATCCATCGATAAAGAAGCGAAGCTCGATCGGGCCGCCCGCTCCTGCAGGAACCGGTTTGTCGTCGAACAGAATCTCCCCTGGATGGGACGGATCATAGCGGCAGGTCAGCAGGGCTTTGCCGCTGTTCTTGTCGGACAAAAGCGAGATTTCCACCGGGTCCGCACCTCTTCGGAATGAGCAGGCGATCTCGCCGCAGCAATTTTCAAGCTGCAATTCTGAAAGTTGGCGCCGGTTCTTGTCTTCGTCCCCGGTGAGGCGCAATCTCCGCTCGTTTCGGCGCAGCTTTTCCACCTGCGGCGCCACCCGAATCCCAAGCTCACCGTCGCGATCGAGTGTGAGGATGCGCGGCAGCGACATCAGTCCGGCCCAGCCCGCCGCGCGATACTCCGCCTCCGGCCGCGTCTCCGGTATCCAGCCCCACAACACCCGGTTCCCCGACTCATCCAGCTGTGTTTTTGGCGCATAGAACGAGCCAAAATCGAGAACGCCCCCGCGCTCCGCTTGAAACACCAGCGCGTCCGTGTCGAACAATCCGCTCTGCCAGCAGGCCTTCCCCTGCGTCGAGTGAATCAGGACATGCTTATCGTCCAGCGGAAAGAAATCCGGGCACTCCCACATGTCTCCGGAGTCGACCGGATTCGGCGTTCTGTCTCCGCTGCCCGACCCTCCGGCAAGCAGGTGCAGATACTCCCATTGGCGCAGGTCGCTCGAGCGGTAAAGGAGAACGGCTCCGCCCTTGCCGCGGATGCCCGATCCCACCGCCATCAGCCATTGGTCGCCGTGCTTCCACGGAGCGGGATCGCGGAAGCCCGTAACCTCGAGGCCAGCGGGAGGACTGGCAATGACCGGCGTTGCGTCTTTCGTCCAGGCAGTGAGGCCGGAACCGACGCCGAACGCCAGGCACTGTGATTCGCGCAGACTGTGCACGCCATCGCGAATCGTCGCCTGGCCCTCGGGTGCGGGCACCACGCCCGTGTAGAGTATCGCGACCCTGCCGCCGTCGGAGAGCGCGGTACCGGAGAAACATCCTCCCGCATCCGGGCCGCCGGGCGTGGGCGCCAGCGCCACGGGAAGATGCCGCCAGTGCACCATGTCCGAACTTGTCGCGTGGCCCCAGTGCATGTCGCCCCAGTACGCGCCGTTGGGGTTGTATTGGTAGAACATGTGATACCGGCCCTGCCAGTAAAGAGGCCCATTGGGATCGTTCATCCAGTTCGCCGCCGGCAGCAGGTGATACTGTGGACGGCGCGGATCGGTGGCGAGATCGGCCGGCGCAACCGAAGCGAGAACTGGGTTGAGGCTGGCGAGGCCGCGCAGTGACTTACTCGCGGCCACCGCCGCGATGCCCGACAGCAGTTGGCGCCGACTTAGCTTCATGCGTAGTTCCAGTGAGGTTCGTTGTGTTCGCAAAACAACCTTAACCGTCTGAATGCTATATGGCGAGACCGGCGCTCGGGCGCCGGGCCTCGCCATCTATCGATTCCGCTCCCCGAGAAATCAGAAGGTCACCCGCAGAGCGAATTGCACTGTCCGGGGCAGGTTTGACTGCTGTCCAACCTGACCAAATCCCGGAGAAGAAAGGTTAGCGTTGGGCAAAGCCCACTGCGCATGATTGAACAAGTCGAAAATCTGCGCACTGAACTGCATTTTGGCCCGGTCCGTCACATCGAAGAACTTACTCCCTGCGAAGTCCCAGTTATCTTCACCCTCCGCCCTCAGCGCGGGGTCAACCCGGCTTTCATTCCCGAAAGAGAAGACCCCGGGCTGCGTAAAGCAGGAGGTGTTGAACCACTTGTCGGCCCGGGCATCGGTATGCGGTGCTCCTGAGATCTTCCTCCCGCAGCCGCTGGTGTAGTTCGGCCGGATCGGACCCGTGCCGAACTGGCTCAAGTCGTTGCCCGCTGCCTGCAGCGCGATCGGCAGACCGCTGCGGAAAGTGGTAATGCCATCCACTCGCCATCCGCCCAGAACCTCGTTGCCGATTCCATGGAGGTTGCTGAGATACATCTGTCCGCGCCCGAAGGGTAAGTCGATCCCATAATTGACCACCAGAATATTCGCGACGTCCTGCAGGCTGAGAGACTTCTCCGCCTTCAGATTGGTGTTGTCCTGGATGTTGCCCAGGCCGCCCTGTCCGTCCTGGAAGGAGCTGGTGTTGTCCGTGTTACTCAGCAGTTTGCCCCACGTATATGCACCCTGAACGATCCCACCATGGTTGAACCGGCGAATATAACTCGCCTGCAACGCGTTATAGGTCGAGTTACCATCGCGCGGTACAACCTGATAAATTCCGGAATATTGAGGATGCGGCTCGAGCAGATAGCCCTCTGCGATGGTAGGTGCGCCATAAGTCGTTCCCGCCGGCAGAACTCCATAAAAGGGATTGGGCACCTGATTCAACAAGCTTGCACCGAGCGAATCGTACCGATCGGGCAGCTGATTGAGATTCAGCCCGGTCCCGGTAAAGCCTTGCGAGAGGACGAGGTGCGTGCCCTTGGATCCCGCATAGGCCAGCGTCACCGTGCTGTTTTTCCCCACTCCCCGCTCGGCTCCCGCGTTCCATTGCTGAACGTAGCCGTAGGACTGATCCGGAATGCGTCCGCCGATTCCCTGACCCAGGGCCGCGTTCAATCCGGCCTGGGTGCGGCCGCTCGGCAAATTGATGCCGTTCGGCAGCGGGTTGTCGACCGTCGTCAGCAGGGGCTGTCCCACCGTGTTGCTGACGCCGGTGCCGGCGGAATTGATGGGGCTGTTGCCGGGGGAATCCGCCGTCATCTCTGCCGGCAGGTACGAAATTCCGTAACCAAGTCGCAGCACCGTCTGCGGAGTGACACGGTAGGCGATGCCGAGGCGCGGAGAGAAGAGGTCCCAGTGCAGCGACTCTTCGCGCCGCGATCCGTATTGCGGACTGTCGACGAACGCCAGCCGTCCGGTCAGCGGCACCGTCGCACCCGTTGCCGGATTGGTGATGGAACTCAGGCCGCCAATCGTGACCGCGGCGTTTGGTTGCAGAACGCTGTCGAGGTTATTCTCCTCTGAATAAGCGCCCGGCTGCTCCCAGCGCACCCCCGCAGTCATAGTCAGTTTCGTATTCACCTGGTAAGTGTCGTTGACATAGAAAGCGTAGTTATGCAGGAACGCATGCCACGTTCCCACCGAACTAATGCCGGCGTTCGAGTTAATACCCAGCAGAAACGAAGCCAGCGCATTGCCATCGGTAGCGTCGGTGGCGCTCGCCGAGGTGAAGAAGGGCGACGCGCCCATGCCCAGACCCTGGCTGTTGCCATAGTTCTCCCACAGTACCTGCCGCCATTGCGCGCCGGCCTTGATGGTGTGGCGTCCCAGGATTTTCGTCAGGCTGCCGCTGATCGCCCATACGTTGTTGTTCCAGTAAAGCTGCGAAAGCTCCGCACCGATGCCATAGCCCTGAATGCCGAGGCCGGGAAGTAAACCTTCTTTGTCCTGGCTCTCGGACTGGATGGTTCCGTAAGCCGGACTGATCGACGACATGTCGAACCCGTCGCTCAGCGGGTACTGGAAGTTATAGTTTTCGAGATAGGAGAGATGAAGATCCGCGATCGTGTTGGCGTTGAAAACGTGGCTTCCGCCCAGCACCCCTTCCTGGGTGTAGTTACCGGTCGGACCCGCCCCCGTCTTCGTCCCAAAAGGATCGCTGTCGCCGTTGTGAGGGTTCCAGAAGGTGTATCGCGCGAAAATCGAATCCGACGGCGTGGGGTTCAGATCGAAGCGAGCGTTGTACTGGTTCTGAAAACCTTCGATGGGCGCCGACGCAAAGAAGTTGGTGGTGTACGGCGTCTGGTTCACTCTGGCTTCGTTCGGAGTCTCGAGTTCGAGAATCTTCTGCGCCACCGCGTCGATTCGGTTCGACGGAATCATGTTCTGGGGAAAAGGCTTGCCCGTGGTCGGATCGTAGATGATCTGCGGGTCTTTGGAGAAGTCTCCGCTCAACTCCGCGGTGGTGGGCACGGTCGCATTGATGGGGCTCGCCGAAATCAGCGACTCGTGTTCCCAGGAAAAGAAGAAGAACGCCTTGTTTCTCCAGATCGGACCGCCCAGATTCGCGCCGTACTGGTTCTGGTGCAGCACCGACTTACCGAGGCCTTCATGGTTGCTGAACCAGTCGTTGGCATCGAGAGCCGTGTTGCGAAAATATTCGTAGGCGTTGCCGTGAAATTGATTGGTCCCGCTCTTCGTCGAGATTTGCACAATCCCGCCCGCGTATCCGCCGAACTCGGCGCTCACATTGTTCGTCGAAACTCGAAATTCCTGTACCGCGTCCTGGGTCGGGACCAGCGTGTTGACGTTGTTCTCCGCGATATTCGACCCGACGCCGTCGATAAAGAAGAGGCTTTGCCCGCTGAACCCGCCGCCAATCTGATAATTGCCGTACGCAATGGCCTGGGTTTGCCCGCCCGCCTGGAAGTTCCCGCTGCCGCCGTTCGCCATCGTGCTGCCCTGCGTTCCTCCGCCGGGAACGACGCCGGGAATGAAGTCCAGAAGGTTATTCACGTTGCGGCCATTCAGCGGCGCCTGCACGACCTGCTCCCCTTCCACCACTCCGCCCAGGGTTGCATTGTCCGTCTGCAGGCCTGCCTGGGTCGCCGTTACCGTCACCGACTCGGTGACATTGCCCACCGGCAGTGTGACATTGATGCGCGTCGATCCGCCGATCTGCACATCCACGCTGCTTTGCGTGACCGACTGAAATCCCGCGTGCGACACCGTTATTTCATACGTGCCGGGGATCAGATTCACGATGGTGTAGTCCCCGGCGCTTCCCGTCGTGACCGTCTGGCTGACATTCGTTCCGTTGTTCTTGATGGTGACCGCCGCTCCTCCAACCACCGCCCCGCTCGAATCCGTTACCGTGCCGACCACGGTGCCGAAGTTCGCCTGGGCCGCCAGTGGAATCGTCATCGCCAGCGCGGCCAGAAACGCCGGCGCCACGAAAGCCGCGCCGCGCAACGCACGATGCCGCTGCGGGGCCAGCGCCCGGGCACCTCCCCGCTTCAACGATCCCGCCCTTTTCATGCCTTCCACTTTCCTGGGTCCGGCTGCCCGTGAACAAAGGTTAACTATCCATTCTGTTACGTGATGCATTTTGCCTCCTTAGACCTGACTGGAGGTTTGTAGCGATTCGGACTATACATTGTCAAGCCCAATGTCCATTAAGTTGTATAGTTCGGTTGGCGAGCCCCGGCCCACCCCCCCGTCACCGGCCATCGATGCTCCGCTGGCCTGGTTCTAAATATCTCGATTCAATTCAATTGCGGGGGGCTCATCCCCCGGATACGGCGGACGATGCGGGGACAGAGGCGCTCCCGCACGACTGACGCACCACCAGCCGGCAGTCCAGCAGCACATCCCGCGTCGGAAAATCCGGGTTCGCCAGCCGATCCAGCATCGTCGACATCGCCACCCGTCCAAGGTCGAAACACGGCTGGTGTTGTGTGGTCAGCGGAATCGGCAGCAGGCTGGCATATTTCACATCGTCGATCCCCACGATCCGAATGTCCTCCGGAATCCGCCGATTCAGCCGGATCAGCGTCTGCATAAGATTCGCCGCCGTGTGATCGTTGGCGCACAGAAACGCATCCGGCTTCTGCTTGCGCAGCACCGCCGCCACCAGCTCCTCGTCGCCCGGTTCGGCGCGCGTGACCAGGTCTTCATGGCGCAGCAGCCCGTGCGCCCGCAGAGCCTCCCGATACCCGGCGATCCGCGCATCCACCGTCGACGCGGACAGCGGCTTGCCCAGGAACGCGATCCGCTGCGCCCCCGCGCGCACCAGATGCTCGGTCGCAAGGTACGCCGTGCGGCGGTTGTCGATGCCCACCAGATCGTACTTGCTGCGCATCGGATAAGGCAGAAAACACCGGTCCAGCAGAAGCACGGGAATCTTCGCCCGATCGAAGGCCGCAGCGATGCGGCGATTCACTTCGTCTTTGGCCGGAGTCAACTCCAGAGGTGCAAAGAAAACACCCGCGACCCTCTGGCCGATGTACTGCTGGCAAAGCTGCTCGGCCACTTGCTCCTTGGGCTGGTTCTGGTCTGTCGCTGCTCCCCACAGCAGAGAGTTACTGGCTGCGAAGGGGGTGTTTGCCATGCCCCGGCAAATGGGCTCGAAGATTTCCGTCTGCCCCAATTCCGGAATCAACAGACCGAAGAATCGGGTAGCCTGCTCAGCCGGAGCCGCCGTGTAGGTCCCCGACCCGACCCGCCGCACCACCAGGCCCAATAGCTGGAGCTCCTTGATCGCCTTCACGATGGTCATGCGCGAAACGCCAAACCGCCGCACCAGTTCCGTCTCGCTCGGCAAGCGGGCTCCCTGTCCGTACTCCCCGGCCAGAATGCTCTCCTTCAGGTTTTCGAAGATCACCCGGTACTTAGGACCCGCCGCCGGACTACCCGCATCGAGAGCGCTCTTCGTTCTCTTCAATCGCTCCATCGCTCTGTTCATTTAACAGGTACTCCGACTGGAGTGCAATTTCTTCAGCCCTATCGAAACCATGTAGACAACTGAGGCGAAATTAGCATATACCTCTTTAGGTTAGATTTATACAGAACTTTCCCGTTCCCGGAGGACACGCCGTGCACATAGTCAGTATCGGAGAGGTGCTCTGGGATGTGATCGGCGATCAGGAGTATCTCGGCGGCGCCCCGCTGAACTTCTCCGTCTCCTCACAGCGCCTGGGCCATCAGGTCGTTCTCATCACCGCCGTCGGCGACGACCGCCGTGGCGAACTCGCGGTCAGCAGGATTCAGCAACTCGGGCTGCCTGCCGATTTGATCCGCGTCGTCGAGGGATGCGCAACCGGCGCCGCAATGGTTTCCACCGATCGCGCCGGCAACGCGACCTTCGTGATCGACCGTCCCGCCGCGTTCGATTTCATCGAAATCGATGGCCCCGCGCTCCGCCGGATCCAGAAGATGCGGCCCGACTGGATCTACTTCGGTACCCTGGCGCAGACCACGGCGCGCAACGAAGACAGCCTCCATCGTCTGATCTCTGCGCTCCCCGAGGCCCGGCGCTTTTACGATATCAATCTTCGCGAAGGTCATTGGAATCTCCCCCTCGTCCTGCGGCTCTCCCGTCTGGCTTCCATCGTCAAGCTGAACGAAGGGGAAGCAGAGCTGTTGTTTCATCGCTTCTGCCCGGACAAGGTGTTTTCAGTGGAGAAGTTTTGTGAAAACTGGTCGCGCGAGGTCGGCGCGAAGACGATTTGTGTAACGCTCGGCGAACGGGGATGCGCGCTGTGGATCGAAGGAGCTTTCAGAACCTATCCGGGATTCGTGGCCAGGGTCGAAGATACCGTGGGCGCCGGAGATGCATTCTCGGCCGCCCTGCTGCATGGCCTTGAACTCGGCTGGCCCACGGAGCGCACCGCCGGCTTCGCCAACGCAGTAGGCGCGGTGGTTGCGAGTCGCGCCGGCGCCACGCCCCCGTGGACCGTCGACGAATGTCTTACTCTCGCCGATCCGCAAGGAAGCCAGTTCGGCGCCATCCGCTGAGCCAGCACAACGCCGCATTCGCGGGGCCGCACTGTTTCACGAATATCCTGAGCGACGGTATCAACCCGATGATCAGGAGAACTTCGGGAAGGCCCGGCTCGGTGCACGGTCATTTACGGTGTGGCACCGAACTACGACAACTCGTTTTACGAATTGCTGATGAACAATGGTCGTTGGGTTGATCCGCCTCGCCGCTAACCTGGTGCGACGACTCCAACACGTTCAGCGGCAGGTCCCCACCGATCGGGTAGCGCCCTGCCCATGCTCCCGGCTGGCTCTCGACTAAATGGAAAGTGAGGCGGCAGATCGATCAGGCAGTCGCTCTGCTCGTCGTAGACTTCGATGCCAGATCCGGAACCATCGCAGTCATTGATAATATGGTGCGCCCTGAGAGATTCGAACTCCCGACCTACTGGTTCGTAGCCAGTCGCTCTATCCAACTGAGCTAAGGGCGCACTGGAGGGGGTGCTGCAGACTTCATTGAGAATAGCAGTTCCGCTGGGGACGATCAATGCAGCGGGACCGGGAAGCAAGGCTGGATTTCGCAGCGGATCGATGGGCAATCTTTGGCCGGATCAGCGCGGCGGATCAGCACCAGTCAATCGACCGGCGAGGCAGCACCTGCGGCACTTTGGATTCCACCGACTCAACCGGTTGCTCCGCGCCCTCAGGGGCTTTTTCCGATGGCTCGCCGGCGGCCTCGAGCTCCTCTTCAGTAAGAATGAAGCGCCGGATATAGCGGAGCGGCTCTTCCCACACGGCCATCTGCTCGAGGTGATATTGCCAGACCGTGTTGGACGTGGACCGCGACGAGCGGCGCGTGAAGGATTTGCGTTTGATGGTAACGACTTTGCCGTTGGCGTCGAGCCGTGTGTATTCCTGCGATGGCAGCAGGAAAGTGATCTGCGTGCCTTTCTTCCAAAAGTGCCGCGCAAATTCGTGCGAGAACAGCAGCGCATAGTAACGGCGCCCAGACGAAAGCGTCGAGACTGCCTGCTCAAAGCCCGGCCATTCCGACTCGAGGCTGGTTTGAAACCACTGCCGGAACTCGAAGCCATGCACACGAGCGCGGAGCACGACGATGCGAAGGAGTTCTTTACGAGTCATGGGACGCCGAAAAAGAGAGGGGTAGAGTAACACCCAGCGGTCCCACTCTCGGTGGCCCCAACGGTAATCCAGAACGGGTTCCCGAGGCAACAGCAAAATGCCCTTCCTGGAGTGTCGAAGATGGTGCGGGCGTATACCGCAGGATAAAGCCGTACCGGCTATGCCGCAGTAATCGATCGATGAATGGCAGCGTCAGGGGGCGCAAAGAGGCAGAAGAGCCCCGGCAGTAAACTCCGCGCCCATCTCTTTTGAAAACCGCTTCCGGACGACGACGTGCGCGGTCCGAGTTTCCGGAATGTTAATGGCTCACTGGTGAGCGGCGGAGTGTCCTGAGCGGGATGGGTTTGGTCGGCCAGCCCGGATGGCCTGCTGGCGGGCCGGCCCGTAGAGTACTCCCTTGCCAACAGTGCACTTCGGTAACTCGGAATCCTCGCAGCGGCGGCGTGGCTGGAACGAGAACCGAATATTCCTCCCCTCCAGGGAATGGAGAAGATGCCCGTTAAAAAAGGGCCGGAGTGCGGCGTTCCAGGCCCCGTCGATGTCGCCATGCGTCGAAACCGTCGCGCGCGGAGCTGCATCCTCGAGGTACGGCGTCCGTCTACAATCCCTGAAGATATGCGGCGTTCTGCTTGTGCCCGATGCATGGCTGTGGCTCTGTGCGGGTTTTTGCTCCTCGCGGGGCAACCGCGCGCACGCGGGGAGACAGTGGATACCAATCCGCTGAACCGCCAGCCCGAAGTGCAGCAGGCGTTCCAGCTCTTTTACAACATGGATTACGACGAGGCGATGCCCCGCTTCGAGAAGATCCAGAGAGAGCATCCAGGAAATCCGATGGCGACCGCCTACCTTCTGGACGCCGTATTGTTTCGCGAGCTCAACCGGCTCGACCTGCTCGACACGACCTTCTACGCGAATGACGGCTTTCTGACCGGGAAGCACACCGTGGTCGAGAATCCCAATGTGCGGGATCGGATCAAAGCGCTCGGGGACGAAGCGGTCGACGAGGCCAACGCCGAGCTGAAAACGAATCCCAACGACGTGGACGCACTCTTTGTGCGCGGATGGGTGAAGAGCCTGCAAGCCACCTACTCGGCCATCGTGGAGCGGGCTTTTGCCGGCGGATTGAAGCAGGCACTGGGCGCGCGCGCCGACTGTGACCGGGTGCTGCAGCTGGATCCCAACTATGTGGACGCGGAACTGGTGACCGGTGTCTATCAATACGTGGTGGGCTCGCTGAACGTTGCGTTTAAAGTCCTGATCGGATTTGTGGGCATCCACGGATCGAAGGGCACCGGACTGGCGCTGCTGCGGGACGACGGCGAGCGCGGCGTGATTACCCGCGTCGAGGCAAGGACGTCGATGATGCTGTTTCTGCGGCGCGAAGCAAGATACGAACCCGCAGTCCAGATTGCGAAGAGTCTCGCGGAAGAATATCCGCACGATTATCTCTTTCGCCTCGAGGAGGCGAACCTCGAGAAGGACGCGGGGGACGGGATGATCGCCGCGGCGACCTACGAGCAGCTCATCGAGATGGCCAGACGGCCGGGCTACTATCCCAACGCGCATCTGGAGCTGGCGTACTTTGGCCTGGGGGACACGCTGCGTGGACAGAAGAAGTATGGCGATGCGGTGGATGCGTATCGCAACGGAGCGGATCAGCCGACGACGAGTCCCGAGCTGAAGCGGCGCTGTTTGCTGGAGGCGGGCATGACGTACGATCTGATGCGGGACCACGAAAAGGCCATCCGGCAATATCAGGCCGTGCTGAACGCGGGCAGCGACACGGCACAGGGGGACCAGGCGCGGAAGTACATGAAGTCGGCTTACACCGGAAAGTAGCGAACCCCGGTTCGGGCGCGGAAAAACAAAGGCGGCGGCTCAGATTCGAGCGCGCCGCCTTTTTCGTGGGTAGTGGGTGCTGGGGAGGAAGCTAGTTGTTCATGTCGTCGACGTAGCGAGCCAGGATTACCGATTTGCCGGAGCTGGGGTCCTTGATGAGCAGACCCACAACGCGGATGTTGGTGCTGGAGCTGACATCGCCGATGGAGCTGAAGCCGCCACGGAATTTCGTGCCCGCGCCGGTATAGACCGTGACCGGCTGCCCAGGCACGAGCAATCCCGCGAAGCCGTTGATGTTCATCTGGAAGGTGTCGTTGGTGACGGAGTTGGGGACGAAGGTTCCGTTGAAGCCCCAGTTCCGCAGCACGACACGCTTCACGCTGAGTGCATCGGCATTCGCTGCGCCGGAGAGCGGTCCGCCAACCGACACGTGCTGGCCTGGCAACAGCGTCGATGAGTTGAACAGGAACTCGGTCAGTGGGTTGTGCATCCAGTAGATGAAGTATTTCTCCGAGCCACTCAGATCGACCTGAGCAATCTGCCCAAGGCTGACGCCGTCGCCGCTGGCGGGCAGCGTGCCACGGACATACAGCTGAAAGTCCGTTGCCGCGCCTGAAGAGGGTTGCACGTACGTGACCTGGCCGGCGGCATAGAAACCATCCTGCGAGAGGATCGCAACTTCGTCGGCGTCGATCGTGGCATCTGCACGGTCGAGTGTGCCGGAGACCTGAACAATGCTGGTAGAAGTCAGATTGCTCAAGCCTTCACCGTTGTCCCACTCGGTCTGACCATTGACGTTGACCGTGAAGGTGCGGCCGTGCGGTCCCTGAATCGTGAACGACTGCGCCGTGACGCTGGGGTTGACCACGCCCGCGATGAATTCATCGATGTAGGCGCCTGGATCGCTCGGGCCAACCGCGCTGATCTCAAGGGTCGGATTCACGTCTCCGGTAATCGCCCCGTTGAGAACCTGAATAGATTTGTCGAGGCGGAAGTCGAGGTGAATCCCCACAGGCCCTTCGGTCCCGACGACCAGCGGATTGGCCAGCGTCTGCGTAACGGTGGTGGTGGTGAAGGTTGCGGGCATGGTCTGGATCGTCGGCGCCCCGGAGCCTGTTTCGAGATAGCCGATGGAGGGCGCGGGGCTGGTCGCGAAGACCACCTGAATCTGGGTGTAGGTATCGGCCGGGACGTTATTCATATCGAGCATCGTCTGCAGGCCGTTGTAGCGAGCCCAGTCCACAGAAGGCGATCCGCTCAGCAGCGAAACCGACTTGTTGTCGGCATCGATGGCATTGATGGATTGAATGGTGGTCGTAAACGAGACGACACTGGCCAGCGGCGCGTCAGTGCCGATGACGAAGGCAGAACCGGTGGTTCCGGGGTTGTTCGAGTTGTTGCCGGAGGTCATGCCGCAACCAACCAGCAGGAACAGCGCGATCAGCAGGGGAGCGGCGCTCAGGCACAAGGCGGAAATGACCGAGCGAATGCGGGCGTGGGTAGACATCGGGAGGAGTCGCTTTCCGCAGTTCCGGGAAGCCTGCTCGTGCTGCGGCACCGCTGACGGAAGATCAGGGCCTGGACGCAGGGGGAGAGTGCGCGCACGAAGCGCGAAAGCTCGATGCAGCCAGGCTGTGACCCTCGGAAAGCGGCGGTCGCGTTGCGCGATACCAGCGTGCCCGTGAACCGCTGTTGTTTCGATTTTGATCGGCGAATTTCGCCGTCGCAAGCGTGAACACAAGCGTGGGGGTGAAGTTTCGGGTTTTTTCAGAACGTTGGTAACTATTCGAAGAAATTTGCGTCGGCGAGGTTACGACAGCGGTGCGCGCCTCGGAAATTGTGCAAAATGTAATGCCCCTTTTACGGTGCATCGCGCAGATCGATGCGAACCTGCATCACAAGAACCAGCAAGCAATCTGCCGCGACGAACAGGGCATAACACGGAAGTTGCAGACCATGATCGGCAACACGAAATCCCGCACCAGCACGGCAGAAACATCGAACTGGTTCTTTCCCCTGACGCACTGGAACTGGAAGGTCGCGCTGGTGACCGCAGTGCTGCGCGGGCTGGCGTGCGTGGCCGCACTGCGGCACATGGAGACGCATGCCCGCAACCACTTCGGCGTCGTCGAAGCTGCGTTTGTTTTGCTGACGTGCGGGTTCTTCTCTGCGCTGCAGCAGCAGTCGCTGCAGATCGGTTCTGAGCTTCTCGCGTGGTTCTCCTGCGTTGTGGTTGTGCCACTGACCTCGCTGGGTTGCGACGCCGCGCTGCACTTCTGGCTCGATGGGCGGCAGACACGGCAGCTGGGCGTGGCGGCGCTGGTTTTCACCGTGCTGTCGGCAACCTTCCACTGGCACATGATCCGCAACGGTGCGCTGCTGGTCGGCGAAGAGTCGCACTCGCTCGCGACCGATCTGAAGCAGATCCCGCGGCTGACGGCGACCTATTTTGCTGTGCCCGTCATTTGGACCTGGAAGCTGGCGAGCGCATTCATCGCGAAGGAGGATGCGGTGGTCGCGATGGGTGCCGGCGACTAGCTCTCCAGTTTCCTGGTTACCAGTTCATTCAGCAGCGCAGGGTTGGCCTGGCCTTTGGAGGCCTTCATCACCTGGCCTACGAAGAAGGCTGCGACCGTCTTCTTGCCTTTGCGGTACTGCTCGACCTGTGCCGGGTTCGCGGCGATCACCTCGTCGATCATCTTCTCCAGCGTCGACGCGTCGCTGATCTGCTGCGGCTTCTCCCGTTCGTAAACCGGGCCGAAGTCCTCGCCCTTTGCAAAGCACAGGTCGAAGAGCTGCTTCAGCTGCTTGCTCGAGAGCTTCCCCTCTTCGGCTAAGTCGGCGGCCTGCGCGATTCCCTTCATCGAAATCGGCGACCGCTCGAGGTTGGCGGCTTTGAGCCGCATGGTGAGCTCGCTCTGGACCAGATTGGCGACCCGGCGCGGATTCTTTGCCGCGCTGGCGGCCGACTCGAACTGATCGGCGAACTCGCGCGTTGCTGTGAGCGTGTGCGCGTCCTGCTCCGTGATGCCGTACTCAGAGATCATGCGGGCGCGTCGCGCCTCCGGCAGCTCAGGCATGCGCGCGGCGATCTCGGTCTTCCACACTTCCGGCACAATCAGGGGCGGAAGATCGGGCTCGGGAAAATAACGATAATCGTGAGCCTGCTCTTTCGAGCGCATCGAGTAGGTTCGGCCTTCGTTCGCGTTGTAGAGGCGCGTTTCCTGCACGACGCGCCCGCCGAATTCGACAATCTCAATCTGGCGCTCGATCTCGTATTCGAGCGCGGCGCGGATGAAGCGGAAGCTGTTGACGTTTTTCACTTCGGCTTTAGTGCCGAATTTTTCCTGACCGCGCGGCCTCACGCTGACATTAGCATCGCAGCGCAGCGAGCCTTCTTCCATGTTGCCGTCGCTCACGCCGGTGTAGACGATGATTTCCTTGAGGCGCGTGAGGTACTCGAATGCTTCCTCGGGCGTGCGCATGTCCGGCTCGCTGACGATCTCGATCAGCGGCGTTCCGCAGCGGTTCAGATCGACATAAGTGCGCGTGGCCGAGTCGGGGAATCCGTCGTGAAGGCTCTTGCCCGCATCCTCTTCCATGTGCAGGCGGGTGATGCCGATTCGCTTCTTGCTTTCCCCGTTCGGGACTTCGATCCAGCCGTGCTCGGCGAGCGGTTTGTCGAACTGCGAGATTTGATAGCCCTTCGGAAGATCGGGGTAGAAGTAGTTTTTGCGCGCGAAGATCGAGCGCTCGCGGACCTGGCAGTTAAGCGCGAGCGAAGCGAGCGTCGCGAACTCGACGGCGCGCTTGTTGAGCACAGGCAACGCTCCGGGCAGGCCGAGACAGACGGGGCACACATTCGTGTTCGGCGGCGCTCCGAACTTGTTTTGGCAGCCGCAGAAGGCCTTGGTCTCGGTGAGGAGCTGGACGTGCACCTCGAGGCCGATGACGGGCTCGTATTTGGCGCGGACTTCGGGCGAAAGGGTCACTGCGGTTGCCAGGGCTCCAGTCCAGTTTAGCGAAAAGGCCAGCCGGAGCTCGGCAGTGGGCGCTCGCGCGGTTTCGCCCCGCCGCCCCATGCTATCTTTTTATAGACATTCGATAGGAGTCCACCTGCCCACCCCTCCGTCCGATCTGCTGCAAGGCACACTCGATCTTCTGATCCTGAAGGCGCTGGCGCTCCAGGAGCTGCATGGGATGGGAGTCTCGCGCAGGATCGCGCAGATGACGAAGGGGACGTTCCATGTGAAAGCGGGCTCTCTGTTTCCGGCGCTCCACCGCATGGAGGAGGCTGGATGGCTGGCCTCGAGCTGGGGTGAATCGGAGACCAACCGGCGCGCAAAGTTCTACTCGCTCACGAAGGCGGGCAGGACGCAGCTGCAGGCGGAGACAGAGCGATGGGAGCGAATCTCTCTGGCCATGGCAGCGGCTCTGCGCACCGCGCATGAGGCTTTGTGAGTGGTGCAGTCTCGCGGCGATTCTTCCGAGAGCTAAAGCCTGTTATCTGTTTTACGAATTGCTGAGGTTTGTTCCTTGCTGTCAAGCCTTCCTGGCGATCCGGCGCAGCTTCTTTCCATCGGCTTCAACGACTTTGTTATTCTCCTTCTCCTTCCGCTGGGCCCGGTTGTACGCAATCGCGGTCTTCACCAGCCGGCGGAGCGCAGCTTCGTCCAGCCGGTCGTTCTCGAAGATGTCGATGGCCCGCCACTCGTTCCCGCCGAGGCCCGCGTTGAAGAGGTGGTCGACGTCGGCCAGGTGCGCCCCTTTGTAGAAGGTCGTCTTCACCTTGCCGTGGTGAGCGTTGGCGACCGCGATCATCCCATCGCAGTACCAGACGGGGGATCCCATCCACTTCCAATCCTCGGTGACGGCTGCATCGGCATCCAGCATGATGCGCCGGATGGTGGCGAGAACGTTGCCCCGCCAGTCGGCGATGCCGGCGATATGCCGGTCGATCCGCTCGGAGGGATTCAGCGGACGTGCCGGACCCTCAGCGGCTGCTCGTGTATTTTTGCGAGGCTGCCGTCTCGTCGGTTCAGGCTTCTCGGACTGCCGCGTTGCTTTTTCTGCGTTTTTTGTCGGCATCTGTCTCCTTTTGAGCCAGGGCTCGCGTGCTCTTGCGGCGAACCGTTTCAATGTGTCAGCCCTGCCAGCCCTTGATCTGCGAGAGCTGAACGAGATTGCCGCAGGTGTCGTTCACCATGGCGATGATCGCGGCGGTTACGTCGGTGGGCGGCATGGTGAACTCGGCGCCGTGGGCCTTGATCCGCTCATAGTCGCCCTTGACGTCGTCGGTGAAGAACATGGCCGCGGGCTGGCTTTGCTGGAACTGGGCCTGTTGCCAGGTTTTGGCAGCGGGGTTGCTGTTGAGCGCCAGTTGCAGTTCCGTGCCGTCTGGGTCCTCGGGTGAGGCGACCGTGAGCCAGCGATACGGCCCCTGGCTGAAGTCGGACTTCTTCACGAAGCCGAGAACTTCGGTGTAGAAGCGCAGCGCTTTCTCCTGATCGTCGACATAAACGCTGGTGAGTTTGATTTTCATTTCGTTTCTCCCTTGTTTGCGGATTCGTTCGGGGAAAAGAGGATGCCGATTTTGCGGCTGTCCGGCCGAAGGGCCCACGATGCCACAGCAAGAAGACAAATGAAGAGAGGGGCGAGAACGTGGAAGCCGTAAGCGCCGTAGCCGCCGACCGCCGCGCAGGACGCCGCCGCGCCGGTCAGATCGAAGAAGATGCCGGCATACGCCCATTCCTTGAGCCGCGGGAAACGCGGTACGAGGATGGCAAGGGCTCCAGCCACCTTCCAAAACCCGAGGATAGTGACAAAGTACGCCGGGTAGTGGAGGATGCGCACAAAGCCATCGACCGAGGCCTGCGCATGCGCCAGCTGAAAGACGCCGCCGCTCCCGATGGGAAACGCAACGAGGATGGTCGTAATCCAATAGGCAATGATTTTCGTTTTCATCGTCAGTCCAATCCTCCCAGGATGCGCTCCAGGTTGGAGATGAATTTCTGCCAGCCGTAGTTCGCGCCTTGATATGCCGCTTTTTGTTGGGGACGAAAGCCGGATTGCTCCATGCGAACGCGGGTCCCGCCCTCCGCGGGAGTCAACGTCCAGAGCACCACCCATGCGAGCCCGGATTCCGGCCCGCCTGTGCCCCAGCTGTAGGACAGGCGCTGGAGTGGGTCGACGACGAGCACTTTGCAATCGACCACACCATTCCAGCTCGGCCTGGGCTCGGCCTGGAACTGGAACGTGTGCCCGACCGTCGGCTCGAAGTCGTTGTTCATCATCCACTGCGCGAGGAGCGGGCTCTCGGTCAGCGCTCGCCACACCTTTTCCGGCGGGTGCGGGAAGACCCTCTCGACGACCAGGGTGCCGGGACTCTCCGGTGGATCGGGCCTCCCTGCCGGATCGGGCCTCTCTGCCGGATTGGGCCTCTCTGCTGGATTGCTCGGCGAATCGTTCATCCATCCATCCTCTGCAAAAGGTCTTCAAGGCGGTCAAATCGGTCGCGCCAGAATGCGCCATAGAGATGGAGCCAGTCCACCATCGGCTCCAGCGCGTCCGCCTGCGCGCGATAGTGAGTTTCGCGCCCGTCGCGGCGATGGCGCACCAGCTTTGCCCTCTTCAGCACGGTCAGGTGTTTGGAGACGGCGGGCTGGGACACGCCGGCATAGCGAGTCAATGCGTGGACGGTCTGTTCGCCCCGCCGTGTGAGCTCCTCGAAAATGGCTCTTCGCGTTGGATCGGCGAGAGCGCGGAAGACGTGATTGGCATGAGCGAGGGCCACCACGAAACCATAGCCATTTGGTTATGGTTTGTCAAGACCGACGGGGACTGATTTGCAGCCGGGCCATGTGTTCGGTTTCGGACACGCACGGGGCGAAATGGACAGGCCGTGGGTGGAGCGGAGGTTCAGAGGCTGCGAACGCCTTTTATTTCAGCGGATAGGGTTTTGGGCAACGGAACGAGAATTGCCAGTAGACGGTCAAGACAGTCACGCTTTGCGGATCGTCCCCAGGAGACTCCCCGGATGAACTGGATCCACGATGTGCGCTGTACGCTGCGGCAGCTGCGCAAATCGCCCGGCTTTGCGGTCACGGCGGTGTTGACTTTGGCAATGGCCATCGGGGCAAACGCGGTGGTGTTTGGGGTGATGAACGGGCTGATCCTGCGGCCGCTGGATGTGCCGCAAGCCGAGAGCCTGTTCGCGATCGAGCGGGGCAGCGAGAAGGCGCTGAATCATTCGTATCCCGACTATCTGGACCTGCGCGACCGGAACCGCAGCTTCGATGGGCTTGCCGCGTTCAACTTTGTGCAGCTGGCGCTGGACACAGGCGAGGGGCCGTCGTCGGTATGGGGGCTGGAGGCAAGCGGGAATTATTTCGATGCGCTCCGGATTCAGCCGTACCTGGGGAGATTCTTTCACTCGAGCGATGAACACGGGCCGAACAGCGCGCCCTACGTGGTGCTGAACTACGCATACTGGCACAGCTATTTTCACGACGATCGGTCGGTCGTGGGGCGCGTGGTCGAGGTGAATCGGCACCCCTTCACGATTCTCGGCGTTGCGCCGCGCGGGTTCCGGGGAACGCTGGTGTTTGCCTCTCCGAATTACTTTTTGCCGATGGTGGACAAACAGGAAGTGGAGGGGGCGAACGACCTGGGCGAGCGCGGAAACCGCGACATCCTGATGGTGCTGGGACACCTGAAGCCGGGCGTAACGCGGGCGCAGGCGATTGCGGATCTGAATTCGATCGGCGCATGGCTGGAGAAGACGTATCCGGGCGATGAGCCGCGGATGGTGTTTTCGCTCGCGGCGCCGGGACTGTTCGGGGATCAGTTTGGAACGCCGATCCGGGCGTTTCTTGTGGGGTTGATGGTGCTGGCGGGTCTGATATTGGCTGCGGCGTGCGCGAACCTGGGGAGCCTGTTTGCGGCGCGGGCGGCGGATCGATCACGGGAAGTAGCGTTGCGGCTGGCGTTGGGGTCGAGCCGCGGGCGGATCCTGCGTGGACTGTTCACCGAGGCGATTTTGATTTCGATTGCGGGCGGGGCTGTGGGATTGTGGGCGAGCATGGTCCTGCTGCACTGGCTCGGCGACTGGCAGATGTTCGGCAATTTCCCGCTGCATACGCCGGTGGCGCTGGATGCAACGGGCTATGCGGCTGCGTTGCTGCTGACGGTGGTCAGCGGGTTGCTGTTCGGCGCGGTTCCGGTGCGGCAGGTGCTGCGCGCGAATCCGTACGAAGTGGTGAAGTCGGGCTCGACTGCGGCGGTGGGGCGGCGGATTTCAGCGCGCGACGTGCTGCTGGGCGTGCAGATCGCGATTTGCGCGGTGCTGGTCACGTCATCGCTGGTCGCGGTGCGCGGGCTGGCGCGCTCGCTGCATGATCGCTTCGGTTTCGATCCGCAGCACTCGATGCTGGCAGAGACGGATCTTTCGATGGCGGGCTATTCCGGCGACCGCGAGGCCGCGATGCAGAAACGGATGGTGGAGGCGGTGGAGGCGATTCCGGGCGTGCAGTCGGCGGGCGTCACGGACGTGCTGCTGCTGAACGACACGAACGCGACGGATGTTTTCGCGGAAGGAACACACGACCTGCGACCGAACAATGCCGCGGCGAGCGCGTTTCAGTATCGCGTTTCGTCCGACTATCTGTTGGCCGAGGGGACTGTGCTGCTGGAGGGCAGGAATTTTACGGCGCACGACGATAAGGACGCGCCGCGGGTGGCGATTGTGAATCGGGAGTTCGCGCGGCGCCTGTTTGGATCGGAGAAGAGCGCCCTGGGCGGCCATTTCCGGATTCCGGATGGCACACAGGTGGAGGTGGTTGGGATAGCCCAAGAGGGCAAGTACGCCACGCTGACGGAGACACCCCAGGCGGCTATGTTCCTGCCGATTCTGCAGTGGCCGTCGGGCACGGCGTGGATGGTGGTGCGTACCAACCGCGATCCGCAGCAGGTGGGCACAGCAATACGGAGCGCGCTGCACCAACTCGATCCAGGGCTGCCCGTGCAGGTAGAGACGCGGTACGACGAGATGGCGACGGTGCTGTTTGGACCGCGCATGGCGACGGTCGCGCTGGGGGTGCTGGGAGCGATGGGCGCGATGCTGTCGATCACGGGGATCTTTGGGATGGCGGCGTACTCGGTAAGCAAGCGGCTGCGGGAGCTGGGGATCCGGGTGGCTCTGGGAGCGCAGCGGCGAGAAGTGTTGCAGGCCGCGCTGGGCCGCGCGGTGCGATTGCTGGCGATCGGCTCGGCGGCGGGACTGGTTTTAGGCCTGCCCGGGACGCGAGTGCTCGCGATGGTTGTGTATGCGGCGACACCGCGCGATCCACTGGTCCTGACCGGCGCGGTTTTGGCGATGGCGCTGGTGGGACTGGTGGCGGCCTGGATTCCGGCGCAGCGGGCGCTCGCGGTGGACCCTGCGATTTTGCTGCGCGAGGAGTGAGGAGGTTAGCCCCAGGCCCGCAGAAGTCAACGACCGGCTTGCATGGGCACCGCTGCCGTAACGTGATTTTCAATACACTGGGCGTCATGCGCTCGAATTTTTCTGCTCTGCTTCGTTTCCTCCTCCTCCTGATTGTTTGGGCGGGTGCGTCAACTGTGGCGCGGGCCCAGGCCCTGGCGGACTCCGGGCTCATCAGCCAGCCCGGCCCGGCCTTCGTGGTGAAGGATTCCGAGCTTCCCAAGAATCTGTCCATCGTCGTCTACGGCGATATGCGTTTCACCGATCCGGCGAACACCACGGCGGCTGATCCTGCTGCGCGGCGGGCGCTGGTGGCGAGGATCGCGGAGGTCCATCCGGACGCTTTGATCCTGACCGGCGATGTGCCGTTTCGCGGGACCTTCGCCGCCGACTATGACGAATTTCGGCTCGAGACCGCGGCATGGCGGAGCGAGAATCTGCGCGTCTACCCGGCGCTGGGCAACCATGAATTCGGCGGCAAAGGCCCCGACGATCCGCTGAAGAACTGGTGGACCGCGTTTCCGGAGCTGAAGGATCGGCGCTGGTACTCCGTAGCGTTGGGCAGCCGCGTTTATGTCCTGTGCCTCGACAGCGACGCCGATCTGACCCCGGGCACGCCGCAGCGCGCCTGGCTCGAAGACCAGGTTGCGCATCTGCCCAGGAAAGTCGAGTTTGTCTTCATCGCAATGCACCATCCGCCGGTCGCAGACATTCAGACGTTGGTCGAAGTCAGCCACAATCCGCGTCCCAACGAAATTGCGCTGCGCGACTACCTGTCGCAGGCGGCGCCCAGGGCGCATGCGCAGTTCATCGTCGCGTCGGCCCACATTCATAACTACGAGCGGGCGGAGGTGGATGGCGTAACCTACCTGGTGTGCGGCGGCGGCGGGGCTCACCCTTATCCGGTGGAGCGGACGCCGCAGGACAAGTACCAGGCGACGGATTTTCCGAATTTCCATTACGTTTTGTTTCAGCTCGACGGCAGGCAGATGAAGGCGACGATGTTCAGGCTTGGGTTTCCGGTTGCGGCAACGCCGGATTTTCAGGCTCGGGATTCGTTTACGATTACCACCAAGTAAACATGCAAAGAAAGGGCTGGTTCGAAATCCATGACCAGGCCTGGTTTCCCGCGTTTCTGCGCGACCTGGTGACCGAGGCGCTGGAGGCGATCTGGAACCAGAATCGGACTTATCATCCGATCGCGGCGCGATTGCGCGATGCGGTCCGGCGATCGGGGGCCGAGCGCATCCTCGACCTGTGCTCGGGCGGTGGTGGGCCGTGGGCCGGGCTGCTGGCCGAGGTGGCCGGCGGCGGCCCGTTGACCGTCTGCTTCACCGATTTTTATCCGAACGCGCGGCTGCTCAGCCGGGCTGCCGGCTGCGGGCTGACGGCGTGGCCTGCGTCCGTCGATGCTCGGCATGTTCCGGCGGAATTGCGTGGTTTTCGGACCATTTTCTCTTCCTTCCATCATTTCGATCCCGAGGCGGCACGGTCGATGCTTGCCGATGCCTTCGAACGGCGCGAGGGGATTGCGGTCTTCGAGGGGGCAACGCGGAGTGCGTGGACTTTGTTCGCCCTGACCGCGGTTCCGTTTCTCGCGCTGCGCGCGGCTGTGACGGCGCGGACGTTTCGCTGGGACCGGATTTTCTGGAGCTGCGTGATCCCCGTGGTTCCGGCGGTGCTGTGGATCGACGGGATCTTCTCGTGTTTGCGCAGCTACTCGCTAGAGGATCTGCGGGAGTTGACGGCGGGTTTGTCGGCCCCGGACTACGAATGGCAGATCGGCGACCAGCGCGGCGGGCGAGTTGCGATCCGATTTTTGATCGGGACTCCGAGGAAGAGTACGACGCCCTGACCAGGCGTCGAGCTACGGGCTAAAAGCTAATAGCTAAGAGCTAATAGCTGCACTAGCGTCCGCGCCGGAACGCCCGCCCGATCATCCCCAGGCTCGCGATCCCCATCCACTGCGTGACCCCGAGATACAGCGCCGCATAAGGAATCAGCACGCACGGCCCCACCAGCAGCGGCCGATGAAACGGCAGCGCCCTCTTGATGCCGTAGCTCGCCGCCGCTGCCACAATCGCCACCAGCCACAGCCGCGCAATCCGTCCCGCACCCGACGCCACCGCGCCGATGCGCCCGTGCAGCGCGCGCCGCAGCAGCAGAAACTCCAGCCAACCCGCAATCCCCGCCGACACCGTCAGCCCCGCCGTCCCCCATCGCTGATCGAGCCCCAGCAGCCGCGGCAACGGCAAGGCGCAAACATAGCCCAGCCCCAGCGTCAGCGCCACCCGCATCACCGCAAATTTCAGTGGCGTCCTCGTATCGCGCAGCGCGTAGAACGCCGACGAATACAGCCGCCCCGACGTCGACGCAAGCAGTCCCACCGCGGACCCCGCCAGCACGCCCCATACAAAAATCACATCGGCCTGCTGAAAATGCCCGGTGTGATAAATGGTCGCCACAATCACATCGCCCAGCATCACAAAACCCACCGCCGAAGGAATCACGAAGAACGCGATCTGCTGCAACCCCGCCGTCAACCGTCGCCGCAGTGCCTCCGCGATCTCCTCCTGGCTCCCCAGCGCGCTCGACATCGCCGGCAACTCCGCCGCCGACACAGCCATTCCAAACAGACTCACCGGCAGCGTATACAACGTCTGCGCATATGCCAGTGCGGCCACCGCCGCCGCTCCCAGAAAACTTCCCAGCCACGCATCCACATACGCGCTGATCTGCACCACGCCGCGGCTCAGGAAAACCGGAAAGAAATTCCGGCTCACCGTCCGCAGATGTTCGCTCGCAAAATCCACGTGCATCCGCAGCGGCCACAAAAAACGCAGCACCGTCGGCAGCTGCACACCAAACTGCAACGCGCTCCCGATGACCGACCCGATCGCCAGCAGCACCGCCAGCCGCGCCTGCGTATGGTGGCGCCCGGCCCACAGCAGCGTGGTGATCATCGCGACGTTCCACACCACCGGCGCCGCGTAAGAAAGGAAAAATTTGCGGTGGCTGTTCAGAATTCCCAGGCACCACGCCGACAACACCAGCAGCGCCGCGCCCGGAAACAGAACCTGCACCAGCCGGATCGTCAGCTCTCGCGTCGCGCCTTTGAACCCCGGTGCGATTGCCTCGATCAGCCACGGCGTTGCAAATACTCCGGCCGCCACCAGCACCGCGGTGGTCAGAAACAGCAAGGCGAAGACTGCCTCTGCCAGCCGCGATGCCTCGTCGTGCCGCTTCTCCGCGTTCAGCCGCGCGTAAACAGGAATGAACGACGCGGACAGCACACCTTCCCCAAACAAATTCTGCAGGAAATTTGGAATGCGAAACGCAGCACGAAATGCGCCCGCGGCGTCCGACGTACCAAAGTAGTGCGCGAATACGCGATCGCGCACCAGCCCCACCAGCCTGCTCAGCAGAATGCCGGAGGCAACGGCGACAGCATGCCCGCGAGAAGCACCCTGCGTTTTCAGGGGAGTCGGCGGCCCCGGTGCAGGATCAGCCGTCGAATCTGCCGGAGAAGAAGTCATCGAAACGAGATGGCTCGATTCTACAGATCACGCAATCGGTCGACTCTGGACCGGCTGCCGGCTCCCCCTGGTCGTCGTCGGCAGCGTATCCTTACTCATGATTCTCAAAGGCTGGATCCATCTCTGATGGACGATAAACTCTCCCCGCTGATCGCCTTCTATCGCGATGGCGCCCCCGACGATGAAGGCCGCACCCTGGCGGAGATCCTCTCCTGGGACGACGACCGCATCGAAGCCATCCACAATTTCATCCAGTGGCTGTTTCCGCTGCCAGAACCCAGCGGCGCCAATCCCTCCGCGCCCATCCTCTATCCAACCGAAACGCGCATGTTCCGTGCCTCTCTCGCCATGCAGCAGCGGCTGCGCCAATCCCTCCACCGCATGCTGCGTTTCTACGGATTCATCCTCCTCTCCACGCCGAACGGTCTCGCCGTCGATCGCGCCCCCAACTTCGACGCCCGCGCGCAGAGCTGGCTCTGGCCCATGAACCACAACCACCTCCGCCTCACCCGCATCCTCCGCTCCACGCTGATCCTCGGCCTCGACGCCGAATCGAAAGCCCTCTTCCACGCCCTCAACGCCCTCTATCGCGAATTCCCCGACCGCATCCCCGCGCGCACCCATGCCTTCTGGGCCAACGCCGCCCAAAGCAGTTAAACTGACCCTTCTCTCCATCCACCGAACACCCATGGGGAAAACCGCATGCAAGCTGGACGCCGCTCCCTCCTCGCCCTCGCCACCTTCGCCCTCGGCTCGCTGATGCTCAAAGCCCAACCCCCGGCCGCCGACCCGCCAACCACCATCCACGGAGCCAACGGGATCACCCTTCCCGCGCCACCCGTCGCCGTCATCAACGTCGTCACCGACGACTACGCCGGCACCAAAATCGAAGACCCCTACCGCTGGCTCGAAGACGCCAAAAGTCCCGCCACCCACGCCTGGATCGGCGAAGAAAACGCCTATACGCAACAGTACTTGTCACAAATTTCCACGCGCCCGCAAATCGCCACCCAGCTCACCGCCCTCATGCGCGTCGACCAGTACTCCATGCCCACCCTTCGTGCCGGCAAATACTTCTTCAAGAAGCGCCTCGCCGACGAGAACCAGGGTTCCATCTACATGCGCAACGGCTGGCACGGCCAGGATTCGAGCCATGACCAGATCCTCATCGACGCCAGCAAACTGAGCGCCGACCAGAACACCTCCGTCAACATGGTCGACATCTCCGACGACGGCAACCTCCTCGTCTACGAAATCCGCGAAGGCGGCGCCGACGAAGGCTCCGTCCACATCCGCGATCTGAAAACCGGCCAGGATCTCCCCGACGTCCTGCCTTCTGCCCGCTACTCCGGCATCAGCCTCAATCCCGACAGCACCGGTCTTTACTACGCAAAGTTCACCCATCAGGGCACCAACGTCTGGTTCCACAAATTCGCCACGCCCGTCGACGGCGACCCAAAAATCTTCGGCGGCGAATACCGCGGCAAACAACTCGGCGAGCTCGATCTCGTCGGCGTACGCGTCACCGACAACCACCATTCCCTCATCGTCAACATCGCGCACGGCGTGCCCGCCACCAGCGAAGACTATCTCGTCAAAGATCTCCGCAAGCCCGGCTCCGACTTCCAAACCCTCGTCTACAACGTCGAAGCCCATGTCCGCCTCATCGACTCGGGCGACCGCTTCTTCCTCATGACCGACTACCAGGCGCCCAACACCCGCATCGTCGAAGCCACGCCCGGCGCGGAACCTTCATCGTGGAAAACCATCGTCCCCGAAGGCAAAGACGTCATCTCCAGCTACTCGATCGTCGGCGGCAAGCTCTTCGTCTCGCGCCTCCACGACGTCAAAACCGAAACCACCATCTACACTCTCGACGGCAAACAGATCGGCACCCTCGACTATCCCGGCATCGGCACTGGCTCCGTCGTCTACGGCCGCCCCGCGCAAACCGAGGGCTTCTACACCTTCGACTCCTTCATCGTCCCACCCACCATCTACCGGTACGACACGAAAACCGGCCGCTCCGACGTCTTCGCCGCGCCCAGAGTTCCCTTCGACTCCTCGCAATATGAAGTCTCCCAGGTCTTCTACACCTCAAAGGACGGCACCCGCGTCCCCATGTTCATCGCCGGCAAAAAAGGCCTGCCCCGCGACGGCACCGCGCGCCTCCTCATGACCGGATACGGCGGCTTCGACCTCCCCATGCTCTCCGAGTGGAATCCTGAATACGCCTGGTGGATGGAACAAGGCGGATTCTTCGCGCTCCCCAACCTGCGCGGCGGCAACGAGTACGGCGAAGCCTGGCACAAAGCCGCCATGTTCGAAAATAAGCAGAACGTCTTCGACGACTTCACCGCCGCCGCCGAATATTTGATCAGCAACCGTTACACATCTCCCGAGCACTTCGCCATCCGCGGCCGCTCCAACGGCGGACTTCTCATGGGCGCCGCCATGACCCAGCGCCCCGACCTCTTTGGCGCCATCTGGTGCGGCTATCCGCTCCTTGATATGCTCCGCTACCACCGCTTTGAGTTCGGCCGCCTCTGGACCACCGAATACGGCAACGCCGAAAACCCGAAAGACTTCGCCTATATCGTCAAATACTCGCCGTATCAAAACGTCAAGAACGGTACGAAGTACCCCGCCATCATGTTCTTCACCGGCGATAACGACACCCGCGTCGACCCCATGAACGCCCGCAAAATGACCGCCCTCATGCAAGCCTCCACCGGAGGTGACCGCCCCATCCTCCTCCACTACTCGATCAAAGGCGGCCACAGTGCCGGAGTCTCCATGACCCAGTTAGTCGACGACTACGCCGACGAAATGGCCTTCCTCTGGAACGAAACCGGCGGGAAGTAGAACAGGCTCCCGGTCCGCTTATCCGGCTGAGAAGTTCAAAAGTGTTAACCACGTAATTATGGCCCTAAGTATAGTTACGTCGCCTGCCTCGAGTTCCCGAAATCGATCGCTGACCAGTTACGCGCGAATTACCAACGTTTTCTTAACCTTCAGGAAGGAATTGGCTATCCTTTCCACCACATCCCCCAATAACGAAGTTCGGCCCTTCCGCTCTTCCCTTGCGTTGCGTTCTCGGTATTCACCAGGCGGACTCGATTCCGTCAGCGGAGAGCCATGCGTATCTTCGGATTTGTCACTGCCCTGCTGCTCGTATTTCTGACGCCGCGCGTCCTGGCTGCCGATTCGCCCGCCCTCGCTGTATCGCTGCCTCAGGCCCAGCCTGGCCTCCCCTATACCGCGCAATTCTCCATCCCACCCGGCCTCGGCTACCCGTTTGCGGTATGCAAAATGACTGGACTACCTCAGGACCTCAGCTTCGATTGTGCGAGCTTTCGGATCGGTGGCCGAACCCGTGATGGCGACGACAAAACCTACTCACTGCACCTCGAGATCAGCGATTCCCTGGGTCATCACCAAACGTATGATCTCAGTCTCCTCGTGGCGCCCATCGTTGTACCTCTCTCAGCCTCTGCTGCCCCACCCGCAGGACCACAAGTCGCCACCACTCCCGCACCCGCAACCGCAGCGCCCGCTCCCGCCGCTCATGCTCCGGCTATTCCCGCAGTCGTGGCTGCTCCTGCTCCCGCGGCTCATGCTCCTGCTATTCCGGCCGCCGTGGATACTCCTGCTCCAGCCGCCCCTGCTCCAGCGGCTCCTGCCGCCAGTCCGGCTGCCTCCGCACTGCCGGCTCCGCAAAAGCCATCCTTCAGTCCTAATCCAACGCCCGGTTCATTGATCGCCGGCAAAGCCGAACCGCAGGTCGCCAATAAATACAACAACGTCGAAATCTACATCTGCACCGCTCCCACCAAGCCATCCATCCCACCCCCCGACTGCGCCCAGACCAGTGCTGGCCTTGACCCTCCGGCGTCAGCCAATCCCAACATTGCTGGCGCCCAATACTTCGTGACCGACGCCAACGGAAATTTCTCCGGCACCCTCAAAACTCCCCTCGCGGATAAAGGCTACGTCTGGGCAACGGAAGTCGCGTCGGCGACCGGCTCCAGCGCAGCTCAATTCTCTTCCCAAACCTCCGCCGCCGTCGCGGTGTTTTCACCAGTCGTGCCGCAGATCACCAACATGATCCGATCCGGCGCAACTCCCAACGTGACCGTGAGCGGCACGGACCAACCGATCTCGCCCCTGACGACTGCGGCAAAGGAATTCGTCTGTGTCTTTCCTCCGAACGTCGGTTATCCACTTTCCGAGAAGAACACGACGCCGGATTGCTCTGCTCCCGGAAACAGCGGCTTCAGGGTTATCTCCGGCGACGCCAGCGGCACCGGTTCCTTTACGCAGCAGGTCCAGATTCCCGCCCATTCCGGCGACTATGTGTCTGTCACCGAAGCAGTCACTCCCGACGGCAGCACGACTCCCACGACCTTATCGACCATCCCGCAACAGTTCTCCCGGTACGACGCTCCCTGCAATTACGAGTTCAACGACTGCGATTTTGAGCTCTCCCTCATTGGCGGAATTGAGCAGTCCGACCTCAGCGCCCAAAACAGCACCACTACAGGCTTCTTCTTCCTCTTCACCCGCGCGCCCTTCAACATGCGCTGGGGAACCATCTGGTTCCGCTCGCGCTTTCTCGGCGCTCCCAGCGCCTCCGCCACCAATAACATCGTCGCCGCTGCCTCCAATCCCTCCGGCACTCTCAGCGCTTCCAACCTCCCGCAGTCCGTTAACTCCGTCGACTACGTCTTTGGCGTGGACCATCAGTTCTGGCGTCCCTCTTTCGGCTCTCCGCACGGAGGTTCGTTCACCTTCGGTCCCGTCTTTGGATTCGGCGCCACCACCCCCCTCGATGCCTCCACGGTTGTGAATGGTGTCGCCGTTCCCACGTACGGCACCAACGAATGTTATGAACTGCAACAGCGTTTCACCACCAGGCTTGGATACAATCCTCCGCTCCCGCCCTCCGGCTACTACAGTGCTTCGACCGGAACCCCCACCCTGGGCTGCGTCGTACAGCCTCCACCCGGATACACCGTCGCCACCGCCGCCAATCCTGGAACGCAGATCACCACCCTCGCCTTCAGCAACCAGGATCGCAGCAGCTTCCTCCTCAAGTGGGGAGCTGGTATTCGCATCATGAATCGCTGGCACCAGCCCAAAACCGATCTCTGTTCGGAAGCAAGTGGCACCACCGAACCCATCCCTGGCCATTGCACCCGTAGTGTGGTCGACTTTGTCCTCGGCCAGGATCAGGCCATCACCGGCGGCTATCTTCGCAGATTCGTCCTGAAAGGCGATGCTGTGTTTCCCCTGATGACCACCGGCGTCTACTTCTTCGGTCAGTCCGCTAATCGCCTTGAGCCGAACACCACTTTCTCTCCCCTGATTCTCTCCCCCGTTACCGTCTCCACCACCGCCGTCTCTGGTTCGTCAACCATTCCCTCGCCCAATGTTTTTGTTCTTCCCTTCAAACAGCAGAATCGCGACTTCTACAGCATCGGCGTGGGCCTCGACCTGACCTCAGTTCTCACCAAGCTCTTTAACCCGGCAGCAAAATAATCTCCCTGCTCATGCGCTTCGCACGATCGGCATCCTCAACGACAAGGCGAACAGCAGCGGCACTCTGGTCCGAAACGGGCTCACGTTCGTCTTTCCCGGCGCAAAACTTCACGCCATCGAAAACCGTCCCGCTGTTGACCACATTTGCACAGCCCACACATTTTTCCGCTCTTCCAGACCCCGTTTTCCACCCCTCCCACACCCATCCACCGAAGTTGCAC
>CAZHTJ010000049.1:24830-32112 GCA_964535525.1 uncultured Acidobacterium sp. | reverse complement strand
TCTGCTCCGGATCGAGCACTTCGAGCAGCGCCGAAGCCGGATCGCCGCGGAAGTCAGACGCCATCTTGTCCACTTCGTCCAGCATGAAGACGGGATTGCGCGTGCCGGCCTTCTTCATCGACTGAATGATCTGACCGGGCAGCGCGCCGATATAGGTGCGGCGATGGCCGCGAATCTCCGCTTCGTCGCGAATGCCGCCGAGCGACATGCGCACAAATTTCCGCCCCGTCGCCTTCGCAATCGACATGCCCAGCGACGTCTTGCCCACGCCCGGAGGGCCGACGAAGCACAGGATCGAGCCTTTTGGGTTCTTGACGAGCTGGCGCACGGCCAGGAATTCGAGGATGCGCTCCTTGATCTTTTCGAGGCCGTAGTGGTCGGCGTTGAGCACCTTCTCGGCGTGATCGATGCTGCGCGTTTCCTTCGACTTCTTCTTCCAGGGCACGGCCAGCAGCCAGTCGAGATAGTTGCGCGAGACCGTCGACTCCGCCGACATGGGCGGCATCGCCTCAAGCTTCTTCAGCTCCTGGGTCGCCTTCTCGAAGACGTCCTTCGGCATGCCGGCGGTTTCGATCTTCTTCTTCAGCTCGTCGAATTCGCTCTTCTCACCGCGCCCGAGTTCCTTCTGGATCGCTTTGATCTTCTCGTTGAGGTAGTACTCCTTCTGCGCCCGCTCCATCTGCCGCTTGACCCGCGACTGAATGCTGCGGTCCATGTTCAGCTTCTCGATTTCGATGTCGAGAACGTCGGCAATCTTGAGCAACCGCTCGGGCAGGTCGAAGATGTCCAGCAGCTCCTGCTTGTCCGGCACTTCCAGCTGCAGATTGGCGGCGATGGTGTCGGCCAGCTTCGATGGCTCATCGGTGCGAATCGAGGACGCGACGGTTTCCACATTCAGCGATTGCTGCAGCTTCACGTACTGCTCGAAGAGCGAGGTCACGCGCTGGACAAGCTGCTCGATCTGCGGGGTGATCTCCGGCAGCGGCTTCGCGACTTTCACGGTGGCCACAAAGAATCCGTCGGTGTCGTTGATCTCGACGGCGCGCGCTCTCTCCATTCCCTCGACCAGCACCTTGATGTTGCCGTCGGGCATGCGCACGCTCTGCACAATGTTGCCCACGGTGCCGACCTGGTAAATCTCATCCGGCCGCGGCTCGTCGATCCGCGCATCGTGCTGGGTGGCGAGGAAGATCTTGCGCTCGCCATTGAGCGCCTCTTCGAGAGCCCTCACGCTCGACTCGCGACCCACCACGAACGGGGTCATCATGTGAGGGAAGATCACCATGTCCCGAATGGGCATCATGGGGAACTTGCGAAGCTCGTTGCGTTCCCGGCTTTCTTTCGAAGGCTGGCTCACGGCATTCCTTTCGAAGCTGCGGTCTTCCGATGATTGTACTGGGTCGTTCCCTAAAGAGAGAGTAACTCATCCGACAAATGGCTGCGCGAGTCACAGACATTTTGCCGATACGGGAAATCCCCTCGACATGAGCAGCTAAGCCCGAGGACCCGCGTCATTTTGCGGCAATTACGGCACCCGTTCGACTCCGCGCTTTTCGGCGCTGCGCTCAGGGCAGGCTAAGGTCGGGGCCGTGATACAAAAGCGCCTGTTCGGCATTTTGTCGCAAGCGGTTGAGTCGGGTTCTGCTGCTGCAAACAATTCTCTGAAAGACGGGCACCGGTCGCAGCGGCAAACATGGGCCAGGACCGGGAATCAGGCTAGCCAGCTTTGTCCAGCAACATCATGGAGAGGTTGCGGTTGCGCACCATGTCCGCCTGAATCTCCATCTCTTTGACTTTCTTGTTGCTGGGCAGGTGGTACATCAGGTCGAGCATCAGCTCTTCCAGGATCATGCGCAGGCCGCGCGCGCCGACCTTGCGCAGCAGCGCTTCCTGGGCAACGGCCTTCGTCGCATCCTCGGTAAATGTAAGCTTGACCCCTTCGTAGTCAAACAGCTTCTGGTACTGCTTCATGATGGCGTTGCGCGGTTTGGTCAGGATCTCGACCAGCGCCGCCTCGTCCAGCTCGTCCAGAATTCCCATCACCGGCAGCCGGCCGACAAATTCCGGAATCAGCCCGAAGCGGATCAAATCCTGCGGTTCCGCCTGGCGCAGCAATTCGCTGTCGCGCGTGGGATGGAGGGGTGCGCCATTCGGATCCTGCAGCTCCTTGTCCGCGATAGCCTTGAAGCCGAGGGCCTTCTTGCCGATACGGCGGCCGATTACGCGCTCGAGACCGACAAAGGCTCCGCCGCAGATGAAGAGGATGTTGGTGGTGTCGACCGGAGTGAATTCCTGGTGCGGGTGCTTGCGGCCACCCTGCGGAGGCACGTTGGCGACGGTTCCTTCGAGAATTTTGAGCAGTGCCTGCTGCACGCCCTCGCCGGAAACGTCGCGGGTGATGGACGGATTCTCGTCTTTGCGGCCGATCTTGTCGATCTCGTCGATGTAGATGATGCCGGTCTGGGCGCGCGCCACGTCGCCGTCGGCGGCCTGGAGCAGCTTGAGGATGATGTTCTCGACGTCTTCGCCGACATACCCAGCTTCAGTCAGTGTGGTGGCGTCGACAATGGCAAACGGCACATCGAGCATCTTCGCCAGGGTGTGTGCCAGCAGAGTCTTGCCACTGCCCGTCGGTCCCACCAGCAAAATGTTCGACTTCGAAAGCTCGACGTCGGCGCCGCGCGTGCGATTCATCTGCACCCGCTTGTAGTGGTTGTAAACGGCGACGGCCAGTTTCTTCTTGGTCTGATCCTGGCCGATAACGTATTCGTCGAGGAACGCCTTGACCTCGAGCGGCTTGGGCAAATGCGTGGGAGCCGCGCCGGTGGTAGTCTCCGTGCGGTCGTCTTCGAGGATAGAGTTGCAAACAGCAACGCACTCGTCGCAGATATACGCGCGCGGATAGTCGCTGGGTGAGGAAATCAGTTTGGCGACGGCGTCCTGCGATTTGTGACAGAACGAGCAACGTAAAGCTTCATCGGATCCCGTACGCGTTTTCATCTCCGGCCTGCTCCTCTACCTCAAAGATCTCCGCAGAAAATTACTGACCAGTGGTGGTGATACGCGGGCGATCGATAATTTCGTCGATGATTCCGTATTCTTTCGCCTGCGGTGCATTCATAATGAAGTCGCGTTCCACATCTCGTTCGATTTTTTCGAGACTCTGGCCAGTGTGTTTGGCCATGAGCTTGTTGGTGATTTCACGGATGCGAATGATTTCGCGCGCGTGAATGTCAATGTCGGTTGCCTGCCCGGCGAGTCCGCCCATCGACGGCTGATGGATCAGGATGCGGGAATTGGGAAGGCCGAAGCGCTTGCCTTTGGTCCCCGCCATCAGAAGAAATGCGCCCATACTGGCCGCCTGGCCAATGCAGTACGTGACGCAATCGTTACGGATGAACTGCATGGTGTCGTAAATAGCCAGGCCCGCTGTAATCGAACCCCCTGGCGAGTTGATGTAGAGCTGAATGTCCTTTTCCGGATCTTCTCCGGAAAGAAAGAGTAACTGCGCGATCACGAGGTTCGCAATCATGTCGTCGATCGGCGTACCGAGAAAGATAATGTTGTCGCGAAGCAGACGCGAATAGATGTCGTAAGCCCGCTCGCCGCGACTCGTCTGCTCGATGACCATGGGTACCAACGCCATAGTTCTTCTCTACTCTCAGTTCTGAGGCTTTCTCGCCTCATCGTCAGTGACAGGAATCACCCGCGCCCTATTGCGCGTCTTCAGGACAACCCTTGCACCAGCAGACTTCCCGTTTTTTCCCGTCGCAGTTGTTCGCGGATTCGAGTCAGGCTCCCCTCTTTCTTCAGCCTTTCCCGCAGCGTTTCCAACGGTTCCCGCGTTTGCAATGAGATTACCTGAAGCTCAGTCTCTACTTCGTCATCACTGACCTGAATATTTTCCACATCGGCAATACGGTCCAGTACTAACGTTCCTTTCACTTCGTTCGCGGCTGACTCCCGCTGGGCCTCCCGCAGCCGGTCGAAGTCCAGCTTGCGCATATCTTCGGTGCGCATCCCCTGAGCCGCAAGCGCCCGCAGCCCGCGTTCCAGCCGGGTGTCGATCTGGTTCTGCACCATCGACTCCGGCAGCGGGAACTGAAATTTCGCGACGAGGGCATCGACCAGTCGATTTCTAGCGTCCGCGAGGAGCCTGTTTTTCTTATCGGCTGCGAGATGTTCTCTCAACTTCTGCTTGAAGTCTTCGAGGCTCTCGTAGCTGCCCAGCTCTTTGGCAAATTCGTCGTTGAGCTCGGGCTGCACCCTGGTTTGAATGCCCTTCACCTCAACGTTGTACGCAACCGTTTTACCCGCTAGACGCTTCTGCCCGAAATCCCCCGGATAGGTCACTTCGAATTTGAGCTCCTGACCGGGCTTCGATCCGCGCAGCGCATCGGTGAAAGCCTGCATGGTATCTTTGCCGCCAATCTCAACGGAGACGTCTTTGCCCTGAATTGGCTGTCCGTCGGGAGCCGGCATTGGCGATGCGGATTCCCCGCCCTCCGGAGTTGCGGCCTTCTCCCCTTCCAGTTCGCCGGTGAAACTGATCTGCGCCCAGTCGCCGTCGGCGAGGCCGCGATCTTCGGCGACCGGTTCGAGCTTCGCACGCGCGTCGCGGATGCGGGTGAGCTCGGCGGCGAACTCGACTTCGGTGAGTTCGGTGTCGGGCTTCTCGATCTTCACATCGCGATAGCCATCGACCGAGAATTCCGGAACGATTTCGAAGGCGGCTTTGAAGTGCAGCGGCTTTCCTTCCTCGAGCTGGAGATCGGTGACCTGCGGCTGCGACACCGGGCGCAGACCTTTCTGCGTGATGGCCTCGCGAAAGTGCTGCGGCACGACGGCTTCGACAACGTCCTCGCGGATCGACCCGGAGAAGCGCGAGCGCAGCACACTCTCCGGAACTTTGCCGGGGCGAAAGCCAGGAATGCGCGCGAGCTTTTGATAGCGCTTGAGCACGCTGCGGAAGGCTTTGCTGACCTCGGCGGCGGGCACTTCGATTTCGACTTCGCGGGTGCACTCCGGATTGAGGCTCGGCTGCGCCTGCGCCTGCGCCTGCGCTTCGTGTTCGTGCCCATCTTCGTGCCCGTCTTCGCGCCCGTGGTCGTGATCGTGCTCGTGGCCTTCGTGACCCGTTTCCGTTTCAGGTCCCGTCGTTTCAGGTTCCGCCATCGCGGTCGGATTCAGTTCAGTCGTTTCTGATGTCAAGGTGTGCCTTCCGAGGGCCGTGTTCTCGCTCGATCGAAATGATCGTCGAGAGGAAACGGCAGAATTGCGTGCTGGTTCTGAAGAATCCGCGCATTCGGTGGCGCGCGGAAAAGGGATGCTTCTTCTCCTTTCCAATGGTACGGACTGAAGGGCAATTCCGGCAAACCGGCCGAGGTGTAGCCCGCAGCCCGTGACCCGGGGCCTGTAGCTAAACCTGAAGAGTCGCCAGGAGACCGTGGATCATACTTGCAATCTCCTCCGCCTCAGTCATCACGGGCTGGATTGACTCTTTCCCCACAAAGCCCAAATCGCCCGCCAATTCGATCTGCGTCTGCAGTTCGTAAAGTGAGCCCCGAGCCTGCGACAGAAAGAGCGCAAAACTCTTGTCTCCCGTTCTTCCTCGCCCCTCGGCGATGTTGCTCGGTACTGCCACCGCCGCACGCCGGATTTGACTGACCAGTCCGAACTGCTCACAGCGCGGAAAGCCTTCTGTCAGCTTGTACACCTGACCCGCCAATCCCATAGAACGCTGCCAGACGTGCAAATCGCGGAACCGTCGAGTCTCCATACTCTGCTCATTACATCCCTCGGCGGCCAGCAATCACAAGATCACGAAGGTCTATCAGGAAGTCGATGGTCACCCATGCAACCGGCTTCGCCTTAGCTACCGGCTACAGGCGACAGGCTGCACTTGTCATTGCTACAGGCCACAGGCTACGGGCGACCGGCTGCTTTTGAGCCGATACATCCCCCAGGCCGCGATCGTGCAATCATCCCGGATCGTCCCGTCCAGAATCATCGCCTCGAATTCGGCGATGGTCGCGGTCCGCAACACCAGGTCGTGCTCTTCCGGATCGGGATCGGTCCCGCCCATCGTCAGCCCCGTCGCCAGATAGACATGCATCTTCTGCCGCGCGAACCCATACGCCACCCACATCTCGCCGAGCCGCGTCATTGTTTTGGCCGCAAGACCGGTTTCCTCGCGCAGCTCGCCCCGCGCCAGCTCCTCCGGATCGACATCGGCCGTCTCCCATCCCCCCTGCGGCAACTCCAGCGCCCGCTGCTGGATCGTGTACCGAAACTGCTCAATCAGATAAATTGTCTCGCCCTCGATGGGGATGATGATGGCGCAATCATCCTTCTCAACGACACCATAGATGCCGCGCACGCCATTGCTGCGCTCAATCTGGTCCTCCCGCAGCCGCAGCCACGGATTGCGATAAACCTCGCGCGAAGAAAGGGTCCTGATGCTCATGGAGTCAGAGTAAAGCCGTCTGCGAGAAGCTTGCTCGCTGTGCCGAATACCCATTGAACCCGTGCCCTGACACGAGACCTGGCTCGATCTCTCTCTCGGCGGTCTGGACTGCGGACCCCCTAAATTCGATTCTGAAACTGCGCCGCTATGGAACCGCCCGTTCGTCGATTCCGTATCCGTTTTGTCGTTGCGGGAGGCACCCGTGTCAGCCGACGAAAAGTCGCTGTTCGACGGTGTTTGGGACACGTTCTCTTCAGCGGTTTTCAATGCCTGGGATGGCTATGGCTGGATCCTTCCAGCGCTGCTCCTGACCCTCCTGCTTTTAGGAGTCCTGGTGCTCATCGCCTGGGCGATGGAGGATTTCCCGATCGACGTGGATATATTCGACGGCATCGGAGGCATTTTCAGATGGACGCGTCGCCGGTGGAAAGGCGATCGATGAGACAAACGGGAGTCGCTCGATCGACGGCTAGCCCAATCAAGCCAAAAGAGGCTTGAATGGAGCAACCGAGGCGCTGCGGAAATCACCGAAAACAACCGCAGGTCCGTTCGACTCGCGTCTGGATTGATTCAGCGCGCCAAAAGCGGCGCGCTGATTTTCGTTGCTTCGCTCAGGGTGACGCAGTTTTCCTTTTTTTCTGGATTAGTGTGGTTCCGGCGATCAGTGCGACGTGGGTCAACACTGCATTGTTGAGGCTGGCGGTTATTAGAAGCCTATGCTAACCGGCCGTTAGCTAACCGCTTTATCGCTGACCGCTTTTTCGCTGCTCCTAAAAGCTGAAGGCGGCCTGGAGCTGGATGCTTCTGTTGCCCGCG
>CAZHTJ010000049.1:16661-24730 GCA_964535525.1 uncultured Acidobacterium sp. | reverse complement strand
TCGCTGCTCCTAAAAGCTGAAGGCGGCCTGGAGCTGGATGCTTCTGTTGCCCGCGGTTTGGGGGCCGAAGAAGCCTCCCGCCAGGGATTGCGATTTGTCGAAGTAGGGCTGCGCGACCAGGGTTCCGCTGCTGTCGGGCGATGGACTGAGCACACCGTTCGGCGTGCCGTAGTTCGTGTGGTTGAAGATGTTCGTTGCCCACGCGGAGAAGTTGAGGGTGTATTTGCGGGAGACGGCAGCGTCGAGACGTCCGGGTCCGGCGCGCGATCCGCTGAGGCCTCCGCCGCCAAGTCCGGGAGGGCCGCCCATGCCACCACCGCCGCGGGGACCGCCTCCGCCCATGCCGCCACCGCCGCCGCCGCTGCCTTCGACTTTAGGGCCGATGCCGAGGACTTTGCTGAGCCGCATGTTCACGCTGACGTTGGAGGGTCCGGTGGCGAGGCCGTAAGGGACGATCTTCTCGGTGGTCCCGTAGGGGTCGACGTCGAAGCAGCCCAGGCTGGTTTGGACGGCGCCGGCTTCAGCGCAGGAGGCGGCGACGGTGGGACGGGAGTTGAACTGGTTGTTGCCGGTGAGGTCCTGGCCAGTGGTGACGTTGAAAGGTGTACCGGTATTGGCGACGACCATGGGCGAGGCAGAAATCTGCCAGGGGAACATGAAGTTGCCGAAGACCATGAAGCGATGGGCGACGTCGAAGCTGGTGCGGCCGAAGTCGAGGCCGGGGTCGCTCGAGACGGAGGGTACGGAGCCGACGCCGCTGGTGTCGCCCAGGGCGTGGCTGAAGGTGTAGTTGGTGAAGAAGCTGAAGCGGCGGTAGGTGGCGCGGATGGTGGTCATCAGCTGGTGCTCACGATAGAAGCCGCCGGACTGGTACTGGAGATTGTTGGCGGTGGGCTCGGCGAGGGGAGTGGCGGGGTACTCGTCGTTGCCGAAGCTCGAGGCATCCTGGGATTGCGCAAGCGCGGCGCTGAGGTTGTCGGTGAAGTATTGATGGACGCCCTGGGAGAAGACGTAGGTGACGTTGCCGGTCATGGTCTTCGAGAGCTGGCGGTCGACACCGATGGCGGCTTCCATATCGTTGGCGGCTTTCATATTGGGAGCGATGGAATAGTGGGTGGGCGCGGCGCGTCCGCCTGTTGCTGTGCCTGAATCGATGACGGTGGGCGCGTTCGGGTTGAACGTGATGCCGGAGTTCTGAATAAACTGCTGCTCGTTGACGCCGTTTTCGTGAATGGCCTGGACGACGTAGGGGACCTGCGCGCCGAATCCGTTGGCCACGGTGAAGCGCTGATAGAACCAGCCGTATCCTGCGCGGACCACGGTCTTGGGCTGCTGTTTGCCTGAGGCGCGGCCGAGAGCGTAGGCCACCGTGATGCGCGGCGCCCAGTCATCCTTATCGTTGATGCGATTCTGCGATTCCCAGCGGAGGCCGTAGCTGAAGGTGAGGCGCGGGTTGAGCTTCCAGTCATCCTGATAGAAGAGGGCTCCGTCGAAGAGGACGGCGCGGGCAACGGGATTTTGCACGTTGGTGTAGCTGTACTGGCGGGGAGCGCAGGTAGATGCCGGCGGATTCTGGAGGCAGCCGAGGAAGGACTGCAGCGTGGGGAAAACGTAGGAGCCGTTGGAGCCACTGGTGGTGGAGTTGACGTCGTCGTAAGCGCGGAGGCGTGTGCCGAAGGTGAGGGCGTGGGCTCCGAAGGCTCCGGCAAGATAGCTCTGCAGCTCGTAGTCGTTCTCGTGATCCTGCACGGATTGAGAGGTGCTGGCGCCATCGCTGAAGGCGCCCTGGACGGAGTAGGAAGGCAGAAGGCCGCCCACAGCGGTTTGATTATTGCGGATGCGGCGGTACTGGAAGCGGATGTCGTCGACCAGCTTCGGGCTAAGGACGAGGCTGTCGGAAATCTGGAGGGTGTTCTCCTGCTGGTTGGTGTCGATGGCGGTAGAAGGCAGGCTGAGGGCGTTGAGTCCGCCGTTGGTGGAGACGGCGCGGCCGTATTCTTCGCGGATGGTAAGGGTGTTGGATTTGCCGAGCTGAAGATCGAGGCGGGGGCTGACTTCGAGGCGGGAGCTGGGGTTCCCAATGGCTTCGTTGACGGATGTGCCGACCGCCTGACCCTGGGCGTTGAGGGTGACCGTGGTGGGGTCGATGGCTTCGAGGATGGCCTCGTTCTGCGCGTTGCGCGAGAAGGCGCTGACAAAGTACGACGATGACTTGTTGATGGGGCCGCCAATGGAGCCGTGGAGGAACCAGGAATAGTAGGCGGGCTCGGTGACGCCGTAGAGGATGGGGTTCTGGGAGTTGAAGGCGGAGTCGTTGCCGTTGATTTGAATCTGGCCGTGCATCTTGTCGGTGCCGGGCTTGGTGAAGATCTCGATGCGGCCGTAGCCGAGGCGGTCGTATTCGGCGGAAAAGGGATTCTGGTTGACGCGGATTTCGCGGATGGAGGATTTGGGCGGAAGCTGGCCGCCGGTGAAGCCGTCGATGTAGATTTGTCCGCCGTTAGGACCGGCAGCGGGACCAGCGAGGGCCTGGAGCTCGTTCTGGAGCTCGTCGGGATCGTCTGACAGGGCGTTGAGGTCTTCGCCCTTGATGACGATGGCGCTGGCGTTGGCGTCGGCGGCGGTGCCGATGGTGGTGTTCTCGGCCTGAACTTCGACTTCCTGCTTCTCCATTTGAATTTGGAGCGCGGGATTGAGGCTGCGCGTCTGGCCGGCGGAGACGACGATGTTGGGAACGCGGTAGGCGGCGAATCCCTGGGCGGTGACGGTGACGCTGTAGGTGCCAGGCGGGAGGCCGCGGACGGCGTAGGCTCCTGCGGCGTCGGAGGTGGTTTTGCCGGCGGTCTTGCCCTCGGTGGTAAGGACGAGGATGTTGGCTCCGGGAATGACGGCGCCCGTGGGATCGGCTACCTGGCCTCGGATGCTGCCTGTGTTCTGGGCAGGGGCGGTTTGTGTTTGCGGGGTCGGGGTTGCGGGCGCAGTTGTGGCCTGGGCCGGCGCGGCGCGGGCGGCGCAGAGGAGGATTGCGGCAACCAGAGCAAGGAATAAACAGGAGCGGCGCGCGACGGTCGTCGCGGGCTGAAGACAGTGAGAGCCAATGAGAATTCTGAGTTTCACAGTTCCCCAGTTCAAGGTAGTTTTTGTCCTTCGTTGCGAATGCCGCTGCTGGCCAGGATTGGCGGCTTAGTTTGTAACTGGCCTTTTGCTATAAGAGACGGCTATTTGGCCAGGTGGGTTCACATTGTTTCGGTCGTTTGGGACTCTTTCGTTCCGGTTTGGTCACATTTCGCGCTAGGGGCCGGCGTCACCTGCGCCCTGTTCGCCGCCGCCGAGGCCGCTCCATGCGGAAGAGAACATGCTTTGGCTGGCGGTGGCTGAGGCCTGGAGCATGGGCTCGACGCCAGCGAGGAGACGGATGGCGGTTGCGGAGTCAGGACTGCCGGAAGTGGCGACGATCATGACGGCGTCGCCTTTGCGGAGGTCGGCGACGTGGATTTCGGGAGAGCGCTGGAGGAGACGCGCGAAGCCGCCTGCTGCTCCCTGAGCTCCTTGTCCGCCCGCGCCGCCCTGTCCTGCGCCACCCTGACGGAATTGGCCTCCTGCGCTACCTGGAGCGGCCTGAGCTCCCGCTGCTGCGCTTGCCCCTGGCGCGCCACTTTGTCCCGATCCTCCTGCTGCTTTGAGGCGCACGGCGATCATCTGGGCCATTTGGGGATCGAGCTTGCGGAGGTCGGAGTCGGGAGTGGTTTTGATGGTGACGGTCTTTTTGGTGACGAGGTCTTTGACGGTGAGGGTTGCGGCGCTGTCGTCGGTGGTGATGACGGTGCCCGCGATGTTGCGGAAGGAGCCGGAGACAATTTCGTCGGCGGTGACGTCGTCGCCGGAGCGGTCGCCGCGGGCGGTGATCTGATCGCCGGGCTGAATGGCGGCGAGGGTGGAGGTTTGGGCTTCAGAGAACTTGACGGAGTCCGGGGCGTAGCGGCGAACGATGGTGGCGGGGGTGGTGTGGATGGTAATGGTGCGATTTGTAGCCGTGATGGTTACAGTTCCGGCGGAGGTGTCGATGGATTTGACGAGGCCGCCGACGCCGCGCTTCGCCCAGTCCGCCTGGTCCTGCTGTTGTTTGGCGGCGATGTCATTCTGCTTGTTGACGACGACGACTTTGGCGACGGGCGGCTCGCCCGAGACGAGCATGAGGACGCGGTCGCCGGCTTCAATGTCGGTAATGGCGATTTTGGCGGCTCCGGCAAGGGTTTTGGAGCCGGGCGCGGTGCGGACGATGTTGGCGGTTTCGGGGACGGAGACGCTGACGGTAGATCCCGCATCGGTTTTGACGGAGACGGCGTTGGCGCTGACCGAGGCGACGGTGCCGATGACGCGGCTGGAGGCCGGGGCGGGCTGGGCCTGCGCGTGAGCAAGACCGGCAGACATGAAGCAGAGCGTGGCGAAGGTCGCGCACACTTGTACAGTTCGACTCATCCTCATTCCATGGTATCTCGCACGGCTTGGGAAGAGTGACGGGGCGGGGCGGGTAAAGTTTCACAGCGGAGGGCGTTGCTTACCGGATTCCGGTACCGCGGCGGCGGACCCTTCGGCAGCGAGTGGATGCGAGGGCGATATATGATCGCGGGTGGTCATTTTTCTTCACCGGGTTGCATCCCTCCCGCGTCCGCAATCGGACATCTATTAACAACGAGGCTAGCGAGCAGAACATGGCGATTTCCGGCACCAGCAGTTCTCCAGTCAGAGTTGCATCGAGCGAGGGCACGAGCTACGGCAGCGCTTTGGCGATGGTCACCACGCTGTTTTTCATGTGGGGATTTCTGACGTCTCTGAACGACATCCTGATCCCGCATCTGAAGTCGATCTTTCAGCTGAATTACGCGCAGGTGATGCTGGTGCAGTTCGCGTTTTTCACGACCTATGCGCTGCTGGGGATTCCGTCGGGCAAGGTAGTGGAGTGGATCGGCTACAAGAAGACGATGGTGGCCGGGCTGCTGACGATGGGAGTGGGGTCGCTGTTGTTTATTCCGGCCGCGAAGGTACCTTCGTATCCGCTGTTTCTGGGCGCGCTGATTGTGCTCGCGGGCGGGATCACGGCGCTGCAGGTGGCGGCGAATCCGTACGTGACGGTGCTGGGGCCGGCGCGAACCGCGTCGAGCCGGCTGAATTTGACGCAGGCATTTAACTCGCTGGGGACGGTGGCGGGGCCGATTTTTGGGGCGTTTGTGATTCTGCGGACCGCGGGCAAAGTGCAGGATGTTTCGAAGATGTCGCCCGCGGTGCACAAGGCGTATCAGATTCACGAGGCATCGACGGTCAACATTCCTTACGTGGGGATTGCGCTGGCGCTGGTGCTGCTGGGCCTGGCGATTGCGATGTACAAATTTCCGCGAATCGAGACGACGAAGGATTACCGGCCGAGCGAGCTGACAAAAGAGAAGGGTGGGATGTGGCGCAACCCGCACGTGCTTTTTGGGGCGGTGGGGATATTTGTTTACGTGGGCGCGGAGGTTTCGATCGGGAGTTTTCTGATCAATTATTTTTCGCAGCCGGAGATTGGCGGGCTGGCTACGGCGCCGGGCGGTGGGCTGCATCAACTGTCGGCCAGCCTTCTTCTCCTTGCGACGAAGGTGATCGGCACGTGGGTGCCGCTCTACTGGGGTGGGTTGATGGTGGGGCGGTTTATCGGGTCGGGCGTGCTGCAGAAGGCGAACCCGGGCAAGGTGCTGAGCTTGTTTGCGCTGTGCGCAGCGCTGCTGGTGGTGGTTTCGATGTTGACCGATGGCGGCCTGGCGGTGTGGAGCATTTTGCTCGTCGGGCTGTTCAACTCGATTCAGTTCCCAACGATATTCACGCTGGGGGTTGCGGAGATGGGGCCGCTGACCGGCGAGGCTTCGGGGCTACTGATTACGGCGATTGTGGGCGGGGCGATTATTCCGGAGTTGCAGGGAGTGCTGGCGGACCGGATTGGGGTGCATCACGCTTTTGTTCTGCCGATTCTTTGCTATTTGTACATCGCGTGGTATGGGGTTTGGGGGTCGCGGGTGCGGGCGGTGAAGAAGGCTTAGAACAGCCTGTAGCCGGTAGCGACCTCGCGGCCGTGGTGGATGGGCTGCTCGCGTGCGGCGGCGCTCACGGAAGGTAGATCGGCACTCGTTACAATGCGGGTATTGCGCCTTCCGGTGATTCCGATGCCATCGAACAGACTCTTCCGGGACAAGGGAACCGCCAACGACATCTGGGCGGCACTGTGCGAAGCTCGCGCTGACGGCTCCGATCCTGCGCACCAGAGTGGCGCGCGATATCCGTTGCTGGTGATGGTGCGTTGCTCTGAAGGCGAGGTAGAGGGCAAGGTTTATTCGCTCCTGAAAACGTATGGATGGCAGGAACCGCAAGTGAAAAGACTCAAGATGGTTGCACAGCCATTCCACAGCGACGATGCGATGATGCAGGCCTGTTACGAAGGGGTCGTACAGCGGGACGGCGGGATCGTGGTTTATTCGGATCCACTCGAGGACGATTGATGCGGGCGGGGCGTGCGTTATGAAGTGGCGGGCAGCGGTTGTTTTGCTCACTTTGTCTGCCGCCGCCGTAAATCAAGTGGGTCAGTTTTGCGGCTCCTTCTCCGCGCATGCTGGATAATGACGGTATGAGCGACCGAGAGTCCAGCAGTCCGGAAGCCTCTGCCAGCCTTGCCAGCCTGTACCGCCGTGCCTTCGCGGAGTACGGAACGCAGGCCCTTTGGAACAAGCGCATGCTGGACGAGCCCACAGCGGAGGATGCATTGGTCGTAGCCCGGGCATTACGCATCGAGGGCGATCGCGCAGCGCGGATCATCGCTGAGCAGATCGAGAGCGCCTGCCGTGCCGCCGACTAAGACCCAAACCGACATTCTCCGCTTGCTGGCCTCGCATCGTGACCCGGAAAGCTATGTTGCCGGGGCCACGCCTCTCAACCGGAATGCGTCCCGCTATTCCGCCGACATCGATCTTTTTCACAGCGGTGAGGAACGTCTGGCGTCAGCGGCGGCAAGCGATGTACAGACGCTTGAGGCAGCAGGCTACAGCATACGATGGATTCGGCGCTCGCCGGCCATCTACACCGCCGAAATTACCGGCCCGGCCGGCGCGACGCGCCTGGAATGGGTTGTGGACAGCGAATTCCGCTTTTTCCCCGCCGTCCAGGATGAGATCTTCGGCTACGTTCTGCATCCTGTCGATCTGGCTGCGAACAAGGCCATGGCTGCCGCGGGGAGGCGCGAGGTCCGCGACATCGTTGACCTTGTAACGGTACACGAGACCATCCTTCCGCTCGGGGCCGTGATCTGGGCAACCGTCGAGAAATCCCCCGGCTACACTCCCGAAGGGCTAATCGCCGAAATTCGCCGCAATTCTAACTATCCCGCCGCCGAGTGGCGGGCGCTCGTGACCACGCGGCCAATTGATCCAGCCGGCGTCCTTGCCAGACTGCGCACCGCTCTCGATGAGGCGGAAGCCTTCGTCTCATGCATGCCGACCGGCAAAGTCGGGTTGATCTTTCTTCAGGGCGGAAAAGCGGTTCAACCCGATCCGAATCGCCTGGAAAGCTACGAAACGCACGCCGGTCAAATCCGTGGGCATTGGCCAGGCAGCGCTGCCATTGGGACGGCTATGCTGGAGCATTACAACAGGCCGAAGGGATGACGTAGCTGGGAGCTGGGAGCTTTTGACCGCGGCGGGTTGGGATCGGATTGCCAGGTGAAAGGGAATTCGTGGGCCGGTGTCCAGCAAAGGCAACGCGCGGCTCCTCCGAAACAGTGGCGGATTGCGATCACGGCCGGGATTGCGGTGGTTACCGCGGCGGCTTCGGCCTGGTTGATGCTGGAGTCGGCGGAGATTCACTGCGATTCCCTGGCGCCGCTGACGGTGCTGGCGACGCTGGCGGCGTTTGTCATCTCAATTTGCTTTCGGCAGATGGGGCGGTTTCCGGATAAACGCAGCCGCTGGATTTTGCTGGTGTGCATCCTCGTTGCGGCGGCGACTTTGTTCTCGGATTTTCGGTACGTGCGGCGGTATCGGGAGTTCTGC
>CAZHTJ010000049.1:0-16561 GCA_964535525.1 uncultured Acidobacterium sp. | reverse complement strand
GCGAGGTGGCCGCAACCGTCGAAGACTTCGAACTCGGATTGCGGGATGGCGCGGTGGATCTCGGCACCGGTGGAAGCGGGGATGAGGTGATCCTGCTTGCCCCAGACGATGAGCATGGGCATTTTGAGCGCGCCGAGCTGGCCGTCGAGCAGGCCGGCGCCCGTGAGCATGGAGTCCATGTTGCGGCGGACGACCCAGGCGTGACGGCTGACGAAGCGGAAGATATCGCGCTGGATGAAGGCGGGGACGTGCGGGGCGCGCGCGGCCATGAGCAGGTCGTCGAGGGCGGCCAGCTTGGTCGGCGTGTCGGGCTCGAAGAGGGTGGTGTCCCAGGTGAGGGGGAAGCGTGTACCGGCGCTGTCGAAGATGACGAGGCGGCGAATGCGCTGCGGCTGGTCGAGGGCGACGCGCATGACGAGCCATCCACCCATCGACCAACCGGCAAGGTCGGTGCGGGCGAGGCGGCGGTTGTCGAGGAAGGCTTCGACGGCGGCGGTTTCTTCGGCGATGGAGTAGGCGGCGTCGGGCCAGTCGGAGCGGCCGTAGCCGGGCAGGTCGAGGGCGTAGACGCGGTGATGGTCGCGGACGAGCTGGGGCATGAGGTTGGCCCAGTCTTCGGATCGGCCGCCGAGTCCGTGGACCAGGACAACGGGCGAGCCGGAGCCGCCGGCGTAGTAGTGGATGCGGATGCTGGGGTTGCCGGCAAAGGGGATGTGCGTGTAGTTGGAGTGGATGCCGTCGAAGCGGAGGCGGGTTTGGGTGGCGAACCAGAGCAGGGTGAGGGGGCGCAGGAAGGCGGCGGCGACGATGACGACGAGCAGGACCAGGATGGAGAGGAGGAGCCAGCGTAGGGTTCGCCATGCTCGGCGCGGTTTTCTTTGGTGCGGCGTGGCGGTAGTGGCCATAGCAGGTGACAGTTTGCAGGTGACAGGTTACCGGTTACGGGTTGCAGGTTTCAGGTTACGGTGCGGAGCCCCTGGACGCTGCGAGGTTAGCAAAGCGCGACATCACACTCGTGCACTGACCGGAGGATTAGGACCCTTGCGCATGATGGTCCCGCGTGAGCGGGACGACGGTAGAAGTCCCCGGCCTTCAGGCCGGGGAAGCGGTGCATCGGATCGGCGGCCTTCAGGCCCGGAAATGCACTGAATCATACAGTCCCTGCACTAGTGCGATGGTTCTTGTACTTCCTTTAGAGATTGTCATCCCGACCGGAGCGCAGCGAAGCGGAGGGACCTGCTTTTGAAATCCCGTGTCCGGAAAGAGGCTTCGGAAACACAACACTAGGATGCCATTGCGAAGGCTTTGTGGATGACTTCGATGGTGAGGGGGGTGAGGCCGTCGAGTTCGTTGGCTGTGGCCCAGCGGGCTTCGAGGGCGTCGGTGGCGCAGGCCAATGAGCCGCCCGTGACGCGGCAGAGGAAGTCGATGAGGACGTAGTGATAGCGGACGCGGCCTGCTGAATGATCCCGCGTCGCGGGGTCGCGGGAGATGCGGTCGAAGGCTTTCAGCGTGTCGATGACCTCGACGACGAGGCCGGTTTCTTCGAGGACTTCGCGGCAGATGGCGGCTTCGAGGGTTTCGCCCAGCTCGACGGCTCCGCCGGGGAGGGACCATTCGCCTTTGAGGGGTTCCTGGGCTCGGCGGATGAGGAGGACTTGCTTTTGGCCGCCCTCGTCGTTGCGGACGATGACGGCGCCGACTCCGGCGATGGGCGCGTCGGGATACTCACGTCTCATGGGATTCGATCCAAACTTCCGTAATGTATAACGCGCCGATTGTTCTGGACTTGCTCCGTCCCCGGCGCTAGCCTCATAGATAGTTGGGCAAGCCCTGTTCACCCCCGTGTTCATCCCGGGTTGAGCAGGGCTTTCGCTTTCGCGGGAGTCAAATAACAGATGCATTGCAAGTTTCAATCCTCCGAGAAACCCGCTTCAGCAAATCTCCGGAGCCAGGCGGAGGGGTTATCGAGCTCGACAACATCCAAAAAACCTGTGGTTTCAACGGCACGATAGAGGAGGGGAGGGGAGGGGGGGCGGGGGCCTTTCAAAGCTGGCTAGTTTTCCCGCAAGCGTCTCAAAGCTTGATGGGTTTGCCGTATTCGCCGTCGAAGACGAGGCGCTGCATGCTGAAGCGGTCGCCGTCGTATTTGTCGGGGCCTTTGAGGTGGCCGATGGCGAGCAGGGCGACGACTTCGTAGCTCATCGGCAGATTGAGGACCACGCAAACTTTGTCGGCCTCGTAGCCTTCCATGGGCGCGGTGTCGTAGCCGAGGGCTTCGGCCATGAGCAGCATGCCGGAGAAGGCAAGCATGACGTGGCGATTGAGCCAGGCGGTGAGGTTGGGATGGTTGCCGAGGAAGGCGGGGATGTTCTCGCTTGCGGCTTCGGCGTAGTTCTCTGTCATGCCGCGCTCGCGGCCCATACGGATCATCTCTTCCATGTCGGAGCGCCAGCCGTCTTTGTCTCCGCAGGCAACGATGACGGCGGAGGCTTCTTCGACCTTGGCCTGGTTATAGCTGGCGGCGCGGAGTCGGCGGAGGCCTTCGGGGGTGCGGACGACGACGAATCGCCAGGGCTGAAGGTTGTAGCCGCTGGGCATTTTGAGCCCGGCCTCGAGGATTTTTTTCAGATCGGCGTCGGGAATGGGCGCACCGTCAAAACTGGGGGTGGCTCTGCGCTGCTCGAGAACTTCACTAAGAGACTTTTCGGTTCGACTGGCCATGCCGGTGCTGTCCTGCCTGCTTTCTTTGGGAATAGTAAAGGCTAGCTGTGCTGACCGATAGGGGAAGCCGATGTCTCAATTTGGTTCATGGGCAATTCCAGGGCAAAGGGTGTTTGATTGCCGGGGGTGGCGGCGTAGACCCACAAGCCATGGAAAGCATCGCGGAGACCGGGATTCTGGAGCAGGAGCGCGCGCATGACGGCGGTGACCTGGGCACGGGCGGCGACGGGATCGAGGCCGGGAGTCGAGCTGTAGGTGACGATCAGATCGAGCTGATCGGAAAATTCGCCGACATGGACATTGGTGATGGTGAAGGTCTGGGTTCCGGCGGTGAGGCGCATGGGATCCTGGCCGGGCAGAGTGTCGGGGCGGGACTGCTCGGATTCCTTTTCGAGCTTCTGGAGGTTGGGGCTGGAGATGAAGTCGACGGGCAGGAGCAGGCTCTGCGCGGTCTGGTAATAGAACCAGGCGGGCCATTGTTGTTTTTTCGCGGCGTAATCGCGGGCCTGGCGCCAGAACCAGACGCCGTCGTGTCCGCCCATGGTCATGGGTCGGGTGAAGAAGCCCGCGAGTTTCCAGTCGGCGCTGCCGGCGGGATCGTTCTGAAGGATGAGGGAAATCTGCTGGGGCTGCTTAACGCCGGTGGCATGGAGAACGGCGAGGGCGTATTTGCCGGGGGGCAGGCCGGGGATGGTGACTTCGACGGTGAGGGCGGAGCCGGCGACTCCGCAGAAGAACTGGGTTTCCTGGGCGGATTTGATGTCGGAGGCGTCGAGCAGGTAGACGCCGTCGACGGTCAGGGTGGCGTGCTGGATGAAGGCGTTGACGTTCTGAATCGAGGTGGCGATGCCGTCGAACTGGGCGGCGACGCTGGGGATGGTCTGGGTGCGGACGGCGGCGGCGTTGCCGGCTTCGACGTTCTGGCCGATCATTTGCGCGGACTGGGCGAGGATGGTGCGCTCGGCAGCGGTCATCTGGGACTGGGTCATACAGGAGACGCCGAAAGCGGGCAGGGCTAGCCCCAGGGGAACAGCAAGAGCCAGGAGGGTGGCGCAGATGGTTACGAAACGGGGGCGCATGGGAGACTTCCCTTCAATTCGCAATGAGCGAATTCGAATCACTGCTAGTCTAGTACACAGGAGCGGCGGTCGAGCCGAACCCACGGCCCACAGCGATCCTAAGACTTCGATGCAGGTTATGCGCTATTCACGAACGCTGGTTTGGGCGGTGGCTGCCATTTTGGCCAGTTCGTGTGCGGCGCAGGTGATGCAGGCGCCAGGAACGATGCCGGACGGGCGGCGCGTGCCGCCACTGCCGGGAATCGGACCGAGGCAGGGGATTTCGAAGCCTCCAGCGGCAATTACTCAGCCGGCCGCACAGCCTGGAACTGGAAAGCCTGGGATTGGGGGCCAGCCGGGAAATCCTGCCGGAACGCCGGGCGGGCCGGCCGGGCAGCCTGCGGGCGCTGTAGCGAGTGCGGCCCAGAGCGCTCTGTTGCCCGCTTCGAATCTGGCGCCTTCTCTGGGGGACAAGCCGGCCGGGCCAGCGCACGTGACGCTGAACGGCGGATCGCTGGCAGTGAACGCGAATAATTCGAGCCTGTCGCAGATCCTGAAGGATCTTGAGGCGACCAGCGGTATGACGGTGGATGGGTTCGACAAGGACTCGCGAGTATTTGGGGTGTATGGGCCGGGACCGCCGCGCGACGTGCTGTCGGATCTGCTGGATGGGGCGGGGTACAACTTTTTGATGGTCGGTGAGACCAACGCGGGAACGCCGCGCGAAGTGGTGCTGACGGCGCGCAGCAACGCGCCGATTACCACGGGACAAGCGAGCGCGCAGCATGAGGAAGAGGAAGAAGAGCCGCCTCCTCCGCCGCCGCCCGTGGAGGAAGTAACGCCGAAGACGCCGACGCCGAACCCCGCGGATCAGCGGCCGAGGACGCCACAGGAGATGCTGCAGGAGTTGCAGCGGATCCGGCAACAGCAGCAACAGCCGCAGGGCGGACAAGCTCCCCAACCCCAGTAACGTCACTGACCTTTGTACCGTCACGTGACCGTAACGTGACCGCGGCGCTTCGCTGGTCTGCGCTAACCGCCGCATTTTCAGTGCGATCCTACGGATTCCATCACTCCGGTAATGCCTCTTTCGGGGTCTGGAAGAGCGGGGCGGAGTTGTTTATCTTCTGGATACCTCTTCTGAGGTACCAAGAGGCTCCCCTATGCGGAACCGCAGTACTGCTTTACTTGCCGTTGCTACTGTCTTCGGACTCTCGATTCTCACTGGATGCGGCCTGGCCAACACGCCGCTGCAGGTGGGAACGTCGCTTTCCGGCAACTGGACCTTTGCCCCGAACCCGTCCAGCGTGGTGCTCAACCTCGGATTTATGCAGGGAGCGTACGAGCAGGTCAGCGCGATTGCGCGGCTGAGCGGAAGCTCCTGCGTCAGCCCCACGACGGACATTTTGCTGACCGGCTCGGTGGGCGGCGACAACCAGATGCTGCTGATCTCGTCGGCGTTCAGCAACGGCACGGTGCTGACGCTGCAGGGTCAGGTTTCCGGCAACGGCCAGGGCATTGCCGGAGCGAACTGGAGCTTCGCGGGTGGCGGTTGCGGATCGCTGGGATCAAGCGCCGTGACGGCGACGAATTATTCGGCGATCAACGGCACCTACGCAGGGAATTTCGTCGACGGCGCAGGGACGCAGATTGCGGTTTCGTCGCTGCTGCAGCAGACTTCGCAGCCGGATCTGGATGGGCAGTTCTCTCTGTCGGGAACGGCGACGTTTCCGGGCAACAGCTGCTTCGCGAATCAGCCGTCGGTGACCACGTCGATGGTGACGGGCAGCGAGCTTTCGATGACCTACAGCGATCCGCTCAGCGGGACGGTGCTGACGGCGGTGGGGACGTTCAACGCGGCGGCGACGCAGCTGACGATCACGAGCTGGTCGATCAGCGGCGGCAAGTGCAGTGGGGATGCGGGGACGGGTGCGCTGGCGGTGCAGTCGGAGAATCTGTAGCTGAGGCCGCAGGGTACAGGCCGCAAGGGCTTTGGAACTGCAGTTTGATTTCCTACCCGTTCGCTTCGCGCGTCGCGCTTCCCGCCCCCGGCTTCGTTGCTCTCTGCTACCGGCTACAGGCTACCGGCTACCGGCTTCATTGGGCCTTGGCCAGCGGGCTTCGATGGTAGTGGAGATACCTCCGCGGGGGCGGAAGTCTCCTTTGACGACAGCCCAGACGGGGTCGCAGGCGCGGACTACATCTTCGAGGATGCGGTTGACGGCGTTCTCCTGGAAGATGCCGAGGTTGCGATAGCAGAAGAGATATTCCTTCCAGGATTTGAGCTCGAGGCACTGCTCGCGCGGCATGTAGCGGAGAGTGATGACGCCGAAGTCGGGCAGACCGGTTTTGGGACAGACTGAAGTGAACTCCGGATCGTCGATAACGATCTCATAGCCAGGGAACTGATTGCGCCAGGTCTCGATGAGGGGGAAGTCGAAATCGAGGCCGGCTTTTGCGTGGTCGTCGGTGTAACGCGGGGCGATGGCCATGCGTTCATTTTACGGGGGACGGCGAGGCGCGGGCGGCGAAGGGGCGGAGTGGTGAGTGCGATACCCCGGCAAAATTCGCAATTTTCGAACCCTAAAGCCAGTCGTGCGTGTCTTATATACTGACCTACGGTTTTACGAATGAAAACAGGGCAGACAAAGCCACGAACGGCTCGGGTCTGGACCATTACAGCCGTCGCCATCATCGTAATTTTTTGGGGCATACACCTGATGACTCGGGGGAGTTTGCCCATTCGTGTGGCTGCGGCGAGCACGGGCGACCTGAAGAGCACAGTCCCGACGAATGGCAAGGTCGAGCCGCAGGTGAATTTTGAGGCGCACGCTCCGTTCCCGGGGATCATTCAGTCGCTGAACGTGCACGAGGGGGAGAAGGTTGCCGCGGGCCAGTTGTTGCTGTCGATGGATGACACCGAGGCGAAGGCGCGGGTGGCCGCCGCGGAATCGATGCTGAAGGGTGCGCAGGCGGCGTACCAGGCGTCGCAGCGTGGGGGCACGCAGGAAGAGCGCATATCGCTGAAGGGCGAAGTGGATAAGGCACAGATCGATCGCGACCAGGCGCAGCGGGATCTGGAAGCGCTCCAGAAGCTGCAGGCCTCGGGGGCGGCTTCGGCGAGCGAGATCAGCGCGGCGCAGACGCGAGTGGCGGCGACCGCGAGTGTTCTGCAGGTTCTCGAGCAGCGGACGACGGAGCGATACGGGAGCGCCGATCTGGCGCATGCCCAGGCGGCGCTGAGCGATGCGGAGGCCGCTTATGCAGCCGCGAACGATGCGTTGCATCACGCGGTCGTGCATGCGCCGTTTGCCGGGACGGTGTACTCGCTGCCGGTGTCACGGACGGAGTATGTGAATCAGGGGGACCGGCTGCTGTCGATGGCGGACCTGACGAAGCTGCAGGTGCGGGCGTTTTTCGACGAGCCGGAGATCGGCAAGCTGAGCCTGGGGCAGCTGGTGACGATTGTGTGGGACGCGCGGCCGGACGAGCAGTGGCAAGGGCATATCAGCCGTCTGCCTTCGACCATCATTACGTATGGAACACGGAATGTGGGCGAGGTGCTGGTGGCGATCGACAACACTGACGGCGCGCTTTTGCCGGATACGAATGTTCGTGTGACGGTCACGGTGGCCAACGAATCCAACGTGCTGAAGGTGCCGCGGGACGCGCTGCATTTCGAGCAGGGATCGACGTTTGTCTATCGAAAAGAGGGCAATTCCCTGCACCGGGTTAAGGTGACGATCGGGGTGAGGAACCTGAGCGAGGTGCAGGTGGTGAGTGGTCTGAACGCCGGCGATGTGGTGGCGCTGGGAACGACGAACGCGCAGCCACTGAGCGACGGCGTACCGGTGAAAGTAGTCCAGTAGGGGGGAACTTGCGGAGACGAACACTGGCGCGCACGATCCTTTTTGTTTTTTGCGCAGGCGTGCCGGCGATGGCGGCGGGAGCGACGGGCTCGGCAATCAATCCGGCGCGTGAGGATCTGGACCGCGGGCAGGCGGACAGCGCTCTGAGGGTGCTGAATGAAACGCTGGCGCACAATCCCAACGATGCCGAAGCGCGCAATCTGCGCTGCCGGGTCTACTACCAGGAAGAAGAGTGGGACCGGGCGGTGAGCGACTGCGAAGCGGCGGTCGGGCTGGCGCCGGAGGACAGCAATTTCCATTTGTGGCTGGGGCGTGCTTACGGAAAGAAGGCAGAGCATGCATCGCTGGTGGAGGGTTATCCGCTGGCGCGCAGGGTGCATGCGGAGTTCGAGCAGGCGGTGCAGCTTGATCCGCACAATGCAGAGGCGCTGGCCGATCTGGGGGAGTTCGACGTGATGGCTCCGATGGTGGTGGGTGGGGGCGTGTCGAAGGCGGGGGCGGTCGCGCAGCAGCTTGCCGCTGTGAATCCGGCGGCGGCGCTGACGCTCGAGGCGCGCATTGCCGAGTCGAGGAAGGATGATGCGACGGCCGAGGCGAGACTGAAGGACGCGATCGGCAAATCGTCGTATCCGGCGAATGCGTGGATGGATCTGGCGGCGTTTTATCGGCGGCGGGAACGAGTGGATGAGATGGTTGCTGCGGCGCATGCCGGGGCGGCGATCGATCCGCATCACGGGATCGCGCTGGTGGATGGTGCGAGTAATCTGACGCTGGCGGGGCGCGAACCGCAGACGGCGATTGAGTGGCTGCAGCAATACCTGGCGTCACATGCGCAGTCGGAGCTGGCGCCGGCGTTTGTGGTGCGCGCGCAGTTGGCGGAGTTGTTGCGCAAGCAGGGCGACGTCGAAGCCGCGCAGCAACAGATTGTGGCGATTCACGCATTGGCGTCGGGGTATCGGATTCCTTCAGGAAATGCCGCGGCCAGGGCCGCCGGCCGGTAAACTCAGAGCGATGGACGAGCCGAAGCGGGTCCTGACGAGAACGCGCAGTCGAATTGCTGAATATATTGCTGCGATTTTGTTTTTGCTGATGCCTCTCGGGGCAGGCGCGCAGATTTCGTTATCGAGCGCAGTGGATCTGGCGGAGAAGAACAGCCCTTCGGTGCGCGGGGCGGTGGCGAATGTGCAGAAGGCGACCGCTGCATGGCAGGAAACGAAGGATGCCTACATCCCAAATTTATTGATGGGTGTTAGTCCGGGCTACGCCTACGGCTTTCCACTCGGCTACCCCTCCTTCTTTACGGCGAATGCGTCGTCTCTCGTGCTCTCGTGGTCGCAGAAGGATTACATTCGGGCCGCCCGTACCGCTGTGAACGCCGCCAACCTGAGCCTGAAGGACGCGCAGCAACAGGTGGCGCTTGATGTCGCGCTCGATTATGCAGAGCTGGATCACGACCTGAAGGAGATTGCCGCTCTCGAAGAGGAGAACGGCTACGCGGGATCGCTGATGCAGATTGAGCAGGAGCGCGTACAGGCTGGCGTGGATTCGAGGAGGAACCAGCTGGAAGCGGAGCTGACGGCCGCACAGGTAGAGCAGAAGCGGATTCAGCTGGAGAACGACGCCGATGCGATGCGCGAGAAACTGGCGCGCCTGACGGGTCTGCCGGCGGGCGGGCTGGCGACGGTCAGCAGCAGCATTCCTCCGGCCCCGGCGGTGGATTCTTTCGCGACGATCGATGCGCAGACGGCTCAGAATAATCCGGCGGTCTCGGCGGCGTATGCCAACGCCAAATCGAAGTGGTACGCCGCCCTGGGCGATGCGAAGCAGAATTATCGGCCGCTGGCAACGTTTGGCGCCGAGTATGCCCTGTTCGAAGAGACGCCCGGTTATACGAATTACTTCAGAACGTTTCAGTACAACAACGTTGAGCTGGGTGTGCAGATAACTTTCCCGCTGTTCGATGCGACGCGACGGGCCAAGGCGCGGGAATCGTCCGCGGATGCATCCCGCGCGGGGGCGGATGCCGACGCTGCGCTGAATATCCTGAGCGAGCAGACGGCGGCGATGCGGGGCAGCCTTCGCTTGCTAGGCGCGCAGCAGCGGGTGGCTGAGGTGCAGAGCGCGATTGCGCAGATGGATCTGGAGGCGGTTAAGACGGAGCTGACGAATGGGGCGGGCACGCCGAATGCGGCGCCGGTTGCGCCGAGCCAGGTGCATCGCGCGCATATCGAGGAACGCGAGCGGTATGAGGATCTGCTCGACACGCAGTTTTCGTTGATGAAGGCGGAGCTGAATCTGCTGCGAGCCACGGGCCAGCTGGATGCGTGGGTGCGGTCGTCGCTGAAGTAGCCTAACCCGCGAGTTTGCGAATCGCCAATTTGGCGATTCGCCAGCTTCCTCAATGCAAGGAGCGGGCTGTAGCCTGCGGAGAAATTTAATGTTGCACGATCCACGGGATTCGGGATAGAATTCGCGAATCTTTTCCGCCGGAAAGAAAGTTGCCGGCAAACCAGCAGAATCACTCATGTCCAGTGCGGCGGGCATTTCACCCTGGCCCCCGACGCGGCACTCATCCATGGGACGGAACGTTCGTCAGGCCAGCAGGATATCTGTCTGCACCGGGTTGTTGCAGAGAGAGTGTGGCACATGAGCATTGCGGTGGTCACGATTCAAAATCCGGAACAACGGTCGGCATCGGCTTAGCAGGAAGCCGGTTGCAGCGGTCCTTCCCCTGACTCCCCCCGGGCTCGAAAGCGGCGCCAGGCTTCCCTTGCGGTTGAATCTGGGTCGCGGCAGCAGCAGGCGCCTTCGTGCAACTTCAGGGACGAAGGCGAGGAGGAACAATGGGAACATCATTGGGCGCAACAACTCCGCCGTCAGGACCCCGCAAGGGCTGGTTCGGACGGAACTGGAAATGGTTTGTCCCCGCGGTTTGCCTGTTCATCTTCATCCTGATTGCGGGCGGCGTTGGTGGCCTCTTCGCCGTCGTGGAGGGCTCGATCAAGCAGAGCGGCGTCTACACCCAGGCGCTGGCGCAGGCGCGGGAAAACCCTCAGGTGACCGATAAGACTGGCCAGCCGTTGACGCCGGGGTGGTTCGTCTCGGGGAGCATCAATGTCAACGGCGACTCCGGCGACGCCAACATTTCGTTTCCGGTCTCTGGTCCCAGGGGCAAGGGCACGGTTTACGCCGTAGCGAAGAAGAGTGTGGGGCAGTGGCAATTCGATACGCTGGAGTTCGGAGCAGACGGCCAAACCGGCCGGATCGATTTGCTGCAGCCGCAGGCCGCTGCACAAACAGCGCCGGCGGCCTCGGCTGACCCGGTTGCATCCGCTGCCGCATCCGCACCTGATGCAACTGCGTCTTCTGCCGATCCGGGGACGGCTGCAACTCCGTCTGCCGGCGATCCTCCGGCGGCAGACCCGGCTGCGCCCGCTGCCGTGACCGCGCCCGGCGGCGTGATCGCCAGCGCACAGTTCAGTGACGACCCGAATATACGCTGCGACTTGCTGGAGGTGAAGCGGGTGAGCGGAAACGCACTGCTGGTGCGCTGGAGGTTGATCAACACGGGCCCGAAGGGCGTTTACTATAATTTCGATTGGCCTCAGCTTTACTACACCGATCCCGCCGAAAACAAAAAGTATGCGTTCCTGACCGATTCCTCCGGCGCCCGCGTCCTGGATGTGTGGTGGGGAACCCTGGGTCCTGGCGAACAGCGCTTGAATTGGGCCAAGTTCCCGGCGCCGCCGGCGGCTTCAAAGAAAATCACCGTCTACATCGCGAAGTTCATGCCCTTTGAAGATGTGCCGGTGGGCCAGTGAGGACCTGACCACGATGCCCAGCAGAGCGGCTCGGGTTTTTCTGCTCTGTGCCTCCGTGGTTGCCGCCGTGAGCCTGCGGCCAGCGGCGGAGGCGCAGAAATATAAGGTCGATGACCCTGTCCCACCGGGGGCAAAGGGGCAGGTGACGACCCTCCAGGGAACCGTCACCAACCTCGTCGGCATCAGCCTGGCGGTGGGCGGCAAAGTCGATTCCCTCAACGCCGCGCTCAAAGATCTCGGCGCTCGCACCACAGACACCGAAATTCAGATTGAGCTGGCCAGCGATGTGATGTTCGACTTCGATAAAGCCGAACTCCGCGCCACAGCGATTCCCAGCCTGCAGAAAGTGGTAACGGTGATGCATTCTTATCCGGCCTACCTCTGCAGCATTGGTGGCCACACCGATGGGAAGGGGGACGAGGCGTACAACCAGAAACTCTCCGAGCGGCGGGCGGATTCGGTCAAGACCTGGCTGGTAGCCCATGGAGCCGCGAATCCGATTACGGCGCGCGGCTTCGGCGACACCAAACCGGTCGCGCCGAACAGGAAACCGAACGGCAGCGACGACCCTGAAGGCCGCCAGAAGAATCGGCGCGTCGAGATTACTCTGCATAAGCACTGAGGTTTCGTCCATGTTCTGTGGTTGCGAGCCGCGGCAGGGATCGTTGCGTGCCGGTGAGATTCCCGCCCGGGAAACAGGCCGGACCCGGAATGCCCTCCCCAGCGGCTAAAGCGGTTGTTGAGTGGTAAACTGGATGAAGTGCCTATGCCTCTTAAGACCTTATTTCTCAACCCCCCGTCCTTCGAAAACTTTGATGGCGGCGCGAGTTCGCGCTGGCCTGCCACGCGCGAGATCGAGTCCTACTGGTACCCGGTTTGGCTGGCTTATCCGGCAGGGATGCTGGAGGGGGCGCGCCTGCTCGACGCCAACCCGCACCACATCAAGTGGCCGCAGGTGGTGGAGATCCTGAAGGACTACGAGTTCCTGGTGCTGTTCACGAGCACGATCGCGTGGAGCGGGGATCAGCGGTGGGCGGAGAAGATTAAGGACGCGTATCCGAATATCAAGATTTGTTTTGTGGGGCCGCCGGTCACGACCGATCCGGACAAAGCGCTGAACGAGTGCAAGGCAATTGATTTTGTGTGCCGGCGCGAGTTTGATTTTTCGGTTGTCGAGTATGCGAATGGCAAGCCGCTGGACGAGATTCTCGCCATCAGCTACCGGAAGAACGGGCAGGTGGTGCACAATCCCGACCGGCCGCAGATTGAGAATCTGGATGCGCTGCCGTGGGTGACGGACGTCTACAAGCGCGATCTGGACGTGACGAAGTACAACGTGCCGTTCCTGCTGCATCCGTTTGTCGCGCTGTATTCGACGCGCGGCTGCCCGGCGCAATGCACGTTCTGCCTGTGGCCGCAGACGACGAGCGGACATGCGTGGCGGAAGCGGTCGACCGACGATGTGGCCGCGGAGATGGCGCACGCGAAGGAACTGTGGCCCAACGTGAAGGAGTTTTTCTTCGACGACGACACGTTCAATATTCAGAAGGCGCGGACCATTGAGCTGTGCGCGAAGCTGAAGCCGCTGAAGCTGACCTGGTCTTCGACGTCGCGCGTAACAACCGACTACGACACGCTGAAGGCGATGCGCGAGGCGGGATGCCGGCTGCTGATTGTCGGATTTGAGTCGGGGGACCCGCAAATTCTCAAGAACATCAAGAAGGGCGCGACGGTCGAGCGGGCGCGGGACTTTGCGCGCGACTGCCACAAGCTGGGGCTGACGATTCACGGCGACTTTATCCTGGGGCTGCCGGGCGAGACGAAGGAGTCGATTCGGAACACCATTAACTTCGCGAAGCAGCTCGACGTGGAGACGATTCAGGTTTCGATGGCGCATGCTTTCCCGGGGACGGAGTTTTACGAATACGCGCGCGCCAACGGGTTCATCACGAATGAGAACAAGATGACGGACGAGGGCGGACACCAGCTGGCGCACATCGAATACCCTGGGCTGCCGGCGGATTATGTGCTGGAGATGGTGCATCGGTTCTACGACGAATATTTCTTCCGGCCGAAGGCGGCGTGGCGGGTGGTGAGCAAGGCGATCGCGAACGGCGACCTGAAGCGGCTGTATCAGGAGTCGAAGTCGTTCCTGAAGCTGCGTTCGCAGCGCAACAAGATGGTGCGCGACGCGCGGACACACAAGCCGGGCGCGGAAGCCAGCGCTCAGGCGTAAGGCGAGGGAGAGACGAGTGTAAAGCGAGTGAAAGGCGAGGGTGAAGCGATTCTCTTTCGTCTTTAGCTTGGTTTTCCCTGGTTTTTTCCTCGTTTTTGGCTGGCCTTTCGCTCGTCTTTAGCTCGCTTTTCCCTGGTCTCTTGCTCGCTTTCCCCTTTTTTCCATGACGCGCTCCACCATGACATTGCGCCGATACCTGGTGTTGGCCGTCATCACTCTGACGGCGTCGTGCGGCGATACGTTTCTTTCGCGTGGCATGAAGTCGTTGGGGCCGGTGTCGCTCGCGCACCCGGCCGAGTTGATCCATGCCATTTTTTCTCCGTGGGTGGCGGCAGGGATTGTGCTGCTGGTTGGGTTCTTCGCGTCGTATCTGACGGCGCTTTCGTGGGCCGATTTGACCTATGTGCTGCCGGCTAGTTCGCTGGGCTACGTGATCATGACGCTGCTGGCGAAGTTCTGGCTGGGCGAGCGCGTTTCAACTCTGCGATGGCTGGGAGTTGTCTTTATCACGGCGGGGGTGGGGTTTGTCACGCGGGGGCCTTCGTACACGGATCACAGCGCTGCGGCGGGTGCGGAGTTGAGCGCGGAGATTGAGAATGCCGAGCCGGAGTCAGCGGCGAGCCACGCGGACGGAGTCCGGCGATGACCAATCCTCATGCGGTTTTGGCGACGGCGGCGATGATTGCGAGCATTGTGGTGACGGCGACGGCGGGCGATATTCTGACCGCGTCGGCGATGCGGCAGGTGGGGGATCTCGATGTGATCCGGCGGCGCAGCGGGATTCCGGGCGCGGCGGTGGCGGTGATCACGAATGGGCGATTTGGCCTGGGAGTAGTTTGCCTGGCGCTAAGCTTCTTCTCGTTGCTGTTTGCGTTCAGCCATCGCGACCTGAGCCTGATTGGCCCGGCGGCTACTTCCCTCACCTTCGTGACAAATGCGCTGGCGGCGAAGTTTTTCCTGCGGGAGAATGTGGATCGGCGGCGGTGGAGTGCGGCGATCTTTGTTTGCGTGGGCGTGGCTTTATTGGCATTCTAGAAAAGCTTCACCACAGAGGACACAGAGAGCGCAGAGGTTTTTCCGTGCGGAGAACGCAGATTATTGCCTTGCCGCCACCCTTAGTTCCATCCCCAGCGCGTGGAGCACGGATGAAAGCGTCTCCAGCGTCGGGTTTCCGTTTTCGGAGAGGGAGCGATAGAGGGTTTCGCGCTGAACACCGGCTTCCTGGGCTACTTTCGATATTTGGCGCGCCTGCGCGACCTTCTTCAGTGCCTTCAGGAAGATATCCGGACCTTCTTCGAGGCACGCGTTCAGATATCCCTCCGCAATTTGCGGGTCTGCCAGCTTTTCCATCTGCCAATCGCGATATGAAACTCTCGTCTTAGGCATTGTATTGTCTCCAATAACCCTTCGCCGTCTCGATGTCCTTCTGCTGTGTAGCCTTGCTGCCGCCTACGAGCAGGATGACGATATTTGTCCCGTCCAGACCGTAATAGACCCGGTATCCAGGTCCGAAATTAATGACCAGTTCGCTTACTCCCTCACCGACCTGTCGATGCTCTCCGAGGTTCCCTTGTTCCACGCGATCCAGGCGCGCCATGATCCTGTGATAGGCTGGCTGGCCCTCGATTCGGTCTAGCCAGTCACGAACTGGGGTCTTCCCATCCCGAGTTTCGAAGAAGAAAATCCGCTGCGGAATAACCTCCACGCCTGCGCTCTGACGGCTCTTTGGGCGTGTGATTTTTAAACCACACCCAAAGAATAGCACCGCACCTTTCTGCTTTCAAGGTGACAGAGCAGGACGAGGTGCGCTACGGCACGACGGTAAGTAATGCTTCCTTACTACTTCACGAGCGGCAGCTCGACATAGCTCTCGTGGCCTGGCGTGTGCCAGATTTTTTGCTCGGCTTTTTGGTAGTCGGCTGGTTTGGCCCAGAAGATATTCGGGACGAAGGTTTGCGGGTTGCGGTCGTAGAGCGGGAACCAGCTGGATTGCACCTGGACCATGATGCGGTGTCCGGTCAGGAAGACGTGGTTCGCCGGAGGCAGGTTGAATTTGTATTCGAGCGGCGTGTTGGGCTCGATGGCGTGCGGGACGGCGAAGCTTTCGCGATAGCGGCCGCGGAAAATGTCGGCGGAGATCATGAGCTGGTAGCCGCCCATGTTGGCCTGTTCGGCGACTTCGTCAGGGTAGACGTCGATGAGCTTCACAACCCAGTCGGAGTCGGTGCCGGAGGTTGAGGCCACGAGATGCGCGACGGGCTGGCCGCTGATCTGGACCGGCTCTTTCAGGACTTCGGATGTGTAACTCAGGACGTCGGGGCGGCCGGACTGTTCGCGCTGATCGTCGGTAAGCCACTCGGGCCAGGTGAGCGGATAGTCGTAGCCCATGGGCTGCGCGGGGCGGCGGCGATACGGGACGGGCTTGGCGGGATCTGAGACGTAGGCGTCAAAGTCGGAACTGCTTGCTGTGGGTTGCGCGAAGCTGAGGCCGGAGTTAGACGTGAGATAGAGCGACGCGGACTGCGGCGCGCATCCGCTGGGGCAGCCGGAGGGCCATGATTGCAGCTTCTCCCAGTGATTGGTGCCGGTCTGGAAGGCCCAGGCGGTGGGGATGTTCGCGGTGTCGACGCCTGCGGGCGCCGCGTCCATCAGATACTTCGCGAGGAATGGGCGAAGGATGTGCTGGCGGAAGTAGAGGCCTGTGTCCGAATAGAAGTTGATGGCGGCGATGTGGCTGCCGTCGCCGATTTCACCGCCATGGACCCAGGGACCATACACGATGTGGAGGTCGCCGTTTTTGTCGAGGGGCTTGAGGGCCTTGTAAACAGCGGTCGGGCCGTAGATGTCCTCCGC
>CAZHTJ010000048.1:22497-32378 GCA_964535525.1 uncultured Acidobacterium sp. | reverse complement strand
CATTACCCTGGTTTTTTCCACAAAAGCTTGACAGTTTTTTGGGGTGAACCCCTGGGGTGAGACAGTTCGGGTTTTGACAGTTCGGGTTTCGTTGGATTTTGGCTCTTTTTTGCCGGTTCTCCGTCAGACTGGGCTCAGTTGTCCCTCGCGCAGCGAGGGATCGTTTAGCGCTTTGGGAATCGTGAGGTTAGAAACACAGAAGTAACGCCAATCGGCTTCAGGCGCTGCGGCGCTTCCCCATCGCATCACGCCAAAAGGGGCGTGCCGGGGACCCCGGTTCCGCCGACGATCGCGACCCCAGCGAGCAGCGACGCCCCCTGGGGCCCCGGATCGAACAAGGAAGGTGCTTCGCGCCGACTCTTTTTTGGCACGGCTGAAGCCATGCCCCTTCACATTTCGTGCCCAAGAGACACGAAGCCTCAGCTTGTTCGGCGTTATTCCTCCAGCTGCTGAAGTCGTCCCCTGATACAAAGGCGGGTTTGGTGCGGTCTCTTTGGATTCGTGCTCTGGTGCGGGGAGTACGCGGGGGTTGAGGCCCCTTGTTTGGGTGGCGGGGTTCGCTGAGTTGAGGCCCGGCGCTCTCTCCGGCCCTCGCGCAGCGAGGGATGGGACGAGGCTTGTTTTTGTGTGGAAGCTGGTGCAGGTGAACGAGGAGGGTGTTCGGGGTACGGGGATCAGCAAGGCAACGTCGGGAAAGAGGAATTCGTTCTGCATCAGCGTGGTGTAATGTGAGCGTGAGCGAACATCCCCAAAATGGCACGGCAGCCCAAGGGCGAACTGGCTACTCGGACTTCAGAAACTCTTGCGTCCGAGGTATATGCTTTCGTGTGGGATCATTGCTATAGAGGAACAGGACAGCGATGAGTCACGCGGCTCAGATTTCATTTCCGCGAATTCCCGAAACGTCTCAGGATGATCCGCTGTGGCTATCGGCACTGAGGCGGAGAGAAGAAACTCTGTGGGAGACGATCCGAACGCTTGGAGTACAGCGTCGTCATCACTTATCTGAGCGGGCAACATATATTCAAAGCGATGTCCTGAAGTGGTTGGCCGATCTTCCAGCAAACTCACTCCACGCGGTGGTTACTGACCCACCCTATGGAATGATTGAGTACGACGAAAAAAACCACGCCAAACTGCGAAAGGGGCGTGGAGGTGTTTGGCGCATTCCCCCGAGTTTCGATGGCGCAAAGCGCAGGCCGGTCCCACGTTTCACTGTGCTTTCGAAAGAGGAGATCCTGAACCTGCATGGTTTCTTCAGTTCGGTCGCGTACGGTCTGCTCAGGACCCTGGTGCCGGGAGGGCACGTTTTCATTGCCTCGAATCCGTTGATCTCGACGACGACCTTTCACGCTTTCATGGAATCCGGTTTTGAGAAGCGCGGTGAGGTGATCCGTCTCGTTCAGACGCTACGAGGTGGAGATCGACCGAAGGGGGCGGAGAAGGAATTTTCGGACGTATCGGTTATGCCGAGATCGTGCTGGGAGCCATGGGGTATTTTTCGCAAGCCATTTGAGGGCACAGTTGGCGATAATTTGCGCGAATGGGGTGCTGGCGGACTACGCCGGTTGGGCGAGGAAGAGCCATTCAAAGATGTGATCGCATGTTCACCTACGCGGAGTCCTGAAAAGGACATTGCTCCTCATCCATCGCTGAAGCCCCAAAGATTCCTGCGCAAGGTGGTTCGTGCCGCACTTCCTTTGGGCATGGGAATTATCTACGATCCTTTTGCCGGATCGGGATCGACGTTGGCGGCCGCCGAAGCCATTGGTTATCGCACGCTGGGCACCGATTCCGATCCCGAGTATTTCGCGATGGCGAAGGCTGCCTTCTGGCCGTTATCTTCGTTGCAACTAAAACCTGAATGAGTACCGGGCTGATAGTTCGCAACCAGGCGGATATCACAAAGTTCAATCAGAATGCGACTCTGCCTTTCGAGCTTCGGCTCAAAGATTTCGAGCTGGCGATGCAAGACGTGTACGACTTTTTTTACGATGTAAACTTACTGCTCACCAGCAAGGGATTGCAGCGACTCGACGACATGCTGCGCCCGGCAATTATGTCGGGGCTTCTTTCCGACATGTTGACTGCCAGCCTTGCTAAGCATTCTCGAACACTCGTGCAGAACAAGCATTTCAATGGGCATCCAGACCTGCTCGTTCAAGGCATATACCCGAACGACAGCGTCCGATCAGGGGTCGAAGGGGTCGAAATCAAGACCACGAGAAAGGCCGGCGGCGCGGTCGATACGCACGGCGCGCGAGAGCAATGGATGTGCGTTTTTGTCTACGATATCGACAACGATACGCAGCCAGCCATAAACAGAAAGCCCATGAGTTTTACCGAGATATATCTGGGCCGTGTCACCATCGCAGATTTCAGGCGCAATCCACGAGGGGATCTGGGAACAAGAACTGCGACTCTGGACCGCAATGGACTCGCCAGGTTGCGGCAGAGTTGGGTTTACTTGCTGAATCCTCGGGTTGATGCAGAGCCTGCCGGAGCAGAGGATCCGGCTCAGGATGACTAATCTATTTCTACCTGCTGCGTGTCAGTCGAAGTGATGGGTTGCCACCCAGATTCCCACCCACATGCCGAAAGCTGTCATCAGCAGCGAGAGGATCAGGGCGTGGATGATCTCCCGGCGTTTCCAGCGAATCCGCGCGACTCGTCTTTTGTTGCCGCTCTTCCACAGATGCATCGGACCCATGGCGACCTCCTGGCGCGCGGGAGAGCGGCCCGTTCGCGGACCGTCTCCCGCAGCGCTGGTTAGAACGACAGTGAGATTTGGCCGGTGATGGCGCGCGGAGTTACATAGTGCGTGCCGCTGAAGGTGGAGAGGAAGTTATAGAGGGCGTACTTATCGGTCAGGTTGATGGCAGTAACCTGCGCGCCCCACTTATACTTGTCGCCGTGGAAGAGGTTGTCCTCGCCCAGTGCCATGTCGAACAAGCTGCGGGGATCGATGCGTTGGGGATTGGTGTCGTTGTCGCCCTTGTTGGGAGCGGGAATCGAGATCAGGCTCGAAGTGAATTGGGTGGCTGGGCAAACGCCGGGCAAGGCACTCAAGGGGGTCGCCCGGACGCCGTTGCAGGCGAAACCGGCCTCAAACTCCTGATCGGCGGTCAGAGGGACGCCGAAGGCGTTGACCATGCTGATCGCAGGTTGACCGTTGAGAGTCGTCGACGAGAGCAGGCAGGGACTGTTGGGATCCGTGGTTCCATAGCACGGTGCGTTGCCAGCCACCAGTCCGCTGTCGAATCTCCAGTTGAAGCTGTACCAGGGCATGTGCTTCCACGGCATCTGGTACTGGAAATGGGTTGTCTCGTTGTACTTTTCGTCGTGATCGATGCGGAAGGGCAGGCCTGTCTGGCCCACCGTCGCACCCGCGCCGCCGACCTGCGGCGGGAAGAACCGCGCCGCCACCGAGGACATGACGACATAGGCGCTGAAGTTATGAAACTGGGTAACGTCGGCGCGCAGCGCAAATCCGGGAATTTTGGAGTTATGCCACTCGACGGGGAAAGTGATGGGCGTGTTGCCGAGGACGCTGAAGTCGTAACCGTTGTGGGTGTATTTCCAGATATAGTCGCCGCTTACAACAAAATGCTTTCCCGCGGCTTGCTGCAGCCCGGCGTGGAACTCATTGCGGAACCCAGGGGAAAGCGATCCCGTATCGCCGCCCTGGCAGCCCAGCAGGGGGTTGACCACATCATTGAGGCAACCCCGGCTGGAGAGGATGAGGTTCTCGTTGAAGGGCGTCTCGAGCGTGCGGGCATAGGAAGTGCGCAGGACAGTATTGGTCTGCCTGAGCTTGTAAGAGATGCCGAGGCGGGGTTCGGCCTGGCTTGCATCGGCGAGGCCATTGTAAAGATCGCCCCGCAGCCCCAGGTTGAAGAGCCAGTTCCCGGCTGTGATCTGGTTCTCGAGATAGAGCGCGAGCTCCTTCACGTCGGTATGGCCAGGGAAGTTATAGAATGTGCCGCCGCGCGTCAGGTCATAGGGATAGAGAGTCGTGCAGGGGGCGTCGATGGGAACATCGGGGGAGCCACCGGACATGCAGGGATTCTTGTTGGCGTCGACCAGCGAATCGAGGAAGGTGGGACTGACGATCCCCAGAGAGTCGCTTTCGCGCAGGAATGTCTGCTCGTACACGCCGCCGAGCTTGACGTTCTGTCTCCCTTTGACCCAGGAGATATCGGCGTGGACGCCGTCGTTGGCAAGGCTGCGGTTCTGCCCGATGGATTCCTGCTGGATCGGCCCCAGGTCCGCGAACGGGTCCGCACTGGGATAGTAATGATAGACGTCTTTGCGCAGATACACTCCGGCATTGAAGACTGAATACTGGTTGATGACGCGGGTATAACTCGGGGCGATGTCGAAGGTCCCGATTTTCGAGCGCTGATCGGTGGGGCCGCTCACCGCCATTCCGGCGAGATTGACGTCCCCCAGGTTGAGATTGTCGAACGTATTCGGGGTCTGGAACCAGGAGCGCGAATAGTTCAGGTTCAGGTGAAACGAATTCGCCGGGTTCACCTGATAATCCACGCGGTCAAAGACGTTCTCCTCGTTCCCTTTGTCGTGAAACACGGCATGTTCCGGGGGATCGAGGAAGCGGCCGCTGTTGAGCCCGTCGGCGGAGATAAAGTTGCCCCAGTTCTGCTTGCCATATCCCAGATCGAAGCCTGCGCTGGTCGAACCGAAGCTTCCATAGGAGGAGTAGATGGTACCGGTCGGCTTGGTTTGTCCCTGGCCGGACCTGGTGGTCACCTGAATCACCAGGCTGGTCTTGTCTCCATACTCGGCCGGCGGCGCGCCGTCGATCACTTCCATGGACTGCACGGCAGCGGGGGGAAGCTGATTGGAGAAAACCTTGCTTTGTTGGTCGGTAATGGGCTGGCCGTCCACGGAAAAGGAGTTCTCCGCGTGATCGCCCAGCCCGTGGAACAGGCCGTTGGAGTCGGCAGCCACTCCCGGGGAGGCCATCGTCACCAGCGAACTGAGCGATGAGGACGCGCTTTCGAGGGGGACCTCCTTAAACAGGTTCCGGTCCACATCCGTGTGCATGGTGGTGTCGGTTTCCAGAAGGTCTTCCGCAGTTACCTGGATGGTTGTGGCGGCCGTACCGAGGGCCAGCTTCACGGGGACCGTCATCTGCACCCCCGATCGCACATCCACGTCCTCGACGAAGGAGTTGAAGCCGGCCATGGTCACGCTGAGGTGGTACGGATTGTAAGGCACATTGGTGAACTGGAAATGCCCGGTGCTGTCCGTCTTCGCTGTACGCTCGTATGCGCTGACAGGGTTCTGAATGGTGGCCGTTGCTCCCTGGATTACCGCGCCGGTGGGATCGGTAACGGTTCCGGTGATGATGCCGGTATTGGCGACCGACTGCGCCGCGCTCGGCAGAGTGAGGAAAGCCAGAAGAAAAGTCACGAAAAAGAAGAAACTGGCAGCGCCACGCAGATACGTGCGCATAGGTAGACCTCCGCATAGTGATGGATTGTCCCTGGGGTTCCGCTGAGGCGGAACTTCTGCTTAGGCGAATGCAGGAGGGACGGGCGGAGGCCGATTGGCCAGTTTCAGGACGAAGCGCTGGCGGGGAACGGGAGTGAAGCTTTCGGGAACAAAGCGAGCGACGGAGCGAGAGGAGACGGCGAGGGTCACCACGACCACGGCTTGCACGGCGTGGTGCGCGGTCACACACAACGAGCAGTCGTGATCGGCCTGGCCGGAGGGATGGGAGTGGGTGACCTGCAGAACGCCGGTCATCAGCACCAGCGCAACACACACGATTCCGAGCAGCGATACCCAGGACTGCGGTGCTCCACGCTTTGCCGACACGAAGCGCATCTGAGTGAGACTATAACCTGAATCGCCAGTGGCCGTAAAACCCGGCGGAAACGGTCGCGGCTCCGGTTGCGGGAAGCAGCTTCGCGTTTCGAGCGCACGGGTTTCGGGGTGGCGACCCACCGCAGGACCGTGGCATTCCCGGGGAGAAAGAAGGATGGCGGGAGGTAGATGAAGGTTTCGTACGATCGGCGGGGGATGATGGCGATGCGAGGGGGTGAGCGCACGGGATGAGGAGCGAGGGGCGAGGGCGGGACAGAGCTGCGGTGGGGGCGGTGGTACTGGCGGCTGGGGCTTCTACGCGGATGGGCACGACGAAGCAGTTGCTGCGGCTGGGCGAGCAGACGGTGCTGGGAGCGACGCTCGATAGGTTGCGCGGCGCGGATTTGGCGGAGACGGTGGTGGTGCTGGGCGCGTCGGCGGAGGCGATCGGGAGGGAGATCGATTTTGCGGCGATGGGCGGGGTGCGGGGCGGGGTGCGGGTAGTGGTGAATGCCGATTATGGTTCGGGGATGGCGTCTTCGCTGCGGGCGGGGCTGGTGGCGGTTGGGCCTGAGGTGGATGGGGCCCTGATTGTGCTGGGGGATCAGCCGCTGGTGCGGGCTGAGACGCTAAGTCGAATTATCGAGAGATACAGGTTGCCGGTTGCAGGAGGCAGGTTACAGGCTGGAGGTTCGAAGTTGCCGGGCGTGGAGATTGTGATTCCGGTGTATGGCGGGCGGCGGGGGAATCCTGTGCTGCTGGATCGAAGCGTGTTTGGGGAGGCGATGGCTCTGGAGGGTGATGTCGGGTGCCGGGCGATCTTCGGGCTTCATGCGGAGGGGATTGTCACGGTGGAGGTGGACGATGGGGGGATTCTGGAAGATATCGACAGCAAGGAGGACTACGAGCGGGTGCGGCTGATTTGCGAATAGCTGTTAGCGCCTCCCCTCTTGTTCGGTCTCGATTAGAGAGAATAGAAAAGCAGGTCCATTCGACTCGCGTCTGGATCGATGTTGCGCCAAAAACGGGCGCAACGTATTTCGAAAGCTCGCTCAGGATGACAGAGCTTTTTCTTTCCCAAAAGATTTGCGGCCGGGCTAGCTCTCGCTGACAGCTTCTTTGCAGGTTTCCTGCGAACAGCTCTCTTGCTAACTGCCCTTTGCTGACTGCTTCTTGGTTAGCTGCCAACTGCTTTGTTGGGGCTCCAGTTGATGACGTGGTAGACCGCGACGGTGGCGCCGATGTTGCGGAATCCGTGCAGGCTGTTGGAGGCGTTGAAGACGACCGATCCGGGGCCGACCCTGATCCACTTGCCGTCGGAGAGGGTTTCGCAGTCGCCTTCGCGGATGATGATGAGCTCCTCGTTGACGTGGCGATGGGGAGGATGCGAGGCGGTAGCGGGGTTGAGCTTGCTGACGTGCATCTCGAGCTGGTCGACGGTGGCGGTGGGTTGCTTGCAGAGCGAGGCGACTTCGCCGGTGGAGGTTTTATGAAACTGCATCTGGTCCCACTGGAAGACGGTGGGGCCGAGGATGCTGGTGTTGGCGGGTGGCGGAGCAGGCTGCGGAGCGGTTTGTGGAGCTGATTGCGGGTCGGGTTTCGAGTCGGGTGCGGTGGTGGCGGCTTCGGCGATCGCTGAGAGGATGCCGGGCATGGCCAGCAGTCCTGCCACTGCATTGCGTCTTGACATCATGGAAGGAATCTCCTGTTCGGTGAGCCTGCAGGGTGCGCGCTGCGGGCGGGAGAGGGTGCGGTTGGGTGGTCGTGGTTGAAGCGCTCGCGGACCGGGTCCCGGCAGAGTGTGCGCTTGAGAGTTTCTTAGTCCTCGAGCTTGACGAGCTTTGCATTTTTTTGCGCTTTGATGACGAGCTCGGCGGCGAGCAGGCACTGGTCCTGGTTCTGGGCGATGTGGGTGCGGTTGACGATGTCGGCGACGAACTGGGGGCCGAAGGGCAGCGGCATGTTGTTGCAGTCGATATAGCGGGCCTGGTTCTGGTCGACGATGAAGAGGTTGTTGCCCTGCTTGCTGACGGCGACGTTGGTGTACTTGCGGACTTCGATGTAGCCGTCGGTGCCGAGGATGAAGAGGCGGCCGTCGCCCCAGGTGCCGAGGCCGTCGGGAGTGAACCAGTCGAGGCGGACGTAGCCAAGGCCTTTGTTGCCGCGGAGGACCATGTCGCCGAAGTCCTGGAAGTGGGGATGGTCGGGATGGCGGACGTTGGCGATCTGGGACTCGGCAACTTCGGCCTCGGCGGAGCCGGTGTAGAAGAGGAACTGATCGACCTGGTGGGAGCCGATGTCGCAAAGGATGCCGCCGAACTGGACGTCGTTCCAGAACCAGTCGGGGCGGCCGGAGCCACCGCCGGCGACTCCGCCATGCTGGAAGATCTGATGCGGGGCGATATTGATGGTCTGGATAACCTTGCCGATGGCGCCTTGATGGACGAGCGTGCCGGCGTAGACAGCGGCTTTCACTTCGAGGCGCTCGCTGTACATGATGGCGTAGATGCGCCTGGTTTCGGCGATGGTTTTGCGGACCTCGGCGAGTTGCTCGAGGGTGGTGATGCCGGGCTTGTCGGAGAGGAAGTCCTTGCCGTGGCGCATGACTTTGACGCCGAGGGGGGCGCGCTCATTCGCAATTTGCGAACTGAGGACGAGCTGGAGGGAAGGATCCTCGATGATCTCGTCCTGACTCTGGACGATCTTCACGCTGGGAAAACGTTTGGTGAATGCGGCGAGCCTGTCGGGTTCGCCGACCCAGGCGGCGACCAGCTCGCCACCGCCGCGCTGGACTGCGCCGATCATGCCGTAGATGTGGTCGTGGCTCACGCCGCAGACGCCGAATTTGATGTGGTACTTCGGCGGTTCCTGGTCCTGGGGGGCGAGGGTTTCTTCGCGGATGTCGCCGTGCGCGGCTATTGCGGTGTGGGGAAGTCCTGCCATCATCGCCATCGATCCCATCATGCCGGCTCGCTTGAGGAAGTCGCGCCGGTCAGAGGATTTGTTGTTCATTCTTCCTCCGGGTAGAGCCTTGGTTGGCGTTCACAACGCCAGGTGATGGAGGCGCCGTTTGCAACCACCAAGCATTCTCATCAGTGGGTGGAGGATTTGCAAGGGGGGAGAGGGCGGGAAGCGGGCGCGAGGCGAGGGGAAGGGCGACCAAGCGTGCACTGATCCGGCCCGCAAGGGCTGAACCCTGTCTGGCAGTGGGATCGTCGCGACTGAGGAGCTTGCGGAAAGGGCGAGGGGCAGGTCTGATGCAGAGTTTTTCCCGGATTGGCACAGGACGGTACATTGGGGATGGGCCGATCAACGAATTGTGTTGATATTTGGCTGGAATGGGCTTTTGCTACTTGCTGTGGGGTGAACCTGGCTGAGTCCCGAGTCGGGGTTTTTCTCGCGGGGGGGCGTCACTGCTTTTTGGAGAAGCGGGTAGAATTCGCATTGACGCAGCTGCTGATGACTCAAGCCCTTCAAGGCATGGAATCTTTGCGACTGAGGAGCTTTTTGCGCAGAAAGGCGACGGGCAGATTTGGGCCGTGCTTTTTCCCGGGTTGGCACAGGACGGTACTTTGGGGACGGGCCGATCAACGAATTGTGCTGATATTTAGCTGGAATGGGCTTTTGCTACTTGCTGTGGGGTGAACCTGGCCTGGTCCCGAGCCGGGGTTTTTCTCGCAGGGGGGGGCGTCACTGCTTTTTTGGAGAAGCGGGTAAGAATTCGCATTGACGCAACTGCTGATGGACTCAAGCCCTTCAAGGCATGGAATCTTTGCGACTGAGGAGCTTTTTGCGCAGAAAGGCGACGGGCCGATTTGGGCCGTGCTTTTTCCCGGATTGGCACAGGACGGTACTTTGGGGATTGGCCGATCAACGAATTGTGTTGATATTTGGCTGGAATGGGCTTTTGCTACTTGCTGTGGGGTGAACCTGGCCTGGTCCCGAATTGGGGTTTTTCTCGCCGGGGAGGCCGTGACAGGGAGTGGTGGCGCGATCGGTTGTGGGGTGAACCTGGCCGGGGCCTGATCGGCGTTTTTTCTCGCGGCGGG
>CAZHTJ010000048.1:0-22397 GCA_964535525.1 uncultured Acidobacterium sp. | reverse complement strand
GGCGGGCGGAGTTGAGGCAGTGCGTTCCCGAAGTGGGACAGGACGGTACTTTGGGGATGAGGTCATCGACAATTTGTGTTGATTTTTTGCCGGTAAGGGCTTTCGCTACTTGCTGTGGGGTGAACCTGGCCGTGTTCTGAATTTGGTTTTTTCTTCGCTTGGATGGGCAAGAGGGCGAGGCGGGCGGAGTTGAGGCAGTGCGTTCCCGAAGTGGGACAGGACGGTACTTTGGGATTAGCCGGTCAGTGAATTGTGTTGCTGTCTGGCGGGTAAAGGCCTTCGCTACTTGCTGTGTGGTGAACCTGGCCGTGTTCTGAATTGGTTTTTTCGCCTGGTGCGGTTGAGTCACGGTCGGCCGGGAATTGCATAGATGCGGAGCATTTCTCCAAGTTCGAGAGTCACAACATAGGGACGACCGTCCCCGAGCGCGATCTCTTCCAGAGTTTCATGCTGGTATTTGTGAGAAAGCTCGATGAATCCGGCCCCGGAGAGATCGTCCGTATGAAGAACGGAGAGCCAGTCACGCCGCACTATGCCTGCATAATCGCCATTCTGGGTACGACAGAAGGCGAGTAAATCCTGCCGTTCCTCCGAGACATCCACGACGCGGCATCCGCAGGCAGAGCCCCGCTTTTCCAGGGAGGAATCACCGCAAAGAAGATGATGGATGGTCTCACTTTTCTGCTCGCGGCCTTCGGAATCGAAGATGGTTAGGGCGTAGAAATCGCGGTCGTGAGAGCCATAGAGTCCGTACCATCGATGGGAGGAAGACTCGAAGGGCGGGTTTTCATAATAAGACAGGTAGTAGGGGTAATCGCCCCAGCCCCGGAAGAAATCGTCTTCTGTAGCTTGCAGGTCCCGACTACTCTGCTGCACCGCTGGCGGCAGGAGATCTTGCCTTCGATAGATCAGAATCTCCAGGTCCTCGACAGAAGCGGTCCCGGTGGCTTGAAGAACGTCCTGGCATTCGGCATCGTTATGTTTCTCAGCCGGTCCGGTTTCCGACGCTGCCAAAGGCAACAATGGAGCTCCGCCACGGAAGGGCCTGTTCGACACGCATGCGGGTCCCGGACGCAGGTCCGGCACCGAGATTAGCCGGGTGTCGTACCGATAAAAGAGATGATTCATATGCGTGTCGCCGAGGCGGAAGTCCAGGACAATCCATTTCTCGCCGACAAGACGCAGGCCCTGGATCTCCCCCATCCGCCATGCCTGTGGTGTGGATGCTGTTCATTACCTTCCACTGGTGCAGATCGATGACGGAAATGATCGTGTCAGGTTTGCGTGCGACATATCCTCCTGGCGCATGCAGAAGGAAAGCGGATTTTTCCATCCAGTTGGCTCCGGCAAAGGCGACAGCGTAACGTCCGTTCGGCGTGATCCCGACGTCCACGTGGATGCTGTCTAAATGTTGCGCATCGGCAGAACTCCAGCCGGGAACGCTGAGCACCTCGGTGACCGGAGTGTCCGTCCACCATTTTCTGATCCGCACCAGGGGCCACTGGCCGCTGCTGTCTGAGTCAAGAGCAAGAAGACTTTGATCGGGAGTGACTCGCATGGAAAACAACTGCCGCGCGGCCATATCCGGTATTGGGAAATGAGCATAGGATCCGCGCCAGGATGAGACGGGGAGATGAAATCTCGTGCGCGGGCTTGAGGTCTGTCTGAGCCAATGTACAAGCAGATGCGCTGCCCCAGATTATGGCGCTACTCGGTAGACGCCCGATGCCGATCCTGAGCATGAAGGCGATCATAGTGCGATGGGCCGGGAGAGGCGTCGCACTTGGGTCACTTTGTGAAGTGCCCTATGGCGGTGCGTTCCCAAAGTGGCACAGGACGGTACTTTGGGGATGGGCCGGTCAGCGAATTGTGTTGATGTTCTGCCGGGAAAAGCGCTAGCTTCTTGCTGTGGGGTGAACCTGGCCTGGTCCTGAGTCGGTTTTTTTCGCAGGTTGTCAGGTCGTGTGCTGATACAAAGGCCGGTCTGCAACGGATGCAAATCCACGCGCCGAGGGAATGCTTCGAAAGGTTTGCTGATTTTGTGGTGCAGGTGACCGTGAACACGGGTTCCCTGCAAACGAAACTTCCGCAAGCTGGCAGCACGTCAACAAGCGGAAGCGTTCGATGAGCGCATTGGCGATTTATCGCTCGTCCAAAACCGGATTTGTACGCGCTCAGTTTGGTTGAAGAAGGGCCTGCCTTTCGATACGAACCCAGGTAATCGTTGCCTGAAAGCATTGAACCGGATGAGGGACAGGAACCCTCCACGACATGCCGCAACACCTCTCGCGAACCGACGCGGGCCCGAGCTGCTCGCGCGGCATCAAGGAAATGCTTGCGGGAGCTCATGTTTCGGGCCGATAATCTCCGTCGCAGGTTTGCCGATGGTTTTCCTCGTGAAGGCGGATATCGCCGCAGGCCTCAGGCGAGACGAATTCTTCCCCGTCTTCCAGCCTCTGGTGGAACTGCGTACGGGCCAACTTTCGGGATTTGAGGTGCTTGCGCGATGGAACTATCGGCGCCAGGAGCTTCTTATGCCCGCCGACTTCATCCCGGCCGTCGAGGGAAGCGGGCTGATCGATGGGCTGACGATCGGTATCCTGAAAAGAGCATTTGCCGCGCCGGTGCTGACCGGCGGGGCGTTCATGCTGAGCGTCAATCTCTCCCCGCTCCAGTTACGCGGCTCCAATTTGTCCGCGCGCATCGCCGCTGCCGCTGCAGAGACCGGCTTTCCGCTCGACCGGCTGACCATCGAGATCACGGAAAGCGCTCTGGTGGGCGATCTTTCCAGCGCGCTGCAGGTGGTCGCTGAACTCAAGGCACTGAACTGCAAACTTGCCCTCGACGACTTCGGCACCGGGTACTCCAGCCTCCAGCATCTGCACAGCCTGCCCTTCGATGAGCTAAAGGTCGACCGCAGCTTCGTGAACTCCATGACGGAAAAGCGCGAGAGCCGCAAGATAGTTGCGGCTGTGGTTGGCCTCGGGCATAGCCTGGAACTCCTCACCGTCGCCGAGGGGGTGGAGACTCAGGAACAGGCGAACATGCTGCTCTGGCTTGGGTGCGATTTAGGGCAAGGCTGGCTCTACGGCAAGCCTGTGCCTGCCGCCGAGCTACCCGGGATGGTCGCCGAGGTGCGTGCAAGAACGATTGTCACGGTGCCGGCGCCACTGGAAGAAGCATCCATCATGAGCCTCGAGGCGCTGCCCACACAGCGTCTTGCTCAGCTGCAGGCTATCTACGACGGAGCGCCCGTGGGCTTGTGCTTCCTCGATCGCAAGTTGCGCTATGTGAGCCTGAACAAGCGTCTTGCGCAAATGAACCGCGTTCCCGCTTCCGCGCACCTGGGCAAGACCGTCGGCGAAATCATAGGGAACTTTTTCCCACGTATCGAGCCCTTTCTGCGCAGGGCATTGCAGGGCGAGCCCATGAGCGGAATCGAGGTGCAAAGGACATTTCCCGACAGCAGCGAGATAAGCCTGATCCTCTCCTATCAGCCGGCTCGCGACGAAACCGGCGAGGTCCTGGGGGTTTCGGTGGCGGTGATGGACGTGACTAACGCGAAGCGCACCGAGAAGGCGCTGCAGGAAGTCGAAAATCAGTATCGCCACATGATGCAGCTCAGCCCCGACGTGCCCTGGGTGCTCGACAGGCAGGGCGAGGTGACGGATGCCGGCTTCTCCAAATGGGAGGATTTTACCGGCCAGGCGCGCGAGCAGGCGCTGGGCAACGGATGGCTCGGGATGCTGCATGCGGACGACGTCGAGCCTACCCGCGAAGCGATTCGCCACACGCTTGAGAGCGGGCAGCCGATCGACATACGCTTCCGCGTCCGCAGTCCTGGCGAAGAGTGGAGCTGGATGCGCTCCCGCGGTTCCCCCCGATTCGCGCCGACCGGCGAAATTGTCAGCATTTACGGCGTCCTGCAGCCGGAGGAAGGAAGGGAGATGGCGGAACAGTTGCAGCGAGAGTTGCAGCGCTGCCACATCGAGCTCCAGACTGCCTTGAACGCCGTTCCTGTCGGCATCATTCTGGCCGACGCCGCTGACGGCACAGTGATCGTCGTCAATCCCAAAGCCAGCGAGATTCTCCGGGGCACGGTTTTTCCCGGCCAGAGACTCAGGGAGTACAAGCAGCTGAAGTTATTCAATGTGGATGGGACGCCGATTCCACCCGACGAATTCTCCCTTTTCCGCTCCATTCAGCGTGGCGAAACCATTGAGGCCCGTGACATGCTCTTCGAAAGGCCCGACGGCACGCGGGCGCACCTGGTAGTCTCGGCGCGGCCTATCGATGCCCTCGATGGCCAGCGCATCGGCGCCCTGGCGATGATCCAGGAGCTGGAAGGTCAGCGAGCAAGCCTTCGGCGCGATGTGAATCCTCAAGCCTGACTCACGACTTTTCCGCGCCGGTGAAATGGATGATATCCCTGAGGCGCAGCCGAAGGTTCAACTGCACTTGAACAGCATGGAGCGATATGCGCCGTGCGCCGGACGTCGATTGCCGCCAACAGGACAATGCGCTCATCGACGGTTCTGGCCGCATGGTCTGCCGTTGGGAAGTTTCATCGCATTGTGGCGTCATCCAGGCAACCGCAGTGGCTGCTCGAATTGTGTCCCATACAGGAGGTCACTCAGCTACGAGAGACGACTCAGCGGCGGTTCGGCTTTGGCGGGGCCGGCGTCGATGAGGGATTCGACGCCGGGGGATTTCCCAGAATGGCACGGGACGGTACTTTGGGGATGGGCCGATCAGCGAATTGTATTGATGTTCTGCCGGGAAAAGCGCTAGCTTCTTGCTGTGGGGTGAACCTGGCCTGATCCTGAGTCGGTTTTTTTTCGCAGGTTGTCAGGTCGTGCCCTGATACAAAGGCCGGTCTGTAACGGATGCAAAGCCACGCGCCGAGGGAATGCTTCGAAAGGTTTGCTGATTTTGTGGTGCAGGCGATCGCCAAGACCGTGAACACGGGTTCCCTGCGACCGAAACTTCGCACAGCCGGTAACACGTCAACAAGCGGAAGCGTTCGATGAGCGACTCGGCGATTTGGCAATAACTGTCGGAAGTGCTTGCTCAGCTTCCGTTGCGGCCAGCCATCCGGCAAGCAGCCGTTCTGTAACCCTGTTAGATCAATATCCGCCAGCGGCGTGCGCGCTTCTATTGTTTTCAACTCTCAATGGAATGCCCTTTGCGGGATCACCCTCTCACGGAGACGCCTATTATCTGCTGCCTGTGAGCAGAAATGCTCAGCTTGTGCGATGACCAGGAGAGATGATCGCTGTGGCTATGCCGCGCTCGCTCGGCTTCCGGAAGGAGACGAATATGAAAATTCTCGTTACAGGCGGTACTGGCCATGTTGGCTCAGAAGTAGTCAAAGAACTTCAGAAACGCAAAGCGGATATTCGCATCCTCGTTCGCAAGCAGGAAACGCCTGCTCCGGAAGGGGTTGAGATTATGGTGGGCGACCTGCTTGATCCAGTCTCCGTGGAGAAGGCGCTTCATGGGGTGGACAAGCTCTACTTGCTGAACGCCGTCACTCCCGATGAATTGACGCAAGGCCTCATTGCCTACGATCTGGCCAGGAAGTGGAAGCTGAAGCACATCGTTTATCACTCGGTTTTTCGGGTCGATTACTTCAAAGATGTGCCACACTTCGCCTCGAAGTTCGTGCTGGAAAGCGCTCTACATACGTTTGACCTTCCGTTCACGATTATCCGTCCAAACTACTTCAACCAAAATGACCTTGGACTCAAAGACCCGCTGACGAAGGCTGGGATTTACCCAATGCCACTGGGGCCGGCCGGTGTCTCAACAGTAGACGTTCGGGACATTGCCGAGGCAACCGCAATTGCCCTGACGACCGCGGGACACGAGGGTAAAACCTACAATCTGACTGGTCCCGATATCGTGAGCGGCCGTGGTGCAGCCGCGATCTGGTCTGGGGTTCTCGGCAAAGAAATCGCGTACAGCGGGCATGACATGGACGCATTTGAGAAGCAAATGCGCGAGAAATCTCCCGCCTGGTCTGCTTTCGATATCCGCATGATGTTTCAGGGGTATATCGAACGTGGCTTCGTTGCAGGGGATGGCGACATAGAGGCACTGACAAAGCTGCTCGGCCATACACCGCGACGGTACAAGGATTTCGCTCGCGAGACGGCAGTCGCATGGCAAAGCGAAGTGGTGGCATCCGGCCTTTCTGCGGCCGCTTAAAAGCTCTCTCGAGGTTCATCCGTGAACGACAATTCCTCACCTGCGGACATTGCCGGCTGCGCAAGCGAGACCGCACTCGTAAACGGGGTTCGAATTCGCCCGGCAAAATCAGCCTTTGCGAAGTGATTGGGCATAACTGCGCGTCACAGGGCAGGGGAGAAGACGAGGACAAAATGGTGGATAATACATTTCCAACGACTACGCGCCAGCTTGCAGTCTCTCTTCCCGCTGAACGCACAAATGTCTGTATCGGAGCCGACACTTATTCGATCGTTCTTAAAGGCACAGATACGAACGACAAGTTCTCCTTTATAGACATGCTTATTCCACCCGGCGGCGGCCCCATGCCACACGCCCATGAGTGCGAAGAAACGTTCTACGTCGTGGAGGGCGAGGTGGCTGTCTTCTGCCACGATCGGCGCACCCTGGCGACGACTGGTTCAGCGGTAAACATTCCAGGCTTCGCTCCACATGTGTTCCACAACTTCAGCAGCACTGTGCCGGCGCGACTATTCTGTGTCGTTGCGGCTGCGGGCCTGGAGCGCGAGTTTATCGAAATTGGTCCGCGTGTCGCGACGCGCACAACCCCTCCCCCGCCGGTCTCCCACGAAAAGAAAGCCGAGATGAAGAAAAAGATTCCCGAAATCGCAGAAAAGTACAACGCACGAATCCTTCCTTCGGATACGTTCAACCACCTGATGAGCAGAGAAGAACTGAAGTTGGTGGCTGCGGCGGAAGGCGAGTGAGCAACTAAATGTGAACGGATGCCTGGGTTTCTTATGCGGTGTTTACTGCGCCAGCGGTAATAAGTCGCGCAGCTGCTTCGCATCGATGCGGCGTTTATGGCCCACCGCCGGGCATGGTCGACTTAGGCGACGGTTGATCTCAGCTGCTGGAACAAGTTTTGGAATAGCAGCTCCCCAGGCGACAACCCGGCACTTTTCTAATCTCAACCGATGACTTCAGACCAATGCGCTCCTCGACGGGTTCGGGCCACATGGTCATCAATTGGGAAGTTTCATCGCATTGTGGCGTCATAAAAGCAACCGCAGATCCTTCCGCTGCGCGATGTTATCCGGTATCGTCGGCAATTAGGGAGTTTGGCTGTCATTGGCACGCAGCCGTTGTGTGCCGATTTTTTTGTTAATTCGTGCTTTCGGCCTGTGATTCCTGAAAATCCTGCGAAATGACGAACCAATAAGTTAGGTTTTTTAGTGGCTGCTCGAATTGTGTCCCATACAGGAGGTCACTCAGCTACGAGAGATGACTCAGCGGCGGTTCGGCTTTGGCGGGGCCGGCGTCGATGCGGGATTCGACGCCGGCCCCTGCAGCTATTCGGCGCGGAGGGCTTCGACTGCGTTGACTCTTGCGGCTCGGGCTGCGGGGACGGCGGAGGCGATGGCGGCTGCGGCGAGAATGAGCGCGGCCGAGGAGATGAAGGTGAAGACTCCGGGGAGATGGACTTCGCCGAAGTATGCGCCGATTCCGCGGGCGAAGGCGTAGCCGAGGATGAGGCCGGCGACGACTCCGATGGCGGCGATGACCAGACCTTCTTTGAGGACATCGCTGAGGATTTTGCCGGGAGGCGCGCCGAGGGCCATGCGGATGCCGAACTCGCGGGTGCGGCCGCTGACGGAGAAGGCGAGCACGCCGGCGACCCCGACGACGGAGATGAGGAGGGCGACGGCGGCGAATCCACCAAAGACCAGGGCGTTGAGTTTGTCGGGGGTGAGGACTTCGGCGCGGATGTCCTCGAGAGTAGCGGCGCGCTCGACGGGCTGGTCGGAGGCGATGCCCTGGACGGTTTTAACGATGGCGGGGACAAGGGGGTAGGGATTGCCCGCGGTGTGGACGAAGAGGCGGCCACCCCATCCTTCCTGATCGACGGGCTGGTAGATGGTCATGGCGGGGTTGGGGATGATGTTTTCGTCGTCGAAGTCGGGGACGACACCGACGATGCGGCGAGAGTCATAGCTGATGCCGATGAATTTCATGACGCCGTCGGTCCAGCGCATGGTGCGGCCGATGGCTTCCTGGCCGGGGAAGAGGTTGTTGGCGATGCTCTGGCTGATGATGACGACGCGGTCGGATCCGTTTTTGTCGGAGTCGCGGAAGTCACGGCCTTCGAGGAGGGGGACGCCGAGGGTGGAGAAGTATCCAGGAGAGACAGAGCGGAAGTTGGCGCGGAGGTCTTCGCCTGCGTTTTTGCGGGTGGCACCTTCGACGGCAAAGGCAAAGCGGATGACGAATGTCTGGGGGTCGCGCCAGGGAACGCTGAATCCGGTGGCGACGCTGCGGACGCCAGGGAGAGCGGAGACGCGTCGGACGACGTCGTGGTTGAAGTCCTGCATCTGCTGGGGCGTGCGGCCATAGGAGACGACGGGGAGATTGACGGCCAGGACGTGTGAGGTGTCAAAGGGGGGGCGCGTATTTTCGAGGACGTAGAGGGTGCGCATGAGGACGCCGGCGCCGGCGAGGAGGAGGAAGGAGGCGGTGATTTGCGTGACGGCGAAGATGCGGAGGCGGCGGTTGCTGCCGGTGGCGCTGCGGGTTCCGCCAACGGTGAGACCGGAGGCGGGCGAGGCTTTGGTGGAGGGGAGGCGCGGGATGTAAGCGAGGAAGACGGCGGCGAGGAGGGAGAGGGCGACGCCGAACCAGACGAGGGTGGAGTCGAGGGTGAGATGGTCGGCGCGGACGGAGAAGCGGGCTGCGTATTTGCCGAGGATAGCGACCATGGGTGCGGCGATGAGGAGGGCGGCGATGACGCCGGTGCCGCAGAGGACGAGGCTTTCAGCAAGGAGCGAACGGCGGAGAGCGGCGGTGGTGGCGCCGAGTGCGGAGCGGACGGCGAGCTCGGATTCGCGGCGGAGGGTGCGGGCGAGGACGAGGTTGGCGACGTTGGAGCAGGCGATGACGAAGAGCAGCGCGGAGGCGGCGAAGAGGACCCAGAGGATGGTGTTGGCGCGGGAGTTGATCTGGTCGTGCAGGCGGCGGACGGAGATTTGGAACTGGTCGTCGCGCTTGTAGACCTCGGGGTGGGCCTGGAGGATGGCGGAGTAGTCGGTGCGGAGCTCGGCGCGGGCCTGGTCGAGGGTGGCGCCGGGAGCGAGGCGGCCGAAGAGCTCGGTCATGCGATGTTCGCGGCCGGTGACCATGGTGGCGGAGAGGTGGTGCGGGCTGGTGACAATGTTGGCGATGATTTCCGTGGAGACGGGATAGGGCACAGAGGGTTCGAGGACGCCGATGATGGTGGCGGTGCGGGACCCCTCGAAGCTGTCGAGGCGGAGGGTCTTGCCGAGGACGGTGGGATCGGAGTGCAGGGACTGGGTCCAGAACTTATAGGTGAGGACGACGGCGCCCTGGGCATTGGGTCCGTCGTCGGCGGGACCGAGGAGGCGGCCGAGGATGGGGCGCAGGCCCATGACTTCGAAGTAGTGGCCGTCGACGACGCCGGCGGGGATGGCGCGTGGCTGGCCTAGGCCCTGCATGGTGAAGTCGATTTCGGAGAAGGTGCCGAGCTCGGAGATGGAGCGCAGGTGCTTGCCGAGGTCGTCGATTTCGGGGATGGAGAAGGTCGTGTTCTCGGTGTGAATGCCGGGAGCGCTTTGGCGGATGTAGAGGAGGCGGGCTTCGTCGCGATTGGCGAGGGGGCGGAGGAGGACGGCGCGCACGACGCTGAAGATGGCGGCGTTGGCTCCGATGCCGAGAGCGAGAGTGAGGGCGACGGTGAGCCAGAGCGAGGGGACGCGGGAGAGGGAGCGGATCGCGATCCTGAGGTCACGAAGAAAAGCCATGATGGTCCTCCATTGTGGCAGGTTTCGCTGGGATCTGCCTTTGGGTATGTGACGAACGGCAGGGGGCCGGTTGGACATCGGACGTCGGGGGTGGGGGCTGGACGAGTGGGGGCGAAGCTGGGAGCTGGGAGCCTGGAGCCTGGAGCGGGGAGCCTGGAGCTGGGAACCTGGAGCTGGGAGCTGGGAGCTTGGAGCCTGGAGCGGGGAGCTTGGAGCGGTCGGAACGCGAGAGCTTGAGGCCTCGGGGACGAATTTTGCTGTGTTGATTCCCGAAATGGCTGGCTCGTGGGTGCGCCAGTGGGGCCGATAAGGGAGGTGAAAGAACCTGGTTTGGAGAAGCTGGGCAGGGGAAACCTGGGCGGGAGCAAACATGACGGCGCTGGCGGATGCGTGGAACGTGATCGCGGAATTCGAGCGGAATCTGGACCGCGCGATGGAAGAAGTGTTCGTGACCATGATCGGGGTAAGTTGTTCGCCGGCGGGAGATGCGGCGGAGGCGGCGGGGCAGACGGTTTCGGCGGTGATCGGGCTGGCCGGAGCGATGACCGGGACGGTGGTGTTTCACGGACCGCGCGCGGCGGCGCTGAATATCTGTGCGCGGCTGACGGGAGTTGAGTCGGCAGAGGTGGACGCGACGGTGCGGGACGCGCTGGGTGAAGTGGCGAATATGGTGGCTGGGTCGTGGAAGGGGTACGACGCGGACCTGGCGTCGCATTGTTTGTTGACGACGCCGACGGTGGTGGTGGGCGAGCGGTACGAGGTGTTCAGCCGCAAGGCGGCGATCCGGTTCGATCGGGCTTATCGGTTCGATGAGCATGTTTGTTCGGTGACGGTGAGCTGCCAGCGGGCGGGGTGAACGGGGGGGACGGCAGCCTTTAGCTGGGAGCTGGGAGCTTGGGAGCTTGGGAGCTGTTTCGACGCGGTGGCTGTGGCGAGGTTGTATCGTTTGGGAAGCAGGTTGAGGACTGCGTCCAGGCGCATTCATGGGTATTCTTGAGCAACTTTTTGAGAAGCACTTTCACGCGCCGGCCGGCGAGGTGCAGCCGCTGCAGGGGCAGCTGGGGGGCTCGGGGCGGAAGATCGTGCGCCTTGCGGGCGGGGGCTCGAGCGCGATTGGGATTCTGCATAACGTGCGGGAGGAGAATGTCGCGTTTGTGGAATTCTCGCGGCATTTTCGGCGGCACGGATTGCCGGTTCCGGAGATTTATGAAGAGGAACTGAGCGAGGGCGCGTACCTCGAGGAAGACCTGGGCGACGAGACGCTGTTCCAGTTCCTGATGGAGAACCGCGACGGGGCGTCGATTGCGCCGCGGGTGGTGGAGGCGTATCGGAAGGTGGTGGCGGTGCTGCCGCGGTTTCAGGTGGAGGCGGGGCGGGATCTGAATTACAAGGTGTGCTATCCGCGGGCGAAGTTCGATCGGCAATCGATTGGCTGGGACCTGAATTATTTCAAGTACTACTTTCTGCGGCTGGCCGGAGTGCCGTTCAACGAGCAGGCGCTGGAGGACGATTTTGGGCGGCTGACGAAATTTTTGCTGAGCGCGAGCCAGGACTACTTTCTGTATCGGGATTTTCAGTCGCGGAATATCATGCTGCGCGATGGGCAGCCGTGGTTTGTGGACTACCAGGGAGGGCGCAGGGGCGCTTTGCAGTATGATGTCGCTTCCCTGCTCTACGACGGCAAGGCGGATTTGCCGCGGGAGCTGCGCGAGGAGTTGCTCGATGCTTATCTGGAGCGGCTGGCTGGATTGGTGAAGATCGAGCGCGCGGAGTTCATGAAGCACTATTACGCGTATGTGTATGTGCGCATCATGCAGGCGCTGGGCGCGTATGGGTACCGCGGGTTTTATGAGCGGAAAGAGCATTTTCTGCAGAGCGTGCCATATGCGCTCGGAAATTTGCGATGGCTGGGCGAGCACGTGCAGCTGCCGATTGCGCTGCCGGCGCTGATGGAGAGCTTCCGGGCGATGCAGGATTCGCCGAAGCTGCAGGGGCTGGCGACGCCGGTGCGGACGCTGACGGTGCGGATCTTCAGCTACTCATTTCATCGGCAGATGCCGGCGGATGTGTCGGGGCACGGCGGGGGTTTTGTGTTCGATGCGCGGAGCCTGCCGAATCCTGGGCGCGAGGAACGGTTCAGGACGCTGACGGGCAAGGACGCGGCGGTGATTGAGTATCTGAACCAGGAGGAGAGCGTTCATCAGTTTTTGGCCAACGTGGTTTCGTTGATCGATGCCGGCGTGAGCGCTTATCTGAAGCGGGGGTTCAGCAGCCTGATGGTGTCGTTTGGGTGCACGGGTGGGCAGCACAGGTCGGTGTATTTGGCGGAGAGGCTGGCGAAACATCTGCGCGGGACGAGCGGGGTTGAGGTTCTGGTCCGGCATGTGGAGTTGGAGAAGATGGGCCGGTGAGAGCGGACTGGTGAAGGCGGACTCATGAAGGCCATGGTGCTGGCCGCGGGTCTGGGGACGCGGCTGCGTCCGCTGACCGACGATCGGCCGAAGGCGCTGGTGACGGTGGCGGGGCGGACTCTGCTGGAAATCACGCTGGCGCGGCTGAGGGAGTTTGGTGTGCGCGAGGTAGTGGTGAACGCGCATCACTACGCGGAGATGATCGTCTCGTATCTTGGGGCTAATGGGAATTTTGGGATGCGAGTTGAGGTGTCGCGCGAGGAGACGCTGCTGGATACGGGCGGCGGGCTGAAGAAGGCTGCGGCTTTTTTCCTGGAGGCGGGGAATGAGGCGTTTCTGGTGCACAACGTGGATGTGATCAGCACCATCGATCTGGCGCGGATGGCGGAGGCTCACGCGGCGTCGGGGGCGCTGGTGACGCTGGCGGTGACGACACGGGAGGCATCGCGTTATTTGCTGTTCGACGAAGCGGGGCTGCTGTGCGGGCGACGAGGGAAGGGGGATGCGGAGCCGGAGGTGACGAGGCCGGTGGAGGCAACGCAGGCGCTGGCCTTTGCGGGGATTCATGTCGTTTCTCCGCGGATTTTTGGATTGATGCACGAAGAGGGGGCGTTCCCGATTGTGGATGCGTATCTGCGGCTGGCAGCAGAGGGAGAACGGATTGCGGCGTATCGCGCGGATGGGGCTTATTGGCGGGATGTGGGGCGGCCTGAGAGTTTGGCAGCTGCGGAGCGGGACATCGAGCGCGGAATGCCTGCTATAGACTGATTCGAACTGATTGGCACTGATTCGCACTGATTCGAACCTGCGCAGATTTCCGCATGAGGGAATGCACGATGGGACGATGGAGCTGGTCCGCGAACGCGAGGCGACGGACGATCGTGACTTTTCTGGCTTTGCTGTGCTTTGCCGCGGGGAGCCAGGGGCAGATCACAAGCGGGTCGATGCGCGGGGTTGTGGAGGATGCGACTGGGGCTCGGGTGAGTGGCGCGCTGGTGGAAGTGCAAATCCCGGCGGCGGGAGCAGTCCGGCGCACTTCATCGGACAGCCGCGGAGAATTTCTGGTGGAGAACCTGGCTCCCGGAAGGTACGAGGTGAGTGTATCGGCTCGCGGTTTTGCGGCGGCTTCGGCTTCGGTGGTGGTGGCCGTAAGCACGGTGAGCGATATCAGGGTGAGCCTGACGCCGGCAGGAGTGCAGCAGTCGGTGCGCGTGACGGGAAAGGGCTCATCGATTACGGCGCAGCCGATCGACCTGGCCAGCAATGTTCATCAGAGCGTGATCACGAGCCAGGACCTGGAGACGCTGCCCTTGCCCGCACGGAGTTTCGCCAACATTGCCTATCTGGCGCCGGGCACCGAACCGGTGGAACCGAGCGATCCGACCAAGGCGCGGATCACCGCGGTATCTACCGGAGGTAGTTCGGGACTGAATAATGAGCTATCGGTGGATGGAGGGGATAACTCCGACGATTACATCGGGGGATTTCTGCAGAATTATTCGCCGCAGGCCGTCGAGGAATTCGCAGTGCGGACGGCGCAGGAGAATGCGGACACGGGCGGCACGACGGCCGGGTCGGTGGTGATCACGACCAGGAGCGGGACCAACCAATGGCATGGCGATGAGGCTTTTTATGAGCGCGCGGCGGCGCTGAATGCGCGGTTCCCGATTGAGAATCCGGCGCCCGATCCGAAGCAGCCTTTTTCGCGCCAGAACTATGTGGGGACGCTGGGAGGGCCGTTGCGGAAGGATCGGGTGTGGTCTTTTGCGGCGGTCGAGAATGTTCATGAGAACGCGAGCATTGTTTACAGTCCGGCGAGTACGACGCAGTTCGACGCGCTTTCGACGCTGGCGGCGGACGGGTTGATTCCAGGGGTGGGGTCGATTCCGGTGCCGGCGAATGTGCCGATTCCGTTTCGCGACACGCTGGGGCTGCTGCGGTTCGACTGGGCGCAAACGGCGAAGTCGGAGTGGATGCTGCGCAGCTCGGTTGACGATTACACGACGCACAACGACCTGGTACAACAGGGGGCACTGCCGTCGACGGGATTGCTGACGCACAACAATTATCTGAGCCTGCTGATTGGCAACCAGTATGTTTTCTCGCCTGCGCTGGTGGGGAATTTCGTTTTCAATGCGAGCGGACTGCACCTGACGCAGACGAGGACGTCGGACCTGGGTTTCGCGCTGGCGTTTCCGTTCAGCTCGACGTCGCTGACGGTTTCAGGGTTTGAGACGTTCGGCGACAACCAGTTTGCTACGCCGATTACTTTCTTTCCTTCGGAGAGGAACCAGGAGAAGTATCAGCTTCGGTATGACGTGAGTCAGTCGCGGGGCTCTCATTCGGTGAAGTTCGGGGCTAACTTCGTCCATGAGCCGGTGCTGGATGGTGCTTTCCCGGGAAATACGGAGACGCTTTATCAGTTTCCGGAGAATCCGACTTACTATCTAAATAACTTGTCGCAGTTTACGGCGGATATGCTGGCTGGAGCGTCGTCGAGAAGTCTGGGCGGGGGGTTTGCGCAGAACGTGCAGCGGCTGGCTTTTTACGGGCAGGATTCGTGGCGGGTTGACCGGCAGCTGACTCTGAATTATGGGTTGCGCTATTCGACGACGTGGGGGCTGTTTGTTGGATCGGGGAGGACGCAGGCGGAGAACCCGGGATATTTAACACTGGCGGCGCTGAAGATTCCGCTGGTTCCGGGCGTGCCGCACGACGATCATCGACAGTTAGCGCCGCGGGTGGGATTTGCTTACACGCCGGGCAGGAATGGGGCGACGGTGTTTCGGGGCGGGTTTGGGCTGTACTTCGACGATCTTGCGCAGAACGGGTGGGTGACGGCGTTTCAGGCGACCGGGACGGCGCCGGGGCCTTGTGTGGATCCGGTGCAGAATCCGGGCGGGGCGGAAAATGCGGGTTGCGTGGCGGGCGATGCTGCGGGCGGGACAGCGAGCCTGATCGATTCGAAGTATAAGACGCCCTACGCAATTCATATCTCCGGCGGTATGCAGCATGCTTTCAGTGCTAACTGGTCGGTAAGTGCTGACTACATTCATGAGCAGGGAAACCATGCTTATCGGGCTTACAGCTATACCGGCGGGACGAATTTGTTTACACCGCTGCTGGCGGCAGACGATCCAAATCAGGCGACTTATGTGCCGGATGTGAATGTGTTTCATTCGGATAACCGGTCGAGTTACAACGCTTTGTTGGCGCACTTGCAGGGAAATGTGGGGCGGCGGCTGAGTTTGGTGGCGAACTACACGTTTTCGAAGGCGCAGACCTGGGGCTGTGTTTTGGGTGAGCTCTTTGATTATGTGAATGGCGTTTGCAATCCGCTCGATGCGTTTGGACCGGGCGATTACGGGCCTTCGGGCGAGGATGTTCGGCAGCGGTTTGTGTTTGCGGGTTTGTGGCGGACTTTTGGCGGGGTTGAGCTGAGCACTTTGACCCAGGCTGAATCGGCAAGGCCGTTCACGCTTACGACGGCTGATAACAGCGGGCGGATCGCGATCGACGGCGTGCCGACTTCGCTCGATCAATTTCGGGGAACTCCTTATGCGCAGGCGGATCTGCGGGTCAGCCGGCCGGTTGCGCTGGGCGAGCGCTGGACTTTGATTCCGTTTGTCGAGATGTTCAACTTGTTCAACCGGAATAATCCTGGGGCAAATTATGTAACCAACGTTGCGACACTTCCGGTTCCGGCCGCGGAGGCGCAGAGTGGGAATGTAACCGACATCTGCACAAATGCGGACTGCTCGTCGACGGAACCGATTTCGAGTCCGAATCAGCTGCGGGAAGCGGGCGGAGCTTTGGGCGACTTTTTTGGGCCTGGGACGACGGTCGGGATTCCGTTCGCGGCTCAGGTGGGGGTTCGGGCGACCTTCTGAGCGCACGGAGGGGCAAAGGGCGGAACGCCTCACTTTCAGGGCAAAAGCGCGAACTCAGAGCCCGACTTCAATCCGGGTCCGAGGGTCGAGATAATCGCGCAGCGCGTCGCCGAGAAAATTGAATGAAAGAACGCAGAGCATCACCGCAATCGCCGGAAAAATCACCAGATGGGGAGCCTCGAAGAGAAACGGCCGGGCATCATTCAACATCGAACCCCAGCTCGCGGCGGGGGGAGGAACCCCGAGGCCGAGAAAACTAAGAGTCGCTTCCGCCAAGACCGCTCCGGCCATTCCGATTGCGGCCTGCACAATCAGCGGCTGCAGAATATTCGGCAAAATGTGCCGCGTGAAGATGCGAAAATCGCTCGCACCCAGCGCCCGCGCAGCTTCGACAAATTCCCGCTCCCGAACCGCAAGAACCTGGGCTCGCACCAGCCGCGCGTAGCCGACCCAGCCGCCAATGGAAAGCGCAAGAATCAGGTTCAGCAGCCCAGGCCCAAGGAAGGCGACGAAAGCGATCGCCAGCAAAATGCCCGGGAGCGCAAGAAAGGCATTCATCATAAATGTATTGATCGATACGTCGAGCCAGCGCCCGTAAAAACCCGCGATTCCACCAAAGATGAGCCCGAGCAGTAACGAAAGCCCGACCACAGAAATGGCAACCGTGAGCGAAAGCCGCGCTCCCCAGATGACTCGCGACAGAATGTCGCGGCCCAACTCATCGGTGCCAAGCCAGTGGGCGAAGCTGGGAGCGCCGAGCCGATGAGCAAGATCAAGCGCTGCAGGGTTGTAAGGAGCGAGAACGGGAGCTGAAAGCGCCATCAGGCCAAAACAGGACATCAACACGATGCCGATCCAGGCCAAGGGATGCCGGGCAAACGATCTCCGCGCCCACGAACAGCATCTTACGAACCGCGGCACGGAGGATTTGGCAGGGTCGGTCAACAGGATGGCTCAACAGGATAGTTCAACACGGGGCTGGTTTTGTCTTGCTGCTTTGTGTTTCAGTCTGGCGCACTGCCCCTGTTCGGGGTATGGCAAATCGGGACGCGTCGAATAAAATCATTGTAGTGAGAATCGCGCCGCAGCAACCGTCATTTTCAATGCGCTGATTTATCGTCATCTTCGCGTGGCGGGCGTCCATCGCCGGGAGGAGGATTGGAACCTCGATGAAGCTAAAAGGTCAGAAGGTGGCCGTCTGCGGGGCGGGCGGATTCATCGGTGGACACCTGGTTGCCTACTTGCGCGACCAGGGTGTCGATGTGGTTCGCGCGGTAGACGTGAAGCCGCTCGATGAGTGGTACCAGGTATCGAAGGGCGTCGAGAATCTCGTCCTCGACCTGAAAGAAAAAGACAACTGCTACAAAGCCGCGAAAGGGGTAAAGGTTATCTTTCAGCTGGCCGCTGATATGGGCGGGATGGGCTTCATCGAGAACAACAAAGCCTTGTGCATGCTGAGCGTCCTCACCAACACTCATATGCTGATGGCGGCGCGGGATTCAGCGGTCGAGCGTTTCTTTTATGCATCGTCCGCGTGTGTATACAACGGCGACAAGCAGAAAAATGAGGACGTGGTTCCGCTGAAAGAGGAGGATGCGTATCCGGCATTGCCCGAAGACGGTTATGGATGGGAGAAGCTCTTCAGCGAGCGGATGTGCCGCCACTTTGAAGAGGATTTCGGCCTGATCAGCCGGGTCGCCCGCTATCACAATGTGTACGGTCCGCTGGGCACGTGGACCGGCGGCCGGGAAAAGGCTCCGGCAGCCGTTTGCCGCAAGGTTATTGAGGCAAAGTCGTCGGGCAAACACGAAATCGAAATCTGGGGCGACGGAAAGCAGACGCGCAGCTTCATGTACATCGATGACTGCACGAAGGGAACGGCGGCGATAACGGAGAGCGAGATCGATGAGCCGATCAATCTCGGATCGAGTGAGCTGGTCACGATTAATCAGCTGGTGGATATCGTGGAAGAGATTGCGGGCGTGAAACTGAAGCGGCATTACAAACTCGATGCTCCGAAAGGCGTGAATGGGCGCAACAGCGACAACACGAAGATCGTCGAGAAGCTGGGATGGGAGCCATCGATCCGCCTGAGGGACGGAATGGCGAAGACCTATGAATGGATCGAAAGCCAGATGCTGGTGGGGGCCAACCGTTAAACACCAGGCGGGAGTGCGGATGGGCAGCGACGTGGGCCGGAACTGGATTTCATCTGCCGTTTGGCCGTTCCGGGGAACTGCCTTGCCGTGGTTGATTGGCCTGAGAGACGTGGCCGGCTGATAACGATGCGAATATTTGTCAACGAGTTTTGCGGGCACCCGTTTCAGATGGAGCTCAGCCGGAAGCTGGCGAAGATGGGCCATCAGGTCTATCACGTTTACTTCGCCGACAATGATTCCACGCCAAAAGGCGAGACGGAACTGCGCCCGGACGACTCTTCGGGACTGACGATTGAGGGCCTGCATATTGAGCGCGAGTTCTCCAAGCACTCGCTGCTCACTCGGCGCCAATCGGACCTCGCTTATGGACGGGAAGCAGCGAACAGAGTCGCTCATTTTCGGCCCGAGGTGGTCATCTCGGCGAACATGCCGCTCGATGCGCAGAACCTGCTGCAGCAGGCCGCTCGACAGCATGGTGCGCGATTCGTGTTCTGGCTGCAGGATGTTTACTCGGTCGCAGTCCGGTTCGTATTACGCAGGAAGGCCCGCTTTCTGGAGTGGGCCGGGGGATGGTATTTCGAACGGCTGGAGAAGAAGCTGCTCCGCCAGTCGGATGCTGTCGTTTGTATCGCCCCTGGGTTTGCGCATTTCGTGCGCTGCTGGGGCATTCCTGAATCGAAGATCACGACGATCCGCAACTGGGCGCCGCTGGACGAGGTGACGCCGATGCCCCGCGATAATCGATGGGCGAGGGACCACGGGGTCGGCGACAGGTTCTGCTTTATGTACTGCGGGACGCTGGGCATGAAGCATCGGCCCGAGCTCCTGCTGGATCTGGCAAAACGTCTCGAAGGCCGCGGCGATGCGCGCGTGGTGGTTATTGCCGGCGGCGCCGGCGCCGACTGGCTTCGGCAGAGAGCGCATGAGGTGAGTCCGGAATTTCTGACGGTGCTGCCCTTCCAGCCGTACGAGAGAATGTCAGAGGTCATGGCATCAGCCGATGTGCTGATCACGCTGCTCGATTCGGAGGCGAAGACCTTTGCGGTTCCGTCGAAGACACTTTCGTATCTCTGCGCCGCTCGCGCGCTGATCGTTGCAGCGCCCGCGGCCAATGAAGCGGCGCGTGTGGTGGAAGAAGCTGAAGCGGGCCTGGTCGTCTCTCCGGACAACTCCGCCGGAATTATTGCGGCCGCGGAGCGGCTTCTCGCGGATCGGGCGCTTTGCCAGCAGTGCGGGGAAAATGCCCGGATGTACGCCGAACAGCACTTTTCGATCGATGCCATCGCGGAGCGCTTCCTTGCTGTGCTCCAGCCTCCCGAGGCGACGAAGGAGATCGAACCGGAGGATCTTGTGCTGGCGAGCGGAGAGCCTGAACGGAAGCAATCGTGGAAGCATCCAGCCTGAAGCCAGTGCAGAGCGAGACCGTCGTCCTGTTCGGGGGCACAGGCTTCATTGGCAGCCATGTCGCCATGCATTGGCTGCGGGAGGACTTCGCGAGGCAGGTGATCCTCGTCGATCTGGATCCGCCGCGCAGGGAGCCGTGGACAGAGCCGCTGCAACAGGCGCTCGAGACCGGTCGAGCTGCCTTCGTCCGGTGGGACGTTCGGCAGAAAATTCCCGAGACTCTGCTTCCCAAAGCCGATCTCATCTTCAATCTCGCCGCGATACACCGCGAGCCAGGCCACCTGGCTCATGAGTATTTCGAGACCAATCTCTGTGGCGCGGAAAATGTCTGTGCGTGGGCTTCGGTGGCCGGATGCGAGCGCATGGTTTTCACCAGCAGCATTGCTCCGTACGGCGAGTCCGAGGACCTGAAAGATGAGGGATCGCTGCCGGTCCCCGATTCGCCTTACGGAAGTTCCAAACTGGCCGCGGAAAAAATGCATATCGGATGGCAAGCCGGTTGTCGTTGCCGGAAGCTGCTCATCCTTCGCCCCGGAGTTGTCTTCGGACCCGGAGAGGGTGGCAACGTGACGCGTCTGATCCGCAGCATCGTGAAGGGCTACTTCGTGTACATGGGCAACCGGCAAACCCGCAAAGCCGGGGGCTACGTTAAAGAACTCTGCAGGATCGTCCAGTTCGGGCTCGAGCATCAGGACGAGACGGATGAGAGCGTAACCCTGCTGAATGTCTCGATTGACCCGCCGCCCACGCTCGAAACGTACGTTGCTGCGATTGGAAAGGTCGCGGGGATTCGACGGTCGCCTTTCAATCTGCCGCGATCGCTGCTGGTCGGCGTCTCTTATCCGATACACGGCGTTGCGACGCTGTTCGGAATCCGGCAGCCGATCAGCCCGGTTCGTGTGCGCAAAGTATTTCGCTCGACTTCGATCGACCCGAAGAGACTGCGAGAGCTCGGGTACCAGCCGAAGTACACGCTGGAAGAGGCTCTCGAGGACTGGAAGCGGGACCTGCCCGGAGATTTTGCACGCTAGCATTGGTCTTGTGCACCGAGGAACTTCTGTGAAAACTGCGATCGTTTTGCGCGGACTTCTTTGTCTTGCACTGTTCGCTCTCCCCTGCCTTGCTCAGGCACAGAGGCCGGACGCCGCGCGGCGAGTTTTCGATCTCACCAACCAGGACCGGCTGGACCACGGACTTTCCGCTCTCCGCTGGGATGACGCGCTGGGCGCGGCGGCGCAGGCGCACGCGGACCGCATGGCGCAAGCTCGTGCAATCTCCCATCAATATCCCGGCGAGCCCGAGCTGATGGAGCGGGCAGCTTCCGCCGGTGCGCACTTCCGGGCAATCGCCGAAAACATTGCGACCGGAGATCATCCGGAGGCCATCGAGAGAGAGTGGATGCATTCGGTTCCTCATCGCGCTAACATCCTCGATCCCAAAATGGACGCGATCGGGGTCGCCGTTGCGGCGCAGGGCGGCACTCTGTACGCTGTCGAAGATTTCGAACAATCTTCAGAGGCGCTGACGCGGGAGCAGGTCGAACGGCGGGTTCGGGAGCTGCTGCGCGCTCGCAACGTCGATCCGTCGGCATCCGCCGGACCTGCGGAGCAGGCTTGCGCGATGGCGCGGGGCATTCCGGGGGGATCGAATGCGCGCTCCATTGCGCGATTCGAAACGCCGGATCTGAGTCAGTTGCCGGCCCAGGTGGAGGAGCAGATTCGGAGTGGCGATTTCAAGAAGGCCGCAGTCGGCGCTTGCGCAACCGGGCCGAGCCAGGCGAACTTCACGACTTATCGCGTGGCCATCATTTTCTACTGAGGGCGAGCTATTCTGCGCCTTCGCCGGGTTTGGTCGGTTCCATCTGCAGCGCGTTGTTGAAGCGGTTGAAGTAGTTGAAGAGGCCGATGGAGGCCATCAACTCGACGATCTCGCCTTCGTCGAAATGCTCGCGCAGGGTTTCAAAATCCTCGTCGGGAATGTGGTTCGCGTCGAGGGTCATTTGCTCGGCCAGGCGCAGCGCGGCTTTTTCCGCGGAAGTGAAATCTTTGCGCTCGGCATAATGCGCGAGGTGGTCAAGCTGTTCGCGCGACCAGCCCAGCCGCATCGCGATCTGGGTATGCGAGCCGAGGCAGTATTCGCAGCGATTGAGCTGCGAGGTGCGCACGATCACCAGTTCCTTGAGGCGCACCGGGAGGGTTCCGGTGTTCAGGATCGCTTCGAAGTGCGCGATCATGGTCTCGAAAATTTCCGGCCGATGGGCCATGGTGCGGAACATGTTAGGCACGTTGCCGCGGGTGCGCATGTAGCGGTCGTAGATTTCGGCGACGGGGGGTGCGGCTTCCGACCGGGGCACACGCGAGAGGCGCGGAGCTGTTTTCAGCATAGGGTTCTCCTGACAGTAACCAGCGTATCGCAGGATGAGCGGAGGAGAGCTGTTCTGCGTTTGATATAATGTTGGGAAGACACGCAAGCCGACACACTCCTCAGTAGCTCAATGGCAGAGCATTCGGCTGTTAACCGAAGGGTTGT
>CAZHTJ010000047.1:0-33233 GCA_964535525.1 uncultured Acidobacterium sp. | reverse complement strand
CGGTGCTTCTACCGTCGCCTCGCTCCGCGAGGCATAGATGCACATCTTCTCCCGCCGCTAACTCGCGACGCGTCAGGCGAAAGAGCACCAGAAAGCTGGCGGCGGCGAGGGCTCCGTCGGTGAGAAGGCTGGCGGCGGCGGCTCCACGCCAGGACCAGCGCGGAATGAGTAACAGATTCAGGCACAAATTGAGCGCGGCGGCGCCGAGTTGGGTGGCGGTGCGGTTCCATTGCGAGGCGGAGGCGGTGATGGCCGATCCCCAGGCGTAGTGGAGACAGCGCAGGATGGGGAGCAGGCAGAGCCAGCGGAGAGCGGCGACCGATCCGCCGAACGACGGGCCGAAGGCGATGGGCAGCAGCGGCGCGCCGATGGCGAGCAGCGCGGCGGCGGCGAGTGAATACGGCAGGGTGCGGGCCAGGGTCTTGCGGGAGAAGTCGCGGGCGGCCTGGACTCCGTGGGTTCCTTCGCGGAAGAACCGCGGAGCGGCGGCGGCGTAGACGGCATAGATGGGGGCGCTTGCGGCATCGACCGCGCGATAGGCGGCGGAGTAGATGCCGGCGGCCCAGGTCTGGCCGAGGGTGACGAGGCAGGTCTTATCGATGTCGTTACAGATAGAGATGGAGGAGGAGGAGAAGGAGAAGCTGAGGCCTTCGCTGAGGTCGGCGCGTCGAATGCGGACGAAGCGCGGAAGGCCGAGGCGGATGGTGATGAGAGGGAGCGCGAAGAGAGCGAGGGTGAGAGTGGTGAGCCAATAGACCTTGGTCCAGAGCAACGCGGTGGCGTGGATGTGGTGGGCGCGGGTCCAGAAGAAGAGCAGCGCGGCGGTGAGAGCCCGGCCGATGTTGACGAGAGCGGAGAGGCGCGCGGTCCAGGCCAGGCGGCCTGCGCCCTGGAACGCGCGGGCGGCGAGCTGAATGATTTTGCCGAGGAGGCCGTCGGCGAGAGCGATCCACGGGACGAGGGATCGGAGTTCGGGCCGCAGAGCGAAGTGCGCGTAGAGCATGGCGGCGGCGAGGACGAGGAGAAATCCGGCAGAGCTGATGGCGAGGGCGTGGCCCCAGGTGCGCGGGAAGGAGGCGCGATCGCGGCTGACGTTGCGGACCAGGATCATTTCCATGCCGAGGGAACTGAACTGGCTGAGAGCGGCGACGAGGGCGGCGACGCCGACGAAGGCGCCGTACTCGCGGCTGCCGAGGGCGCGTCCGATGAGGATGAAATAGACGGCCTGGGCAGCCATGCCGACGCCCTGGCCGGAGATCATCCAGAGAGAACTTTGTCGGAGGGATTCCTCGGGCATTTTCCGGTGCTACTGGAGGACTTCGTTGTAGAGGTCTTCGAGGCGGGCAGTCTGCGTTTCGAGACTGAAGTGCTCTTCGGCGCGACGGCGGCCTGCAGCGGCGAGACGTTTGGAGAGGGAGGCGTCGGTGAGGAGGCTGGAGATGGCTTCGGCGAGGGCGGGCTCATCGCCGGGCGTGACGAGGAGGGCCGTTTCGTTTTCGACGACGGCTTCGGAGACGCCGGGTCCCTGAAAGCCGGCGACGGGCAGGCCAACGGCCTGGGCTTCGCAAAGATTGATAGGGAGGCCTTCGGTGTCGCCGCTGGCGGCGACGACGCTGGGCGCGGCGAGGACGCTGGAGCGGTACATGAGGTCGCGGACGACGGAGGGCGGCTGCGATCCGAGGAAGGTGCAGTTGCGGAGGGAGTCGCGGGCCTGGGCGCGGAGCGGATCGAGGAGAGGACCATCGCCAACGATGAGGAGTCTGGCGGCGGGATGACGTGCCTCGACGAGCGACATGGCGCGGATGAGGTGATCGCAGCCCTTTTTCTCGACGAGGCGGCCGACGAAGAGAACGACGGGGTCGAGCTCGCGGGAGCGGAGCGGGTCGGGGAGGAAGTAGTTGAGGTCGACTCCGATGGAGAGGGTGCGGAGTTTCGATTCCGGCACGCCGCGCTCGAGCGCCTGGCGGCGGATGTGCTCCGATACGCAGATAAAGAGGCGGGCGCGGCTGCGAAGTTCATCCTTGCGGCGGAGAAAGACGCGGCCAGCCATGGTGCTGCGGAGGGCCTGGTCCGACATGGTGGCGTCGTAGCCGTGGAGGGTGACGATGAGGGGGATTTTGAGGTGTTTTTGGAGCGGGAGTGCTGCCGCCGCATCGAGGGCGAAGTGGGCGTGGAGGAGAACCGGGTGCTTGCGGCGGAGGATGTCCATGAATCGAGGCGCGATGCCGGTATGGAGGAAGAAGCGGCGGCGGAGCGCGTCAGCGGGGCGGTCGGTGTGGGTGAGGACCTCGGTTTCGCAGGGGTCGATGAGGAGGCTGGTGGGAATCTGGCGGAGTCCGGTGAAGCAGGGAGTGAAGCGGCGGAGAGCGTGGGCCTGGGCGGCGACAAAGGTTTCGGAGGGATGCAGCAGTTCGGACTTGTAGATAAGGACGGTCGGATTCACGGAAACTCCTGGATGGCCTCTGCGAGGTGCAGAGCTGTCTCCGGTTGCGGAGTCAGGATTTCACGGGGCCTGGGGCTGGGGGTGTGACGGGGGTCACCCGTTCGACTCGCCCGCTGCGCTGACTCGCTCAGGGCAGGCTGGGCTGCGGACTTGCTCTGGCCGGGTTTCGCGGCTAACTCGATGCTGGTGAGGGCGGCGACATAGAGGATCCAGAAAAGGCCGTTGTAGATGAGGAGGGTGTTCTCGTCGAGGTCGTAGAGGGCGATGAGGATGAGGAGGGCGAGGGGCCAGGCGATGCAGTCGATGGCTCCACGCTGCCAGAGGGGCCAGAGTTTGGCCCAGCCGCGGAGCCAGCTGAGAAGGAAGAGCAGCAGGCCGGCGGAGCCAAGTTCGAGGGCGATTTCGAGGAATCCGTTGTGGGCATGAGCGACGACGAAATGGACGGCGGCGGCGACCTGGAAGGATGGGCCCTGCATGCCGCGCCAGAAGGCGTCGTATCCGTAGCCGGAGACGGGGCGCAGAGCGATGAAGCGGGCGACCTGGGACCAGATCGCGGTGCGGCCGGTGAGAGTGGGATCGCGGCCGAGGAGAGGGGCGAGATCGTGAACGCGGAAGGTGAAAGTGGCTCCGAGGGCAATGCTCGCAAGAGGAGCTGCGAGGGCGAGGACGACGCGGAAGCGCTGTCCTGCACGGCGGGCGAGAGCGAGGAGAAGCCAGAGGAGCAGGAGGGCGGCTTCAATTACCCATGCGCCTCGTGACCCGCTCATGATGAGGACGAAAGCGAAGAGGGCGATGGCGGTGAGGCGGCTGGGACGCGCGAGGCTGGGTTTGGGAGCGAAAAGGATGAGCGCGGTGGCGAGGACCATGATGCGGCCGCAGGCGTTTTTCTGGGTGAAGACGCCCTGCCAGTCGGAGGCGTGGCCTGGGGTGTGGTCGAGGCCGAGGGCTGGGGCGAAGAGGACGAGGGCGATGGTGGCGAGGGCGAGGGCGATCATGGCGAGGCGAAGAATGGCGAGCTGTCGAGCGGGCGAATAGCGAGCGGCGAACCAGAGCCCGAAGAGTCCGGCGAGAGCGAAGGGGATGGAGCGGCGGAGGGTGAGCAGCGGATCGAGGGACCAGGCTGCGGAGGCGATTGCGAAGGCGGCGAGCAGGGCGGGAAGGATGAGCCACGGGACCTGCGAGATGTGGCGGAGAAGGAAGCGCGGGCGGCGAAGGATGAGCGCGAGGATCAACGTATTGGCGAGAGCCTGCGACGCGATGCCGCCGGCCGTGGTGAGACCGGTGGGGGCGGAGCCGGTCATTTCAAGAGACACGGCGGGAGCGATACCGGGGATGGCTCCCTGCATGGCGAAGAAGGCGAAGAGCGCGATGCAGGAGAGGTCTTCGAGGGGGATGAGGTGGGGACGTGAGGACCGGGAAACAGTGCGAGGCGGGGTCATCAGTGGACGGTGTAGATGAGCGCTGAGCTGGCTGCGGCGGTGATGTTGGCGATGCCGAGGGAGACGTTTTTGGCGAGGCTGAAGGGGACGTAGAGGATGTCGTTGGCGCGGAGAGGGACGTCGGCCGAGCGGCCGCGTTCCATGTCGCGGAGGGGCAGGTCGACGGACTGGCTCATGCCATCGATGTTGCGGACGAGGCGGACGCGTTTTTCGCTGGCTGTTTTGGAGGTTCCGGCGGCGAGGGCGATGGCCTGGAGGACGGTGAGCTGCGAGTCGTTCTGCATGACGTAGCCGCCGGGGTGGGCGACGTCACCGAGAACGTAGACGATGCCCGCTTTGGGGACGATGACGGTGTCGCCGGGGCGAACGAGGACGTCGGCGTTGAGGGCGTCGTCGGCGCTGTTGGATAGGAACGCGCGAATGCGCTCGCCATCTTTGCCGCCGCGCTCGAGGACGATGTGACGGTCGGCGGCTTCGGTAAGACCACCAGCCTGGGAGATGACGTCGATGAGGGTGCGGGGGGCGGCGAGTTTGATGGCGCCGGGGTGGGCGACCTGTCCCAGAACGGTAACCGTCTGGGTTGCATATTCCTCGACGAAGACGGAGACCTCGGGGTGGAGCAGAAAGCCGCCGCCGCGATATTTCTCTGTGATGCGGGCGGCGGCTGCGGCAGGAGTGAGTCCCTGGACGGAGAGATTGCCGGCAAGGGCGAGGGTGATTTCGCCGGAGTCGAGAACGCGGACACGCTGATCGAGCTCGGATTCGCGCAGCACGGTGATGCGGAGGAGGTCGCCGGGGCCGATGAGGAGGGACTCTGGACTGGCTGGGGGGTCTGGGGGTTGCGCGAGGGTTGGGGTAATCGAGGCAGGCGGGGCCTGCTCGGCGGCCGGGGCGGCAAGAGGAGGCGCCGATGAGGCGGGTTGTTGTGCAGATGCGGTGACGGGCCAGGCCAGGAACACGGTGGTGAGGAACAGAGACGAGATGAATTCAGGCGTGCGCATAGGGAAGTCCGGCGTTGGCGTGCTCCAGAACGAGGCCGAGGACGGCGTGGTCAGGAACCTGGCGGCTGAGGGCGTTGAAGGCGGGAAGGATTTCGTCGCGCGTGGTTTCGCCGGCCTGGGCGGAGACGAGGACGGCGTCGGAAAGCTGGGCGAGGACGAGGGCGTCGGCGAAGACGGCAGCTGGGCTGTGGATCACGATGAAGCTGAATTCCTCGCGCCAGGCGGAGAGGAGGCTCTGCATGCGCGAGGAGGCAATGAGCTCCGAAGGGCAGGGCGGGTGAGCGCCGGCGTGGACGACGGAGAGGGCCGGCAGCCCGGCGATGGACTGCGTGAAGGGAAGCACGCCTGCGTCAGACAACATTTCGCTGAGGCCGGGGTCGGTGGCGGTCGAGGCCGCGGGGGCGGAGCGCAGATCGGCGTCGACATAGAGGACGGAGGAGCCGTGTTGGGCGAGAACGGCAGCCAGGCTGAGGGCCAGCGAGGGTTGATGGTCGTGGTCGGCTCCGTTGACGGGTGAGGCCTGGGGGCCCGCATCGGTCATGGTGATGACTTGCGGTGCGCGATCGCTGTGGGAAAGCAGGAGGGAGGCGCGCAGGCGGTGCAGAGCCTCGACGAAGGGGGTCTGTTCGGTGGGTATTTCGAAGTCGATGCCGTCGACGGCCTGCATGTCGAGGATCGCGCGGTTGGGCAGGGGGAGCAGGCGACGGTACCAGGGTTGGGCAAAGTAGTAGGCGGGGACAGCGGCGAAGACGGGAGCGCCGAGAAGGGCTTCAAGGTCGGCAGGGGTGCGGATGGCGGTGTCGGTGAGCTCGCGGGTGAGGGCGGCGCCGCAGCCGAGAAGGGTTCCGGCGCCAAGAGCCAGAGCAACGAGCAGAGGCAGGCTGGGGCTGGTGGGGTGGTTCGAAGCCGGCACCAGGGCGGGGCTGACCAGGGCGAAGTTGCCGGAGTGGAGACCTTCGAGAATGCCGGTTTGCTGAAGGCGGCCGCGGAGGCTGGTGTAGAGGGCGCGGCTCTCCGCGGCTTCCTGACGAGCCAGGCGCAGGGCCACCGCGCTGCCGGTGAGTTGCGAGGCGAGATTCTTTTGCTCAGTGAAGGCGTCGCGCGCGGCGTTCTCCGCCTGGAACGCGACTTCGTAGTCGCTGTGGGCGCGTTCGCCCAGACGATGAACTTCCTGCTGGATGGAATCCTGGACGCTTTCGAGATGGGCGCGCTGTTCGGCTACGGCGGGCCAGTTTTCGCCATAGCGGTTGGCGGCTTCGGCGATCCGGGATTTGATGGCGGATTCCTGGGTGCGCAGGGACTGGAGGAGCGCGAAGGAGTTTTGTGTACTCGGACCGGCGTTGGGATTGCCGCCGAGACCGGAGATGACTTCGGGATCGCCGTTCTCGACGCTGCGCCAGATGGCCTCGCGCACGATGCGGCTGGATTCGGCGGAGGCTAATGTGGCGTTCAGCGTGTCAAGGCGCGAGAGCACGGGATTGTGGGAGTCGTCGTCGCCGTAGTTGCCAGAGGCACGGTCGAGCGCGGCGGCTCGGGCGTCGAGGGCATCGGTTTGTTCCTTTAAGCCGGCAAGCTGGGCGGAGAGCCAGGAGGCAGACTGCGCAGCGGCGGAGGATCGGGACTGAAAACCGTAGTCGGAGAGCGCCTGGACGAGGGTATTGACGACCAGCGCGGCGCGGGCCGGATCGGGGTCGGAATAGCCGATGGAGATGAGACGCGTGCCGGCGTCAGGGGCGATTTTGCGGTGCGCAGCAAAGATTTTGAGCGCGACGTAGCGGCGGTTAGGCGCGTTGGCCAGCGGGGTGGAAAGCGGCTCGAGTGGCCTGCGCCAGAACATCATTCTATGGAGAGCAACGGAGGGTCGGGTGGGTGGCGCGAAGTAGTCGGGGGTGCTCTCGAGACCGGTGCGGCGGATGACGTCGAGGGTGAGGGCGTCGGACTGGAGGATGCCAACTTCGGTTTGGAGAGTGAGGTTGTCGTCGAAGGAGTCGCTGATGGCTGTGGATTGCTGGTCGGCGGTGGTGTTGTCGAGGCCGAAGGCGCCGTGGGATTGCTTTTGCATTTCGATGACGGCGGCGGCCTCGAAATGGGGGCGCGCGCAGGCGCAGTAGAGGAGCGCCAGAGTCAGGCAGAGGAAGATTGACGAGAGAATCCAGGCGCTGCGGCGCATGAACACCGCGAACAGATCGACCAGGGTCCACTCGACGGGCGGATCGGCGGCGGCATCGTGAATCGGCCAGAGGGCGCGGGAGCTCATGGCGTTGCGTCCGGAATCGGTGGAGAAAAGCAGGTCCCTCCGCTCCGCGCTCTCATTCGTTCGCGCTCCGGTCGGGATGACAAGAGAGGATTACGCATTGCGGAGGAGCACCACCGATCCATCGAAGTCGAAGCTGAAATCCATTTCGCTCAGTCCGGCGCGGAGCATGGTGTCGCGGAGGCGGCGGCGATCCTGGGTGTGGAGGAGAAGGAAACCGCTGCCGCCTGCGCCGACGAGCTTGCCGCCTGTGGCTCCGCCATCGGAGCGGGCCAGATCGTAGAGGGAGTCGACGCGGGTAGTGGACATGGAGCGGGAGCGCGCGCGCTTGCGCATCCAGTGCTCGTGCATGAGACGGCCAAAATCGGCGACCTGACCGCCTTCGAGGGCAGTGCGAATCTCATGGCCGAGCATGCGCGCGAAGTGCAGCGCGTCGATCATGGCCGGATCGCGGGATTCGGAGAGACGCTTCTGTTCGCCGAGCAGGCATGACGCGCTGCGGAGTTCTCCGAGGAAGAAAAGCATGAGGGAATCGCGGAGCTCGTGGAGGGATTCCTCGGTCATGTGCAGCGGGGAGACGCGCACTTCGCCATTGGGGAGATATTCCTGGCAGAGAAGGCCGCCATAAGCGGCGATGTACTGATCCTGTTTGCCGACGGGTTCGCCGAGGCGGTTCATCTCGATTTCGACGGCTTCACGGGCCAGAGTTTCGGCGGTTACCGGTTCGCGCTGCCATGCGTAGAGGGCGTGGAGCAGGCCGACGAGGAAAGTACCGGAGGAGCCGAGGCCGGTGCCCGCAGGGACATCCGCGACGCTGACGACCTCCAGCGGCGACGCGGCATGGTGCATGCGGATGGCTTCGCGCATGAGGGGATGACGGATTTCATCGCAGGTACCGGCGTGCTCGGTTTCGGAGTATTTGAGGAAATAGCCGGGCAGGAAGCTTCGGTTCACGGTGATGTAGACGTACTTATTGATGGCGGCGGAGATCACAAAGCCGCCGCCGTTCTCCAGATAGTAGGAGGGGAGGTCGGTGCCGCCGCCACCGATGGAGATACGCAGGGGTGTGCGAGTCATGATCAACTTCACACCACCTGCGTGTCTCTTTGCGGGGGAGGGGTGCCAGATCTTGCATAGGTGAGAACGCGGCGAATGCGCGGGGAAGCAGCGACAACGGCTTCAGTCTCGCGCATACCGGCCAGGGTACCGATTTCGTAGAAGCGCTCGGAAGTTTCGTAACCGGCGAGGAGGGAATAGTGGGCGAGCCCGGACCAGACGTCAGCGAGATCGAAGACGGGCACGGTCCAGTGGGTGAGAACGCTCGAATCGAGAGCGTCGAGCCCGTAATCGATGTGGCGCATGGCGGGGGAGGGGTGACGTTTGTCGTAACGAACAACGGCGCCCCTGCGAAACTCGACGTTGCTGGAGCCCCATCGATTCTGGTTGCAGAAGACGGTCATCAGGGCGGGCTTGCCTGAGTCGAGAAAGGAGCGCCAGACCGGCTCGACGGGCTCGGTGAGCCAGCTGTCGCCGTACATCACGAGAAAGCGCCGGCCGAGCAGAGGGAGGGCCTGGAACAGCGCGCCACCGGTGCCGAGGGGCTGCGGCCCATCGTGACTGTAGGTAATGGAGAGGTCAAAGCGGCTGCCATCGCCGGCGAAGTCCTCGATCTGGTCGCCCAGAAAGCCGCAGCAGAGGACGACCTCGCGGATGCCGCCAGCACGAATGAGGCGAAGCTGGTGGGCAAGGAAGGGCTCGCCGGCGATCCGGATCAGCGACTTGGGCATGAACGATGTGAGCGGGCGCAGTCGCGTCGCCAGGCCGCCGGCGAGCAGGGCAAGACGAGGAGGCCAGGGCGATTCTCCAGGTCCGTGATCTTTGAAAACAGGGCGCTCGCGCGGCTCCCTCTCGAAAAGAGGCCACGGGCCGGAAGCAGCCGTGCTGACGACTGCGGGGATCGTGTTCCAGTCAGTTACGAAGGATGCGTTCATCGGCCATCAGCTCCTGCAGCGATTGGCGCACGGCGTCGCGGCTGTTTCTTTTTGGGAACCAGCCGAGGGAACGGATGCGCGAGGAATCGAGACGGACAACCGGGACGTCACCACGCCATCCGCGTGATCCGCCGGTGTAGTCGAAGGCGGGTTTGTCGGCCAGGCCGAGGGTGGTGACGGCGAGGTCGGCGATTTCGGTGACAGTGACCACGTCGTCAGTGGCAACGTTATAGACGGAGAATGGCGCGGTGGCCTTCTGCGCGGCGCACAGCGCGGCTTCCACGACATCGGTGACATAGATGTACGGTTTACTTTGATTGCCGTCGCCGAGAATGCGAAGGCGTTTGGGTTTGGCAGTCAGGCTGCGAACGAAGTCGAATCCGACCCCGTGGGTCTGACGGGGGCCGACGACATTGCCGAAGCGGAAGACGCAGGCGTGCAGTCCGAACATGGAGCAGTAGCTGGCGATCAGGGATTCGCAGGCCAGCTTGCTGGCGCCGTACGTGGAGATGGGCACCATGGGGGCGAAATCTTCGCTGAGCGGCTGGTCGCCGGCATCACCGTAAACGCCGCTGCCGGAAGCGTAAAGCAGGCGATGGACACCGGAGCGGCGCATGGCCTCGACGACGTTATTCGTGAGCAGAGTGCCGTGATAGAAATCGATCTCGGGACGTTCGGCTGCCGCGGCAATATCGGGGTTCGAGGCAAGGTGGATGACCCAGTCGTGGCCCTCCATGGTCGCGGTAAGCGCGTTGACGTCGCAGGCGTCGGCATGCACGACGTTCAGGCGTGGATCGCGGCGATGGGCTTCGTAGTGCCACTCGCGGCCCGACGAAAAGTTGTCGAAGATGGTGACGCGGCGAGTCTTCTGTGACGCAAGCAGAGCGTCAATGAAGTGGCTTCCGATGAAGCCCGCGCCTCCAATGATGAAGTAACTTCCCTGTGAAAGGAGCATCTGTTCCTCTGTCGAATACGAATCAGTACTGGTGATTCCGATTGTGAAACTCGCCGGGGCTTAGCGGACCGAAGTGAAACGATGTTCCTATCCTTGGGCGACGGCCTGAGGAATGGCAATCATTTATGTGGCTGGAGCGGTTACGCAAGTCAGGTTAATGACAAAGTTATGGCCTGTTGGCGGCATTACCTGAGATAGGTTTGACAAACGATCCACAGCTTGACTCCGGGGCGGGGGATATATAAGTGGCTTCGTAACCCAGTACGATTTGTGCCGGTGGCCGTCCAGGCCCTCCGGCACGGGCCACTTATGAAGAAAACTGAGGACGGGCTCACCGTTGGAATGCCGGTATCGAACGCCATGCCGTGGCTGCCGGAAGCGATCGACAGTCTGCTGCATCAGACCACCGATAAATTCCAGATTCTCGTGATCGTGGACGGCGGCACGGATGACAGCGCGGGGTATCTGAGGAATCTTGAAAACCAAATGGCGCGGGTTGGATTTCCATGGCCGCGACTGCGCGTGATGGAGCAGGCCCATGCAGGCATCACGGCCACTCTCAACCGCCTGCTGTACGAGACGCGAACGCCGTGGCTGGTGCGCATGGATGGGGACGATGTTTCGTATCCCACGCGCATTGCGAGGCTACAGGAGGCCATTCGGGATCATCCAGATGCAGGGCTGATCTACTCGCTGGCCGACTATCATCCCCGTGAGCGCTGCGCGGGGCAATTCCGGTGCTCGCGGGGCACTCCGGAGGAATTGCGGGCGATGGTCCGGAGTGGCTATCTGCTGTCGATATGTCACTCGACGGTGGCGCTGAACGTGGAAAAGGCGTGCGCCGCGGGTGGCTATCGGATGGATATCCACGCGGAGGATGCGGACTTATGGTGGCGCATGGCGTTGCGCTACGAGGTTCAATGCATTCCCGAAGCGCTGGTGGGATTCCGGCTGAATCCGCGCGGCGTGAGCGCACAGAACCTGGAGAAGCAGCAGCTGGCAGCGATCTACGTGCAGTATTTGCTGCTTTCAGAGTTGTGGAAGCTGCCGCCGCGTCCGTTGGGAGAGGTCGCCGAACCGCTGATGGAGTTTCTGGATCCTTCCGCATTTGAGGCGAAGGAGGCGCTGCGGCGGTTCAACATTTATCTGGCAGATAAGCATTTCGTGCGCGGCCTGGGCGCTCTGGCCCACGCTGCGCACGCGTCACCGGGCTACGTTTTGCGCAGAGTGCGGGACGAACTGCGGCACACGGCGATCGGCAATGGTGTGCCGCCGGACAAATTTCTGGAACGAAAAGGAGTGCTGTGGGCCTGATGGTGGAAACGATCACGACAGAATGTGCTGAGGCTCCGGATTCGGTCTCCGCACCTGCGCGGCTGCCGTTGCCGCCTCGGTTTGTGCTGGGCAAGGTTCCCATCGACCGGATCTCGATGGACTACGCGGCGGTGCTGATGGTGGAGGCGTTGCTGCACCGCGGAGAGTTGCCGCCGTTGACGGTGGCGGGTCCGAACGCGCATCTGGTGACTATGGCGGAGCGAGACAGCCGCTTCGCTGCGGCGCTGCAGGATGCCGATCTGGCGGTTCCGGATGGAATCTCGATTGTCTTTGCGTCGCGTTTGCTGGGCGTTCCCATTCCGGAACGAGTGACAGGCGGCGACCTGATGGAGCGGATGTGCGCGGAGGCGGCGCAGTACGGTCTCCGGGTGTTTTTTTTGGGAGGGTTGCCGGGGGCGGCGGTGATGGCGGCGCATCGCCTGCGGGAGCGATATCCGGGGCTCCAGATTTGCGGGACGTACTATCCGCCGCAAGGCTTTGAGAATGATGCCGCCGAGCTGGCTCGGATGCGCAGAGCCATTGACGAGGCCGCCCCCGATCTGCTGTGCGTAGCTTTCGGAGCCCCGAAACAGGAAATCTGGATTCAGGAGAATCGCGGGCAACTGAAGGTAGGCGCGATCATGGCGGTGGGCGCGGCACTGGATACGCAGGCGGGGCTGCGGAGTCGCGCGCCGCGCTGGGTCCAGGCCATCGCACTGGAGTGGCTCTTCCGGTTGCTGATGGAACCGCGACGCCTGTGGCGCAGATATCTCATCGGGAACACGCGGTTCGTGGTTCTGGTGATGGGGCAGTGGGCGCGGGAGAAATCCGGCGATCTGCAGCGGCGTATCGCGGAAAGGTTCCGCGGAAACAACGAACAACTCAGCATACTGGGGTCAGGCCATGACGAAGATTGAAGAACTGCGTATCAGTTTGTTTAGTGACGGGGCCGATTTGCCTGGAATTCTGGAGATGTATGAGAAGCCCTGGATCAGGGGCTTCACCACAAATCCGACGTTGATGCGCAAGGCAGGAGTGCGCAACTACGAGGCCTTTGCGCGCTCGTTGCTGCGCGCAGTGCCGGATCGGCCCATCTCGCTGGAGGTATTCGGCGATGATGAGGCGGAGATGGAGCTGCAGGCGCTGACGATCGCGACGTGGGGGCGGAACGTCAACGTAAAAATTCCGGTCACAAATCGCGACGGCTTGTTTATGGGGCCGCTGATCCGCAGGTTGGGTGAGGCGGGAGTAGCGCTCAACGTGACGGCGATCCTCACGCTCGAGCAGGTGGAAAAGGTTGTTGAGGCGCTGGCGCCGGACACCTGGGCCATCGTCTCGGTGTTTGCAGGGCGGATTGCGGATACCGGCGTCGATCCGATTCCGCTGATGGCGGACGCGAAGCGGGTCCTGCGGTGGCGGCCGCGCGCGCAGCTGCTGTGGGCCAGCCCTCGGGAGCTGTTGAACGTCTTCCAGGCGGAAGATGCGGGGTGCGACATTATTACCGTAGCGCCGGAAATCCTGCGCAAGATGGAAATCGTTGGCAAGGACCTAAAACAGTATTCGCTTGAGACCGTGGAGATGTTTCATCGCGATGCCCGGGCTGCGGCTTATGAGATTGACGTCACGGCTGTGATGCCGACGAGGCCTGAGGGCAGTTCGACTGGCAAGATCGGCAAGGATGATTTCCGCGGCCTCGGCGAGATTCCGGGCGAAGTAGTCGGCGCAGAGGTCGGCGGTCCGCAGGGCAGGCCCGATGCCTGATGGGGGCGGCGCAATGCGGATAGTCCGAACACCCGCGGCATGGCCACACTGCGTGTCGGTGGGTTGGTCGCCGATCATCCACGAATCGGAAAGCGTCAGGCCGAAGTCTTCGCGCGCCTGCAGCAGCAGGCCGGGGGAGGGTTTGCGGCAGTTGCAAACGTGAGAGTAGCCGGGCGTGAGTCCGCGGGGATGATGCAGGCAGTAGCTGAAGCGAAAGAAGGCAATGCCGGCCGAGGTCAGGGCGGTGACGAGTTCACGGTGTATGTCGTGGTGGGTCTGGTAGCTGAACTTACCGAGCGCGAAGTTGGGCTGATTGGAAACGAGGATGAGCGGATAGCCCGCGCTCTGTAACTTATGCAGAGCCGGAATCACGCCCTCGATGAGGCGGAGATCCCTGGGCGTGAGCGGGGATTCCATCCGACCGGTGTTCGGATTGAGCACGGTGGAATTGAGGACGCCATCGCGGTCAAGAAAGATCGCGGGCCGGGTGATGGGCCGGATCACGGGCCGAATCATCTGGCTGATTCCCATTTCATTTCGTTGGCGCGCAGGTGAGGGTGGGAGACGATCAGGTGCCAGACGACTGCCTGGAACTCCTCGGTGTGCGGGGTTACGGTTGCGGAGGAGAGGACAGGAATGACGAGGCAGGCATCGGCGACTTGCGCGGTGTAACCACCATCGCGGCCGACGATACCGAGGATGCGTGCGCGGACTTGTTTCGCCAGATTGAGGCTGGCGACCAGATTCATGCTGATGCCGAGCTCCGGATTGCCTCCGCCGACGGAGAGGATAAACACCGCGTCGCGGGGGCCGAGATGACTGACGCGCAGCCAGTTGGCGTAGCAGGACTCCCAGCCGTCATCGTTGATGCGGGCGGTCAGCTCGGAGACGTTGTCGGTGGGGGCATAGCATTCGATTCCGGCGATCTTGCGGAAGTCGTTAACAGCATGGCTGGCATGACCAGCGCCGCCGCCCACGCCGAGGAAAAAGACGCGCCCGCCCTGAGCGCGAATATCGAGCAGCAACTCGATCATGCGATCGATGGCAGCGGTATCGAGATGGGAGGCGACAGAGCCTACTTCAGAAAGATAGGCGGTCGTGTAGTCGCTGGCAGGCAAGGTCGGCATCGGATCAGAGGGAGGATTTCCGCAGAGCAGGAACGGCGGGTTTGCGGCTGAAGACCAGGCGTAGGCCGGGCTCCGCGTCAACCTGGCGCCGCGCTCGGTGCATACCTTTTCTGAGGGACTGGCGGATCTTTGCCGGAATGATGGCGAAGATGAGGAAGCTGACGAAGGAGCGAAACTCCGGCTGGCCTTCCAGCAAAAAGGCACGGAGCAAATTGAGTCTGGCGCGTATTCCCGCATGGCTGCTCCGCGCGCGCCACACGCACTGAATGGCCACGAACCAGGAGAAGGCGCGAGATGAGATTTGGCCACGGGAGGCGCGTATCCACGACAGCGACGATTGCCATGCGGCCTCGCGGCCCACAGTTTCGCGCTTGTCCTCCACCCGCCATAGCGCGAGCGGCTGGCGCAGCATGGAAAGGCCGACACCTTTGTGCGTGGCAACGCGGATCAGCCAGTCCCAGTCCTGATGCAGGGGAAGGCCGGACTGGAACGGTACTGCGAGCAGGAGATCGCGCGGCGCAAGAAGGGTGGAGGTCTGCATGATGCCGCCGGGATCGCGCAGGCTGGTGCGGCAGAAGAGAAAATCCGCTACGGGCTGTGGTTGCTGGTAGGGCCGCAGCGGCAGCACGCGGCTGGTGGCGGGCGACTGCGCGATCAGGCGGCAGGAGACGACAGGGAACCATTCGGGCATGGCGTGTGCGGCACGCATCTGGCGGTCGATTTTTTCCGGGAGCCATTCGTCGTCATCGTCCAGAAAGGCAATCCAGTCACCGCGAGCGGCGCGGACACCGGCGTTGCGGGCATCGGAGCCGCCGCTACGTTCGGGAAGGAAGACCACGCGTACCCGCGGATCCATTGCAGATTCAAGCCAGGTTGCGGTGTCCGGGTCAGGTCCATCGACGACGACGATGACTTCCAGGTGCTTCCAGGTCTGGCGCAAGGCACTGCGCAGTGCACCAGCGAGCAGAGCGGGCCGGCCGCGGGTGGGAATTACGGCCGAGACCAGAGGAAAGTCCGAACATGCAGAGTGATCGGGCATGGTGGCAACACAACGAGAGATAACCAGGCAAAAATACGAAGATAAGGTGGGCCGGGGAGGAAATACAGATTACGGGCGGGGCGTCGTCCATTTCAGTAACGGAACGAATGCCAGAATGGGAAACGAGGCCCATCCGCTTGGCGTCAAGCAGGGGCAGCGTGCTATACCCAGTGGGGACTTTTCGTCCTGACGCTTTCCTATACCGTCGAAAGCCCGCCTGGCGGCTCCATTTCGTTCCGAAGAAACAAACCAGACTGGCAAATTCACTCATGCCGATGGCATACTGTGCGAATTCCCCGTGCTGCACTGCCCGGTCAACCCACGCGGTAATCGCGGGCGGGTTCTGTGAGGCGCTTCAACGGTATCAGGCCTGATTGGCACAAGGGATCAGACAGCGGTCGCCGCTGCATGGGAAAGGATGGAAATCGCAACTGCAGTCCGCGATCAATGATGAGCTGCCTGGGCAAACACGGAGGGGTGAGGATCCTGCTCATCTTCTTTGCGATCTCTGGCGCGGCAGAAATGGCCAGGGCGGCACCGGCGATCCAGATTTTGAAGGTCGATCCGAGTCCGGTAGAGGTGGGTGGACCGCTGGTGATCGTCTATCGCATCGGAAACACCGGTACGGCACAGGGCACGTTTCAGTTGCAGATGGTCATCGACTCGCCTTCGACGTATCAGTACCAGACTCTGGCGGCGGGCGGGAGCCAGGTGCTGAGCTGGGGAACAACGGTTACCACGCCGGGGAATAAGACGGTAACGCTGCACATGTGGGAGCAGGTGGGAAGCCGGACGGTACAGAGTTGCCCGGGCTGCCCCCGACAAACGATACCGATCTACGGGAATCTGGTGTCGGTGAGCGAGCCGCTTATGGTGTTTGCGGCGTCGAATGCGCCGTTGCGGCCACAAATGCTGAACATCGGTCCGCCGGGCAAGGACGGCTCGTTCTCTTCGAGTGATTCGGAAACCGGAGTGATGAACAAGGTGGCGGGCGACTCATCGATTCTTTACGCGGTGAGCACGCACGCGGGAGTGTGGAGGAGCACGTCGTTGGGGAACTGGGTTCAGCTGACGCAGGCGCCGCCCCGGGCAGCCTCAATCGCAGTGGATCCGAGCGACAACCGCCATCTGATCGTTGGAGAACGGGGAGATGACAATTTCGTCCCGAACATAACATCCCTGGTTGCGAGCCGGTCGGGCGCGTGGGAATCGACGGATGCGGGGGATACGTGGATGAAGATCTACGATCCTGGGCTCGACCCGAATTATCCATCCACAGGTCTGGGCTCGGTGCGGGATGTGGTGTTCGCGCCATACGGCAAGCTCATTATGATTGCGACTGCGCGTGGGATAGGAGTGCGTGAGGCGACGGGCGCGGCAATCGGTACACAAGTCACAGTCTTCCCGACCGCAGGGGATGTCCGTGAACTGGCGGTGAGCGCCAACACCGTGTGGGGGTGGACCACCGATCACCAGCTTCTGATGCTCAACATGCCGGTGGCGAACTGGAAGAATCCTCTCGCGCCGCTGTCGTGGACGTCGTTCGCGATGCCGCCGACGGTGACGGTTTCGATGGCGGATCCCGGGGATTCGAGGACGGTCGCGGACGTGCTGACCAATTGCGGCGTGGTCGGATGCGAAAACATAGATCCGCTGCACCCGAAGCACCCGCCGGGGGGACTGGCTGGATTCGACGACCACGCCGTGCTGGTGTTTACCCCGTTTGTGTCGCTCAGCCATCCTCTCGCGACCGAGGATCCGGCTTGTAAGAATCCCCCTTCGGCTCAGGTTTGCGATATTTTCCAGAACCGCATTGGTGTGCTGGTGTTCAAGGCGGCGGGGTCAGCGTGGAGCGGACAGCTGACCAAGGACCGCGACGGAAGGGGGCTCGGAGGCAAGGCGTTTGCTGTCGCGGCAACGCTCAACTGTCCTGCTCTGCCGGACGAACTGAGCGAGAGACAGAGATTTTATGTGTCTTCAGGGCAGGGGTTGCAGGAGGCGCTCGCACAGGATTCCGATGGGCGCTACCACTGGGACAATCCGGTGGGGGGAGCGGAGTTTCAGGCCATTCCCAAACAGCATTGGGGCGGACCTTATGGCGGCCACGCCACGAACATCCATGTGGACTTCTGGGATTTCCATTTCGATCCGAATGTCTGCCCGCCGGGCCATTTCACCTCGTGGCTTGCGAATGACGGCGGCATCTACCAGGCGGATGTTTCCGGAGCCTCGGGAATCGGGACCCGGCCGAATCCGAAGTTCGTTGGCACCCTGACCGGCTTGAGCTGGCAGATGCACAATGCCGGTTTGTGGACCCATAACGTGAACGCGCTGGTTGCAGTGAAGCGAGCTTCCGATACGGCGACGCACCTGTATTACGCGACCGGGGACAACGACGGTTTTTGGGGGGTGAGCGCGGGATCACTGCCTGGATTGAAGCCGGGCCAATGGCGCAGCGGAGGGACCGCGGGGGACGCCATATCGGGAGTCGCCGATGGATCCTCGATGAGTGCGGCAGGGATGCGCGATTACTGGGCGGGGGGAAACTGCGGCGGTCATCATGATTGTGCCTATCTCACAGACCTTCAATCGGGAAGTGTGCACGGGTTCAATGTGGGAGGTTGGATGAGCGGGCTGGTTTCTTCCACGGTGTTCACGTTCATTCAGAGCACACAGGCGGAGGTCGCGTCCGGCACGGTGAAGACTCCGGATGCGGTGATGCTGGTAAATCTTCCCATCCAGGAACCTGGCCCGAACGGCACGAGATCGATCCCGGGCATCTACGGTCAAAAGGTGACAACAGCCCGCACAGTGATTCTGCGCAATAAGTCGTTTGACAAAAGCCCGGACGGAACGAGCTCTCATTTCTCCAAATGGAGTATCGCGCGGGATAACCTGCCTGCCGGAACGGAGCGCTTCTGGGTAAGCGGCGGGCACGGCAACCCTGTGTATTATTTTTTCACTCCCAGCTCGACGACCTGCCCTGGAGGCCTGGTGGGTGACATCAGCAACGGAAAATGGCCTTGTCTGATGACAAATTTAGCTCTGACAAATTTAGCTCTGTCAGTTGGTTCGGGTGCGATTTCAGGGCCGGCTTTCGTGAGTCCCTACCAGCCGCAGACAGTCTTCGTTTTACAACTGGGAACGTCGCCCGGGATCGAATACACGACGGACGGCGGCACGACGTTCTGTCCAGCGCCCAACCTGACGCAACTGGTGACAGGTTCGGGACAGTTTCCGCAGACCCAGGATGGTCTGGGGAAGTTCGACCCCAGTAACCGCTTCCTGGATGCGGGTGAGGCCTATCATGGGTCTGTTTTGCCCATGATCTCGGATATAGCGTTCGATCGATCGGACCTATCCACGATGCTCGTCATCTCTCCGCTTTCCGGCGTCTATTTCGGAAGGCTGGGGGATCAGGCGAAATGTACCGAACCAATATGGCAGGCGCTGCAGGGACCCACAGACAACTGGGGTTATCCGTCGACCGGCGTCCTTCTGGATGGGACGGCGTTCATCGGAACCGAGGGTCGAGGAATCTTCGAGATCAGCGGGCCCGCTTCCGGTCTTCTGGCGAGCTACTTCGAGATCGACCGCGCCAGGTTGCTGCGAACCACCACGGTAACACTCAAGTCGTCGAGCGGCTCCCCCATTCCATGGGCGTTGTACTCGCTGATTATCAGAGGACAAGGCGGCAGCCTGCTTCAGGCGGAAATCGGCCAGCGGACCGATGGGGATGGGATGATCGATATCCCTGGGGCGAGCGTAAATCCGACGGTTCGGGCCTGCGAGCTGAACTTTTTCGGCGACGGACAAAATGCCCCAACCTCGATGCGCTTCGATTGTTCAACGCAATAGAACGTCGTCGAATTCCATTGCCCGATTTCCGCATAAGAGACTAGCGGTTCATGCCGTCGAGCACCGAGCCGACGATGCCGCCGAGGACGCCTGCTTCGGTGGTTTGGCGCGCTTGTTCGCGGGGCATGTATTCCTGCAGCGCATGTGCGAGGCGCGAGAGGGGCAGGGTCTGCAGCCAGATGCGGCCGGGGCCGGTGAGCGAGGCGAGGAAGATGCCGTCTCCGCCGAAGATGAGGTTCTTGATGCCGCGCACCATGGTGATCTGAAAATTGACGCTGGCGGTGAACGCGCCGACGTGGCCGGGATGGACGAGCAGAGTCTCGCCCTGCTGGAGATCGCGAGTGACGACTTCGCCGGAGAGTTCGATCCAAGCGGTGCCCTGGCCGCTGACTTTCTGCAGCAGGAAGCCGTCGCCGCCGAAGATGCCGGCACCGAGAGACTGCTGGAAGCCGACGCCGATCTGGATGGCGGAGGTAGCACAGAGAAAGCCGTGGCGGTGAATCATGTAGTCGTAGCCGGGCGCAACTTCGACGGGCACAATGTGGCCCGGTACGCGGGTGGCGAAGGCGAGCTCGGCGTTGCCGCCCATGGCGCGATACTCCGTCATGAAAAGGCTGCCGCCGCCGACTACGCGTTTGAAGGCGCCGAAGAAGCCTCCTCCGCCGGCGAACTGGGTGTGGGTGGTCATCTGAACATTGGGGGACATCCAGGAGAGTTCGCCCGCCTCGGAGATGATGGCGTCGTTGGGCTCAAGGAGGAACTCGAGCACGGGCATGGTGGTGCCGATGACCTGACTTTTCATGACAGACAGAGTACAGGATCGGGGGCGCGGTCGCCATCAACAGCCTTAATGCCAGCAACCCTGCAACGCGGCCGTATATGGGATTGCGGATACATTGCGGAGACCAGGAAAAAGTTTCCCCGGACACGGTAAGGAAACTGGAAGAAATTACTGGTTCGGCTTCTGGCGCGAGAGTGGGGCGAGAAATCCTCAGAAATATTGCATTTCATGGGTTGCATCCATTGCAAACCCGGAGTACCACTAAGACAATAACTCAGGAAAGACCCACGGGAGGTTTCAAAGCAGTACCTGTTTTTATTGTGAGGTAGGGGCTCAGAAGTGACCACGCTGTATCACCACGCTGTCAGCTGTTTCCACGTTGTCGGGTTGTACGCCTTCGAGCAGTAGCCGCGATTGAAGAGTCGCAGGGTCCCCCCAAAATTGTATCGGGCCAAGGTATCTCAGTCTGAGAGAGAAAGGTAGTGTCTCGTCTCGATCGAGCCTTACGTCACGCTGAAGGGCGATGACTTAGCAGGATCTCGTTCGGGAAAAGACAACGCCTGACACTCAGCTGCGCCTTCCTCATTGCGGGAAGGCTCGGCGCCGCAGTCATGCTGCGCGCGCCAACAGGTGGAGTGTGCCCAGGCGTTACCCAGGTGCACTGCATGGATCTCAATCGGATTTCTCCGACCTTCGGCCGCGCGGTTTCGGCTGCCGATGCCCTGACCTTTAACCGCGCCTCACTCCCCGGAGGACGAGCAAGGAAACGCAGGGGGATAGGTGGAATGGCGTGTGCAGCCGTGGTGGCCACGCTTCTGGGCATCACTCCCGGCGCGATTTTCGCGCAGCACTGGGGACATCGACATGGTTCGCAAGGCCAACTGAGCGGAGTGACCTGCAGCAGCGGTTCTCTGACGGGGGGCGGTACGGATCCCTGCACCGTAAAGCTGGCTGCCGCGGCTGGATCCAGTGGGATGACAGTCAGCCTGGCGAGCAACAGCAACGTCGTAAAGGTGCCTTCGTCCGTTACTGTCGCTCAGGGAGCTACGAGCGCCGCATTCACCGCCACCGCCTCAGCGGTCAGCACTGCGCAGACGGCAATGCTGACTGCTTCAGGCAACGGCAACTCTTCCACCTATGCGCTACAGCTGAAGCCTGCTGCGACGACCGGCGCCGCAGCACTGACGCTGGGGTCCAACAGCGTGGCCTTTGGCAGCGTGAGCCTGAACACGCCGTCGACGCAGACGGTAAATCTCACCTCCAGCGGCACGGCGTCGCTGACGATTAGCTCGGTTTCGGTGTCGGGAACGGGCTTTGCGATCTCCGGGGTCGCCACGCCACTCACGCTGACTCCCGGGCAGACAGCAACGCTGGATGTGCAGTTCGATCCCACCGCTGCGGGAGCCGATACGGGGACGGTGACGATCGGCAGCAACGCCGCAAGTGGCGCGACCGCGACGATCGGCCTGAACGGCACGGGCGCCTCGGCGGCTGGCTATCAGGTGAAGCTCACCTGGAATGCGCCGAGCAGTTCCGGCGATCCGGTCGCGGGTTACAAGGTTTATCGCGCGGTGAGCGGGAGCGCTTCGTATCAGCTGTTGAATACGTCGGTGCAGCAGCCGACGACCTACACCGATACAACAGTGCAGGCCGGCGCAAGCTACACCTACGAAGTGATGAGCGTGGATGCGGCAGGAGTGCAGAGCGCTCCTTCGAATATCTACGTCGCGGCGATCCCGTAGCGTTCGCCGGGATCGCGAAAACCGAGAACGGGAGCCGAATCCCCGCGTCGCATGGCGCGGGGTTCGGCTTTCGTGCGTTGGGCTTGGCGGGCGCGGAGTTCGTGGTCGGGGCGGCGCGGTGATCTTTCGTTATCGCCCGAGGGTAACCACTTTTACGCGAGTCGAATCTGTGTTGCACAGTTTTTGTTGCAGTGGGTTATGAGTGACTCACATTACCACGACCTGGATAAGTGCGGATAAGTAGGCTGTAAGTTCCATAACGGGAAACTAACTCATCGCGGGCATCAATTCTGCCGAAGGTAACTAACATCGAGCACTATTGTGATCGGCCTCACAGTTACTAACGCCCCACTCGTTGGATGATCGCTTCAGCAAAATACTTCGTTCGACCACCTCTTATGTGATCCGGGCCAGCGTGCTCGCCATGCGATGGCGAGCGCACAGAGGTGGAGTGTGCGAAGGCGCTTTCTGAGGTGCCGCTGATGCTTCGTCTTCTTCCTTCCCCCTTCGGCCGCAACGTATGCGAATCCAACAACCAATCCAGCAGGGATCTTTCGCTGAGCGATGCGCGTGGTCCGGCGCGGCCTGCGCCTGAGTGGCGGACCGCCTGGCTGCCGATTTTGCTGTGCTGTCTTCCCTTAACCACGCGAGGCGCGAGCTTTGTGCAGGCAGCGTACGCAACGCCATCCTCTGCGACGACTGTGACCGTGACTTATAAGTCGGCACAGGTCGCGGGCGATCTGAACGTGGTGGTTGTTGGCTGGCATCAGACCGCTGCTACCGTAAAGTCGGTCAGCGACAGCGCCGGCAACAGCTATCGCCTGGCGATCGGACCGACGGCTGGGAATGGATATGAGCAGTCCATTTACTTTGCCGCGAGCATTGCGGGCGGCAGCGACAAAGTTACAGTGAGCTTCAGCCAGTCGGCGACTTACCCGGATGTGCGCATTGTTGAATACCAGGGGTATGCGGCACTGGACGCGGTGGCCGGCGGCACGGGCAGCGGCACGAGTGACAGCAGCGGCCTGGCAACGACGGCGCATGCGGGCGAGCTGATTGTTGGGGCCAATACCGTTAATACAGCGAATCTGAATCCTGGCAGCGGATTTACACAACGCGTGTATACGTCGCCGGATTCGAACATCGTGGAGGACAAGACCGTGACCTCCGCCGGCACCTACAGCGCCAATTCCACCCTGAATGAGAGTGGTGGCTGGGTGATGCAGATGGCGACTTTCTGGTCGGGCAGCGGGAGCACCGCGTCACCGACGCTGAATGCGTTGTCGTGCAGCAGCGGGTCGCTGACAGGAGCGGGGACGGATGCCTGCACGGTGACGCTGACCGGGGCTGCCAGTGCCGCGACCACAGTAACAGTAGCGAGCAGCAGCAGCGCGGTGACGGTGCCGGTGTCGTTGACGATTGCGGCAGGGTCGACGAGCGCCAGCTTCACGGCGACGGCGACGGCGGTGACTTCGAACCAGACGGCGACGCTGACCACGACGGCAGGCGGGGTGTCGAAGACCTTCGCGCTGGCACTGAATGCGACGGCTCCGGGGCTGACGGTGAGCTCCAGCAGCGTGGCATTCGGGACGGTGGCGCTGAACACGACAACCAGCAAGACGGTGACGCTGACGTCTTCCGGGACGGCCGCGCTGACCATCAGCGCAGCGGCGGTTACGGGAACGGGATTTGCGGATTCGGGGATCAGTTTCCCGGTGACGCTCAATCCTGGCCAGACCGCGACGCTGACGATCGGGTTCGATCCAGCGACGGCGGGTTCGTTCACCGGATCGATTGCGATCGGCAGCAACGCGGCTGCGGTAATGATCGGCCTGAGCGGGACCGGGCAGGCTGCGGCAACGTTGAGCGCGGTTTCCTGCAGCAGCGGATCGCTGACCGGCGCCGGAACGGATGCCTGCACTGTGTCTCTTACTTCGGCGGCGAGCAGCGCAACGATGGTAGCCCTGTCGAGCAGCAGCAGCGCTGTGACGGTGCCGGCGTCGGTGACGATTGCCGCAGGGTCAACGAGCACCAGCTTTGCGGCGACGGCGACGGCGGTCAGTTCCAGTCAGGCGGCGACGCTGACGGCGACAGCAGGTGGGATCTCGAAGACCTTCGCGCTGACGCTGAATGCGACGACGCCAACGCTGAATCTTAGCGCGACGAGCGTGGCGTTCGGCAGCGTGGCTCTGAACACGCCGGCGACGCAGTCGGTCACCATGACGTCCTCCGGGACCGCTATGGTGTCCGTGACCGCGGGAACTGTCAGCGGGAGCGGATTCACTCTTCCCGGAGCGAAGTTCCCCATGACGCTGAACCCCGGGCAGACCTCGACGCTGGAAGTGCAGTTCGATCCAACCGTAGCGGGTGCGGCGACAGGCAGTGTGAGTTTCTCCAGCAACTGCTCGATGGGAGCCATGTCCATCAGCCTGAGCGGGACCGGCGCAGCGCCGGCAAGCTATCAGGTCGAGCTGAGCTGGGATGCACCGACAAGCTCCAGCGATCCAGTCGCTGGGTACCACATTTACCGGGCGAATAGTGGAGGTGCGTATCAATTGCTGAATTCGTCCGTCAACCCGCCCACGACTTACACCGACACGACCGCGCAAGCCGGGGCGACTTACAACTACGAAGTTAAGAGCGTCGACGCGTCGGGGGTGGAAAGCGCGCCCTCCAACGTCTACACGGCAGCGATTCCATAACAGCTCGAACACGCTGCGAGCCGCGGTTCGAATAAGCTGACGAGCCGCAACGGAATCGAGTAGTTTCCGGCACCAGCCACACGAGCAAGAGCGGCTGGTGGATCGCGGAGCATGGACTGCAGTCCAGTCTCATGCTCCGCATTTTTTTGTGGACAGGCGTTGTTTTCGGGCGCTGGCGGCCCCGAGTCAGCCGGAGCCGCGGAAGCGATGGATCAGGCGACGGTCGCGTTTCGAGGGACGGCCGGCGGGGGCGGGGGTGAAGTGGAGTCCGGCCTTGCGCTCCTCGGCAAATTTACGCCGCGCTTCGCGGCTCGCTTCGGTTTCGCGGTAGAGCTGTTGCGCGATGGAAGCCGGCCCGCGGATGCCGCTCAGGCCCAGGACTTCGACTTCGAAGTCGCCGCCCTCATTTTTGATCGACAGCAGATCGCCGACGCGAACTTCGCGTGAGGAGCGAGCTGGCTGTCGGTTGGCCTCGATCCGGCCGAGTTCACAGGCCTTCGCGGCGAGAGTGCGGGTCTTGAAGAAGCGCGCCGCCCACAGCCATTTGTCGAGACGCGTGCCAGTCATCGTGGTCCATGCTAACGGATCGCAAAGAGACTTCGCGCAATGATGCCGTGAGCGCGGTCGAACCATGTTTACTATTTTAGTAAGGCGAACATTCGGCGAAGCCTAGCGCGACTTTCGCTCCGTGACAAGGGCTCGGGACCTGATTTTCGGTACCCAGAACCATTCTGGGTAACTACTACATATTGTGGTCGGAAGCGGCAAAACACCCAAGTCGTGTAGGTTTGGCGTAACTTGCGGAGACTGTGAGATTTACGCGTGAGACGTTATCAACAGGAAGAAGGATTTTGTACTTTGCAGGCAGAACCATGTCGGTTACGATGCCGCAAGTGGGAAGAAGTGGTGGAAAGTGGTCTAAGGTCTTTCAGCACCATTTCTCCCATTTGGCGTCTCCAGCGCCCTACGTTAGCACCTTTCAGGCGTTCCGGGGGCTATGGAATTTGCAAGCGTTCCACGTTAGGTACGGGATGAGATGTTTCGCGGCAGTCACATAACGCGGGTCGATGAAAAAGGCCGGCTCAAACTGCCCGCTGAGTTCAAGCGGCAGATCGACGAGGAGTACGGGGGGCAGTTCTACATCACGAGCCGGGATGGGGAGACGGCTGAGATCCACCCGCAGCGGGAGTGGGAGAAGTACGAACAAAAGCTGGCGTCGGTGCCCAACTCCAACGCGGCAAAGCAAAAGCTGCTGCGGTGGCTGAACTACTTCGGCCAAACCGTGGAGATGGATGGGCAGGGGCGGGTGCTGTTGCCGCAGCTGCTGCGGGAGAAGGCGGAGTTGGTCGCGGAAGTGGTGGTGTCGGGCAGTGAGTGGCACCTGGAAGTGATGAATCGGACCCGGTATGACAGCAAGCTGCAACCGTTGACGACGAACGACTGGGTTGAGCTCGAGAAGTACGGAGCTTAGTGGAACGAAGACCCCTCAGGGGGAGCACATGACGGAAGCAAGCAGGCATGTGCCGGTTCTTTTACAAATTGCGATCCGAATGCTGAATGTGCGCCGGGGCGGCGTGGTGGTGGACGCGACGCTCGGCAGTGCAGGGCACGCGAGCGAGATCGCGCGGAGGCTGGGGCCGGAGGGAAAACTGATCGGCTTCGACCGGGATCCGGAAGCGATGGAGCTGGCGAAACGACGGCTGGATGCACTCAGGGAAGAGCTGGGGGCGGAGATGCCGGAAGTGGTCCTGCACGATGTGGAGTTTTCGCGGATGAGCGAAAGGCTGGCCGGCGAGAAGGTCGATGGGCTGCTCGCGGATTTCGGAGTCAGCTCGATGCAGTTCGATGAGGCGCGCAGAGGATTTAGTTTTCAGGCGGAGGGCAACCTCGATATGCGGATGAATCCGCGCGAGGGAGCGACCGCCGAACAAGTGGTAAATCAGGCCGGGGAAAAAGAACTCGCCGATCTGATTTACGAATTCGGAGAGGAAAGGAGGTCGCGGAGAATCGCCAGAGCCATTGTCCGGTCGCGGCCGGTGACGACGACGGCGCAGTTAGCCAAAGTTGTTGCAGGCGCGGCCGGAGCAATGAAATCCGAGCGAGGCAGGCATTTTATTCATCCGGCGACCAGGACCTTTCAGGCTCTTCGAATTTATGTGAATGCCGAGCTGAGCGAGATCGATGCGCTGCTCCGTTTGGCGCCGGAGTTGCTGAAGCCGGGCGGAAGGCTGGTCGCGATCAGCTTCCACTCGCTCGAGGACCGGCGCGTGAAGGATGCGTTGCGCGAGGGAGCGCGGCAGGGGATTTGGGAAGTGCTGACGCGGAAGCCGTTGACGGCGGAGGCGGAGGAAACGGATCGCAATCCGCGAGCACGCAGCGCGAAGCTGCGGGCGGCGGAGAGAACAGCAGGAAGCGGGAAGCCTGAAGCTGGAAGCGGATGACGGGCGGGGCTCCGGGATTTCGATTGGCGATTTTGGAAGAGGCAGGCGGAGGAAGAGACGATGGCGACACAGGCGTTAGCGGCACCGGTGATGGGTGGATTGGGCCGAGGTACGGAGTGGGTCGAGGAGCGCAACGCGATGTTGATGGCGGCGCAGCGGCGCGGCCGGCGCGGACCCACGCCTGAGGCGCTGTTCACGAAGCGCATCGACAATTCGCGGCTGGTGAAGGCCAACGATCCGGCGCGCGCCCGCGAGATGCGCACCTTTGCCTGTGCCATGGCCTTCTTTCTGTCGCTGGTGATGGGGTATGGATGGCAGCATTTCAGCGCCATCGAATGCGGCTACCGCATCGAGTCGGAAAAGCAGCAGCTGCAGCAACTGGAAGAGCACAACCGGCAGCTCCGGCTGACCGAGGCACAACTGGCCGATCCAGCGCGCATTGACACGATGGCGAGAAATCTTGGATTGTCCGCGCCGCAACCGGGACAGGTGGTTCACCCGAATGCGGCGATCGATAACACCGGCGCTGTAGTGGCTGAGTCGCACCCCGCCGTGCCGGCCGCGCATTGAGTTAGTCATGAGTTTCCCCCAGGGAGGAGATTGTTCGCTGTGAATCTTCCTGCATTCTCCTCTGAATCCCCACCCCAAAACGCCAACAGCGGGCGTTTTGGGGGCCCCGTGCCCACCACACCCCATCACGCCGGCAATCGACGTGATGGGGATCCTCTTCCATTCCTGGCAAAGAGCAAACAATTCCTCGTTACACCGATGCGGCAGACGCGGATCCTGGCGGTGCTGGGAGTTTTTCTGGGCTGGACGGTGCTGATCGGGGGGCGGTTGGTATGGCTCCAGGTGATCCAGCACGGGGAGTGGGCCGAGCGCGCGGCGCGGCAGCAGGAGCGGACGTTCAACGTTGCTCCGCGGCGCGGCGTTCTTTACGACCGTAATTTGCATGAGCTGGCGATGACGGTCGTTGCCGATTCGATCTACGCGGTTCCTTCGGAGATTGGCGACAGCAAGCAGCAAACCGCCGCGGCTCTGGCGAAGATAGTGCATACCGAACCTGAGGACCGGTTCACTTCGGAGAAACAAGTCCTCGCGCGGCTGACGGACTCGCGCAACTTCGCGTGGGTGGCGCGCAAGGAGACGCCGGAGATCATCGCGCGGGTCCAGGCCCTGAACCTTAAGGGAATTTACGTTCAGAAGGAGTTCAAGCGCTTCTATCCGGACCGGCAGTTGGCGGCGCAGATGTTGGGCTACGTTGGGATGGACGACAACGGGCTGGCGGGCGTGGAGGAAGAGCAGGACAAGGAACTCCACGGCACGCCAGGGCGGATGCTGACGGCGATCGATGCGCGGCGTCATGTTCTGGACAGCGAGGAGCGCGAGCCGCAGCCGGGCGAAAACCTGGTGCTGACCATCGATGCGAATATCCAGTTCATGGCCGAGCAGGCTCTGGATCGCAACATGGAGCGGACGGGGGCGGCGAATGGCACGGTGGTGGTGCAGGATCCGCACACCGGGCAGATTCTGGCGCTGGCGATCCGTCCTACCTTCGATCCGAATAACTTCCGGCACACCGACCCGCTGCTGCTGAAGGATCACGCTGTGAGCGATGTGTACGAGCCGGGCTCGACCTTCAAGCTGGTGACGTATTCGGCCGCGCTGGAAGAAAAGGTGACGACCCCCGAGGACTCGATTCGCACGCTCGGCGGTCAGATCAACGTTGCGGGGCGCATTGTGCATGACGACCGCGATGCGATTCTCTACGAAGCTAAACATGGCAACGTGGTGACGGCGACGCAGGCTCTGGAAGAGTCGAGCGACGTGGCGGCGATAGAGCTGGCGCAAAGGATGGGGCCGGAGCGCTTCTATAAGTACATTCACGGTTACGGATTCGGAATGCGGTCGGGGATCGAGCTGCCCGGCGAGACACGCGGCCTGGTGAAACCGCCGGCTCGCTGGCAGCCGACGACGATCGGGTCGATCCCGATGGGCCAGGAGATTGCGGTGACGCCGATTCAGCTGGTCACGATGGCTTCGTCGATAGCGAATGGCGGGGTGTATCTGCCGCCGCATATTTTGCTCCAGAGCACGCGGGAGATGAAGGGCAGCGCGAATCTGAGGGCAGCAACGTTTCGTCCTGAGTCAGAGTTACCGGAACCACTGCCGCCCGGTGCTCATCGCGTCATTTCGGAGATGACCTCGGCCGAGATGCGCAAGATGATGGAAGGCGTGGTGTTGTTCGGCACGGGCACCACGGCGCAGCTCAACGGTTACAGCGCTGCGGGCAAGACGGGGACCGCGCAGAAGATCGATCCGGCGACGCGGACCTACTCGAAGACAAAGTATGTGGCGTCGTTTGTGGGGTTCGCGCCGGTGAGCAGCCCGGCGGTGACGATTGCGGTGGTGATGGATTCGCCGACGAAGGGCGGTCACTTCGGCCGCGAGGCAAGCGCGCCGGTGTTTCACGATTTGGCGCAACAGATTCTGGAATACCTCGGAGTGCCGCACGATCAGGATTTGAAGCCGGTGAAGGCGCCGGCGAAGAACAACGAGCTTGCGAAGGAGTCCGCCCCGGAGGAGCACGCGGAGGATCTGGAGTCGCTTTTCGCGGAAGTGAATGATCTGCCCGCGGACGATCCATTGCGCAATACGGCGAATCAAAGTGCGCCATCGGCAGCGCAAGCCGCGCAGCAGGCAGCGCAGGCCAGCGCGAACTCGGAGCCAAAGCCCCAGCGGCCTCCGCAACCATCGCAGGCTTCGCCCCGCACGACTGCCGCGGCACTGCCATCGCGGACATCCGTCGCGGTGGCGAACCAGCGGGTGTCGGTCCCGGCGTTTGCCGGTAAATCGCTGCGGGAAGTTATCGTGCAGGCAAGCGGAGCAGGGCTGGGCGTGCAGGTTGTCGGCTCAGGCCTGGCGCGCGCGCAGGCGCCTGCGGCTGGAACTCTGGTTCCTGCGGGCACCGAGATTGTTGTCCGGTTCTCGCAATAGATTTCTGCGGCGAAGGTCCGGCGAGTCTTGATCAGGAAAGCCACTTACAATCACCTTGTCATGCGCTTTGAAGAACTGCTGAGCGGAGCCGAAATCGTACGGAGGGCTGGTCCGAACGCGGAAGACGGGCCCGTGATTCGGGGCGTCGAGTACGACTCGCGTCGGGTTGGTGCTGGATCGCTGTTTCTCGCCATGCAGGGCGAGACGACGGATGGCAATCGCTATATTGGCAAGGCCATCGAGCAGGGCGCGATTGCGGTCGTGACGGACTCGGCGGCGGCTTTCGCGGAGACAGCAAGGCGCTTCATGGAGATTGGGGTGGCGGAGGTTCCTGCCGGTGGCGGGCGGCGCGCGATGGCGGCCATCGCGGCGAATTTCTTCCGCCATCCGGAGAAGCAACTCGCGCTCACGGGAGTGACAGGAACCAACGGCAAGACGACGACGGCGTTTTTGCTTGACGCGATGCTGAACACCGTGGGCAGGGAGACGGTGCTGGTGGGGACGATCGAGAATCATGTGGCGGGAACAGTGCGACCGGCGCCCCATACCACCCCGGAGTCTCGCGATCTGCTGGCTCTGATGCGCGAGGGCGTGGATGCGGGAGCGACGGAAGCGGTGATGGAGGTGTCGTCGCACGCGCTGGCGCAGGGGCGGGTTTACGGGCTGCCGTACGACGTGGCGATCTTCACCAACCTGAGTCAGGATCACCTGGATTATCACGGGACGATGGAAAACTACTTCGCGGCGAAGCGGGCGCTGTTTGACGGCGAACTGGGGACGCCGCCGCGTGTGGCCGTCATCAACATGGATGATGAGTATGGCGTGAAGCTGGCAGCGATCGCGCGACGGGCCGGAGCTCAGCTCTATTCCTATGGGCTGGGCGCGGCGGAGTTTCGCGCCGAAAAAGCGCAGATGAACGCGTCGCGGATGACGTTTCGGCTGGTTGCGCCGCAAGGCGAGGTTGAGTTGCGCACGCGCCTGACGGGTCGTGTGAACCTCTACAATATGCTGGCAGCTTCGGGCGCGGCGGTCGCGCGAGGTCTGAACCTCGAGCAGGTTGCGGCGGGGGCAGCCTCACTCTCTTGCGTACCCGGGCGGTTTCAGACCGTCGATGCGGGGCAGCTATTCACCGTCGTCGTCGACTACGCACACACCGATGACGCGCTGCGGAATCTGACCGCGCTGGCGCGAGAATTTGTGGGCAAGTCCGGGCGCGTGATCACGCTGTTCGGATGCGGCGGCGATCGGGATCGCGCGAAACGGCCGAAGATGGGGCGCGCGGCAGGCGAGGGCAGCGATTTTGTCGTGCTCACATCGGACAACCCGCGCAGCGAGGATCCTGAGGCGATCATCGCGGACGCGTTGCCGGGGCTGCTCGCAACGGGAACGAAGTTTGCGGTCGAACCGGATCGCGCGCGGGCGATTCACCTTGCTGTGGAAGCTGCGCGCACGGGCGACATCGTTCTGATTGCGGGAAAGGGACACGAGAAGGAACAGATTCTGCGCAGCGGGACGATTCCGTTCGACGATGCGGAGGTCGCGACGGAAGCGATTCGCGATGTGGTTGGAGCCCGCACATGAAACTCACGCTGGACCAAGTCGCGCGCTGGTCGGCGGCGGATCTCGTCGCGGGGGCTGATTCGATCGCCGCTACCGGCTATTCCATCGACTCCCGCACGCTGAAGCCCGGCGATTTGTTTTTCGCCATTCGCGGCGAGCGCTTCGACGGGCACGACTTCGTTGCCGCCGCTCTGGAGCGCGGCGCGGTTGCGGCGGTGGTTGCGCGCGAGCGTGTTGCCGGATTGAAAACGGCTACCGCGTCGCACCCGCTGCTCGGCACCGATGATCCCCTGGCGGCGTTACAGAGGCTGGCGGTGGCGGTGCGCCGGCATTGGGGCAAGCGGCTGGTGGCAATTACCGGGTCAGCCGGCAAGACGACGACTAAGGAGGCTATCGCCGCCGTGCTGGGCGCGCGGTTCAGGGTGCTGAAGTCCCAGGGCAATCTCAACAATGAATATGGTCTGCCGCTGCAGTTGCTGCGGCTGGAGCCGGATCACGATGTTGCCGTGGTGGAGATGGGTATGTCCGCAGCGGGTGAGATTGCGGCGTTGTGCCGCATCGCTGCGCCGGACTGGGGTGTAGTGACAAATGTCGGTCATGCGCATGCGGAGTTCTTTCCCGATGGCGTGGCCGGCGTGGCGCGAGCGAAGTATGAGCTGGTGGAATCTCTGCCTCGCAACGGCGTCGCATTTCTGAATTGCGACGACGCATACGTCTCGCAGTTTGGGCGGGATTTTGAGGGCAAGGTTGTGTATTACGGACGCGGGCCGTGCGGCGATCCGCATGTGGAGCGCGTGGAGGCGATGGGCGCGGATGGGTTGAAGATGCTGGTGCGGGCGGGCGAGCAACACTGTGAACTGCATCTGCATTTGCCGGGCGAGCACAACGCGGCGAATGCGCTGGCGGCAATCGCGGTGGGCGTCGAGGCGGGCCTCCCGCTGGCGGACTGCTGCGGGGCGCTCGAAAAGCTGCAGCCGGAAGACAAACGCGGCCAGATTCTGACGATGCGCGGCGCCACCATTATTAATGATGCGTACAACTCGAATCCCGAGGCGCTGCAGTCGATGATTAGAACGCTCGCGGGCATGCCGGCCCGGCGGCGAATTCTGGTGGCGGGCGAGATGCTGGAGCTGGGGCGCGAGGCCGAGTCCCTGCACGCAGCGTGCGGGAAAGCCGCTGCGCAGGCGGCCATCAATATTGTTATCGGAGTGCGCGGCCATGCGAGGCACATCGCTGACGCGGCGCAAGAGGTCGGCGCCGAAGCTCTGTTTCTGGAAACTCCGGAGGCAGCGGGTGAGTGGCTGCGGGAGCATCTGGCGCCGGGCGACGCCGTGCTGCTGAAGGGCTCGCGCGGGGTAAAGCTGGAGCGCGCGCTGGACGTGCTGCAGGCGGCGGAAAAAGACAGCGGTTCGAAGGGCTGAGCAGGATAAGATAAGCGGGACAAAAGCGGGAAAACTCACCAGGTTTGCCGGAGGAAGTTTGCTTTACTGGTTGCTTTATCGGAAGCTTTACCTCTACTTCAGTCCGTTTCGCATCTTCCGGTACCTCACGTTTCGCACTGCGTTCGCGTCGCTGACCGCGCTGCTGATCACGCTGATCATCGGACCCTACGTCATCGAAAAGCTGCGCGAATTCCAGATCGGGCAGTACATCCGCGAAGAGGGGCCGAAGGCGCACCAGAAAAAGGCCGGTACACCGACGATGGGCGGGGTGCTGATCGGTATCGCGATCCTGCTGCCGACATTTTTGTGGGCGGACCTCTCGAATCCTTTCATCTGGGTGGTGATGTTTTCGACGGCGGCGTTTGGGGCAATCGGATTTGCGGATG
>CAZHTJ010000046.1:0-33285 GCA_964535525.1 uncultured Acidobacterium sp. | reverse complement strand
GGACGGCCACTCTGTTTCCGGCGAGTATGTTGCTGGCGCGGGCTGCTGCGCCTACTCGGATTGCTTTTACCAGTATTCCGGATTTGTGGTGACAGAATTTCAGCCTGTAGCCCGTAGCCTGTGGGCGGTAGCTTGTTGCTTTGCTGCTTTCCGTGCACATCGGGCGGGATGAGGTCGTTCGGCCGTTCGCGGGCATGGTGCGCCACGCCTCCACACCGGGATGGTCGCGGAGCGTCCCCCTGAATCTACGGAGTACATAAGGAAATTTGGTCATGCTCCAATAGCATAGTCAATAATCGTGCCATGCACGACGCATTCAACTTCATCAAATCGACCGCGGTTGTTTGGGGTCCATTTATCTCAGGCTTGATCGCCGCGTTCATCGTTCACCTATTGACCCAATCAAGGGAGCGAGAAAAATGGATTCTTGATTGCAAGAAACAGGAATTCAAAGAGCTTTTGTCAGCACTTGCGATGTCCTACATTATGACGATCAACACACATAGCTCACCGATACGCGTTGTTGACCCCGATGACCAGCGCAAATTAGATAACGTAGTAATCGATGCGCTACGTGTCATGAACGACCGCATATACGTTGCAGACGATCTTCCCTTGGAGGAGTTTGGGGATCGATGGAGCCGAGCTTGCAGCCTTTACGCACAACGCAAGCAGCTTAGCGAGGAATACGCGAAAATCAGTGGAACCATTGTCGATGCGGCAAACCGGTGCGTTCCCAAATCAACGATTAAGAGATGCCTGTTTTGGCGGCGTTGAATCAGGTCGCTCTTAATGGAGGGCAAATTGAACAGCTTAATGATGCGCTGTGCCGATGCACTTTCAAGTATGAAGACATCCCTATTTGCTGCGGTCGTTCTATCAGCTCTTGGTGGGTCAGCTGGGTGGGCTAGAAACCTGAGCGCTGTGGACGGCAACGAGCTCCTGACCAAGTGTCACGCTGCGGAGCGAATGGCAGAGGTCTCCCCTAAACTCAGCAACGACGAATGGGCTGCAGGGTTCTTCTGTCTTGGGTTTGTGCAGGGCGTCATGGATGCGGATAACATCTGGCAAAGTGCGGGAACCAAAGCTCTGGGATCAAAGGCTCGTCCTTTACTGCTTTATTGCGCGCCTAAAGATGCGTCATGGCCCCAACTCATCAGGGTTATCGTGAAGTGGCTTGAGGAGAACCCGAATAAACTGAACGAGTCGGGGTACGACGTCATAAATCTCGCCATGTCCAATGCATATCCCTGCCCTTCTGCCGTTCCATAGCGGCTTCCCGTTCGAAAGCAGTTTTTCTCACAAATACACTTGAGGCACGCGCGACTTGCCTCATTGTCCTTGCAGCGCGGTCGCGCCCCCACTTCACTTTAGCGCTCTCGCAATCGCGAGCGGACGCCTGCCAGTCGGCAGCACCGGATGTGAGAGCGCATTTCACTCGAAGGGTACATGACAGCATCCCAAAAGCGGCCTGCGGCAGCGAGGAAGCCCGCTTCGCGCCGGTTTTCTACGGCACGACTGAAGTCATGCCCTGATACAAAAGCTCTTTGACGACTCCGGATTTTGGGCTGTTGGGGGGACAGCAGGTCCCTCCGCTGCGCTTCGTTCGCTGGCGCAAACGATAGCTTCGGTCGGGATGACAATTCTTACGGCGTGAAAGAATAGTGGGAACACGCCATGGATAACGAACAGTTCCCTTCTCTTGCTGAGTCGTCGATCGAAACGCCAGAAATTTCTGTCGCCGTCGAGCCAACGTCTGCTGAAGCCGCTCCCGCGGAAGCAGCTTCGGAATCGGCGGCTGAGTTGTCCGCGGAACTGGAGGCTGCGGTGCCACTACCGCCAGAGGCGCCTCCGACGCCTTCGGAGCCGGTGGAGTCGTTTGCGGAGATGCTTTCGGAGTTTGAACATCAGCACGAGCACAAGGCTCCGGGTGGGGCTCGGCAGCTGGAGGGGGTGGTTGTTTCGGTTTCGGCGGAGTCGGTATTTCTGGATATTGGGTTCAAGGTGGAAGGCGTGCTTCCGCGGTCGGCGTTTGAGAACAATGCGGACGGCGTTGCTGTGGGCGATAAGTTTCCGGTTTCGGTGAAGGGGCGGAACGAGGAGGGGTACTACGAGTTGTCGCGGTTTAAGGTGGCACAGCCGACGGACTGGTCGTCGCTGGAGGCGGCGTTTGCGCAGAAGACGGCGATTGCCGGGACGGTGACGGCGGTGGTGAAGGGCGGGCTGAGCGTGGACGTGGGCGTGCGCGCGTTTATGCCGGCATCGCGCAGCGGGACGCACGATGCGAAGGAACTGGGCGATCTGGTGGGGCGGCAGATCGAGTGCCGGATCATCAAGCTGGACGCTGCGGATGAGGATGTGGTGGTGGATCGGCGCGCGGTGCTGGAGGAGCAGGCGCTGTCGAACCAGGCGAGCCTCTACTCGACCATGCAGGTGGGCGAGGTGCTGAGCGGGAAGGTGCGGAGTCTCGCGAGCTATGGGGCGTTTGTGGATGTGGGCGGGATCGATGGGTTGCTGCACATCAGCGATATTTCCTGGAGCCGGATCGAGAAGCCGGAGGACGTGCTGACGGTGGGGCAGGAAATCCAGGTAAAGGTGCTGAAGATCGATCCGGAGACGCGGCGGATTTCCCTGGGGATGAAACAGCTGGAGGCGGAGCCCTGGGATGCGGCCGCGGAAAAATACAAAGCTGGGGAGCGCGTGACGGGGCGGGTGACGCGGCTGATGGATTTTGGCGCGTTTGTGGAGCTGGAGCCGGGGATCGAGGGGCTGATCCATGTGTCGGAGATGTCGTGGGTGAAGAAGGTGCGGAAGCCCAGCGATATTTTGAAGGAAGGCGATGTGGTGGAGGCGGTGATTCTGTCGGTGCATGCGCCGGAGAAGCGCATGTCGCTGGGACTGAAACAGGCGCTTGGCGATCCGTGGGTGGATGCGGCGCGGAAGTGGCCGGAGGGCGCGACGGTGGAGGGCCCGGTGACGCGGCTGATGAAGTTCGGCGCGTTTGTGCAGGTCGCCGAGGGCGTCGAGGGGCTGGTGCACATCAGCGAGATTGTGGTGGAGCGGCGGCTGAATCATCCGTCCGAGGTGTTGAAGGCGGGGCAGGTGGTGCAGGCGCAGGTGCTGGGCGTGGATGCGGAAAAGCGGCAGATGAAGCTGAGCATGAAGCAGCTGGTGCCGACGAGCATCGACGAGTACGTGGCGGAGCACAAGGTGGGCGACGTGGTGTCGGGGCGCGTGGTGGACGAGGGGACGGTCGAGCTGGGCGAAGGTATCCGTGCTGTGTGTGTGGCGAGGGCCGGCGCGGCGGAGGCGGGGGAGAAGAAGGGTTCTGAGAAGGCGGACTTGTCGTCGCTGACTTCGATGCTGCAGGCGCGGTGGAAGAGCGGTGGTGCGGCGTCGCCCAAGGCGGAGCCGGTGAAGGCTGGGCAGGTGCGGAGTTTTCGGATTGTGGAGCTGGATGGGGAGAAGAAGGCGATTCGGGTGGAGATGGCGTGAAGCTGGGAGCTGGGAGCCGGAAGCGGGAAGCTGGGAGCTGGGAGCCAGGAGCTGGGTGCTGGGGTTTGCGGCTTGGACAGAGAGCAGACGAGAAATCGCGGCTGAGATTGGGAAAGAGCGCAGGGGCTAAAGCCCGTTTTGTTTGCGGGCTTTTCGGCACGACCGAGGTCGTGCGCTGATACCAAAGCAGAGTTTATTCGCTCAGAGCTTCAGGGTTCGGGATTGTGCCAGGAGCTGCCCGGAGCGAGGATGTCGTTGGCCGATTTGGGGCCCCAGGTATGGCGGCGATAGGGGCGGACGCGGTGATGCGATTTGAGGACCGGATCGACGACCGCCCATGCAGCTTCGACTGCGTCCTCACGGGTGAAGAGCGCGCCGTCGCCGATCATGGCGTCGCCCAAGAGGCGCTGGTAGGGGGTCTCTGCGCCGCCCTCTTCTTCACAGAGGAAGAGCTCGCGCTGCTCACCGACGAATTCCTTGCCGGCGGTTTTGACACGGGCAGCGAGCGCGAGCGCGGAGTTGGGCGAGAGGCGAAAGCGGAAGTAGTTGGGAATGCAATGGCCGGGCGCCGCGTCTTCGAAGAGGTCCTGGGGCGGCGACTTGAGTTCGACGACCACTTCGGTGGCTGTGTCGGGGAGATATTTGCCGGAGCGCAGATAAAAGGGCACGCCCTCCCAACGCCACGAATCAATGGAGAGGCGCAGGGCGCAGAAGGTTTCTACGTCGGAGTTGCGCGCGACGTCGGGCTCCTTGCGATAGCCGGCGTACTGGCCGCGGACTACGTCGTCGGGAGTGAGCGGGCGCATCGCTTTGAAGATTTTCGCCTTCTCGATCTGCACTTCTCCGAAGTCGCGGCCGGCAGGCGGCTCCATAGCAAGGAGGGCGACGATCTGAAAGAGGTGGTTCTCGACGACGTCGCGCAGGCAACCGGCGGTTTCGTAAAAGGCGCCGCGGGTGCCGACGCCGAAGTTTTCCGAGAGGGTGATCTGGACATTGGAGACGTAGTTGCGGTTCCAGATGGGTTCGAGGAAGGAATTGGCGAAGCGGAAGTAGAGGATGTTCATGATCGCTTCTTTGCCGAGGAAGTGATCGATGCGGAAGATGGAGTCCTCGGGGAAGACGGAGCGGGCAACGCGGTTGAGCTCACACGCCGAGGCGAGGTCGCGGCCGAAGGGTTTTTCGACGATGACGCGGGCGTTAGTGGCCAGCTTCGATGCGCCGAGGGATTGAATCACCGACTCGAAGAGCACGGGGGGAATGGCGAGATAGAAGGCGGGCCTGCGCGCGTTGCCTAATGCGCGTTTGATGGCGGCAAAGGTGGCGGGGTCTTTGTAGTCGCCGCCAACGTACTGGATCGAGGACAGGAGGCGCTTCAGGGCACGTTTGTCGTCGATGCCGCCGTTACCTTTGATGCTGTCGGTAACGCGGCGATGGACGCGGGCCATCGACCATTTGGGAAGCGCCACGCCGATGACCGGGACAGTGAGTTCGCCACGCTTGGTCATGGCGTAGAGCGCGGGGAAGATCATTTTGTGGGCGAGATCGCCGGTGACGCCGAAGACGACGAGGGCGTCGGAGTGAGATTGTGGCATCGGTTCCTCCGGTGTTTGGATGCGGGTGCTGCTGGAAATTATTCACTTCGACAATAGCGAGGGGTATGCCCCGCCCACTCAAGCCAACACCGGCGTGAATGGGGCACCCCAGGAGTTCACCAGAGGGCTTTGGATTCGGCGAGCATGGCTTCTTCAGTGATGGGGAGGAGGAAGGTGTTGCCGAATTCGAAGCGGGCGTAGCCTTCGGGGTCGGGAGGGAGGGAGCGGATCCAGAAGTCCTCGCGGCGGACGATGACGGCGCTGCGGGCGTTGCCGTGGCGGTCGAGGAGGTCGTGGCCGTGGCGGTGGAGATCGAAGGCGGGATCGCGGAGGGCGGCGAGGTCGACGCGAGCTTCAACGCGGATGCGGTGCTGGTAGGTGGCGAGGGCGAGCTGAACGGAGCGGTCGCGGCTGGTGAGGAGGTTGTGGCGGGCGGCGGCCCAGGCGGCGGCGGGTCCGTCGGCGAGAGGCGAGGTGGCGAGGAGTGGATGCTGGCGGCGAATGCGTCCGAAGCGCGGGGAAAGGACGAGGTGCTCGTGGGCGCCTTCGGCGTGGGAGGCATTAGGGTCGAAGCAGCGGATGAGGCGTTCGGCTTCGGATTGGTCGGACATGCGGGCCTTCGCGGGTCGAGGCCATGGTAATGCTTTTGAGGTTGGGTGAGCAGGGTTTTTGGACTGGCTGCGCGGGAGGCCTGGGCAGAGAGATTGAAGCCGTCGTGGAAGCGGCTTCGCTTCGGTAAGGAGAAGAGAAATTACGGAGTGAAGGGGGATCAGGGAGTGTGGCGGACAAAGATGAAGTCGCCGGCATCGTGACCGGAGTTGCGGATGAAGTTGTACTCGGGGGTCTGGTCGGAGTTGCCGGCAACGATTTCGCTGATGTTCGAGAAGAGCTCGAAGGCCGTGAAGCGGTCGAGGTCGATCTGGTCGAGGCCTCGAATGAGCGCGGCAGCGAAGACAGAATGGCCGCCAGCGCCGCCGGCATCGTCAACGGGCTCGTCGCCACCGCTGGAAAGCAGATGGCGTGATTTGGCGGCTGCGGCCTTCTCGAGGAAGCGCGAGCGCTGCGCCTCGGTGGGAGCGAAGACGGAATCGGCACCGCGGGTCATGCCGCCGGAGTAGCAGCTGTCGGCGATGATGAGGACGTGGCGCGCGGGAATGGCGCGGATCTCGCTGGTGATGTCGTCGGTTTGGAGCCAGTTAGCGGTGTTGTCGAGCTCGGCGTCGACGGGGAGCCAGTAGACCTTGTCGGAGTCGCGGTCATGCCGGCCATGACCGGCGTAGTAGATGAGGAGGTTCGAGTCGGGGGAGAGGGTGCGGCGGTAGCTGCTGAGCTCGGTCATGATGTGGCTGCGGTCGGCCTGCGCGTCGAGGAGAATCCGGGTGTGGAAGGCATATTTCTGACGGAGGATGGCTTCGACGGCCTTGGCGTCGTCGACCGCGGTGCGGAGTTTGGGCAACCGCGGGTACTGGTTAATGCCGATGATGAGGGCATAGGAAGGGCCGGCGACCGCGGCGGGGGCGCGGGTTTCGACGACCGGGGCCACTCCTCGCGTTGTGTTGGGCGTGGGGCTTGGAGGAGGAGGAGTGGATGCGGCTGCGATGGTCCGGACCGGGGTCGTAACTGTGGGGGGTGGCGCGGAGTAGACCGGAGTGCGAGAGGCGGGCGGGTTGGGGTTGGGCGAGGATGGGGTGTTGGAGGATGGGGCGTTTGAGGGCGGTGAGGTCGGGGCTGGTGTGAAAGGAGCAGGGTTGGGGTTGGTCGGCGGTGGGTTGGGGTTGGCCGTGGTCTGGGTCGCGCCGGCGGGCTTTGACTGAGAGGCCTTCGCGTGGCTGGGGCGGTTGACTTCGGGGGGCGGATTGTCGCCGTAAAGGCTTGGACGCGGACGCGAAGGTGTGGAGGAGTCGGCGAGGGTCGAACCGGACGCGCTGCCAGAGGCGTTGTTCGAGGGCATGCCGGGGGAGTTTGAGTAAGCAGTTTTTGCGGCAGCTTCCTGATAAGTGGACATCCGGGCGGAAAGCATACGCAGCGCTTGCATGTCGTCCGGAGACGCGCTGTAACTCAGGAGGAGCTTACGGCCGATAGCGATCTTGTCCGGTAGGTCGAGGTCCGAGTTATAGAAGAGGCCTTCGAGCTGTGCGCGATGCGCGAGAACACAACGACTGTTGATCACCGAACCATGGATGTCGCAGTCGCCGTCGACCTGAGCAAACTGCTGCCAGGCCGTGGAGGACGATCCGGACGCATTCGAGCCGGCGCCGTCGCCCGATTCTGCAGATCCCAGATAAGTGCCGTCGTGGTACTCAGACATGCGGTGAGCAACGGCGCGCACCGCTTCCATGTCGGCGGGAGACGAGCCGTAGCTATAAATAAGCTGCCGGCCGATCTCCATCTTATCGGGCAGAGTTATATTGCCCTGGTAAAAGAGATATTCGAGTTTAGCGCGATAATGATTGACGCAGGGAGCGGTAATGTAGGCCGCGTGGAACGAGCACTCGCTGCCGATCTGGCGGAAGAGGGTGGAATCGGGTGTGGCCTGGGCGGGCGAGATAGCGGCACTAAGAAAGGCGCATCCGCAGAGTAAACCAATGCGGCCTGATCGCGACCTGACGATAGACCTGCGGTCGAACATAGCGATTTCCTGACGGCTAAATGTGGGACTGCCGGGGATGACGGAGGACCCTATTGTGGCATCGGTGCAGGGCAATTCGCAACCTTTGAGGGGTGCCGAAGGATGGGCGCGGACCTGATCGTGCTGCTCTGCGCGATGGCATGGCGCCGAAAACAGCCGAAGCGCTACCGATGAGCCGTCACTCGACGTGGTAGTTGGGGGCTTCGCGGGTGATCATGACGTCGTGGACGTGGGATTCACGGAGGCCGGCAGACGAGATGCGGACGAATTTTGCTTTTTGCTGGAGTTCCTCGATGGTGGCGGCTCCGACAAGGCCCATGCCCGAGCGCAGGCCGCCGACGAGTTGGTAGACCATGGCTTCGAGCGCACCGCGATAGGGAACTCGGCCTTCGATGCCTTCGGGGACGTACTTGCCGAGGCGGTTGGTGTTGCCGTTGCGATCACGGGAGACGACGCTCTCGTTGTTCTCGTCGATGTCGAGGTCTTCGGTGCCCTGGAAGTAGCGCTCGCCGCCGCCCTGAGCCATAGCAGAGAGCGAACCCATGCCGCGATAGGCTTTGAAGGAGCGGCCCTGGTAGAGGATGGTTTCGCCGGGGCTCTCGTCGACGCCGGCGAATAGGGAGCCGATCATGATGACGCTGGCACCGGCGGCAATGGCTTTGGTGATGTCGCCGGAGTACTTGATACCGCCGTCGGCGACGACGGGGATGTCGTGTTTGCTGGCGGCTTTGTAAGCCTCACTGATGGCTGTGATCTGGGGCATGCCCGCGCCGGTGACCATGCGCGTGGTGCAGATAGAGCCGGGGCCGATGCCGACCTTCACGGCGTCGGCGCCTGCATCGATGAGGGCTTCAGTTCCCTCTTTGGTGGCGACGTTGCCGGCCAGGAGATCCACCTGGGGAAATCGTTTTTTGACTTCGCGGACGGCGTCGATGACGCGGGAGGAGTGGCCGTGGGCGGAATCGATGACGAGGAGGTCAACGCGGTTACGGACTAATTCTCCAGCGCGTTCGAGGTAGTCGCCGGTGGCGCCGATGGCGGCTCCGACGCGGAGTCTTCCCTGCTCGTCTTTGGAGGCGTTGGGGTATTTGAGCTTTTTCTGGATGTCCTTAACGGTGATGAGGCCTTTGAGGTCGTAGTTTTCGTCGACGACGAGAAGTTTTTCGACGCGATGCTGGTGGAGGATGTCCTCGGCCTGCTCGAGGGTGGTGCCGACGGGGACGGTGATGAGGTTGGTCTTGGTCATCACCTCGGAGATGGGAATGTCGGTGCGGGTCTCAAAGCGGAGGTCGCGGTTGGTGAGGATGCCGACGAGCCTGCGATTGCGCGTGACAGGGACGCCGGAGATTTTGTAGCGGCGCATGACCTCGAGGGCGTCGGAGATGAGCTGCTCGGGAGCCATGGTGACGGGGTCGACGATCATGCCGGACTCGGAGCGCTTGACCTTGTCGATTTCCCCAGCCTGCTGATCGATGGTGAGGTTGCGATGGACGATGCCGAGGCCTCCCTGCTGCGCCATGGCGATGGCCATGCGGGATTCGGTGACGGTGTCCATAGCCGCGGAGAGCAGCGGAGTGGTGAGGGGGATGCGCTGCGTCAGGCGGGTCGCGGTAGAGACCTGCGCGGGCGCTATTTCACTCCAGGCGGGGGTGAGGAGGACGTCGTCAAATGTCAGGGCTTCGGTCAGGGGGTGTTCAATCATGATGTAGAGATGCACGCCGGCCTCTGTTGTTGCTGTGATGATGGTTGGGCTGGCTTCTGGACATTGTAGAACAGCGTTTGGCGGCCAGCGATCAGCGAGTGGTGCAAAAGCAGTCAGCGCAAGGAAGGGCCAGTGCCGGCGGTTGCAGGTGCCAGCACTGGCGGAAGCCGGAGTCACTGCCCTCAGTCGGCTCCGGGAAAAACCTGAGTTGTGGCCCGCTACTCTTCCTTTTGCGGGGCTTGGGTTGCGGCTGTTTCGTGGCCGTTGCGCGGCGAGATGTTGGGCGTGGTTTCGCGGCCGGGCATCGCTGCGCGGCTGGAGTAGACACGCCAGGTGCGCTCCACGTCGTCGGTGGCTTCTTTGAGCAGCTCAGCGGCGGTATCCGGATGCGCCCGCTCCAGCATGGTGTAGCGCGTCTCGCTGTAGACGTAGTCCTTGAGCGGGATGGATGGGGCGCGCGAGTCGAGGAAGAACGGGTTCTTCCCTTCTGCGCGAACCGCGGGATTGTAACGCATGAGCGGCCAGTAGCCGGAGTTGACGGCGGCTTTTTGGTGGTCGAGGCCGTGGGTTAAGTCATAGCCGTGGGCGATGCAATGGCTGTAGGCGATGATGATCGCGGGGCCATCCCATGCTTCGGCTTCCTGGAAGGCTTTGACGGTGTGGCTGTCGTTGGAGCCCATGGCGACGCGGGCCACATAGACAGACCCGTAGGCGACGGCTTCCATGGCGAGGTCTTTCTTGGCGTTGGATTTTCCGCCGGCGGCGAACTTGGCGACTGCACCACGCGGAGTGGACTTGGACATCTGACCGCCGGTGTTGGAGTAGACCTCGGTGTCGAGGACGAGGACCTTGACGTTCTTGCCCGAGCCGAGGACGTGGTCAAGGCCGCCGAAGCCGATGTCGTAAGCCCAGCCGTCACCGCCGATGATCCAGACGCTCTTGCGGACCAGAGTATCGGCTACAGCGTTGAGGTTGCGCGCATCGGCAGAGTCGGTGGCAGCGATTTTGGTGCGCAGCTGACGGATCCGCTCGCGCTGTTCGTTAATGCCCTGCTCTTTCGTCTGATCCGCTTCGAGGATCTCGCGGACGAAGTCTTCGCCAAGGGTGGGCGCGAGTTTGGCGACCAGGTTTTCCGCGTAGGAGCGCTGCTGATCGAGGGCGAGGCGCATGCCCATGCCGAATTCGGCGTTGTCTTCGAAGAGGGAGTTGGACCAGGCCGGACCGCGACCCTCTTCGTTCGCGCAGTAGGGCGTGGTGGGCAGGTTGCCACCGTAAATGGATGAGCAGCCGGTGGCGTTGGCGATCATGAGGCGATCGCCGAAGAGCTGGGTGAGCAGCTTGAGGTATGGGGTTTCGCCGCAGCCCGCGCAGGCTCCCGAGAACTCAAAGAGCGGCTCGAGAAGCTGAATATCCTTGACCTGGTTGAGGGAGAGGCGTTCGCGCCCGACGTTGGGCAGGGACTCGAAGAACTCCCAGTTGGCGCGCTCGGGCAGTCGGAGCGGTGCCTGGGCGGCCATGTTGAGGGCCTTGTGGGCGGTGTCGGTCTTGCTCTTGGCGGGACAGACTTCGACGCAAAGCTGGCAACCGGTGCAGTCCTCGGGCGAGACCTGGAGGGTGTAGAGCTCTTCTTCCATGCCGCGCCATTTCGGCTTGGCGGACTTGAAGGTTGAAGGTGCGTTGGGCAGGAGTTTGTCGTCGTAGACTTTGGCGCGGATGACGGCGTGCGGGCAAACCATGACGCACTTGCCGCACTGGATGCAGAGGTCCTTATCCCAGACGGGGATGAACTGCGCGATGTTGCGCTTCTCCCATTTGGCAGTACCGGTGGGGAAGGTTCCGCCCGGAGGCATCGCGCTGACGGGGAGCAGATCGCCGTGACCGGCAGCCATGGCACCGAGGACATCGCGGACGAAGGCCGGGGCCTGGGCTGGAATGGCGGGCAGGATGTCGAACTTGGCGGAGACCTGCTCGGGAACCTTGACCTCGTGGAGTTGGGCGATGGAGGCGTCGACGGCGGCGAAGTTTTTCTGGACAACAGCGTCGCCGCGCTTGCCATAGGTCTTCTTGATGGCTTTCTTGATCTGCTCGATCGCCTCCTCGCGGGGCAGAACGCCGCTGATGGCGAAGAAGCAGGTCTGCATGACGGTGTTGATGCGCGTGCCCATGCCGTTTTCGCGGGCGACGTTGAAGCCATCGATGACGTAGAAGCGGATCTTCTTGTCGATGATGGTTTTCTGGATGGTGCGGGGCAGATGCTGCCAGACGTCGGCAGCGCCGTAGGGGCTGTTGAGCAGGAAGATGGCGCCAGGCTCGGCGGCAGCGAGGACATCGATCTTCTCGAGGAACTCGAAGGAGTGGCAGGCGATGAAATTCGCGCGCGAGATGAGGTAGGTGGAGCGGATCGGATCGGGGCCGAAGCGCAGGTGCGAGGTGGTTAGGGAGCCGGACTTCTTGGAGTCGTAAACGAAGTAGCCCTGCGCGTAGTTGTCGGTCTCAGAGCCGATGATCTTGATGGAGTTTTTGTTGGCGCCCACGGTGCCGTCGGAGCCGAGTCCGTAAAAAAGGGCGCGGACGGTCTTCGGATCTTCGGTGGAGAAGGAGTCGTCCCAGGCAAGGCTGGTGTGGGTGACGTCGTCGTCGATGCCGATGGTGAAGTGGTTCTTCGGGTGCGCCCTCGCCAGCTCGTCGTAAACGCCTTTGGCCATGGCGGGCGTGAATTCCTTGGAGGAGAGGCCGTAGCGTCCGCCGATGATGACGGGGAACTGCGCGAGCGGGAGACGGCCGGAAGAAAGGGCTTCAGAGACGGCGGTGACGATGTCCTGGTAGAGCGGCTCGCCGACGGCGCCGGGCTCTTTGGTGCGGTCGAGGATCGCGATTTTACGGACGGAGTCGGGGAGGGCTGTCAGGAAAGCTTCAGCAGCGAAGGGACGATAGAGGTGGACTTTGAGGAGCCCGAGCTTTTCGCCCTTGGCGTTGAGTGCGTCAATGGCCTCCTCGGTGGCTCCGGCAGCGGAACCCATGAGAATGATGACGCGGTCGGCGTCGGGCGCTCCGTAGTAGTCGAAGAGGTGATATTCGCGGCCGGTTTCGCGGTGGAAGCGGTCCATGACGTCCTGCACGATGACCGGGCAGGCGAGGTAGTAAGGATTGCAGGCTTCGCGTGCCTGGAAGAAGACGTCGGGATTCTGCGCGGAGCCGCGGAGGACGGGGCGGTCGGGCGAGAGCGAACGCTCGCGATGGGCGCGGACGGCTTTTTCGTCGAGCAGGGCGTTGATGGTGTCGTCGGATATGGGGAGAACTTTGTTGATTTCGTGCGAGGTACGGAAGCCGTCGAAGAAGTGCATGAAGGGGATGCGGGATTCCAGCGTGGCGATGTGCGCGATGGTGGCGAGGTCGGCGGCTTCCTGGACGGAGTTCGAGGCCAGCATGGCGTAGCCGGTCTGGCGGCAGGCCATAACGTCGGACTGATCGCCGAAGATGGAGAGCGCGTGCGTGGCGAGGGAGCGGGCGGTGACGTGCATGACCGTCGGGGTGAGCTCACCGGCGATCTTGTACATATTGGGGATCATGAGCAGGAGGCCCTGGGAGGCGGTGAAGGTGGTGGCGAAAGCGCCACCCTGGAGGGCTCCGTGCATGGCGCCGGCAGCGCCGCCTTCACTCTGCATTTCGGCAACGAGGGGAACGGAACCCCAGATGTTGCGCTGGCCGTCGGCGGCCCACTGATCGGCAAACTCTGCCATGGTGGAGGAGGGCGTAATGGGGTAGATCGAAATGACTTCGGAGAAACGGTAGGCCACGGACGCGGCAGCTTCGTTTCCATCGAAGATCGCAGTTTTAGCAGGTGCGGTCATGATTCTCCTTGCTGGGGTTGTGTGCGGCTGAGTGCGGAATCGCCGCAAATCACTTAAGGAAAGTCTGCGCTGGGGGCGAGTGGGTCGGCTGTGACAGGGAACACAAGTGTCGGAGCCTGTAGCCAGTAGCCCGTAGCCTGTAGCCTGTAGCGAAAAGCGAGCGGAATGCGAGCCAAAGACGAGCGGAAGACTGAGGGGAGGCGCTTCGAGGTGCGTTGCCACACCGGAGGCTGCGGCGACGGACATAAGTGTGCGAGGATGGAGTGTTGCAGCGAATGGCGCCAAAGAGGCGTCGGAAGGCGCGTCAAAGCGGGCGAATTGAGCGAATTGGACCCTGGACGAGTGGAAGCCAGCTGTGATTTTGGTCACGGAGAGTTCTGATTTGGGACGGGTAGCTTCACAGGAGTCGCGGGTCGAGACCGGGAAGTGGGTTGACGATGGGAAGTGCTGAGCATCCCTGGCTGACGATCGTGGGATTGCTGGTGGGCGCTGTGGCGTTTGGGTTTACACCGCTGGCGATGGCCTGGCTGTGGGCGCGGATTTATTCGCCGCAGAAGCAGGGCGCTGAAAAGAACGCTACGTATGAGTGCGGGCTGGAGTCGAAGGGCGATTCCTGGACGGGCTTCGGCGCTTCCTACTACATATATGCGATTGTGTTTCTGGTTTTCGACGTCGAGGCGGTGTTCTTGCTGCCGTTTGCCGTGGCGTTTACGGGATTGTCGGCTGGGGCCTGCCTCGCGATGCTGGTGTTTTTGGTGCTGCTGGTGGAAGGGCTGGTTTGGGCGTATCAGAAGGATGTGTTGACGTGGGCGTAACGAAGCCGGTAGCCGGTAGCCTGTAGCGGGTAGCCGACGCCCGGGAGCCTTAGGCTACGGGCCACTGGCTACTGGCTTGAAGGAGTTGAATGGCGGACGATCTAAAAGATCTCAAGATCGAGTTGAGCAAGAACGGGATTTTCACGACGACCCTGGAGGAGTTGTATAACTGGGGGCGGAAGAATTCCGTTTGGCCGCTGACGTTTGGACTGGCGTGCTGCGCGATCGAGATGATTGCGACGACGATGGCGCGCTACGATCTGGCGCGGTTTGGGGCGGAGGTGTTTCGGCCCTCACCCAGGCAGGCGGATCTCATAATTGTATCGGGCACGGTTACAAAAAAGATGGCGCCGCAGGTGGTTCGTCTCTACAACCAGATGCCCGAGCCTAAATATGTGATCGCCATGGGCGCTTGTGCGATTTCGGGCGGACCGTTTCGCGATGGGTACAACGTGCTGAAGGGGATCGACCGGTACATTCCGGTGGACGTGCATATTCCTGGGTGCCCGCCGCGTCCGGAGGCGCTGATTCACGCGTTCATGACGCTGCAGAAGAAGATTGAGGAGCAGGCGCTGGCAGGCGAGTCGAGGCCGCGGCATCTGCATAAGGAATTGCCGAGTGAGTTTCCCGTGCCGGCATTCGGCGCGCACGATCTGGAGCCGCCGATGAACCGCGATGTGTTTACAGCCGAGCCGGGGAATCCGCTCAAGGTGATTCAGTAATGTCGCTTCCCTGCCCCGAAGAAATCAAAACGCAGATTGAAGCAGGCGTGCCGGGCGCAGCGGTGTCGGTGATCGCGAATGGGAGCCCGTCCGCACAGCACTCGCTGCTGCTCGACCACGCCCACGCGCGGGCAGTGGCCGAATTTCTGCGGGATCACGCGGAGTGGCGGCTGGATTATTGTTCGCTGATGACGGGCGTGGACTGGCTGGATGCGGAGACGAGCGAAAAGGTCAAGGTGAAGAAGGTCGTCAAGGCGGCCGATGGGTCGGAGTCCGAGCAGGAAGTCGAAGAGGTTCGGAAAACGAAGAAGCCGGGGTATCTGGAAGCGGTGTATCACCTGTTTTCGATGGAGAAGAAGCACGGGCCGGTGGTGCTGCGGATGCGGACCAGGGATCGAGGCGATGGGGCGCGGCTGCCTTCGCTGACGCCGGTGTGGCGGAGCGCGGAGTTTCAGGAGCGCGAGGCGTTCGACTTGTACGGGATTGTGTTCGAGGGGCATCCGGACCTGCGGCGGATTTTGATGTGGGACGGGTTCGTCGATTTCCCGATGCGCAAGGATTATGTACCGCCAGTGGATGAGGTTCCTGTAGTCGCGCCACAGCGGCCAGGCGCGCCGGGCACTTCGTCGGAGGCGCGCCGATGAGAGACGCGGTGGCCGATCTGGCGGTCTTCGAGCCGGAAGAGGGCGAGATCATGGAGGTGTCGATGGGGCCGCATCACCCATCGACGCACGGCGTGTTCCGGATGGATGTGAAGCTCGAGGGCGAGCGCGTGGTCCGGCTCAAGCCTGTGTTTGGGTATCTGCACCGGAACCACGAAAAGATTGCGGAGCATGGCGCGTATCTGTCGGCGATTCCCTACACCGATCGGCTCGACTATCTGTGCTCGATGACGAACAACTGGGGCTACGTGCTGGCGGTGGAGAAGCTGGCGGGGATCGCAGTGCCGGAGCGCGCGGAATATATTCGCGTGATTGTTGCAGAGCTGACGCGGTTCCAGAATCATGCGGGGCTGGTGGGTTTTCTGCTGCAGGACATGGGCGCGAGCGGCACGCCGCTGATGTATGCGTTTCGCGAGCGCGAGAAGGTGCTGGACCTGTTCGAGTCGCTGAGCGGCGCGCGGATGATGTGTAACTACATGCGCTTTGGCGGGGTCCGCGTGGATTGCTCGGCGGCTTGGCTGGCTGAGGTGCGCACGCTGGTGGGGCGGCTGCCGCAATTCGTCGATGAGTTTGAGAATCTGCTGCGGGTGAATGAGATTCTGATGGCGCGGACCCAGGGCGTGGGCGTGCTGCCGCGGGCGCTGGCCATCAACGCGGGCGTGACGGGACCGATGCTGCGCGCGAGCGGCGTGAACTACGACATCCGCAAGGTGGATCATTACGGGATTTATGACCGCTTCCATTTTCGTGTGCCGATGGGCGAGCACGGCGACGTGTACGACCGCTACATGATGCGGTTGCTGGAAATGCGGGAGACGGTGAAGATTCTGGAGCAGGCGCTGCGCGATATTCCCGCGGGTCCGGTGATGGACCCGAAAGTCCGGCTGCGCGGGCTGCGCCCCAAGGCGGGCGAGGCGTATGGGCGGATCGAGTCGCCTAAGGGAGAGCTGGGATTTTTCCTGATCAGCGATGGGACGGGGAATCCTTATCGGTATCGGGTGCGGCCGCCGAGCATGATCAACCTGACCATCCTCGAGGATATGTGTTTGGGGGAGAACATCGCCGATGCGGTGATTATTTTGGGCAGCGTGGATATTGTGCTGGGGGAAGTAGATCGATAGCTGTTAGCCGCTGGCTTTTAGCTGTTAGCTAAAGGCCTGGCTAAAAGCTAACGGCTAAAAGCTGAGGAGTTACATGCTGGGTGAAGGGATCATTCAGGGTTTAGTCGAGACGGCGCGGAACTTCTTCGGCAGCTATGTCGAGAAGCAGCGGCTGACCACGGTGCAGTATCCGGAGGACCGGCTGCCGCTGCCCGAGGCGTCGCGGGTTTTTCCCTTCTTGCTGTATGACGGGACGGACCCGGAGGCGGGGCTGCGCTGTGTGGCGTGCCAGATTTGCGAGAAGGAGTGTCCGCCCCGATGCATTCACATTGAGAAAAGCAAGGATAAGAAGCCGGATTTTGTGGGAAAACCGCAGGCTTATCCGGCGGTCTTCGACATTGACGTGTCGGTGTGCATGAGCTGCCAGATTTGCGTCGAGGTTTGCCCCTTCGACGCGATCCGGATGGACAAGGTTTTTGAGCTCAGTACGGACGACCGATTTCGCGGCTTGCTGTGGACAAAGCGGGAGCTGGCCAAGCCCAACGAATACTACCGGACGATTCATCCGGTGGAAGCTGCGGAGACCGATGAGCGGCGCGCGAAGGAGCTGGCCGACGCGCGGGCCAAGGCGGCTGCTGCTGAGGCTGCCGCGAAGGCCAGGGCGGCGGCGAGTGTGATCTCGGCTGAGGGATCTGGAAACGGAGCGGCGGTGAACGTGGCAGAGACAAAGGTGACGCCGCCATGATCTCTGCGAACGCGGCGGATCAGATCTTTGTCACGCTCAAGCACTGGATCGTCGCGCATGTGCCTGTGCTGTTGCAGACGCCGGTGTCGATCGTGGTTTCGGTGGGGACGATCGTCGTGGTGTTTGCGGGGCTGTTTGCGCTGACGACGGTGTTTGAGCGCAAAGGGCTGGGGCGGATGCAGAACCGCTACGGTCCGAACCGCGTGGGACCGTGGGGCGTGTTTCAGCCGATCGCGGACGCGTTGAAATCCCTGACGAAGGAAGATATTGTCCCGCGTGCGGCGGACCATGTGGTGCACTATCTTGCGCCCCTGGCGCTGGTGGGCGTGGTGTTTCTGAGCTACGCGGTGCTGCCGGTGGGGCGCAACATGACGGCGGTGAACCTGGACTCTGGCGTCCTGTACTTTTTCGCGGTAGGCGCGGCCACGGAGCTGGCCGTTTTCATGGCGGGATGGTCGAGCCACAACAAATATTCGCTGCTGGGGGCAATGCGCGCGATCGCGCAGATGATCAGCTACGAGATTCCGCTGATCCTGTCATCGGTGCCGGTGATCATGATGTCGGGGACGCTGTCGCTGGTGAGTATCGTGGATCGGCAGGCGCAGACCACAAATGGTCTGGCCCACTGGAACGTCTTCACGCCCTGGGGCTTGGCGGGATTCATCCTGTTTATGATTGCGGCGACGGCGGAGACGAATCGCAGCCCGTTCGATTTACCGGAAGGCGAGTCGGAGATTATTGCGGGGTACTTCATCGAGTATTCGGGGTTCAAGTTTGCGCTGTTTTTCCTGGCGGAATACCTGGAGATGTTTGCTGTAAGCGGCCTCGGCATCACCTTGTTTCTCGGCGGGTGGTCGGCGCCGTTCGCGTTCCTGGGATGGGTTCCGACGTGGCTTTGGTTCTTCGCGAAGCTGCTGACGCTGATTTTTGGGTTCATCTGGGTGCGGGGAACGATGCCGCGCTTGAGGATGGATCAGTTGATGAATTTCGCGTGGAAATTCATGCTGCCGATGACGCTGATCGTGATCGTGTCTGCGGCAATGTGGCGGTTTGTGACGCCGGCGATGGTGGGGCCGAAGCCGCTGGGCGGTGTGATACGCTGGCTGGTCTGCGCGCTGGTGATTCTCGCACCTTATATATTGTTAGCGCGCACGCTGGGGCGCGGCCACAGGATTGCGAAGCGGACTTACCGGTTCGCGGAGTAGATGGACCCCGGATGATCCAGCCGGGGAGTGATTGGAGTCACAGTCGCGCGGGTGCTGTTGTGCAATGGTATGAGAGCCCGGCGTGGAATCCGGAAACAACCGCAACGTCGGCGCACGGATGAGCGCGCCGGAACCTTGAACGACCAGGGATGACCATTTCCTTCCTGATACTCGCGATGATGACGCTGGCCGGAGGTGTGGCCGCGATGACGCTGCGACGCCTGGTGCATTGCGCGCTGGCGCTGACGGTGGCGTTTGCAGGGCTGGCGGCTCTGTATCTGAATCTTGGAGCGGAGTTCGCGGGACTCGCGCAGCTGCTGGTGTATGTGGGCGCGATTGCGATTCTGATTGTGTTTGCGATTTTGCTCACGCGCAGCGCTGAGACCGAACTGGATAATGTGTTTTCTCCGGCCGGACTGGCGGGCGGTGCGCTGGCATTGGCGGTGTTTGCTGTGCTGGCGTGGGCGGTGATGACGAGCACCGTGGCTCGGGGTACGGCAGAGGGATGGGGATCCGCGCCGCATGTTCCGATGCAGGCGATAGGGTTCGCACTGATGGAGCGTTACGTGCTTCCGCTGGAAGTGATCGCGCTGATGCTCACGGCGGCCATGATTGGCGCGGTGATCCTGGCGCTGCGGGACAGGCGCGTCATCCCCGCTGAGACAGCGGCGGGACGGAGTCCGGAGTTGCGCGCCTGATGACTCCTCTTGCTGGTTGTCTGTTGGTTTCCGCATTGCTGTTCTCGATCGGCCTGGCCGGTGCGCTGACCCGGCGTAATGCGATCCTGGTACTGGCGGGCATCGAGCTGATGCTGAACGCGGCGAACCTGAACTTTATTGCGTTCTGGCGCTTCGGTCCTCACAGCGAGGCGCTGACCGGGTTGATGTTTGTCATCTTCTCGATTGCGGTGGCGGCGGCGGAGGCAGCGGTGGGGCTGGCGCTGATTCTGGCAATCTATCGGCATACGCGGACCAGCGACGTGAGCGAGATTACGGAGATGAAGGGATGACGCCCTGGATCGTGCACAATCTGTGGCTCATTCCTGCGCTGCCGATGCTGGCGGCGGGGATCAGTGCGGTGCTGAAAAGATCGCAGAGGGTGATCTCGGCGATGCTGGCGATCGGTTCGATGGGGATCGCGCTGGTGCTGGCGCTGATGGCGTTCGTCGCGGCGCTCGCGCATCCGGCGGTGCAGGTGCGGAATTTTGCGTGGATGCAGTTTGGGGATCAGTGGGTGCAGCTGGGATGGCTGCTCGATCCGCTTGCTGCTGTGATGCTGGTGATGGTGACGTTCGTCGGCCTGCTGATTTTTATCTACAGCCTCGGGTACATGGCGCACGACGACAACTTCGCGCGGTTCTTTTGTTTTCTGTCGCTGTTTGCCGGCGCGATGCTGGGCGTGGTGATTGCGAACAGCCTGTTGCTGTTGTTCATGTGCTGGGAAGTGGTGGGGCTGACGTCGTATCTGCTGATCGGGTTCTGGTTTTATCGGCCGGCGGCGGCTGCAGCGGCGAAGAAGGCTTTCATTACGACGCGCGTGGGCGATCTTGGATTGCTGATCGGGATGGTGTGGCTCTACGCGCAGAGCGGAACACTGCTCTTTTATGACCAGGGCTCGGGGTGCCTGGAGCAGGGCGCTGTGGTTGCGATGGGCGCCCACATCACGGTCGCCGGCATGGCAGTTTCGACGGCGATCGGGCTGCTGATTTTCTGCGGCGCGGTGGGCAAGTCGGGGCAGGTGCCTCTGCACGTCTGGTTGCCCGATGCTATGGAGGGCCCGACGCCGGTGAGCGCGCTGATTCACGCGGCGACGATGGTGGCGGCGGGCGTTTATCTGGTGGCGCGGGTGTATCCGCTGATGAGCGCGCATGCGCTCGAAGTGGTGGCTTGGGTGGGCGCGATCACAGCGATTTTTGCAGCTTGCATTGCCGTGGCGCAGGACGACGTTAAGAGGATCCTGGCGTACTCGACGGTGTCGCAGCTTGGTTACATGATGCTGGGCCTCGGCGTGGGCGGGGTTGCGGTGGGGATGTTCCACCTGATCACGCATGCATTTTTCAAGGCGCTGCTTTTTCTCGGCGCCGGGTCGGTAATTCACGGCTGCACGGAGGAGCAGGACATCCGCAACATGGGCGGGCTGCGGCGCTTTATGCCGGTGACGTTCGCGACCTATGCGTTCGGCATGCTGGCGCTGTGTGGGTTTCCGCTGTTTGCGGGGTTCTGGAGCAAGGACGCGATTCTGCACGCGGCGCATGGGTGGGGCGTGTCGCGCGGGCCGTTTTATCTGGGCGCCGTCGGCGCGCTGCTGACGGCGTTCTATATGACGCGGCAGATGTACTACGTGTTCTTTGGACCACAGCGGGTGACGGATGCCGGTGTTGGGGCTGCGGCTGTGGCGGACCATGCGATTCCCGCGGAGCAGATTGAGCCCCTGGTTTCGGCGCGGCCGGGTGAGGTTTGCGCCATCGCCGATCCGCACGAGAGCCCGGCGGTGATGACGGGGCCGCTGGCTATTCTGGCGGTGTTTGCCTGTTTGCTGGGGTACGTAGGGTGGCCAGCATGGCCGTGGTTCCAGAATTTTCTTGCGGGGCAGTCAGTGAAGTTCGACTGGGCTGGGTTCCGCGAGCCGGGGTTGATGCCGGTGATGATGGTGTCGTCTGCGATTGTGCTTTTGGGGCTGCTGCTGGGCTGGTGGTTCTACGGGCGGAAGCCGATTGTGCGCGTGACGGGTCCGGATGCGCTGGAGAAATTGCAGCCGGGAATTTTTCGTGCACTGGCGAATCGTTTGTACGTCGACGAGCTGTACGAGTTCACCGTGATTGCGCTGGCGCGATTTTGCGCAGGATTCGCGGCGTGGCTGGATCGCTGGATTTTTGGTGGCGCGGTACGGCTGGTTTCGTGGATGGTGAAGGGCGTGAGCTGGCTTGACGCGGGCGTGGATCGCTTCGTCGTGAACGGCAGCTTCGATGAAGGGTGCCGCGAGCTTGGGCGGGGCGGGCGGCTGCTGTCGCATCTGGAAAATGGGCGGGTGCAGAACTATCTGCGGGTAATTGCGGGGGCGCTGGTGGTGCTGGCAGTGCTGCTGCTGTGGAGCCATCGCGGATGATCACGCTGCTCACGCTGTTCCCGATTGCGGGTGGGTTGCTGGTGCTGGCTCTGAGCAGGCTTGGCGTACTGGCACGCGCGATTGCCGTGGCGTTTGCGGTGGGAGCGCTGGCCGTTGCTCTGAAGTTTTGGTACGGGCTCGATCCGCGCAATCCGGGAATGCAGTTTGAGGAGCATCACGCGTGGGCGCCAGCGCTGGGCATTTCATATCACGTTGGCGTGGATGGGCTGGGCGTGCTGATGCTGGTTTTGTCGGCGCTGGTGGTGCTGATGTCGCTGGCTGCGTCCTGGCGGAATGAGAATCACGGGCCGGTTTATTTTGCGCTGGTGCTGTTTCTGGAGGCGGGGCTGTTTGGGACGTTCACGGCGCTGAACTTCGTGCACTGGTTTATTTTTTGGGAGCTGAGCCTGATCCCGGCGTTTTTCCTGGTGCGAATCTGGGGCGGCAAGGGACGGGCGAAGGCGGCAGCGCAGCTTTTCCTCTACACCATGGTGGGCAGCGTAACGCTGCTGCTGGCGTTTCTGGCGCTGTTTGTGGCGACGGGGCAATTTGATTTTGTGCAGCTGGCGCAGCTGGGGCAGTCGGGACAAATTGTAACCGCGATTGCGACGAATCTGCCCGGACTTGGCAATCTGGCGGGCAATCCTCAACACCTGATGATGCTTCTGTTCTGGGCGGCGTTCCTGGGGTTCGCGGTGAAGACGGCGGTGGTGCCGTTCCACACCTGGCTGCCTTCGACGTACGCCGAAGCGTCGAGCGAGACGACGATGTTACTCACGGGCGCGATGTCGAAGATGGGGGTGTACGGATTTCTGCGCGTGCTGCTCCCGATTTTCCCCGCGCAGATGCAGCATGCGATGAAGCCGCTGCTGTGGATGGCGGTGGCATCGATTGTGTTGCCGGCGTTTGCGGCGTGGGCGCAGAAGGATCTGAAGCGCACGTTTGCTTATTCGTCGATCAATCACCTGGGGTATTGCGTGCTGGGTGTTTGTGTGGCGGCGAAGTTCACGGGCAGCGGCCCGGGGATGGCGTCGGAGAAGGCCGCGGCACTGACGGGTGTGTTGCTGCAGATGTTCAGCCACGGGCTGACGGCGGCGTGTTTGTTCTGGTTCATTGCGTTGCTGGAGCGGCGGAGCGGCGGACTACGCGGTCTTGAGGATTTTGGCGGGCTGCGCAGGGTGGTGCCCGTGTTTTCGGGGCTGATGGGGATTGCGATTTTTGCGTCGCTGGGATTACCGGGGCTGAACGGCTTCCCTGCTGAATTTTTGATTTTTAAGGGAGCGTTTCCGCTCGCCTCCTGGGCTTCGTCGGTGGCGGTGCTGGGACTGCTGATGACGGCGGTGTTTTTGCTGACGGTGATCCAGAAGGTGTTTTCGGGACCAGTGAATCCGCGGTGGAGCGCGATGCCGGACCTGACGGTGACGGAGCGGTTGGCGCTGGCGCCGGCGATTGGGCTGATGTTTGTGCTGGGGCTCTATCCGCAGCTGATCACGGGGATGGTACACGCGACCGTGACGCAATGGGTTGCGGGGATGAGATTCTGATGCTGGCCTGGACGATTTACATTTCGTTCCTCGGCGCGCTGGCGGCGCGGCTGAGCCCGTCGAAGGCGCTGGCGCGTTGGGTGGCGCTGGCGGCAGCGGTGGCGGGGCTGAGCATTGGACTGGTAGCGCTGCGGCATTGGACGCCGGGTGAGTTGCTAATGGTGACGCGGGTGGCGTGGGTTCCGCAGCTTGGCCTCGAATACGATCTGGCGGCAGATGGGATCAGTTTGACGCTGGTGCTGCTGACGGGGATCGCGGCGACGGCGGGGATTTTGTTTTCGTGGAACATCGAGAAGCGGACGCAGGAATTCTTTGCGCTTTATCTGGTGCTGATCGGCGGGGTGTACGGGGTTTTTCTGAGCTTCGATTTGTTTCTTCTGTTCGTGTTCTACGAGATTGCGATTATCCCGAAGTATTTTCTGATTGCGATCTGGGGGTCGGCGAAGGCGGGAGCGACGGGCGAGGATGCGGGATCGCAGCGGGAATACGCGGCGATGAAGCTGGCGCTGTATTCGTTCGCGGGAAGCGCGCTGGTGCTCGCCGGGATGGTGGCAGCATGGGTGGCGTCGGGCGGTCACAGCATGAGCTTCGACGCGCTGGCTGCGGCGCATTTTTCGACGCGGCTACAGATGGGATTGTTCCCGCTGGTGTTTGTGGGGTTCGCGGTGCTCGCGGGCATGTGGCCGTTCCACACCTGGGCGCCGACCGGACATGCTGCGGCTCCGACGGCCGCGTCCATGCTGCTGGCGGGTGTCGTAATGAAGCTGGGCGCGTATGGATGTTTGCGCGTTGCAATGATGCTGTTCCCTGCCGGGATGGAGCCGTGGGGATTTCGCGTGATGGGGTTTGGATCGTGGCGCGAGGTCTTTGCGCTGTTGGCGGTGATTGGAATTGTGTATGGCGCGAGCGTGGCGCTGGTGCAGCGGGATTTCAAGTTTGTGATCGGGTACTCGAGCGTCTCGCATATGGGCTTCGTGCTGCTGGGGCTGATGACGCTGACACAGATTGGGCTGGATGGCGCGGTGCTGCAGATGTCCTCGCACGGCGTGATTGCGGGTCTGCTATTTGCTGTTGTGGGACGGATGGTTTACGACCGTACGCACACGCGCGATCTGAACGAGCTGGGGCCGATGCAGCTGGCGCACGCGATTCCGTTTGCGGCGGTGACGTTTATTTTGGCGGGTATGGCGTCGATTGGGCTGCCGGGATTCAGCGGGTTCATCGCGGAGTTTCAGGTGCTGATCGGAACGTGGCGTTCGTTCGCGTGGATGATCGTGGTCGCGGGGATTGGGATCCTGGTGGGGATTGCGTTTACATGGCGCGCGCTGACGAAGGCGTTCTTTGGCGAGGCGACGCCGGGCGCAGCGGAACATGCGCTGCCGCCGATTACGCTGCCGGAGAAGCTGGGGGCGCTGCTGCTGCTGGCCAGCACGCTGACGGTGGGTCTGTATCCGCGGATTTTGACGGATTTGATTTTGCCGACGCTCAATTCGCCGCTGTTTGAGGGCCTCAGGCGAGGAGCGTGGCGATGAGTGCGGACCTGACCCTCGGCCCAAATGTGGTGAACTACGCCGAGCTGCTCCGCCTGACGCTGCCGGAGATTGCGGTGGCGGTGGCGGGGCTGGTGCTGCTGGCGCTGGATCTGACGGTGCTTCGCCGGGCAGCGGTGAAGACGCGGTTCGGAGCGGAGGCGCTGATCGGGTGCGCGGGCTGCCTGGTGGCGGCGTACCTGCTGATGCATGCGGCGGTGCTGGGACGCTTGCCGGACGCGATGTTTGTGGTCACGCCGCTGACGCGGGTGGTACAGGTGGCGCTTCTGGCGCTGACGGTTCTGACGGTGCTGCTGTCGACTTCGGCGCGGCTTACGTTGCATGTGGGCGAGTACCTCGCGCTGATTTTGTTTGCCACGGTGGCGATGATGTTTTTGGTGGCGACCGAGAATCTGCTGCTGATTTTTGTGGCGCTGGAGTTTTTGAGTTTGTCGCTGTACGTGCTCACCGGATTTGATAAGCAGAGCCGGCAGTCGGCGGAAGCGAGCTTGAAATATTTTCTGTTTGGCGGAATGTCGGCGGGATTCCTGTTGTTTGGGATGAGCCTTCTGTATGGGGTTTCGGGATCGATCGAACTGCCGAAGATTGCGGCGGCGGTGAGCGGGCCGGCGCTCGATCCGCTGCTGCTGGTGGCGCTGGTGATGGTGGCGATCGGATTCGGGTTCAAGGTGGCGGCGGCGCCGTTCCATCTTTGGGCGCCGGATGCTTACCAGGGCGCGCCGACGGTAAGCGCGGGATTCATCGCATCGAGTTCGAAGGTGGCGAGCTTCTTTGTGTTTGGCCAGGTCACGATGGCCGGGCTGGCTGGCGCGGCGGGACACGGCGCTTTTGGCGGGTATGCACCAGGATGGGTTCCGGTGCTGTGCGTAATGGCGGCGCTGTCGATGGTGGTTGGAAACCTGGCGGCAATTGCGCAGACGAGCGTGCGGCGGCTGCTGGCCTACTCGGCGATTGGGCACGCGGGTTACATGTTGCTGGGGCTGATTGCGCACACGCCGATGGGGACCGCGGCGCTGCTGTATTACGTGATCACGTATGCTCTGGCGTCGCTTGGGGCGTTTGGCGTGATGGGGGCGCTGGAGGCGGAGGGCGTGGACAAGATTGCGGACCTGGCTGGGTTGTATCGTCGCGCGCCTGGGCTGTCGCTGTGCATGCTGGTGTTTCTGTTGTCGCTGGCGGGCATTCCGCCGCTGGCGGGGTTCTTTGGGAAGTTTTATATTTTTGCGGCGGCGCTGCAGGCGGAACCGCACCTCGGATTGCTGTGGCTGGTGCTGCTGGCGGTGGCGATGAGCGCGGTTTCTCTTTACTACTATCTGCGGGTGTTGAAGCAGGTGTTTGTTGCCGACGGGGCGGCAGACGCAGCGGCGATTCGGACTTCTTTAGTGACGCGGGTGACGGTGTGGGTTGTGGCGGGGCTGGTGGTGGTGTTGGGGTGCGCGCCGGGGTTGTTGCTGCGTTGGATTGGGGCGTAGGGTTTGGCGCCGGGCGTGAAGCCCTTTTCCTCGGACGCTGGCGGATCGCGGAGCTTAAGAGCCCACTCCTCTACTGGTTAATTTTCTTTCGTAGCTTCGCGGACCGCGTCGGCGTCGGCAAGATCCCGAAGCCGGCCCGCGGCAAGTTTGTTCTGTATCAGGTGCTCGGCGGAGATCACGTGAACCGGAATGCCATCGATGAGGGCTTCGATCCGTTTTGGCCATGCCTCCTCGAAGGTTACTCCATCAATTTGTTGCAGGATGTCAACGCGAAGTGGCGGCTGACCAATTTGAAAGACGGATTTGGGATCGTTGCAGAAGTCATGGGGTGTGACCCCGGCCAGGGGCGCTCCGTAAGCGGCCAGAGCGCGATAGACGATCTCGCTGTTGGACTGCTCTGGACGTACAAAGACGTCCAGGTCCGTCGTCGCCCGCGGTTCAGCGTGAATTCCAACCGCATAACCGCCGACAAGAAGATATTCAACCCCGTGTTCGTTGAACGCGAGTAAGAGTTCTCTCAGATCGTTGGGAAGCATCGTAGCAAAAGCCTTTGACCGACCAGGCGGCGAGGGTTGCATCCCACACCGCGGCGAGGCGCTCACCAGGGGACCGGCTGCGCCAGTATCGGTAGGTCTCTGCCTGCTGCTCCTCGTGACTCGAAAACTTGCGGATGGTTCGATCGGCGCTCATCTGTCAGGCTCGATTCTATTCGCCCGCGGCGAGGGAGGGAACAAAAGTCTGCGCATCCGGGAGGGATGAGTCGAGCGATTCATCGTCGGCCACTTCCCTGCTGAAGAAGTGGTCGACAGCTTCGAGGATGGCGGCGCCGGTTTTGGCTTCGTAAATGGATTTGCGCAGGGCGCCGCCGCCGCGGACTCCGTGGGTGAACCAGGAGGCGAACTGCTTCATCTTCCCCGCGGCTTCGGCTGCGGGGGCGCGCGACGTATCGGGGGTGAGTTCGGTGAGAAGCATTTCGAAATAGGTGCGGATCATTCGGTAGCGGTCGTGGTCTGTCGGCGCGTCGTAGCGGCCGGTGGCGGTGTACTCGGCAATTTGCTTAAAGATCCAGGGATTGGCGGGGGCGGCGCGGCCGATCATGACGGCGTCGCAATCGGTTTTGGCGATGAGGGCGCAGGCGTCTTCGGGAGTGCGGACGTCGCCGTTGCCGATGACGGGGATGCGGACTGCAGCTTTGACTTCGGCGATGTGGTGCCAACGGGCCTGACCGGCGTAGCCCTGCTCGCGGGTGCGGGCGTGGATGGCGACGGCGTTGAGGCCGGAGTCCTCGGCGAGGCGGGCGAGGGGAACGCAGACGATGTGGTTGTCGTTCCAGCCGAGGCGGAACTTGACGGTGAACGGAATTGTAACCGCGGCGCGCACAGATTCGAAGATGGTGGCGATGAGGGGCAGGTCGCGGAGGAGTCCGCTGCCCCCGTTGCAGGAGACAACGCGCTTGGCGGGGCAGCCAAGGTTGAGGTCGACCATGTCGAAGCCGGTGTCCTCGACGATGCGGGCGGCTTCGGCGAGGGTTTGGGGGTTGGAGCCGAAGAGCTGGGCGGAGATGGGGTGTTCGTCGTCGTAGAAGGTGAGATACCTTTTGCGTTTCGACTCGCGCATGCGGGCGAGGCCGTCGGCGGAGGTGAACTCGGTCATGATAAGGCCGCAGCCGGATTGCTGATTGCTGACCTGGTCTTCGATGGATGCGTGGTCCGGGCTGGCCGAAAAGACGCTGGCGTTGCGGATGAAGCGGCGGAAGACGGTGTCGGTGACGCCGGCCATGGGGGCGAGTACGGTGGCTGGGGCTACTGTGACGTTGGCGATCTGGAGGGACGCAGGCACGCGCGTGCCTTCGGGCATGGGGTGTTCTTGCGGGTTGTCCCAGTGTTTCTTCACGCCTTTATTCGCGGACTTCCCAATTGGCCTGATTCGCGGCCATGTACTGGTCGGCAATATCGGTAATCTGGCTGGACGATCGGAAGCGTTCAGGCTTGAGTAGTAGGTCAACTCTGGGATCCTGTTCCGTAACATCCACGAACAAGATACCGATTCGTCCCACCCCGTCGGGGGCGAGCGATTGACTCAAACTCGGCTTGCCTGGTATCCACCGCTGCTTGTTAGGTTCGGAGCAGACGACAGCCACATATCGAAATTGAGCGGGAAATGTCGCAAACTCCTGCATTACCTCCGGAACACGCCTCTCAAGGAACGCAGACCAGCCGTGGTTGTCGCTATGGCCGAGCTCCCATGGCACGAGGCGCACGGCATGAACATCGCCTACACCGGTCCGGTCGATGGCAAGCACATCGGCATGTATTCCGCTCCAATCGGCATCCAGATATACCTTTGGATAGAGGAGCTTCCGAATTAAGAAATCCTGGACGGCGTTCTTCGCTCTGCCGAGGTCTTGTTGAACTTGAACTTCAGGCATCTTTCCACCCCTCGATCTTCAATTGTCTTCCCGCAGCCTCGGCCCAAACGGCAAATCTTCGGGCTTGCTGGATGATTGCAGCAATATCCTTGCCTGAAACCCTTTCCGGGGAGTACGCGACCATGCTCTTTTGCGCAAGCATTTTGTTCAGTCTCTCAATGCCTTGTTGTTCCTCGTATTTTCGCGCAGCGAGCAGCAATTTCAGCTCCTTAGTTGCACTCGCGTGGTTATCTGAAGAGAGCCGCCTGCTCCCAAGTCCGACCCGAAGTGCATCGCAATAAGAGATCGCGCCGTGAATGCCGAGCAGCGCAGTCGAATGTCCGAACTCAGTCAAGTCCTCTTTCAGGAGTTCCATACCCTTCAGGAAGTCTCTGGCACGATCAAGATAATGCCGGAACTGAACATCCTGCATGGGCATTCTCCCAACACGAGCATCGCATATAAAAGGCCCCCGCCCTGGGCGGAGGCCTTTGTTTCGAGGGCCGCTGTTCAGTTACTTGGCGGCGGCGGCTGGCTCCGGTTTGGCTTCGGTTTTGGCGTACTTGCGGCGGAAGCGCTCGACGCGGCCCGCGGTGTCGACCAGCTTTTGTTTGCCGGTGAAGAACGGGTGGCAATTGGAGCAGATTTCCGCGTGGATGTCGCCTTTGTGCGTCGACTTGGTGGTGAAGGTGTTGCCGCACGCGCAGACGACGCGAATCTCGTGGTAGTTCGGGTGGATCCCCTCTTTGGGCATGACTCTTGTTCCTGAGACCTTTCCTGCAATTCTTTTATTTTAGCGTGAATCGGCGATTCGGCCAACGCGCGGATGTGTTCGATGAGCAGTGGCGGCCTACGGATTCATGATGCGGTGGAGGTCGAGGGTGGGCGCGCCGACGGGAGTCTGGCTAAGCATGACGTGGACCTGGCCGCGGTGGTGGGTCTGGTGGTTGAAGAGATGGCTGACGATGACGGCGGCCGGGTCCGTGCATGGCTCGCCCTTGAGGTTGGAGTAGTGGAGCGGCCGGTCGAAGAAGGCGGCGTCAGCTTGCGAGAAGAACTGCTCGATGCGGGCGTCTTCGGCGATGCGCGCGGAGCGGAGGGCGGCGAAGTCCTCGAAGACGACGGCGTGCGAGGGCGGGTTAGGGTTGCCAGCTTCGAAGCGCTCCATCCAGATGCGGTCGCCGCGGAGGATGTGGCTGAGGTTGGCGTGGATGCCGCCGAAGGAGCCGGGGCGCGATTTGTGGTATTCGGCGTCGTCGAGCTGCGCGCACTTTTCGAAGAGGCGTTCGTTGGCGAGGCGATTGTAGCGGGCGAGCATCCGGAAGTGGGCGAGCACGTCCATTGGTTTGAGGATACAGGGTGCAGAACAGCGAATCGCGAATGGGCGGAAGGCAGAGCAGGAATCAGGAGATCGGAGGCAGAGCGCGAGCCTCACGGGGTTGTTCGGCGTCTCAGCCATTGGATCACTTCGGCGGGGTTTTGGTCAGGTGGGAAGACGGGATAGAAGACTTGCTCGATGACACCGTAGTTGATGACGAGGGTGAGGCGTTTGAGGAGGGTCATGCCGCTGGTATCGAAGGTGGGCAGGCGGAGGGCGCGGGCGAGTTGGAAGGATTCGTCGGAGAGGATGGGGAACGGGAGGTGCTGGCGCTCGGCCATTTCGCGCTGCCAGGCGGTGTCCTGAACGGAGAGGCCGAAGAGGTGACCGACGCCGAGGGAACGAACCAGGGCGAAGTGGTCGCGGAAGGCGTTGCACTGGGTGGTGCAGCCGCGGGCGCCTGGGATTTGGTCCCAGCCGGGGGGGTTGGGCTCATTGGGACGGCCGGAGCGCGGGAAGGCGAAGAGGACGGTGAGGCCGGGGAGCGAGGCCAGGTCGATGGTGGCGCCGTCAGTCGCCTGCAAGGGGATAGAGGGGACGCGCGTGCCAGGGAGGTGGCGTGCGGCGCCGTCGTCTTCGGGGATGGGAAGTTGGGACCAGTCGGGCGTAGCGATGGAAGACATCTCGAGAACAGAGTAAAGGACGGAGGGTACAGAACTGCGTAAGAAGGCTGAAAGGGTGGGGTGTGACGTGCCGTTCGCCTGCCGGCGGCAGGCTCACTTTGTTGGGCGCCGTGTGCTATATTTGCGCCCGCGTGCCGAGTTTGGGCATCACTGGTGTTGTAAGGGGCCCCAACGTCGATTGAGGAGGGTGCCGTGAGTATTTCCACTTCGTCCCCTGCGCGGGGATGGTCGATCTTTCTGGGAATTCTGCTGGTTGTCGCGGGGATGTTTTCGATTTGTGCGCCGTTCTTCGCTGGCATTGCCGCCAGCATCTTTTTCGGATGGCTGATCCTGATCGCGGGGATCGCACACCTGGTCTATGCGTGGTCGGAACGCGGAGCCGGAGCGGTTCTGTGGCAGATACTGATCGGAATCGTGTACCTTGTCGCCGCTTTCTACATGCTGGCGAGGCCGGTTTCGGGCGTCGTGGCGCTGACGCTGGTGCTGGGGATCTACATCGCGCTGGAGGGCGTGTTTGAGCTGGCGCTCTTCTCGCTGGTGCGGAAGCGGCCGGGATCGATCTGGTTCCTTGTCGACGGACTGGCATCGTTGCTGCTGGCCGTGCTGATCTTCTTCCACTGGCCTTCGAGCACGTTCTGGGCAGTGGGGACGCTGGTGGGCATCAGTCTGCTGTTCAGCGGGATCGCGAGGCTGACATTTCCGATGCGGCCGCGGCTGGCGCTTAGCGAAGCGTGAGGGCGATCTGACCGTTTTCGGCGATGACTGCCGGCTGAGGCTGGAGTTCGGCTATGCTGGCTGGCATGACTTTGGGCGGCGGATCCGGACTGATCGGTGCCGGACTCGTGGGTTCGGGGCTTGTGGGTCCTGAGCTTGTGGGTTTGGTGGTGGCGATCAGCTTCGCGGCCGGGCTGAATGTTTATGCGACGGTCGCGACGCTGGGGCTCCTGGCGCATGCCGGCTGGGTAGTGCTGCCGCCGGGACTTCATTTACTCACCAGCTGGTGGGTGATTGGGGCTTCTCTCGTTTTGTTTGGGGTTGAATTTTTCGCCGATAAGATTCCCGCGTTCGATTTGTTCTGGAACGCGCTGCATACTTTCGTGCGGATTCCGGTGGCGGCGCTGATGGCGTATGGGGCGACGACGCAGCTTTCGCCGGAGAAGCAGTTGGTGGCGACGGTGGTTGGAGGACTAATCGCGCTGGCCGCGCATGGGGGCAAAACGGCGGCGCGTGTTGCTGTGACTCCGTCGCCGGAGCCGGTTTCGAATTTCACCCTGAGTGCGGGCGAGGATGTGCTGGCGGTATTTGTGACGTGGCTGGCTACGCATCATCCGATTGCGGCGGCGGTGATTGCGGGTGTGTTTTTGGTAGTGATTGTGGTGGCGGTGCGGTGGGTTTGGCGGGCGGTCAATCGCGCGCTGCGGTCGCTGGGTCTCGCGGAGACGCAGGCACAGGTGAGGTAGGGCCGTGCAAAATGCGGCTTCCGCGCTCCTTCTTCAGCGATAACTGGGGACTATGGGATTGCTTTGGCCGTTGGCGTTGGAAAGAGGCGGAATGGTGCGGTGACGCTGTGGGCGCCGCGTGGGTTGGCTGGAAGAGTGGGGTGATGAGCGCCAGGCAGAGGATGAGGAAGATTCTGTTCACGGTGGTGGCTCCGTTCTTGCTTCATGAAGGAGCACGTGACGGACCGCCTGTCGCGGGATTGAATTGAAAGGCTTTGGAGCAGACGCTGGGGGAGGATGTGTGGCGTGCAGAGGACGATGCGTGTCCCGCGGGACACGACTTACTTGTTAGCGAGGGAGGCGCGGAGTTCGGTGACAATTTCTGCGGCGGCTTTGCGGGCTGCGTCTTCGCGGTCGGGGGGGAAGGAGATGGCGCCGACGCGGGCGTGGCCTCCGCCGCCATAGCGCTCGCAGATGGTGGCAAGGTTGAGCATGTCTTCTGGCGGAGTTTTGGTCCAGGGGTTGGAACCGACAGCGACTTTGGTGCGGAAGCTGGATTTTGACAGGCCGACGGAGTAAGTGGCCTCGGGGTGGAGGTAGTAGGGGATGAATTTGTTGTAGCCCTCGAAGGGCTGGTCGGAGATGTCGAAGTAGATGGTGCCCTGCCTGGATTCCGAGCGGGAGCGGATGAGGTCGATGGCGCGCTGGTGGCGCTCGAGGAGCGGCGGCAGGAGGGGAGCGACGAAGGGCTGCTCGAGAACCCGCTGGAGGGGCATGCGGGTGAGGAGCGGAATGAGTTTGGGCATGAAGGCGGGGTCGTCGGAGGCCTCGATGATGAGGGTGAGCTTCATGGCGGGCTCGGGCATTTCGACGGCGGATTGCGGGCTTTCGTAGAGGGCGCCGTCGACGATGTCGGCCCAGCGGACGAGTTCGGCGACGGGGGTGGGGTCGAAGCCGAACCGGGTCGAGGCGATGTGGGCGAGGAAGCTGGTGCAGGAGACGTAGTTCGGGTCGTAGAAGCGATGGCCTTTGTAGCGGCCGTCGAGGATGCCGTTGAGGAAGTCCTGGTGATCTTCGGGAGTGAGGAAGGCGGAGAGGTGGTGATCGAACCACCATGTGATTTTGGGTGAGGATGAGTATTTGAAATCGACGATAGCGTTTTCGTCGCCGGTGAAGTCGGCTTCATTGAAGAGCGCGCCGGCGCGGTGGACGAGGCCGCAGAATTCGTAATGGGCGTCTGGGGAGATGC
>CAZHTJ010000045.1:0-33473 GCA_964535525.1 uncultured Acidobacterium sp. | reverse complement strand
TGTTTCACCCGACAATGCCTCCCGCCGTGAGCTGAATATCGCCGTCCGTCAGGAAATGAAAGCCAATGGATCCCTTGCATCGGACGACAGTACCTTTCGTGTCCTTATCCAACGCCAGGACATGACCGGGGCCGACCGCGCCTGGGCCAACCACTACCAACCCGGCGATGTCATCCGCTACGCCCGCGGGAGCAAGACTCTCGGAATCGAGGCCGGCTCCTATGGAACAGTTGCCGCCATCAACCCGGCCGCGAACCTGCTTGCCGTCGACACGGGATCCGGCGAACTCATCTCCTACGATCCCCGCCGCCTGACCGGCGTCAGCGTCTATCGCGAGGTTGCTCGTGAGTTCTCCGTTGGTGACCGGATCCAGTTCACCGCGCCGGACAGGTCACTTGGCGTCGCCAATCGCGACCTTGCCGTTATCGAGTCCATCGCACCGGACGGCCGTCTCGCCGCAAGGCTCGAAGACAATCGCCAGTTAGAATTCAATCCCGCGGATCACCGGCATTTCGATCACGGCTACGCCGTAACCAGCCACAGCGCCCAAGGCCTCACCGCCGAGCGGGTGCTCGTCCACGCCGACACCGGAGTCCATCCCGACCTGCTCAACTCCCGTTTCGGCTACGTCGCTGTCTCCCGCGCTAGCCATGAGGCCACGATCTTTACCAACGACGCTGGAAAGCTGGGTCAGCAGCTTGGCGCCGAAGTCAGCAAGACATCTGCACTGGACATCCACCAGGTTCCGCCCATGGTTCAGGAGATCGGAATGAGCCTCTGACGGGATGCCAGCCGATCAGATGAGGAGGAGAACCCGCCATGAGCAACGTCCCCAGGGTTCCCGAGAATTACGATGCCGTCCGGGCAGAAATCATCGAACTGCTGCGGGCTGCGAGGAGAGTCGCGGCCCGCAGCATTAACAGCCTGATGACGGCAACGTATTGGGAAATCGGGCGGCGTATTGTGCAGTATGAGCAAAAGGGAGAAGCCCGAGCTGATTACGGTCAACAGTTGGTTGAACAACTTGCGAACGATCTTTCCCACCAGTTCGGCCGCGGTTTTGGGAGAGCGAACCTCTGGCAAATGCGCGCATTTTATCGCGCCTGGCCTGAGCCAAAGATTCTCCAGACACCGTCCGGAGAATCTTTAACAGTTCCTTCTTTCAATCATGTAGACGTACTTGCTTCAAGCATCTCCACCCTGGCGGCGCGCTTCCCCCTCCCCTGGTCCGCCTACGTCCGCCTCTTGGCTGTCAAGAACCCAGATGCGCGCGTGTTCTATGAAACCGAAGCCCTCCGTTCAGGCTGGACAGTCCGGCAGCTTGACCGGCAGATCAGCACGCAGCTGTACGAGCGCATTGCCCTTTCACAGAATAAGGCAGCCATGTTGGACAAGGCAGAAGGGGTCGAACCGGGCGACTCGATCACGCCCGAGGAGGCAATCAAGGACCCCTTCGTTTTGGAGTTTCTCGATCTGAAGGACCAATATTCAGAATCCGAACTGGAGGAAGCCCTCATTCAGCACCTCACGGACTTTCTCCTGGAATTGGGCGACGACTTCGCCTTCCTGGGCCGTCAGCGCCGTCTCCGCATCGACGACAATTGGTTCCGCATCGACCTCATCTTCTTTCATCGCCGGCTCCGGTGCCTGATCGTCATCGACCTCAAGGTTGGCAAGTTCAGTCATACGGATGCGGGCCAGATGCACCTCTACCTGAACTACGCCCGCGAGCACTGGATGAAATCAGGCGAGAACCCGCCAGTCGGCCTGATTTTGTGTGCGGAAAAGGGAGCTGCCGAAGCCCATTACGCATTGGACAATCTGCCGAACAAAGTTCTCGCCGCCGAGTACCAAACCATTCTTCCGGATGAGAAGCTGATCGCGGAAGAACTGGAGAAATCACGCCGCGAACTGGAAGCGCGGAAACCGCTCTCCAGCCCCGTACCTTCACGGGACAATCAATGACACGGCGACGGGATCGAACCGCCGCCGCCGGCCCTTTCAGGGCCGCCTACCGATAATGCTAAGTGGTTCGCGATCAGAGAAAGAGGTTGAAAGCGAAATGTTATGCCATCCCGCGTTTGGGATGATTTGGGCTGAATTCGTTCGTACGATGTTCGCGCATTGTTCGCGCGAGCGAAAAAATTACCGTGCTGTGGAGCACGGAGGATTGAATGGATAAGCAAGATTATCGCTGCCGTTGACGAAGAGATCGCCCGGCTGTAGCAGGTACGGAGCATTTTGGCTGGTGGCGGCGGCTTTCCGGGACCGTTCAAGAAGAAACGTGGTGGGAAACGAACGCTGAGCGCCGAAGACCGCGAGAGGATCGCGGCGGCGCAGCGCAAGCGGTGGGCGGCTCACAAGAAAGCTACGAAGTAGCTCTGTGCGTTGGGCTGGCGAGGCGGGGGGTATTATGCTGGAGGGCGGCATGGCCGCCTTACGGCGGCCTCTACCGGTTAATCACCACCAGATGAGGATCAACAGTCCGTCGCCGGAATGAATCACCACTACTGTGAACGTTGGGTTTCGGGTCACAGTAACCCCCTCTCTCCGAGGGTGGATTTCGCGGGTGAGTTGCAGCTCACCGGCGAGGTCCTCGGCAAGGCCTATCACGCCGTTTTTGGCTGCGTAATGGGCGTGACTTTCGCATTCTTCGCCGATGGAGCCACCGAGATGGGTGGGCGCCCGATATTGTCGAGCAAGTCGTTGATTTCATCGATCTGCTCGCTCGCTATAACCCCCTCTCCGGCGAGGTAGCCGATTGCCACTGCGGGGTCATGGACAAGGAAAAACTTCTTGCCAGCGCCGGTAGCGGTCGAAATAAATCTCTTGCGCTCCAACTCCTTAATGTGGGGAGTAACGTTCTTACGGCCCGAGAGATCGAGATCGTAAGCGATTTCGTCCAGACTCGGGTAGCAAATGCAATATTGGCTGCAGCGGGTCTGAAGGTAGACGAGGACGCGCACTTCCGGGGCCGAGAGGTAGCGTATTGCCTTGCGCATCAGAATCGGCAGGGGAACATATCCCTTTTTGGTCTTATCGAAGATCAGGTCGTCAGCGCTGGGGAAGTGCTGTTTGCGGAGCCGGAGATCCTTCGGGTCTTTGGGTGAAGCTTGGTCTTTCGGGGTCGAACTCATGCTGGGCAACGCCTCCTTACGAAGCTCAGTGTAGGGCGAGAAATGACCCGTCTCAACTCTCCCCATACCCCTCTTCGATCATGAGCCATGTCAATACAAACTTCAGGCCCAGATCATGACCCGATCAATCCAAACTCAATACACGCTCGTTCTCACAACCCACCCGGAATCATCAGTTACGAGATTCGCTGGACCGATTTTGGGACGAAGTGGGGGTGGGGTATGGCGGAAATGTCCAGATGGCAGCCCGATAAAAGCCAAAAATAGATGGGGGTAATTCCGGCGCGGGGCTTAACGTTGCTTCAGACTGTTGTGGAGAATAAAAGGCGAAAGCGCGGATAGAATGGCGTCGTGGGTGGCGAACGATCCTCGGCGGTGCGAGCGCGATTGTCCGGTCGGGCATGCGCTCTATGCCGGAGGCCGCTCCCGGCACCCTACATGCCGGGAGAACAGCTCTGTGAAAAGTGCGCGAAGGAAAGGGGCGCAAAGCGGCGCGTCTATTTGCACTTCATGTGGCGCGCCGGATGGTACTGCCAGTTCCTCGAAGAGGACCTGAAAACGCCGATTCCCCGGAAGGTCGTGCTCCCGGATTCAGCGAAGCTGCTGGAACTGGCCGAGCGTGGAGGCTACATCCTGAACCTTGAAAACCGGCAAGCTATCCAACATGCGATTGCCAACGGACGTGGGAGCGTGTGGCTGGAACTCACCGAGGAGCAGTACCAGAAGTTGAGGGTGGCCCCCCGGAACGGACAATGAACCGGTAGCGCCGGAAGCGCAGGCCAGCGAGACCTTCAAGACGAGTGAGGTTCTGAGGACCGCCCGCGAATGCGCGCCCATCAATAGGACTTGATCCGCTTGAGGGCGAGCGTGAGCTCATCCCTCGTCATATCGCAGAAGGCCCCCTTTAGAGCAGACACCAGTATGGCGGCGATTGTGGCCGCGAGAGCAACTGCAGCTGCGAGGTGTATCCCGAACTCACTTGTAATCCAAGCCGAAAGTCCCCCTATCATGCCCGAAGTCGCATGAGAGAGCGCAGGCTTTGCTCCTTTCTTAGGGCAGACAATTTTTCTTATGTTGTCCGCGAAATAGAGGATGAAATTTCGTACGCCCGCGCCAATTGTGACGGACGGCACTTTATTGCCAACAATCAAGCGATATGCAAAATTGTTTCTGGACCTCTGAACCTCATCAAGGTAAATCGGGGTTGCGTTGCGCTTCCCATCCTCTCGAAAACGCAGAATGATCTTCCGCCCACTCTTTGTGGTCTCCAGTTGCTCGATCACATCCTTAGGGACACTGATTTCTGGTCTGTACCCAACCCCAACCCTGAATTTAGGAAGTGTAGTTCTCGGGCCGAGCTTGCTTACCGCCGCCTCAATGAGCTCCAAAGTCTTCGCGCCAACTGACTCCCGCGCCTCCTTCTCGATGTGTGGACTCCTGACCACGATGACGGCGGACGTTGTGGACCTCCCCTGCCGAGAAGTTCTCCTCGCCCCCGCTCGCCTTGTGATACGTTCATCCATAACGCAAAATCCCTGAGCCCTCTGCTTTCTCATCCCTTGGAAATCGGTGGCCCATTATAGTTCGCCGGTGGCTTGATCGCCGGCCATCGCGTCGCGATCTCTTCGCATGAAGCCTCGACCGTGTTGTAGAGCATCTTCTGCTGGGTCTTTCCACGGTAAATTCGCGCATTGAACACATCAATCGCCATGCACAGCGTCGGATCGACCCTCGCGGGTGCCTTTACGTGCGGCTTCAAGAGTTCATGAATGAGCAAAGCGATTGCTTTGAATTTCCGCTCGTCTTTTTCGGCCTTCGAAAATACGAAAATAGCCCCGCCAACCGATTTGCCATCACCGCCTTCGACAACAAGATCGATGGCGACCGAGATATGAACTCCCTCGATCATCAGTTTCGAGAAGTGACGGCGCGGTCGCCTAAAGCGGAGTTTCCCAGCGTCGAGGTTTCGAATGGACGCCTGAAATGACTCCAGGGCGTCGATGCACAGCTGACAGTTCAGCTTTTGATATTCAGTGGTGCTGACCGCGGCTTTCCGGTGAATCTTTTCAATCCATCCATCGAGATCGCCTTCATCCGCGAACCGCTCAACCATCGCCGGTCTGGCGTCCTCATAGCGGATCACAATCATCGTTGGCGGAAACTTTGCGTCCCTCAGGATAGAGCGCCGATTGGTCGGAGTAGCGTAAAGATAATCCGCCGTTTGATTCGCTGATAACCGAGGTTGAGGATTGTATCGGTGCGTAAATTCAGCGGGGCTCGCCATGAACGCGTGCCCTCCATTTCTGCATCAACTTCCGGTGATGCCGGATCGCTAAGTGACTGTTATCCATCAGCGTAGCGCTGAAGTAGCTTGAAGCGATGGCAGTTACCGAAAGGTAGGAACCTAAGTGGTAACTAGACCTTTCTTGACATGATATCCGGTGGATACCCAGGCCCGGGGTCGACTCGCTTTTCCGGCTTCCCTTCGCGCACGAGCTTCCGGATCACGCTTTGGAGACAAGGTGCTTCCACCGTGTCATCAATCCGCTCGATGATGGCAAGAAGCTCGGTGTGCGTTAGCAGGATGAAGTCAGTCGTGTATTTGAGAATCAGGTCGCGAATGAATACCGGCCGTTCCGGACATCTGAGCCCCAGACTTCGCCGCGGCCTTCGCCTCCCAGGAATTCTCACTTCATTCGCGTGGGTTCTCGACGCTTCCTCGAACACCCGCCGCATCATTGACGCGCTTTCTCGCATGACAAGCGCAATATATAGCCCTCGCGCCGTACACCGACAGCCCGCAGCAGCGAGGCGCCCCGAGGCTCGCCCACGATCCAACGGCACCGTCCATCCTTTACTTCAATAAACGGCATCGACACTGTATCCATTGCCGATTCTTCAGGGCTGTAGGCCGGTATTGGACTCACTTTAACCTTGGGATTGTGACCGTCTCTTCTCGTGCCCGTTTCCGCAGGCGATTCTGCATTGGACGACGACCCCGAGTCGCTTCAAGGGCCGTCTATTGCGCCGTGCATGAAGGAGAGCGCGGCAGTGAGGCTTGGTGGACTTCGCGGTGTATGCTGAATGGCAATTCCTGACCTGTCTGACGGATACATATGGCAACGACGACTATCGAGGCTCGCTGCAACGCGCGGCCGACGCGACTTGCCTTTGTTCTGCCAACCCCTGATCGTGCGCTTCTGTTAAGCGTCATGACGCGAGCAACGACACTTTGGGGCGGTCGTTTCAATCCCATTGTGATCCTCGACGGAGCCACGCAGAGAGTAGAAGGACGGTATTATGCCCTCCAAGCATCCAAACCATACATCACTCGACAGGCGAGTCTTCTGCGGGCTTTCGACCCTGATCTGCTGATCGGCCCTACGGGAACTGTTTTGCCACCCGAACTCCAGCCGTGGGCGCATCGGACGTTTTCGCTTGATGGCTTGACTTGGGATCCCGTCGGGCGCGGCGCGCGTTCTTATTTCGTTGACGTTCAGCCTATCCTTAGGGAAGTGTGGGAAAAGGAGTTTCGGAATGTCGCGCAACCGAGTTTCAAACTGCGCTACATGAAAAAAGCGAACTGCGAAGGGTCGGTCTTATTAGCAGCCCGATTCGGCCTTTACGAGCGGGAAGATCACTATGAGTTCTTGAGGAAGACCTTTAAAGCCGAGGAAATAACAGAAGCCGGCTTACGGGAACTGACGTGGCCGGCGACATTTCAGACCCCGCTCGGAATAACAGGTCTCTATTGCCACTCGACCAGGCCGACGTTGAATCCCTACGCGGCCTTCCTGCTCGATCCAAACGACCTGTTCGATGTCGTCGATTATTGGAATCTTCGCGCGGCGGGGATGGTGCTTCTGCCGCTGACGACGGAGAGCTTTCGCGATGACAGAAATATAATCAGCGCCTTTTCCGAAAGAGGCTCATACCCGATGGGCCCACTCAACCCGAATGGAATGACCATCATCAAGGCCAGGAGCATTACCGACGAACAACTCGCCGAAGTGCAGGGATGGATACGAGAAGAACACGCAGCGAAGGGTAACGTAATTGCGATGCATTGGGTTCCGGAGTATGACCGGCACGGTTATCCGGCTTCAGCCGAACTTGATATCGAGCCCGTGCGGGGATTCGAGAGCAACGCAACCGGAGTCCTTATTGACGGGTATGGCAGGATAGACGGTCCTAAACCTCTGTTCCTCGATCAGAGCGACTATTACGCGCATTGGTCGATGGATTGGTCGCTTTCGACGTTTCGCACTCCGGATGCCTGCTATCAGCTCCCGTGGCTGAACACCGGATGCGACAAGCTGGTCTCGAGAGCTGTTGGCTTCGGAAGCAATATGGACGCTTCGCATGTCTCCCGGAACGCAATCGTCACGAGACAGAAGGGAGATGACTGCGACATTCGTCTTTCCCCGATCACGGCGGCTCAAGCGGTGAAAGCCTTTCTCAAAGGTGTCGGTGTGGAGTATCGGGAGACGAGCGAGGCCGGCCTTGCCCTCGTTCGAATCATCGAGATGCTGGGAGACCTGTACGGCAGTGAGGTCTTTCAAAACGCTGCAATTCGGCGGACCTTGAAAGATATGTCGATGGGCGATCCACGAACGGTGCATTCAGTTGACATAGCGGTGAGACTCACTTTGAAAGACGCCCAACTTCGCGGACACACACTTTCTGAAAGGGAGAAACGCGAGGGTTCGAAACGCCTGCTGGATCGCGCAATCGATGCGCGGGTCTTTCGCGTCGGATTCGTGTTTCAATGTTCGACCTGCCACAGGCGCAACTGGTATGCGATGACGGAATTCAGCAGCACATATAGTTGCAAATCATGCTTCTCGCAGGAGAAGACCCCGCACGTTCACGACATGGAATGGTATTTCTCATCGGATGGTCTATTCCGCAACGGAAACAATCTGAATGGAAATATAACCATCGTGCTCGCCTTGTCCTTCTTCCGAGAGATCTACCACATCGACGGAATCAAGTACGCTCCGTCTTTCCTCTATCAGCTAAACAACGAAGAAAAGGAGATGGATTTTGCGATTATCGGGAGTGAGTCGTTCCGCCCGGACACGGAGATGGTCTTCGGTGAGGCCAAGACAGGTGCGACGCTAGCTGAAGACGAGCGCGCGAAATTGAAAGCGTTTGGCCTTAAGACGGGTGCCTATATCTGTTTCTGCACCCTCGCGGAAGACTTCAGCGCCGAAGACAAAGAGTATTTCAAACAGCTTCACCGAGACGGCATAAAAATCATCATGCTCCCCGGAAAGCTGCTCGGGTTAGATTACGACGGCGTTTCGGAGTTTCACTCCAGGAATCGCGGGCGAAGCGCGAGTGAAGCCGATTGGTTGAGAAGGCAGACCATCGTGGACACGCTCGGTGAAGAATTCGCGAGAGAGCAAGGTATCTGGGTTTAGCGCATGGCCGCTCCGACGGGGCGAGAACATTACCTCGTGATGCGGTAGGCGATGCTCTCCGGTGCTTCCGTCGGCTCAGAAATTCTGCGTTCCGCACCTTCAGCGCGGATCTGCCTTGTCGGAGGGCCTGACGAGGGAACAGGTGTGGCCCCGGCGGCGTTAAGCTAACGCCATGAAGATCCTCACAATCCTCAGTGTGGCATTCGCTCTTGGCGCCGCGCTCTTCTGGGCGTGGTCGGCGTTCATCAATGTTCCGGTCATTTATTCGGGCTATGGAACGCTCGGGACCGAGTTACCCAACGGCTCGAACGTGGCGGGTGTAGAACCGTTCTATGCCGCGCTGAAAACGATTTCACGACTGAATGCTTTGGCTGCGGCCTGCGCGTTCGTCTCTGCCTTCACTCAAGCCTTCAGTTTGCTGCAACAAAAATAACCCGCGGCGGCAGCAGGGCAACAGGCAGCGCAGCGAAGCGGAGCGTGAAAACTAAATGAGTTGATTGACTCGCTTTCCCATTCGCCAGCGGCGAAGGAGATAGGCGATTCCCTCCGGTCCTCCGTTCGTGAAGGAGACCCTGGGCGGCCACGTCACCGATTCCTTTTGAACGGGCCAAATCTGGAGCAGTTTCATGTCCCATGTGCCTGCCCTCGAAGCGAAGTCTGGGTGGCCGTCAGGATACTCTCCCGGGCTGATATGGTCGGTCACGATCTGGGCGACGAAATAGCCGACGACGATGGTTGCGACGTTCGAGAGGCCAATCCGTGTCATGTCACCAGCGCGGAGCAATTCGAATTCGTGACCGTCATTCGAAAGATGGGAGCTGGTCAAGTGGCCAATCCAAATTCGTGTGGACGGCGGAATGCTTTGATCGGCAGCGAAGGCCAACGCTTCATCTCTCGTGTAGAACCGCTTATGTCGGCCGCCGATCCGTTGCCAGTCAGTTAGAAAAGCCATTTTCATGCACCACACGGCGACCGATTGCTGCTGCGCGCGGTCAAGGGGAAGAGAAATGTCCTGCATCATGCTGCCGACGATCGGGATGTTGGGAACCTCAAGTTTGAGACTCATCCAACCTTCATTGCATGTTTTGCAAACCGCTCTAACCGTGATCTGCGGATGCGGAATGACCGTGATCGAATCGTCGCTCTGCGTTCGCTTAAGGGGCCCGAAATCTTTTCGCCTGTGAACCCACTCAGGCCACAGATGCTCCTTGCTGTTTGCGGGATTAGGGCAAAACATGCAGCTCGGCATGGCCGGAGTATACTCGCCGCCATGGGACGCAAGGGGTGGACCGTTATCGCGCTTATCGCGCTGGGCTGGTTTGTGTTCCACACCGTTCGAAGCGTACTGAAAATTCACCGTCATATGGCCGAGGCCGCGGCCGTCACGCCCAACGTGGTCACCGGGGATAAGGACGTTGCCGAGATCGGCTACATCTACGATGTAATGCGCTGGCGCAGCCTGTGGGAAGGCGAGTCGAGGCTATTCTGGCATGTGGTCGTGCCCTCAACGAACGAGCGGTACGTCTGTGAATATTCCGAGGGCTACGCGGATTTCAAGAAAGGCGACAGTGTCGAGATCATCCATACGACCGAAGATGGCAATAACCCCGGATATATTCTCGGTCTATACGAATCAGAAAAGGGCAAGGTTGCCGGAACCGATACGATCAATCTGTTTGAACTTGAGATGGACGATACTCCTTGAGAGCCAAATTGTTCATCATGGAGATGGTCATGTTCATGCAAGTGTGATTTCACGGCGACCTAAGGGCACATCAGTATGACTTTCGGCGCCGAACGAGATCAATCGCTTCCTCGACCTCATCTGCGGCGGACCAGAGCTTAAGCGATTCCAATTCTTCCTTCAGGCTTTGGAGCTTCTCGAGCATGCGTTGTTTGTCGATTCTTGACAGCCCGTTGCGCATGCGCGCGTCACCGCTCTCGGCACGCTTCGCGAGCCGATCCAGGACCGCCTCGAATTTGGTTCCCTTCACATACTCCTTGAGTGCGTCTTCGTCCTCTTTGCTCATGTCGTGGCCCCCCGGCATAATTGCCGCTACTTCTCCACATCCCGCGGTTGCGTCCGCACTGCCGCCCTCCGGTTAAATCTTCTCGATGTTCCAATTGTCGAGGTACTTCGTGATGATGTCGCGTTCAGCCTTCAGGATCGGCAACCGCGCCTCATCACGAACCTTGGCGTTGTATTCGAGGTAGGTCCACATCTTTCCGGGCTTCTTTTTCGAGCCATCCTTCTTCGGGGTCCGGAACGAATGATCGAGGTTGAGCTGGGCGGCCTTTTCGGCCTCAGCCACTGGCATCACGACGCATCTGTAATCGCTGGCTGATTTCACTGACACGAGGATGACGACCTGAGCCTTGTAAAAGCTCTCGACCGAGTTGTACATATTTTGCTCGCGGTCGATGACCTCTTGATAACCAAACCCGTAGTTCACCCACCAGCTGCTGCCGCCCTCTGTGGCGCCCTTCACCTGAATCTGCCAGGTCTTCCCGTTCTTGGCAGCGAGCAAATCGGCATTGGCCGACGTGCCCTCCTTGTTGAGGTCGCTGACGCGAAAGCCGCGGGACTCGAGCTCGTTCGAAACGATCCGCTCGGAGATCCGACCGACGTTATGCCGGTTGATATTAACGTCTCCCATTTCCCAGTCCCTACTTGATGCGCTTGACGAGAATGGTCTCATCCTCGCCTTCCACCTTCATCCGGCAGCCTGCGCTTGTCTCATAGATGGTGACGTCGGGATTGTAGTCGTAAAAGTAGTCATAATCGTATTCGGCCTGTTCCCAAATTTGGCCGTTGTCAAGCTTGAAAATCGTGTCACCACTCCACCCCTCGACGTCGCCGCTAATCGCAGACTCGATTGCTGGTGAGCAGCTGCTTCGCGGCACGACGGCCACGGCCGGAGGCGCCGGTTCCTTCGCGGGTTGTTTCAGGACGGCGAAGTAAAACGACCCGCTCTGATTGCCAGCTTCAACCTTGTAGGTGCCGCTGGCCAGATTCCCCTTCATCGCTCCACTCCATGTGATGAACGGAGGGCCCTCGGAAACGATTTCGATCGCGCGCGATTTCTCGTCGAAGCTCTTGATAAGGCAATGCCCGGACCCGGTGAGGGGCGGCGAAACCGTCAGCTTGCATCCGTCGTGATTCAGAGTGATTTCAGTTGGAGCGGCTATCGGCTTGTCGGGATCCGTCGTATTGATTGCGGTTCCAACGAACCGGACATCCGTCTTCTCCTGGCTATAGGCCAGAGACGCCAGCATAAACAAGGCTGCGTACAGGCGCACTTGCATTGTCGGCCCCCGCCTTTCCTGCGGCGGTCTAATTGTATCTCTCGTGTTCGTTGTTAACCGCGTAAAATATCAGGTGGATACAACCTGTGAAGCTATCCGAACGCACGCTCGAGGAATTGGCAAAGATGGTGGTGGGAGATGCAAAACATTTCCCCTACCGAAGCAGCTATTACATAACGAAGTTCTTTTCGCGCTGCGGCCTGCCGTTCGAACATGACGGCACAACGCGACCGCGCTGGACGCAGGATCGCCTGACGGAATTGAATCTTGGAACGGGGCAGTCCCCCGATCTGCCTTCCGATGATCTATGCCGGGTGATCACCGAACTGTTCAACGCCGATGACTTCGAACGGCATAACGAGAAATTCGATAACCGAGGGGATACCGACCCGGATCATCGCGCGGATATCGAGCAGGCGCTCGCGGCCTTCAACAGGCAGGTTCAACGACAGGGTCTGGCCGCGTCCACTGACGAGTCCGGCCGCTGTTACTTGCGGAGTACCGGCACAGGTATCAGCACGTCAACATTTTCACAACAGACGCGCCCCTTATCCCAGCCAGAAATTGAGCAAAGAGGAAAGTTGTCGAGGTTCCTCGACGACGTCAGCGAAGATGAGTTCATCGAGAAGGTTCTGGTGCCGCTTTTCCAGCGTCTCGGCTTTTGCCGCGTGAGCCCCACCGGACACAAGGACAAGTCGCTGGAATTCGGGAAAGACCTCTGGATGAAATTCCGGCTACCAACGAGTCATTGGCTCTATTTTTGCGCGCAAGTGAAGAAGGACAAGATCGACTCGAACAATGCAAGCGGAGCGAAGAATGTCGCAAGCGTACTCAATCAGGCGCGAATGGCCATCGATCACCCGATCTTCGATCCTGAAGCAAATCGGAAGATTCTGCTCGACCATCTGTTCCTGATTTCAGCCGGTGAGATTACCAAGGCCGCGAGAAGTTGGCTCGTGGGACAGCTCGATGCTGGCCAACGCCGCCACATTATCTTCATGGACCGAGAGGAATTGCTCGACCAGTCCGCCCGTATTCTGCTGGATCTGAAAATTGATGATGTCTTCGTAGCAACGGAGATTAACGACGACGATATCCCGTTCTAGGAGTGAGCGCCTAACGGCGAACGAGACTCACAGCGGATCGCAAGGAACACAATCCGTTACCGAAAAGCTGACCATGACGATCTCGGTGCGCGCTACGACGGACGGAGTGATGACGTCGTCAGCAGTCCCTTGAACCCGGGAACGTCTCTATGCTCGAAGTCAGCATCCCGCAGACACGAACCCTGAATCATGGCTCGGATCCCCGAAGGCCTCTCTACTAGGGCGGCACCGCATAATACGTTGTCTTGAGCTCTTCAAGAATTCCCTTCCTGCCCGGCCATCCGATTAGTCACGCACCGACGAGGATTATCACCCGGATGCGGCACCTGCCATCCAGCGTTCGTGGCATTTCCGGATTCCCATAATTGATCGCCTGCCGAGCGCAGCGCTGATCCGGGCGCGCTCAGATCGCCGGAGGCCGATTCAACCTTAGGGTTATAATTGCCCGCGTCTCCTCATGCCACCTTCTGAGAGAAATCCGGTCTTCATATCCGGCATCGTCGCCACAATTCACATCACCGTGGATTCAGCGGAGTACCGCGAAGATGAGCGTAACGACCGAGTTTACGGCATGGCGATGGAGCTTCGGCAGAAGTTGCGTCATGACATAGAGGAGCAGCTCCGGATTGCCCTGGGCGATGAGTTTCAGGTCACTTTCTGGGAAATTCGCCCCGGAAGTGCGCACATCTTGGTCGGCGTAGCTACAGCAGCGCTTGGAATCTATATGGGATTCTCGCGCTACAAGAACTTCATCGAGAGTGTCAATCTCTTGACAGATCAAATCAGAGATCGCGTTCGAGCCATTTTCAGGAATACTTCCATTGATGACGGCGAGTTGAGCGTGCGCAGCACATGGACACCGGGCCCCTCTGTAGCCCTCGCCGGAACCGCCGTCCGTGACCCGGGGCCCGATTACAACAAGGTGATGCTGGTTTACCTGATCGCCACTAACGCGGCAATGCTTGCCGTCTTGATCTGGCTCGTCATTCACCGATTCAAATAGCTCTGCGAACGGGAGGCCCCGCGCGTCAGCGCGGATGGGCCGTCCCCATCATCACCACCTAAAGCCGTCGACATTAAAATCGAGCGATTGTGCCCCTTCCTGATAAAAGGTCGCCTCAATCCGAACAGTCTTCGCCCTACGAAGCCGAGCCACGAAAGAGGATGCTTCTTCGATGAAGAGAACGGTTGTGCTCTGATCGCTGGGAGGAACTGCTGTGAAGCGCTGAATCTGGCCGTCGTCAAAACGAATATTTACGGTGCAGTCTTCTATACCACAAAGGAACTGGCCTTTTTCAATGCTGACTATCACCTCATTACCGTGTCCCGCCCCCTTGCGGATGGTTAGGCGGCCATATTGGATTCCAGAATATGGAAAACCGAAATCAAGCGCGTTGGTTGAAGTCACGACCGCAAACGAGCGCTTACGCCCCATGTTGTCTTCATCGGTTGAGTAGTCCCATTGCGAACCCGGAGCTGGAGGAGGTGAAATCGGTGGTGGTCGAGATGTGTCCGATGCCTGCGCAGGGCTATCATTGGTTTCGGCCTGCGGTGTCGTCGGATGCGGAGTCGGGAGACTGCTGAAGATGCCGATTACAACGACGAAAGCCACGAGTACAACCAACCCAACAACAAGGAATCCTGCCCTCGAACGGGGAGGGGGCGTTATCATTGGCGCTGCTGGGTAATGCGGGTGTAGGTCCAATACCCCATCCGGCAATGAAGCGCCGCACCTTGAGCAGAAGTTGCTCATGATGGGGTTAGGTAAGGCGCAGTTGCGGCAGGTCTTGTAACCAGAAAACGGCGGAGTGCCGGCCATGCACATCATTATGCACTCTCTGTAGAACCTGCACTACAATTCCCGGCATGATCAGCACGCTACTGTGCCAAGCGGTGATGCAGGCCGCCCCGACCGTTATCTATGTTCGGGAAGCCGCCGGTGGGATGCCGGAGTGGGTGAAGATTCTCATTTCAGCCGCAGTCGGCGCCCTTTTTGCCATCGTCGGCAGTGTTGCTATGGAATTCATCAAGCCGGCAATCACACGTCGCCATACGCTTCGAAAGGTACGCAGTAGCCTTCATGCAGAGTTCCTTGCCAATCTCGCAAATGCGCAGGCAGCGAAGCGGCTCATGGATCGGGTCCTCGAGGGAACAGAAAAGGAACAACTCGATATCCTCAGCTACATTTCTAAACTTAGTAACCTCATAAAGCGTGATCGTTATGACTTTTATTTCGCCAGCGAGAAGGATGCCGTCTATCAAGCCGACAAAAAAACCTCCGGTTGGACGGATTCTATGAAGCACTTGACGCGAATCTCGCCATTTATCTGCAACAAGGGCGTTATTTCGACGTGTTAGGACGAGTGGCGCGGGCAGTCAGAATGGGACAGCTGATCGTTAAGGAAGAAAAGTTGGAATATGAACCGGGAGAGAATCCCATCGAGCGAGTGTTCAACGATATTACGCGTACCGAGCGGGAAGGCATTGAAGCTGCGCAAGCGACCGCCCGCGTTCACAAATGACGGCCTGCGGTCCCTCAGTACGAACTTCCTAAGCGACCAACGCACAAACACCCATGATATTGTTGTCGGCGGGGAGGTTGTCACCATGAGAGTAATGCTCCTTGCAGGAGTCCTATTTGCCGCACTGGGCCAAGCTGGAGATATCTCAGAGAACCATCCACAGGTTGTGTTCAAAGGCCATACGCATGTCCCAATCGCATTGATCGGCCTAGAGGGCACACCGTCTTATGGCGATGGATGCTGGCCGCACTTCGGAACCTTTTTAGTAGACAGTATCGCCTACGAAGGCGTGAGCGATGTCGTTGCGGGTGTGAGGGTCAAGGCAATCCCCGCGCCTCCTCCTGAAGCTCCACGCCCGGTAGTTGGGAGCTTGATTACGATAAACTCGCAACTCCTTTCCGAAGCCGAAAAGGGATGGGTCGCTACCCTTGTAAGACCCGGAAGGAAGCTTCTCATTGCGTACAACAGATGCGGTAATGGAGGCTACGACTCCGCCCGGGACATATATGCAGCTGATGCAATGAGCTGGTGAGGCCAGTCTGCGGAACTCTTTTACCCCGAGCGGAAATTGAAGCGTGCCGGGCACCCCTAGATGCCGAACTAGCTGGACGCGGCGGTAGAATCATCCATGCCCAAGAAGAGCAAGAGAGCATACATGGCCTCCGTCGTCTTCCGATCTCATGCCCCGCTTCCCACTGATCCGTGCGACCATGACCGCTTTGGGATTCTGCTGAGGGAGTCCCAGAAATTCCTCAGACGTGTCGGTCTGCAAAAGGATCTCATCCTGAAGATTCTCAAGACCGACAGCGATTGGGCCTTCATCCTCAAGATCGACGCGCTACTCGAGAGCGCGGCGAAGCATATCATCCGCCACGGCCTTCAGATCAAGCTTCTGCACCCGACCTTTCGGAACGATATCCTCGACGAATTCATCGATTCCTTGTCGATGAATGGGCGCACCTCCCTCCTTAAGCTTCTGGAATCCTCAGCATTGCCGGAAGACGAGCTTCGGTTTGTCGAAGTGACGCGCCTGGTAAGAAACGCCTACGCCCACGATATTGAGTACGCGGATCTCACCCTCACGCAGCTCATCAATTCGCGGGGAGACAAATCACGACTGATTAAATACCTCAGCGGCATCAAGACATACGACGAGGCGATGTTGATGGCCAGTTATGAAAAGGACCCTATATTTCTTCGCTTCTGATTCCGCGATGCGTTTTCTCTTTTACGCCTACCACCTGACATCGAAGCCGCAGAAGGCAACGCGCCGCCGCCCCTCGAAATGAGGGCTGGTTGCGAAATCAAGACATCATCTTTTAAGCGGAGAATCTAGCGAGGTGGACTTGTTTTTTGTGCGAGGAGCCCGCTGATCATGTCGCGCCGTTCAACGCAACCATCAGCCATTGTAATGAGTAGCGGTGTGTCGTCAGGAGTCAACGCCACTGATGAAACGGGCCCGTTCACAGTTATAGAGCTGAAAACTTCACTTGGTCTGAGCACTCCACACTCGGACCGAGTCGCCCTTAAATGTGACAAAAAGAGGCCATCTGGACTGAACTGGGCGCCGCTCACTGGTTGCTGGCGTGAATCCTGCCAAATTTTTCTGGACTGTTTCGTACTCGCCTTCTCGAGATGTGGACTGCCAAGCCCGAGGCCGCGCCAACTGCTGGGAGGCCCATTGTCTGAGACCGTGAGCGGCTTTGTCACGTGAAGGATAATCCGGAAACCCGGATCACCCGGCCAAACAGTTCCGCCTGAATGCGAAAGGCCGACGCGCAGAACCTCGAAGTCCCGATCGATCTTCACGGTACGAAATCGTTGGACAATTGACTTCGGCCCTAAGCAGGTTGTGACCCGCACCCGAATAAATGGTCGAATCCGGCATCTCCGTACCTCTCGGAGCCTGTTCTTCGCAAGCAGAGCCGGTCCTCATAGCGAAACGCAACTCGGAATCCATCCCTAAATTTCTTCTTTCGTGACGTGCCCCCGCTTCAGGCGGCTTTGTGGCAGAAGCGGTCGGAACCCGTCAAGGTTCTCCGCTCCGCTCCGACCGCTGACGCGGCGCCTGCGGCGACCTTGACCGAACCCGCCTCGCCCCTGCCCGCCGCAAGAGCCATGAAGCGGGAGCACTCAACAAAAGAAATTTGGGTTTCAGGCGAGTGCTTCCCTCATGCACGCAAATCGCCCCTGAGCGGGCACCTGAGGAGCACCAACATGGCATCGCCAACCACCAGCACCGCAGCCTTCGCCGCCAGCAATGGCCCAACCGGCAGCAACTTCGCGCCGCACAGAACAAATGCGGCGCGGCGGAACCGCACCGACTCGCCCTATCAGCAGCGCACCACGCAGAAGGACAACCCCACCCAGGTCCTCATCAAGAAGGCCGTGGACTACCTCATCAAGCAGCTTGAGGCGGGCCACAGCGAAACCCTTACCGCGTACCTCAGCACGATGGCGCGGTTCCACAACTACTCTTTCGGCAACATCCTGCAAATCGCCCGTCAATGCCCGACAGCCACGCGCGTAGCGGGATTCGGCGCGTGGAAAGAAATGGGCCGTTTTGTGAAGAAGGGCGAGAAGGGCATCCAGATTCTCGCTCCGGTCACCAGCTACCGGCGCAGGAAGGATGAGGCCGAACAGGAAACCGACAGCAAGCCGCAGCCCGTGTTGATGGGATTCCGCGCCGTGTATGTCTTCGATTACGCGCAGACCGAAGGCGTGGACCTGCCGGAGCTGGAGCACACCATCAGCGGCGAAGTGGGCGGCAACCGTGACCGGCTGATTGCCTTTCTCGCACGACAGAAGATCGCTCTTGAGTTCAGCGAGAACATCGCCCCGGCGCTGGGCGTCTCCTACGGCGGCAGGATCGCCCTGCTCCCCGGCCAGTCGAAGGCCGAGGAGTTCACCACGCTGGTACACGAGACGGCGCACGAACTCCTGCACAAGGCCGAGCGCCGCACCATCACCACCGCCACCGTGCGCGAAACCGAAGCCGAGGCCGTGGCCTTCGTCGTGGGTCAGGCCGTGGGTCTGGAGATGGGCACGGCATCAAGCGACTACATCCAGCTTTACAAGGGCAACGCGGCGTTGCTGGCGGAAAGCCTTCAGGTCATCCAGCGCACCTCCGCTGTCATTCTCGGCGCTCTCCAGATGGACGACGAGCAATTTACAGCAGCCAACTAGCACACTTTCTGAGCGGGCGCGCTTGAGGGTGTGCCCGCTTGCGCATTCACGTTCCACAACCTCACAAGGAGAATTTCCATGACTACCGCTGTTCAGACTCCAGTCCAATCCGAATACCGCAGCCTGCCGCTCGAAAGCCTCACCGAATCGCCTCTCAACCCGCGCCGCACCTTCGATGACGCGGCATTGCAGGAACTCGCCGAAAGCATCCGCACCCAGGGCGTGCTTTCGCCTCTGCTGGTGCGGCCCAAAGGGCCACAGACCTATGAGATTGTCGCTGGGGCGCGGCGCTATCGGGCGGCGCAACTGGCGGCCATTGGCTATGTGCCCGTACGTATCGCCGACCTCAGCGACGCTCAGGCACTCGAAATGTCGATTGTAGAGAACCTTCAGCGGCGGGACGTACATCCGCTGGAGGAGGCGCAGGGCTTCGCCGCTCTGCTGCGTTTGGAGGAGCCGGTCTATTCCATTGAGCAAATTGCGGCCAAATGTGGCAAGCAGCCGGGGTACGTGGCTTCGAGGATTCGCCTGACCGAATTGGTTCCCGCAGCCGTGGAAGCATTCGCGAAAGACGAGATCGGCGTGGGCCATGCGCTCCTGCTGGCGAAACTTCAGACCGAGCAGCAGGAGGAGGCCCTCGCCGCCTGCTGGCAGGAGAGTTACGGGAACGGCAGCAAATCGAAACGGATTCTGCTGCCCGTTCGCCATCTCCGGGAATGGATCGAGCACAACATTCTGCTGGAACTTGCTGCCGCGCCGTTTTCCAAAGACGACGCGCAGCTTGTGCCCGAGGCCGGTTCCTGCCTTGACTGCGCCAAGCGCACCGGGCACAACACGCTCCTGTTTGAGGGCGTCGGGTCGAAGCATGACAGTTGCTCCGATCCGAAATGCTACGCCGTCAAGTTGGAGGTGCACATCAGGCAGACCGTGGCCGCGAAACCCAAGTTGGTGCAAATCAGCACCGCTTATGGCCAGCCGAAGGATGGCAGCGCCGCCATTCCCCGCAACCGGTATGTCGAAGTTCGGCAGGACGAGCCGCAGAAGAAGGAGCAGCGCGACTGGCCGGAATACAAGACGTGCAAGTTTACCGCCGAGGCCATCGTCACCGAAGGCAGTGAGAAAGGCGAACTGCGCCGGGTGTGCGCCAATCCCGAATGCCCGGTCCATCATCCGAAGAAGAAGCAACAACGGACAGAGGCCGATGCCAGCTTCAGGGCCGAACAGGAGAAGCGCCGCCGCGAGGAGGCGCTGGCCCAGACGACAGGGCTTCGCGTCCTGAAAGCCATCGGGGAGGCCGTTCCCGTTCGGCTGATGAAACGTGATCTGCTGTTTGCCGTCACCCGGCTGACAGCACTCCTCGACGAGCGGCGGGTTGCGGTACTCATCCGGCAGCACGGCATCGGCAAGCCGAAGGACGGCGAGGCGCCGGCGAAACTGCTGGCAGCGTTTCTGCCCAAAGCGGAGGAAAGCCAACTCGGGCACATTTTGGTCGAGACGGTCATTCTGCTGTCCATGCGCCCCGAGGCCGATTCTGCGAAAGTACTCCGCGATGCCGCTCAGGCCTACAAAGTCGACATCGAAGCCATCACCGCGAATGTCAAACAGGAGTTCGCCGCGAGGGAGAAGGCGATGAGCTCAAAGAAGCCCGTGTCCAAACCGGCGGCGAAGCCGACGAAGATACATGCTGCCTAACCATCAACTCGATCATGGGGGTTCGCGGAGCCTGAAACACACAGGCTCCGCATTTTTGTGTTCGCCTGCCCGTCTTCCCACCCTCTTGCGATGCTCCTGTCAGTCTGGCAGGAGCGGCATCCTTCGCCCACCCGACGGGCATCGCCGTCAATATCATCCCCTTCCTCGGTCAGCGAATTGCGATATGACGCTAATCCAACACCCGAACGGTTCTTGACGGCTTGAGGGCTTGAGTTACCAGGAGCCTTCCTCCGTACTCTCGTAAAGAGCAAGACGACCCTCGAATCTGGCGCTAGGGCCGCGTAAGATATGAACGCAATAATGCAAAAATTACGTTCAGCGCCCGAGCAGGGGCAACTCGCGGTGGTCCGCCAACGGCGCTACGTCGTCACAGACGTTCGCCGAAGTTTGTTTCCTCCAAAGATCGCGAGTGATAATCCGTCATTTCTCGTCAGCCTTGCTTCCATTGAGGATGATGCACTCGGCGAGGAAGTGCAGGTCGTATGGGAACTGGAGCCCGGAGCAGAAGCCTTCGAGAAGTTGGAACTGCCGAATCCCCGCGGTTTTGATGATCCTGCTCATTTGCAGGCTTTTCTCGATGCAGTGAGATGGGGCGCAGCCTCGATCGCGGACACACGCCAACTCCAGTCTCCATTTCGCAGTGGTATCGAAATTGAGAGTTATCAGCTTGACCCAGTCGTCCGCGCGATCCAGATGCCGAGAGTGAACCTGCTGATAGCGGACGATGTTGGGCTCGGAAAGACGATTGAGTCTGGGATGGTCATTCTGGAACTCTTGCTACGCCACCGCGCTAATCGAGTACTGATCGTGTGCCCATCCTCGCTCCAAATTAAGTGGCGCGATGAGATGCTTGAGAAGTTCGGGTTGGATTTTGCCGTAGTCGACACTGCGTTGATTAAACAGCTTCGTCGCGAGCGTGGGCTTTATGCCAACCCGTGGACTCATTTCCCGCGGCTTGTCACCTCTATGGACTATGTCAAACGCGAATATCCACTGCGAATGTTCCGGGAAGCGGTGGCACACGATAACCCCAGACCAGGGCTTCGCGACTTCGACGTCCTCATCGTAGACGAAGCCCACAATGCAGCGCCCAGCGGTAGTGGTCATTTCGCCCTCGACTCGCAGCGTACACAAGCCTTACGCGAGATTGGCAAGCACTTCGAGCACAAGCTATTCCTGACGGCTACGCCGCACAACGGATACAAGGAGAGTTTCTCGGCATTGCTCGAGTTGCTGGATGACCAGCGTTTTGCCAGAAGTGTTGAGCCTGATCCAGCTCAACTCCGAACGGTGATGGTGAGGCGCCTGAAGAGCGAGATCAAGAATTGGGATGGCTCTGACAAGTTTCCGCGACGGATACTAAAGTACATCCCTGTTGACTATACGGTTGAAGAGCGGAGCATCCATGAGCTGCTAACTGAATACGTCCATTTACGCGCTGGCGGCTATCGTGATAACCAGGAGCGGTTTGCGACCGAATTCGTTCTGAAGCTACTGAAAAAGCGACTATTCTCCTCTCCGCAGGCATTTCTCAATACACTTAATCGTCACCGCGCTTCATTGCGAAAATCTGCGCGCTACGAAGTGCTGACCCACTCTACCGGAGTCCTCGCTCGCATCTTTGAACAGGCAGAAGATGACTACGCCGACGATGCCGAGCAGCAGGAGGCGGAATTTGAAGCTCTGGAAGCAGCGGCACGGGCCTTTCGTCCATCTGGCGCACAGGAAGCCGAGATCTTGAACGATCTCGCCGTCTGGGCTGAGCGAGCAGCGGCTCAACTCGACAGCAAAGCAAACCAGCTCTTCAAGTGGCTCGAATCCGTGGTCCGTCCTGATGGCCATTGGAACCAGGAGCGCGTCATCATCTTCACTGAGTACCGCGACACGCAGAAATGGCTCCATGACCATCTTGCTACGCGAGGTTTTAAGGAAGGTGGCCGACTAGAACTGCTTTACGGCGCCCAGGATCCGGACGAGCGAGAGAAGGTGAAGGCCGCCTTTCAATACGATCCCGAAGACTCATCTGTCCGCATTTTGCTCGCCACAGACGCTGCCAGCGAAGGCATCGATCTTCAACGGTTTTGCCACCGCCTGATTCATTACGAGATTCCCTGGAATCCCAACCGTTTGGAACAGCGCAACGGACGTATTGATCGTCACGGTCAACATGCTCGCGAGGTGAACGTCTATCATTTCGTCGCCGCCAGTTTCCGCGAAGAGGCCCAAGACGCAGAAGGTTCAGGCACGTCGCTTGCTGCGGATCTGGAGTTCCTGTATCGCGCGGCCAAGAAGGTTCAGCAGATTCGAGAGGATCTGGGCAGGGTTGGGCCGGTAATCGCCGAGCAGGTTGAGGAGGCCATGCTGGGCAAGCGTCGCCGTCTCGATACAGCCCAGGCGGAGCGCGACAATGAACCCGTCAAGCGTTTGCTGCGCTTCGAGCAGAATATCCGTGAGATTTCTCGGCGCCACGCCGACCAGCTTGAGGAAACTCGCCGGGATCTCCACCTCACCCCAACCAATATTGAGGCCGTGGTGCACATCGCACTCGATCTCGCGCGCCAGCCTGCGCTCATTCCCGCTACTCTGGACGGCGTTGGTCAGGTCTTCGACGTGCCTCGGTTCGCCGACCCTTCGTGGCAGCCGTGTCTAGCCGGCCTGATTCACCCGCACACGGGCAAGCAGCGGCCGATTACTTTCGATCCAGAAGTTGCGACTGGTCGGGATGACGTTGTGTTGGCTCACCTGAATCATCGATTGGTGCAGCGTTGCCTCCGTCTATTGCGAGCGGAGGTTTGGGCGCCGGCTGATCGCCAAAAGATCAACCGGGTGACGGCACGCATTGTTCCCCGCACAATTTTGCGCGCTCCCGCGGTTCTCGCCCATGCGCGTCTCACCGTGGTTTCGAATGATAGCCACCGCCTTCATGAGGAACTGATCACCGCTGGCGGCATCATCCAGGAGGGGCGGCTCGAACGGTGGAACGTCACTCAAACCGCCGAAGTGCTGAATGCCGCAACCAATCTCGAACCGCCGGAGTCAATTCGTCGTCGGCTGGCAGAGCTTTGGCCACAGCTCAGCCGTTCCTTGCTTAGCGCGCTGGACGCCCGCGGTCGAGACAGGACCGATTCCATTCGCAAACAACTCACCGATCGGTCTGCAGACGAGACAGGGAAGATCACCACCACTTTGCACGAGCTCGAAACGGCGATTCGCAAGGAAATTCAGCGCGCACCTGATCCCCAGCTCTCCCTTTTCAGCGAAGCCGAGCGTGATCAGGAACAGCGGAATCGGGAATTCCTTGCTGCCCGCTTGGCTGAACTGCCAGCCGAACTTGATCGTGAAGTTGAAGCAATTCACAGACGCTACACTGACCCGCAGCCGCGCCTGTTTCCGGTAGCAGTGACGTTCCTAGTTCCGGAGGGACTCTCATAATGTCTGCAGCGTCTGAATATGCTGAGCTGCTGAAACTGATTGAGGTCTCAGGCCCGTTTATCAGCTTTCCGGTATTTAAGGAAGTCTTTCCGCAGGGCCTTTTAAAAGACTCGTCCGACCTTACGCGGGAGCTTCGCGAGCTATATGAGGAATGGCGCGAAGCCCGAAAGCAATCGCCCGGGGTGGTCGGTCCGGCAGAGCGAGAATGGATTCGCGCAGTATTCACGGTCCTGCTAGAGTGGCCGGCTGATTACATCGCCGAACATAATGCTATTCCTCAGAACCTTTCCTACTTCGTTGCTCAGCACCATGAAACCCTTCGCCCGGACTTGGTTCTCTTTGAGGGTGGCAGTCCGCGGCTACTGATTACGGTCGTCCCGCCGTCTCAACAGCCGGATAGACGGCCGGCTTCCACGACTTGGAACGCTTCCTGCGCTGCCCGCATGGCTGAACTGTTACATGCCACACGGATACCCCTAGGATTGGTCACCAACGGCGAGCGTTTTACTTTGGTTTACGCCGAGCCCGGCCAGCCTACTGGATTTGCCGATTTTCGCGCTGAGCTCTGGTTTGAAGAGCGCCTGACTCTTCGCGCCTTCCGTGATTTTCTGTCCGCCAGCGCCCTTTTCAACCGTCCGCCCGAACAGACGCTCGGTGCACTCTACCGTCGCAGCCTCGAAAACCAGCAGGAAGTCTCAACCACCCTGGGCCGCCAGGTGCGTCGCGCTGTCGAAATGTTCGTAGCGGCACTTGATCGCGCGGATCGTGAAAACAATGGAAACCTCCTCCGCGGTGTGCCCGAGGAACTCGTATACGAGGCAGCTCTCACCCTCATGATGCGCCTGGTTTTTCTCTTCTTTGCCGAAGAGCGGGACTTACTCCCTGTTTCTAACCTGATTTATCACGACAATTACGCTGTTTCGACCCTTCACGACCAACTTCGCGAGGCCGCTGATCGGCTCGGCGAGGAAGTCCTGGAGCGCCGCTATGACGCTTTTCCGCGCCTGCTGGCTACCTTCCGTGCAGTTCACGGCGGAATCAATCATGATCTTGCTGCATTGCCGGCTTACGGGGGCGAGCTCTTCGACCCCGATCGGTTCCCGTTCCTTGAGGGCCGGAAGCTGGATACTCACTGGCAGACAACTGGCGCTGAGCCGTTTCCAATTCACAACCGCACCGTTCTCCACCTGCTTCAGGCTCTTCAATTCCTCGAAATGAAGGTTCCCGGGGGCGGCCGGGAGAACCGTCGTCTGAGCTTTCGAGCGCTCGACATCGAACAGATTGGTCACGTTTATGAGGGCCTGCTGGACCATACGGTTCGCCGCGCCGCCGAAATCGTTCTCGGGCTCGATGGCAAAGAGCAACCGGAGAACCATCCGGGAGAGGGATCGTAAGCTCTCGTTTGGCCATGAGACAGTTTAGCGCCTGAATTTTTCTCCGGAATATTCGGGCCGCGCCCCGGGAACGGTATTCCCTTTCATCGGCAGTATCGCCACAGAAAACCCGGGGACAGACTGGATGTTCCCAGAACCATTGGTCAGTAATGAAAAGTTGGCTCCATTTACTTTACGGCTTGGCGATTCAAATCCCACTTGGCTAGAGGAGTCCTTCTCAACTGACGAGAACAGGGCAAAGCGCTCATCGAACCGGGTTAGGCGGTGATCCGTGGATTAGTGCCGATAAACGGACGCTGCTTCAGGAATCCGCGGCCGAACCCTGCTCCCAGAAAATTGAGCGCATCCGACTTAAGGGGAGTGAAATTGTTTCGATCATCACGTGCGAGACTCATGTCATCCGTCATCCCCGGTTCCCAAGCGCGAGGACCTAGGGTACCCTCAACTGAATAATCGAATAATCTACCTCCCGAGATCGTGGCCACCTGCCATTGCTGACCCCGCGTTTCTGAGCAAGGTTACGGCGCAAAGAGCTTACGCGCCAACTCGGCCAGAGCTGGTGAGTCGAGACCTTTTTCCGGGCCGTCTTCGGTGACGATGAGCCGTCCTTCCGGGTTCTTGTCGGAGTAAGATGTGTAGCCATTGGCGGCATAGAGCCTCAGCTTCCGCGCCCAGCGCTTGCGGTATGAGTCGTCATCCATGAGGCCGCAATGCTCCCAGTACCAGCTCTTCCCGTTTGCTTCGATGAGAAAGTCCGCCCAGCGTCCGCGACCGTCATCGAATGGAAGCTGCGGTTCGATCCGGTACTTCAGGAAGCCCCGCTTTTCCAGGTCGTAGAGGATGTTCGCGATAACCATTTCGTTCTTAGAACTGACCATTTCTCCGCGAAAGGTCCGGTGAATCAGGCGCTCTTCGAGAAATCCCCTTTGAGATCCCTTGAGGCCGAGCGGCACATCAGCGACGAGCCGCGGCGCCTGGAGGTTTGGCACGTGGAGGAGGTTCGTATAGCGTCCGGCTATATCGGAAAACACGTACTGTCGCAGCGACAGGAATTTCTCGAACGGCCCCTGATGAAGTATCCAGATGCGTCGCTTCTGGCGCGTCAGAGCCGTGTACAACATCTCGCGCGATACGAGCCGGCTATAAGAAGGAAGGATTAGCATGACAACGTCGAATTCGCTGCCCTGCGCCTTATGCACGGTGATGGCGTAGGCCAGTTCCAGATAGGGTTTGCCGTCATCGGAGAACGCCGACCGCGTGAACGAAAAATTCCGGTCCCCGCGGCCCGCAAATTCGATATGCGTGAATGAGGGACTGGCTTTACCCCAAAGCTTCTGGCCGATGACCATGCCGATTTCGCCATTCGCGAGGAATTCCTCCTCCCCTGTTTCTTTGGTGTCGTAGTTGTATGGCACCCGTTTGTGATTGCGGACACAAATGACCTTGTCGCCATAAACAATCTGCTCGGCGCCCCGTGGCTTGATGAATCTCATCCAGTCGCGGTAGTGGGGAACCTTGTTCGATTCAATCGCAGTCCGCAGCCGGTCGGCGCGCAAGCGGTCCTTGATGCGCCGGTTCAGATAAATCGAGCCGCCGGGGCCATTACGGTTGACGTTCAGGATCTGCCAGTTGGCGCTTGCTTCGGAGCACTCACGCTCGAAATTGAGATAGCCCTTATCATTGCGCGTAGCCCCGAGCGAAATCTCCAGCTCGGCGACAAGGTTCTCTTTGTTGCACCCGAACTCCTCGGCAAGCGCCGCTTCTATGGCATCGGGAAGCTCAGCTACTTTTTCCCATCGGCGATAGCGAATGGTCTCGTCATCCTTTCCCGCGATCGCACTGACAACGATCTCGTCTTCTCCGGGCGGCAGTTCGCGCCCGGAAAAGACAGCACCGAGTTGAACATCGGAGCGCGCCAGGACAGGCGTAGCTTTCTTGCCCATGCCTTGCGCGATCTCATCCTGCCGTCGTGCGGTTCTCAGCTCGGCAACGCCGTTGCCCGCGTGCGCACCTTTCAGGTGCTCGATAATGTCTACGAACGGGCAGCCCGCGCCGATCGGCGGAAGCTGGTAAGGGTCACCCACCAGAATCAGTCGGCAGTTCGCCGGGATCGCATCGACAATTGCCGCGAGCATGTCCTCGGTGAGCATCGACGACTCGTCCACAATACAGCTTGTCACCTCGGCCTTCGGCGCCCCCGGATTCGTGTAATAACGCCCGGTGTCGGCATCGAAGCGCGTGCCAAGGAGGAATTGGGCGACGGTCTGCACATTTCCCTGCTGCCCGGTCTGCTGCGCAAGACGAACGCGCGCTTTGCCGGTTGGCGCCAAGAGAAGCACGCGCGCGCCGAGAATGTCGCTGCGCGAGAGCAAGAGCTGTATGACCGTGGTTTTGCCGGTTCCCGCCGGCCCGATCAGCACGCTGATGCGATTGGTGGCGAGCGATTTGAGCGCTGCCGCCTTTTCCGCGCGCGCGCGGTCTTCATCCGCATCGTCTTTCGCCAGCGGAGCGAAGTTCTTGTCGACGAGCGCGCGCCAGTTAACCGGCACGGGCTTCGGCACGTTTTTTAAACGGTCTGTTACCCCCTTCCTCAGCATGCCGCCGATAGCCACGTAGCGGTCCAGCTGAACGGTGATCCCGTCGCTTCTACCGGTGACCGTCACTACCGGTGCAAAGTCATCCCGGCAAATGTCGACGGTATCTTTGTCGAGCGGGATTTCGTGGACTACCGATAAATCAGGCGCCGCTTCGTTGACCTTGTCGATGGGCAAGAATGTGTGGCCGTCCTGTGCGCTGTTTTCAAGGATCTCCACACAGGCCGCGCGCAGCCGGAACTCGTTGTCATACTCGCCCAGCTTCTCGTTGCATTTGGCGGGCAAAGGATGCGCGGCTGCAACTTCCTTGCCCGGACACAGTCCCCGGTCGATCATGCCAAACGACATGGGATCGAATGCGGTGCGGTCAATCTCGAACAGCACATAGGGATTGCTGAGAACCTTGCTTGAGTCGATCTCTAGTGCGCGGGCGGCCTGGTCTGCGGTCAATTCGAGACGCGCGAGTAGCTTGAGGCAGTCCATTCTCTCGCCATCGGCCGTGATCCGCCCCCAACGCTTGCGAAACATGGCGGTGATGGAAGGAGCGGCTGCGGGAGGCTTTCGCTCCCCGTTAAAGATCTTCTCAATTGCGGGCCAAGGGTCCGCGTTGATCTCAAGCTCGTCGGCGAGCGCCATGGCGAACAGAGTGCCGTTAAAGCCGGAATACTCGGATACCGAGGGCGGACGTTAGGGAATCGGGCTGTTGAAATCATTCGTCTTTTGTTCGCCTATACTGATCCCATGTTCCACGCCCCGACATCGGGCTGTTTTCCGTTCGTCATCGCCTGCAAGGAGTGTCGCCAGAACATACCAGCGCCGGTCGAAACGATACCGGACTCATGGATCCTCGCCGAATGCCCACTCTGCGGCCAGCGACGAAGGTACCTGTCCACCGACATATTTCAGGGACGGCTGTCGCATGAACTTTGTCGCGAGACTTCACAGGATCGGGTGTGAGAAATGGGAGAGATGAGGCGGGCGATTGCCCGCGAAGAGCAGGAGCGCAAGAATCAAGATCGATTCGCCAGTACCGTCATTATCGCGGCGGCGATCATTGCGGCCGTCCGGCTAGCGAGGGACGACATCAGTTCGCCGTCGCCGCGAATTCACGCGACAGTTGCGGACAGTGTGAACCTGGCTCGCATGATCTTAACGCGCGTGACCGGGAGATGAGCACTTGGCACCCGCAATACGAGTTGAGCGACCACTCGACAGTCGCCCCGAAGCAAGCTATTCCGTGCGCAGAACTGTTTTTCGGTCTGGGAAGTGGTGGGCGAAATTCAAGACGTCCACGAAGGAGCCCTGGATGTGCCCACCTCGCCTGCCGAGTACTTTCCTCTCCGGCAAATCGGCGAGCACGGGTTCTCTCTTGTCGTCCGCACACACCAGGATCCAGGTGCGATCCTCTCCTCGGTAGCAGATGCCTTGCATCGGATCGACGGCGGCATTGCCGTCAGCAATGAGACGACCATGGACGCGGCGATCAACGGCACGCAGGCCGCGCTCCTCCATCGCTTCTCGGCCTACCTCATCGCAGGCTTTGCCGGGGCAGCTCTCATCCTGAGCGTGGTCGGGCTCTACGGCGTCATCACTTACGCGGTGCGCCAGCGTCGCCGCGAAATCGGCGTGCGCATCGCGCCGGGAGCCTCGGCGCCATGGGCGCATCGCACTTCCTGCGCAGCCTGCTCTTCGGCGTCCATGCCTGGGATCCCGTAACCCTCAGTGGCGTCTGCGTGATGTTGGGGGTGGTATCGTTCGCCGCAGTCTTTCTGCCCGCCCGGCGAGCTGCATCGGTCGATCCCGCCGAAGCTCAGCGCAACGCCATATATGCTTTCGTTCTGGGCCAGGCGGGGTGGCTGATTGCAATTGGCCTAGCTGTCGGACTCCAAGGTCTTGCCGATGGGGTCCTCGTTAGGGAAGTATTTTTGGGCCAGAGAGATATTGATGATGGCAACGCCTGGCCTGGACGGGTTATCCGCCTCGGTGAAGAGTCTTCCGCGGATCAGTGCGGCGCCGATGGTGGGAAGGTATCCGGGACTGATATGGCGTTCGTCGACTTCATTCTCTCCGGTCAGTTCGGGCTTCCCCACGACCTTGATCGAGTCGGTGCTGCAATCGCACTGAACGGGAAGAAGGCTGGTGAATCCCACTCCCTCGACGCCAGGCAGCAGGCCCACGCGCTCCGCGATTTCCTGGTAGAACTCGCCGGAACTATGCGTTGCGGGAATGGAAACATGCACGGTGGCAAGATGGGCCGGGTCGAAGCCCAAAGGTACGTGCAACAGGCTGTACAGGCTCCTGGCGAGTAATCCAGCACTGGCCAGAAGAACCACGGCGACCATCAGCTCAAGGACAACAAGGTTCGATCCGATACGGCGCCAGAATCGCGATGCAGAACCGCGGCCGCCGTCGGCAAGGGCATCGTGTCCGTCTTCGAGGAAGAGCCGAAAGATGGGAGTGGCCGCGGTGAGTAGGGCGGCCAGCGCACAGATTGCGGCGGCAAAGGCACAGTCGTGCAGGTTCAGCTGGACGCCCCCGAGGAAGGGCATGTTCGCCGCCATATCCCTGGGAACCAGGCCGCCGAGAAGGCGAATGAGCCCAGCCGCAGCTGCGAGACCGGCGCCGCATCCGAGCACCGCGAGCAGAAATCCCTCGGTGACAAACTGTTGTACCAGGCGCGGGCGCGTGGCCCCCAGGGCGCCCCTACCGCGATCTCACGTCGCCGGCTCTCGGAGCGGGCAAGCACCAGGCTGCCCACGTTCACACACGCGATGAAGAGCAGCAAGACGGCCCCGCCCAACAGAACCAGAAGTACCGGGCGAATATCGCCCACCATCACAGCAGAGAGGGGAACGACAGAGACGCCCAATTGAAAACGGACAGCGTGCTGCGGCTGCAGAAGCTTCGCAATGGAGCTCATTTCCGCGCGCGCAGCGGTAAGGTTGACCCTGTCGCGGAGCCGCCCGACTCCGAGGAAGTTATAAAAGTCGCGTGAGTGTTCATGCGGACTCAGCGAGTTGATAGGCAGCCAGAATTCTGCATTGCCGGCCGGTCCAAAGGAAAACGTGCGAGGCAGAACGCCGATAATCGTGTACGCTGTGCCATCCAGATCAATCGTGCGTCCCACCGCGTCCTGTTGCCCGCCGAATCGGTTCATCCAGGTCCGATAGTTCAACAGGACGACATTGGGACCTCCGAGCCGGTCTTCACCTGGAAGAAAATCGCGGCCGATGGCCGGATGAACGCCCAGGGTCCTGAAGAAGCCGCCGCTCACGCGCATGGCCAGAATCGATTCCGCGCCGGAGGGCTCTCGCAGCAGATAGCCCCCGTAGGTGTACACCTCCAGTGAACTGAACGATCGGTTCATCTTTTGCCAGTCCACGAAATCCGGATACGAGAGCGGCCAGCGGGGGGAACTGGGGCTGCTTTCGTTCACGGCCATCAGGCGGCTTGGATTTGCGTAGGGCAGCGGTTCGAGGAGCGCGGCGTCGACGAACGCGAAAATGGCCACGGCCGAGCCGATACCCAGAGCGAGCACCAGAATCGCGATGGCGGCGAAGCCGGGATTCTTTGCAAACTGTCGCAGAGCGAACTTCAGATCGCGCACCAGGTTGTCGAGCCAGAGTATACGGCCTTGAAGATGAAATCGCTCCTCAGCAGCCGCGACGTTCCCGAAGGCCACTCTGGCCCTGCGACGGGCTTCGTCCCTGCTCAGGCCTTCGGCCTCCAGTTCATCGGCCTCAAGCCTGAGATGCGCCTGGACCTCGTCGGCAAAATCCTTCTCACTTCTTTTGTGCCTGAACACGAGCTAAACCTCCTCGCCCTCGGGTAAGCGCGCGCCCCCCAGAATCAGATCCATGGCTCGGGTGAGTCTCTGCCACTCGGTTGTTTTTTCCGCGAGATGTTCGCGGCCTTTCGCGGTGAGCGAATAGAAGCGGGCCTTCCGATTGTTTTCGCTGAGGCCCCACTTCGCGCTGATGAGTTTCTTGTCTTCGAGGCGCTGCAGCGCAAGATACAGCGAGCCATGATCGACAAAGAACACCTCTTCGGACTGCCGCTGGATGGCGCGAGCAATTCCCTGGCCGTGGTGCCGTCCGAAAATGAGAGTCTTCAGGATGAGCAGGTCGAGAGTGCCCTGCAGGAGGGCGATGCGGTCATCGGGTGTTGGTCGGGTCGTCATCCGACACAAGGATTGCACTCGTCGGGTCGGATGTCAACCCATGTGCTCGACGCTGTCCTGGATCAACTGTCGCCAGAACCGCAGAGTGCTCATTGCCAATGATTTGCGCGGGTTCGATCGAATAGGTCGCAAACGGGCTTCAGTCGGCAACCGCCTCGAACTCCAAGGGATCGCGTTGAACGCATGATCGCCTATTCGCTCATCGAATTTACATTGGGATGCCCGGCGATGGCCCCGCTATTCCGGAACTGAGCAAGCCTCGAAGAAGGTCCCTTAGGACTTCCGTTTTGGCGGAAATAGCCTGCCGCGGAAAACCTGTGCGACTATATCACGCACTGTGGTGGAAGGCGCCTTGCCTCACGCCGCCTTTGCAGCCTTCTTCTGGGCCGCCCAACGCTTGCGCTGAGCCGCTGCGATCCGGGCACGAGCTTCGGCGCTCAACGTCCGCTTCTTCCCAGGTTTCCCGCCCCGCCGCACGTGACCATCCCGACCAGCCAGCAGTGCGCGAGCTTCCTGAAGACGAGCGATCTCGGAGTCGATTGAAGACAACAATTCCGTTGTGTCCATGCAATCAGTCTAATCGGGAAGGCACGGTTGCAACGGGTGGGGGAACATTCCGAGACACCGTCTAAGGCAATAAGGGACGTTGGCGCGTAGTCGTCGCCGATTCAGTTTTCGAACCCCGTCGCACAGTGCTGCACCTGATTCCTGGTAGCCATTTTGTAGCCACTCTGTACCGGGTTTAGTGCGAATTGGTGCGTCGGAATGCAAGGTCAATGTGCAGTCTATCTAATTGAAAATAAATACTAGTCTTCGACTTTGGGGGTTAAATCGGATTAACGTTGTACGCCAAGCGAAGACCTCCGGCGAGGTCAGCGGTTGTCCCTTTAGACAACTACACGGCAAACCTGCCAATCCTGGATTCTCTCCGCCCGACGACGATTTTCGCCCTTCGGCATGACGGCGAACCCCTTAGGCCGGCGCACGGCTACCCGCTGCGCCTCGTGGTGCCAAACCTCTACGCGCGGAAGAGCGTGAAGTGGGTGCGCGGGATGGAGTTGTTGGATCGCGAATTGCTGGGCTTATGGGAGTTTAACGGTTATCACATTTACGGCGACCCGTTCAAAGAGCAACGATATTCGCGGTGAACGTCGGGACGCTGGAGATATGAGTCGGTCTCAAGTACGGCAGCTCGAACCAATCGTTGGACTATTCCACCTGCAGATGTGACTTCATCAGAACGACAACACGCGTCAGCCCGCGCTGTCTCGACTTCCCACCCGATTTTACGGAGGGCAGAGGTTTACAGGGCAGAGGTCGCGGGTGCGGTAAGGGTGCAATAAGCGTTCCCAACCGTTCCTCAGGGCGCTGAAAGGAGCCATCCGTTCCCCCTGATTCCAATTAGTTACGAGTTCCCTTTTTGCTGTCACGGCAGAGGTCGCGGGTTCGAGCCCCGTCGTCCCCGCCAGATTCAAAA
>CAZHTJ010000044.1:0-33565 GCA_964535525.1 uncultured Acidobacterium sp. | reverse complement strand
GCATAAAATCAAACCATGCTCCTCGTCCTCAACGTCAACAACACCAACACCGTGATCGCCCTCTACGCGCTCACCGCCGAAGGCCGCACCGGCGAACTGCGCGCCACGTGGCGCATCAGCACGCGCACTGGCCAAACCGCCGACGAGTACGGCATCCTCATTCGCAGCCTTCTTCATCACGAAAGCATCGAGACCAGCGCCATTCACGGCATCGTCATCGCCTCCGTCGTTCCGCCCGTCGATTGGATCCTCCGCCAGTTTTGCGAGCGCTACTTCAACCAGAAGCCGCTCTTTATCGAGCCCGGCGTCAAAACCGGCCTGCCCATCCTCACCGACAATCCCGGCGAAGTCGGCGCCGACCGCGTTGCCAACTGCGTCGGAGCATTCCATAAATACGGAGGCCCCACCATCGTCGTCGATTTTGGCACCGCCACCAACTTCGACGTCGTCTCGAAAAAAGGCGAGTTCCTTGGAGGCGCCATTGCGCCCGGGCTCAACATCTCCGCCGAGGCGCTCTTCGCCCGCGCCGCGCGCCTGCCCCGCGTCGAAATCCGCCGTCCCGCGAAGATCATCGGCACCAATACCGTCGACAATCTCCAGATCGGCCTATTCTGGGGCCACATCGGCCTCGTCGATTCCATCCTCGAGCGCATGATTGTGGAACTCGGCCCCGAAACCAAATGCATCGCCACCGGCGGCCTCGCGAACCTCATCGCGCGCGAATCGAAATACATCTCCGAGGTTAACGACCGCCTCACCCTCGAAGGCCTGCGCCTCATCTACGACCGCAACCGCGCTGCGCGCAACCCGAATGCATCCGAACCGGCGCGCGCCCACAGCGTGTGACGTCTTGGAAAATTACTTCAACTACTTCACTGAAATTGAGGAACACTTCCAGCGCCGCCGCGGCTCCCTCCTGCTGCTCTCCACGCTCGACTGGGCGCTGATCGACACCTGGCGCGAAGCCGGCATTCCCCTCGAAGCCGTCCTCCGCGGCATCGACACCGCCTTCGACCGCTACAACGCTCGCAAGCGCTCCACCTCGCGCCGCATTAACGGCCTCGCCTGGTGCGCTCAGGAGGTCATGACCGCTGCCGAAGACCTGCGTGAAGCCTCGCTCGGCGCGGCCAAACCGCGATCCGATTCCGCCTCTGCCGGGCTCGAGTGGGAACGCATCGCCGCTCATCTCACGCAAGCAGCCGCCGCGCTCCAATCCGCCCAGCTCACCGGGCTCGCCGCGCAAACCGCTGCGGAGATCGCCGAACGCCTCGCAGTCCTCGCGGCGCCACCGGATTCCGCACCGAACCTCGAAGACCTCGAACGCAACCTCACCGTCCTCGAAGAAAAACTTCTCAACGCCCTCATCGCGACGACTTCCGAAGCCGAGCTCACCGCCCTTCGCGAACAGAGCGCTCAGGAACTCGCCCCCTACCGCCGCCGTATGCAGGCCCTGCAAATTCGCCAGATCGAGCAGCAATTCCTCCACAAGCGCCTGCTCGAAAAGCACAATCTCCCGCGCCTGAGCCTCTTCTATATGAGGCAGGACTAGGCGTTGAAGCTCCGCGTAGAAAAAGCCATCTACGGAGGATCGGGCCTCGCTCGCGCCGAGGGCAAAGCCATCTTCATCCCCTTTACCCTGCCCGGAGAAGCAGTCGAAGCCGAAATCGTCTCCGACAACGGCGGATTTGCGTCGGCCGAACTCCGGGCCGTCCTCGAACCCAGCCCCGATCGCGCCGAGCCGCCCTGTCCTTACTTCGGCCAATGCGGCGGCTGCCATTATCAGCACGCGGCCTATGCCACTCAGGTCGAAATAAAGGTCGCCATCCTGCGCGAGACTCTCGAACGCGCCCGCATCGCGGATATCCCCACCATCAAAACCATTACCGCCGAGCCGCTGAGCTATCGCAACCGCATCCGCCTCCACATTGAAAAGAATCCATTCAACCTCTGTTACAAATTCCGCAAATCGCACACCAATCTGCCCATCGATGACTGCCCTATCGCCGCCCCGATCCTGCAACGAGCCATCGCAACCCTGAATCGCGAAGGCAAGAGTCTCAATCTAACCGAATATGTAACAGAAATCGAGCTGTTTACCAATTCGGACGAATCGTCTCTGCTCATTTCTCTCTGGACCGACCGCCTCACCAATGCTGCAAAGCAAATCCTCGATGAAATGTCACCGTCGTTGCGACAAATGCTCCCGGAAACCCTGGGCATCGGCATTTTCGCAGCAGAAAGAAATCGCACCACCAGCAAAATCCTTGCCCAGTCCGGCTCCGATTTCCTCACATACTCCTCCTGCGATCGCCGTTACCGCGTGAGCCTCGGCTCTTTTTTCCAGGTCAATCGCTTCCTCATCGACCACCTCGTCGACCTTGTCACCACTGGAGAACGGGGAAGCATCGCCTGGGACCTCTACGCTGGAGTTGGCCTCTTCTCTCTGCCCCTCACTGAACGTTTTGCCGAGGTCACCGCGGTCGAATCCTCGCCTTCCGCCGTACGTGACCTCCGCGAAAACCTCCGCAACACAAAGCACCGTATCGTCGCCGCCGACACCGCCGCCTTTCTCCGCCAAGACCTCCAGCGGCGCCGCCCCACCCCGGACTTCATCGTCGTCGATCCACCCCGCGCTGGCCTGCTGCGCGAGGTCACCGACGTCCTCGCAAAAATCCGCCCGCGCAAGATTACTTACGTTTCCTGCGATCCATCAACCCTCAGCCGCGACCTTGCCGCGTTAGTAGAATCCGGCTATCGCCTCAGAAATATGCATCTGCTGGACCTCTTCCCGCAGACCTACCATCTGGAGAGCATCACGCACCTCGCTCTGGATTGACGGCATCGGAGGCGAACTCTCGCGATGGCCACCTCCCTCGCCATTCCGCAGCAGGCCCGTGGGCGTCGCCCATTACTTACCTCTCCGGTACAGACGCAGAGACAGAACCAGCACGCCCTGGCGATTCTTGGTGCTCCGGCCCTCTTCATGGCCGTCTGCTTCGCCTGCGGCGACGCGGCCGCGCAGCGCTTCTGGTTGCTCCCCGCGCACATCCTTCTCGCCCTGGTTCTGGTTGTGATCGTCGTGATCGCCGCCGCGGTTTGCACCCCACGCGTCGCTCCGCTGCCCGCCGCAATCCTCTGCCTCCTGCTGGGCGCCTTCTGCAAAGAAATACAAACTGAACCGCCGGTCACCTCTCCACTCGAACGCATCGCTTTCACTACGCCCACTTCCACTCCCTCCATTCGTCGAGCCGGAATCGAAACTACCCATACCGTCACCGGTGCCATTATCCGAACCGCGCCCGTGCGCCAAATCGACTCCTTCGCCCCCTATTCCGACATCGTTCGCCACGAGCACAGTCAGCAAATCGACCTGCGCGTCACCGCCGCCGATTTCCGGAAACTACCGTCGCCGGAGGGTCTGCGCCTCACCCTTTACGCGCCGGCCGATGCGTCATTCCTACAGCTCGTCTGCGGCGTGGTCCTTACCGGCCCCGTAGCCATGCACACCGAGGAGCGCTTCCTCGACCCCGGCGTTTGGGACGCCTCCGCATGGCTCCGTGAGCAGGGGATCAGCGCTCTCGGCAGTGCTCACGCCGAAAATGTATCTGTCATGGTGACAAAGAACCGCCGCAGTTTCCCCTGTTGGATTCATTCCATCCAGCAAAGCGCGAGCGAGCGCCTGGTGGCCCTCGCCGACCGGGCCGCCCGGAGCGACATGCCTGCGTTCCTCCGCCTCTCGCACGATGACGCAGCGATGCTCACTGCGATGCTCACCGGCGACCGTACTCTTCTCGGTCATCGACTCCGCGTCGGCTTCGAGCGCACCGGCTCCTTCCACCTTCTTGTCGTCTCCGGCATGCACATCGCCATCTTCTCCGGTCTCGTCTTCTGGATCACGCGGCGCCTTCGTCTTCCTCGTACCCCGGCCTCGTTCGCGACCATCGCCATCTCGCTCGCCTACGCGCTCTTCACCGGCTTCGGTCAACCCGTTGAGCGTGCATTTTGGATGGTCACGCTCTATCTCTGCGGCCGCGTGCTATGGCGCGAACGTCATCCGCTGAACGCCATCGGGTTCGCCGCGCTGGTCATGCTCGCCGTCAATCCAGGGGCCCTCTTCGACGCTGGCTTTCAGATGACGCTGCTCTCCGTCTTCGCCGTCGCGGGCATTGCGGTTCCCACCATGGAGAAGACCTTTGGCCCGTACCTGCGCGCCATGCGCGATTTATGGCTCCTGCCCATCGAGCCTTCGCTTCCGCCGCACATCGTTCAGTTTCGCGTCATCGTGCGCATGTTTGCGAAATCGCTCGCGCAGATCGTCGGATCGTGGCTCGGCCTGCGCATCTTTCCCCGCTCCGTCCGCCTCGTGCTGCGGATTGTCGAGCTGATCGTCACCTCTCTCTCCATCGAGTCTTTCATGGCACTGCCCATGGCCCTCTACTTCCACCGCGTCACAACCGCTGCGCTGCCCGTAAATATTCTCATCGTCCCGCTGCTCGGCGTTCTCCTGCCTCTCGCGCTCGCTACCCTTCTCCTGGCCTTTGTCCTTCCCAAACTAGCCAACATTCCCGCCGCTGCGCTCGCACTTCTTTTCCACGGAGTCGCCATCCTGGTTCGCACTTTTGGAGCCATGCGCTTCGGCGATCTTCGTATCCCGCCCACTCCGCCACTGGCCGTTTCCGCAACAATTCTTCTCCTGGCCGCGGCCCTGCTCCTGATTCGCCTCAAACGCCTTGCCCTCACCACTGCCGCCGTAGCCCTTCTTGTATCAATAACAGTCACAATATGGCCAAAACCGATCTCCCACCGAGCCGGATCCCTCGAAATCTCGACCATTGACGTCGGTCAGGGCGACTCTGTCCTCGTTATCACGCCCCACGGCAAGACGCTGCTCATCGACGCGGGTGGCATCGTCGGCGCGAATGGCCCGAACGCCATTGACCCCAACGCGCACGCAGCCAATTTCGACGTTGGCGACGATGTTGTTTCGCCCGTCCTGTGGTCACGCGGCATCCGGCGCCTCGACGCCGTGGCCATCACCCACGCCCACGCCGACCATATCGAAGGCATGCCGGCGGTCCTGGCGAATTTTCGTCCGCGCGAGCTCTGGATCGGGATCAATCCCGACTCCTCGCTCTACGACGCTGTCCTGGCTGAAGCGCAAATCACCGGCACGAAGCCAATACGTCACACTACCGGCGACATATTCACCTTCGACGATGTCCAGATCCGTGTGCTGGCACCCGACCGCAACTACCACCCCGCTGCGACCCCGGGCAACAACGACTCGTTGGTGTTACAAATGCGCTACGGCAACACCACGGCGCTGCTCGAAGGCGACGCCGAAGCCCCCAGCGAAGAGCGGATGCTGACTGAAGGCGGTCTTTACTCCGATTTCCTCAAAGTTGGCCACCACGGCAGCCGAACCTCGACCACTCCGGATTTTCTCGCCGCTGTCTCACCCTCGTGGGCTGCAATCTCCGTGGGGCGCCGCAATTTCTACGGACATCCGCGCCCCGAAGTTCTGGACGAACTCCAGTCTGCGCACGTGCGGACTTTCCGCACCGATATGCTCGGCCTCTCTACGTTCTATCTTGATGGCAGCACCGTGCAAGCAGCGGTTTGGGCCGAGCAGTATCCGGCCCCTTAGCGGCGCTGCGGCATCGCCTCCAGCGCATCGCAGGCCGTTATTGCTCCATTTTCTGCCGCAACCTTCTCCGCTACCGCGCCCGCCCGCACCATGTACTCGTTATCCGACAGCAATTGCTGGATGAGTCGCGCCGCAGGTTTCGCCTTGTACTTCGTCCGTCCCAGGACCTCCGCCACACCCAGACGCCGCACCCGCCGCGCATTGTCCGGCTGGTCGTGACTGTACGGCATCACCAGCATCGGCCGCCCCGCGCGCAGCGCCTGCGCCGTCGTCCCAATGCCCGCCTGATGCACAATCACCGACGCTCGCGGAAAAATCTTTGAGTAGGGCGCATAGCGTGTTACACAAATTGAATCCGGCAGGTTCCTCTTCGGCAAATTGCGATCGTCCGCGCCGATCAGCAACACGGCGCGCTGCCCCAGCATCTCCGCGGCCTCAGCGCTCTGCTCGTAGAAATCTCCGGCATGCATCACCGCCGCCGATCCCAGCGTGAACACCAGCGGTGCCGGCCCCGCATCGAGAAACGCTGCCAGCGCCGGCGGCAGCACGCCCTCAGAACCCGTCCCGTCATAAAACGCGAACCCCGTCACCTTTACCGCCGGCGGCCAATCTGGCTGTGGCTCACCCATCACGCGCGAATAGAGCGCCAACACCAGGCTCTCGGCATGCTTGGCATCGAAAATGGGATCCTTGCCTCGCGGCAGCCCCAGCTCGCGCCGCAGCTGATACACGGGCTCGGGCCACTTGCGCGTCACGAACCGCGCGAACCGCGCCACTACATGGCCTAACGGCGGAATCTTCCCCTGTACCTTCGCCAATGTTGGATACGGTGGCAGCACCGGAGGATCGTATCCGGAGAAAAACGAAAATGGAGCCAGCACGTACGAAGCCCAGGGCACGCCTGTCTTCTCCGCGATAATCGGTCCAGCGTACGCCAGCTCGCCTGTCACCAGCAGGTCTGCGCCGCCGTCAGCCTCCACGGCCGCCAGCAGATCCTCGTAGCTTTCGCGCAGGGAAGGGAAGAGGAATTTCCGCAGGCCCGTCTCTGTGCCATGTTTGATGTCGTAAATCATCGCGATCAGTCGCGTGTCGTTGGGATCCTGCTCGGGCCGCACCGGCACAAACCCGATCCCCAGCGGCTCAACCTTCGGCCGGAACATCTCAGGAATCGCCAGCACCGGTTTATGCCCGCGGCGCTTCAGCTCCAGGGACAAGGCAATGAGCGGATTCACATCGCCAAAGGTTCCATATGTCGAAAAAACGATTCTCATCGTGTCCAGGGACCGGCTCGAACCCAAAACTCGCTCAGATTTGAATCAGAAGCTCGCCTCAAATACGTGGAATCGCCGTTCCAGCTCCCACTCCTGCTGTGCCCTTTCGCTTGCGCGTACCAGCGTTGCGCACGCTCCGGCGGGTTTATCCGCGCCCAGCTGTCCGCGGCAAGCCGCCACCGGCGTTTCCAGCTTCTCCGTGGTCACACGCTCCCACAAACTCGCTCCAGGCAGGAAGCTGTGCTCGATGCCGGTCCTTACCATGAGCTTCAAATCGTGATAGCTCAGTGGATACGTATCAGCCGCGCGCACATATTCGTGCGTCATATCGATCCGCGACACGCCCTCGTCGTCGGTCGACAATGCCACCGGCACCCCGGCCTTCCGATAGAGCATGAACGGATGATCTTTTCCCTTCACGTTGAGAATCACATCGTTGCTGGTCAGGTTTACCTCCACCATCACGTGGCGGTCCGCCATCTCTTTCATCAGTTCCCACGGCCGATCCTCGAACATTACATCGACACCGTGTCCGATTCGTTCCGCGTGCCCCTGCTCGACCGCTAAGCGGATGTGAAACTTCAGCCCATCCGGCGGCACCATGTCCTCGCTCAGCTCCCCCGCGTGCAGCGTGATGTGCACTTTTGGATACTGCCCATGCAGATAATCGAGCATCTTCATCTGCAGCGTGTAGTCACGCATGGAAATATACCCGTCTTCGGGCATAACAAAATTAATTCCCACCACATCGGAATCAGCGGAGGCAACCTCGAACCCCAGCAGTGTCTGCGCAAACACCTGTTCCGGCGGAAATCCGCGAAGGACCTGATACAAAAACCGCACTGCTACTTTGCATCCCGGCGCGGCATTCGCCTGCCCGCAATGCTCTGCGTCGTTGCGCTTCCGCAGCGCCACGGAGTACTCGTCCTTCGCGCTCTCCACATTCGCGCGGAACCCGTCCTCGGCCAGCAGTTTCTCCCGCAGTTGCGCCGCATCGTCATTCCACCCGACCTTCGCCGCCAGGGCTGCCGCCGGCCGGAAGTTGGGCGTCTGCATCAGTTCCAGATACTGCTCGTTCTGTGCCGCGGCGCGCGCCGCCACCTCATCGATCCATTCCCCGGTGAAACGCTTGTCGTCGCCAAATCGCCCGAACGTATCGAAAAAGTGATCGTGCCCCGACTCCCCCGTTACCGGCACAAACGTCCGCATTGAAAATGCGTCGATCAACGCATCGTAGAGATGCTGATTGGCCGGCACCTCTTTCGCCGCTGTTTCTCCAGCGGGACAATCCGGCCCAAGATGCTCAGCATCCATCTTCAACTGCGCGGCATTTACGCAGATTCCGTCTTCGCCCGCCTCGCGGATAAACGTCTCGGCATAGATCGCTCCGCCAAGGTGATTGTGCAGATCTGCCCCCTTCGGCATTCCATACAGGAATGCGCGCAGCGCCGCTGGGCCTTCTCTTCTGGCTTCTTCAAAGGCCCTCGCCGCTCGCGCCTCACCGGCGGCCGGAGCCGCCTGGGCCGCAGTTCGCAAACAGCTGAAGCAAAGAAGAGTGAGCGCGACTGCGACGGTAACCGCGCAGGTACGGCGTGAAAGCACCATGATTCCTGTTCCCCTGAAGACAATTGAAGCGGTTGCACAAGTGTATCGCGCATCGTGCAACGCGACGTTTGCCGAGGTTAGTGGGACGTGGCCTGCGCAGTGGTGTCTTTGCCCCCGCGCAAGTGGGCCATGGTTCCTCGCGGGAAGCCGGTGGATTCCCGGACAACCAGACGGGTGTCGATCTTGTATTCGCGCTTCGGTGAGGAGCCCTCGATATGGCCGCGCAGCGCGCTCACCGCACCCAGAGCCAGATCGGCGCGCGACATCTGAATGGAGGTCAACGGCGGAATCATGATCGAAGCCAGGTGAATGTCGTCGAACCCAATGATCGAAACGTCGTCGGGAACGCGAAGGCCCGACCTGGACATCTTGTGCAGAACGCCAATGGCCAGCATGTCGTTGGAGCACATGATCGCAGTCGGCAATTCTTTGAGTGCCATCAGCTGCTCGGCTGCTGCCACGCCCCCTTCCATCGTATGGTCGCCCTCGACGATCAACTTCTGCTGGACGGCAATGCCGCATTCCTCCAGCGCCTTTTTGAACGCCGTGAGCCGCGACTGCGCGGAGTGCAGCCGCAAGGGCCCGGTGACGAACGCGATGCTGCGATGTCCGAGGGCGGCCAGGTGCTGCACTCCCTGGCGGATGCCGTGGTGGTAGTCCACGCGCAGAACGCTCATGCCCGTCTGGTTCGGCGCCACGTCGACGAAGACCAGCGGCACTTTGCGATCCGTCAACTGATCCAACAGTGGTTGCTCGATGCCGAACGTCATCACCGCGACCCCTTCGGCGTTGCGTTCCACCATGCGCCGGATGCAGCGTTGCATCCGCTTCGGTTCGTAGTTCGTGGAGCCGATCAGGATTTCATATCCGTTCTCAACCGCCACGTCTTCGAAGCCCTGAATCAGCTCCGGGAAAAACGGGTTCGTGATTTCCGAGACGATCAGACCAAGCAGTTTGCTGCGACCAGAGACCAGTGCGCGCGCCTGTGTGTTCGGAAAGTAGTTCAGTTCGCGGATCGCCTCCCACACTCGCTTGGCCATCTTCGGGTTAACGGTCGGGAAGTGATTGATGGTGCGTGATACGGTGGCGATGGAGACGTGGGCCAGTTTGGCGACCGCGTGAATGTCCATGCGGTCGGGTTTCGACGAGGAGCGGCGTCTGCCTTTTCGAGTCGGACCTGGCATCTGTAAGTCCCCGGAATGCGTTTACAGCATACAATAACTTGAGAAAGCAGTGGCACAAACAGGAAACCGGATTTAGTACAAGTAAATGTTTACTGAAAATCAAGCAGCACCCTCGCATTCCGTTGAAGATGCGCGAACCAGCAGGCGAGAGAGAACATGACCATCGTTGCCGGCGTAGATTTTGGAACCCTCAGCGTGCGCGTCTCCATCTTCGACACCGAACGGGGCCGCCTCGGAACTGCCGTCGCCTCGTATCCTCTCCATCGCAAACGCGAGGATCCGGATTACGCAACGCAGTCTCACGCCGATCACATGCGCGCCCTGGCTGAAGCAACCCGTGCCGCCATTGAGACCGCCGGGATCCGCGGCGATCAGATCGCCGCCATCGCGCTCGACACTACCGGCTCCAGCGTCGTCCCCGTTGACGCACGGATGCAGCCGCTCGGTGAGTACTATCTTTGGTGCGATCACCGCGCCACCTCTGAAGCGCAGGAAATCACTGCGCTGGCGCATAAAGAGAACCTCGAAGCCATCGAGTGGTGCGGCGGCGTCTACTCACATGAGTGGGGATTTGCGAAGCTGCTGCACTGGCTGCGTCATAATCCGGAGCAGCGCCCGCGCCTTGCCTCTGCCTTCGAACACTGCGACATGGTGGCCGCCTCGCTTTGCGGAATTACCGATCCGCACCAGGCCAAGCGCAGCATCTGCGCCATGGGGCACAAGTGGATGTGGAATCCGAAGTGGGGTGGTTTGCCGGCGCAGGCGTTTCTCGCGAAGGTCGATCCTCTGCTCGACGGCATTCGCGACAAACTGGCCGGCGAATATCTCACTTCCGATCGTCTCGCAGGTCACCTTGCTGCCGAGTGGGCGGAAAAGCTCGGGTTGCGCGCCGGAATTCCCATTCCCGTGGGCGCCTTCGACGCGCACTGGGATGCGCTGGGGGCCGGTTGCCGGGCAGGCGATGTCGTCAATGTGGTCGGCACATCGACGTGCATTATCGCCATGGCAAAAGAAACGCGGCTCATTCCCGGTGTCTGCGGCGTCGTGCCAGGCAGCGTGCACCCGCAATACACAGGCATTGAAGCAGGATTATCCGCGACCGGCGATATCTTCGACGCCATCGCGAAGCGCGCGGGCGTGAAGGTCGCGGAGTTGTCCAAAGGCCTCGAGAAATATCGAGCGGGACAAACCGGCCTGCTCCGTCTTTCCTGGGACAACGGAGATCGCACCGTGCTGGTGAATTCGGAGCTCGGCGGTGTCACGCTGGGCTGGAATCTGCTCCACACCGCGCAGGACGAGCTCTTCGCCGCGATCGAAGGCACAGCCTTCCACACCCGGATCATTCTTGAGCGCATGGCCGAACACGGCACGCCGGTCGACCGCGTCATCAACGCTGGCGGCGTTCCGCAAAACAACCCTGTGCTCAATCAGGTCTACGCCGACGTTCTCGGGAAGCCGGTGCTCGTGCCCGCGGAAATCCCCACCAGCCTCGGCTCGGGCATCTTCGCCATGCTCGCCGCAGGTGCGTTTCCCAGCATCGAAGGCGCGCAGGCGAAGCTCTGCCCCCGGTTCACAGAGTTCCATCCCAGACCCGAGCCCTCCGCGGTCTGCGAAAAGCTATATCCGCTCTACCGCAGAGTTTACTTTGCCCTGGGAACGCGCTCCGCCGCTCCGGTCGCACTCGGTGACGTGCTTCCCGAGGTGCGCAAAATCGCCGCTCAGGTCAACGCGGACGCGGGCTAGTTTGGCCCGGCGGAATTTCAGACCAGAACCCGTGGTGCAGCCGTACTTCTGCTCGCAAGCCCGGGAAACGACTTAAATGTAACCGTCACTGTTGCAGATTATACGTGCCAGAGGCCGGCCTCGGCCCATTCGCGAAACGAAGCTCAGCGGATTTCCAACTCAAGCACCTCGACGGTGTAGGGGGGGATCCTGTGATGAAACAACTCGCCCACGCCACGCAACGCGCTCTCCGCGGGAGCGATGGCTGTGGGCTGATCGATCGTGTTGGTCGCCTCCGGATCCCTGCCGCTGAGGCTGATCATTTTTCCTTCCGGTGCGAGCTTCGCGCCGGGGAGCTTAATATCCAGTGTCTGCGCGTCGGACGAAGCATTCACGAGCTTCACATACAGCCGCTTCTTCGCCGAGTCCGCGGTGACGGAGTAGAAGAACCGCGCACCCGCGCCCTCGATTGACGAAACCGGCCTGGTGTCGCCGACATAACTGCCGAACATCACCTGCGCGTAGTAGCTCGGCGAGCCATAACTTCGCAGCGCGTCGTAGCCGATCAGGTCCGTGTCCCACTGCATCGCGTTCGGGCTGATGTTGACCAGCAGCGGCGCGTAGGAAGCCATCACGATAATGTCGCTGTTGCGTTCCATCCCCGTCATCCACGCGGCGTCGCCGAGGGCCGCGCCCATGTTCGGCGTCGGCGTGCCCTCGCGTGTGGCCCATTCGCCCACGAAGATCTTTGGCCCGTTGCGATCCGTCTTATCGTAATGGGTCGCGTCGTGGAAGAAATCCGTCGCACGCAGATAATAGTGCTCGTCGAGCACATCCGGGGTCATCCCCTTGATGGGCGCCGTCGCAATCAGCTGCAGGTCGGGATACTTCGCCTTGATCGCCTTGTAGAACTGGGCGTAGCGCGCATCGTAGCTGCCCGAAGTATCAAACCAGTCCTCGTTGCCGATCTCCACATACGCGATGTGGAACGGCTGCGGATGCCCGTCGGCAGCACGCCGCGCGCCCCATTTGCTATCCGTGCTGCCCGTCGCGTATTCAATCTCATCGAGCGCCGACTGCACGTACGGATCGAGGTCAGGCCCAGGATTGATGTGCTCGTGCATCAGCGAATAGCCCGCGTAAACCGCAAGCACCGGCTGCACGTGGAGGTCTTCGCACCAGTCAAAGAACTCGAGCAACCCCAGTCCGTCGGTGGACCAGTAGTGCCAGGGGCTCGGATGGCCCGGCCGGTCAACGCGCTGTCCAATCGTCTTCTTCCAGTCGTACCACTCGGCAAGGTGATCGCCCTCGAGATAATTCCCGCCCGGGAAGCGCAGAAACTGCGGATGCATGGCCGCCAGCTTCTCCATCAGGTCGATGCGAAATCCGTTTATGCGGTCGTGATACGTCGGCGGAAACAGCGATACCAGTTGCAACCACAAGCTGCCCGGATGAGCGACGGTGAGCATCAGGTGGTTCTGCAATGACGCCGCTATTGCGCCGGTCTTCAGCGTGAATGTGTATGCCTGCCAGTCCGTGCCGATGCCCGAAACCACAGCGCTGGCCAACACCTGGCCGCTCTGGTCCGCAACCAGGCTAGCGGTGACCGGGCCGACGTCGGCCGAATCTTCCTTCGCGTAGAACGAACCGTGATAGGAGGTGTTGGGCCGCAGCGGAATACCCCAGTAGCCCCCGTTCAGCAACCCCGCGGGGCTGGCTGCGCTCGCCTGGCTCACTTCGACGTGCAGGCTGTGCGGCAGCGCCTGACTCGGGCCGGTCATTTTGTCGATTCCGATCTTTGCTCGCGCATCCCCGCGTTCCACCAGGATCCAGTCGTTCACCCCCGACCAGTCCGCGCGAAACGTGTTATTGCGAATCAGCTCCGCATACAGCCCGCCATCGTAGGAGTGATTAATCTCCTCAGTCATCAGCCCATATAAAGTTGGGCTCACCTTCGCCGCCGTCTGATCGGCATGAATCGTCAGCACCGCGGGGCCTGAGGCCTGCGCGCCCACGGATGTCGCGCAGAAAAGACACGCGGTCAAAAAAGTTGGAATTACGAATCCTTTCATTCTCATGGATGAGTCCTCTCCCACGGACGGCGGAAACGTCGAGTAAACGTATACCATACCGCAGGCTTCGCGGCGACCTCCGCGTGCCATCCTGAGAGAATCGAAGCCCCGGCCCGCACTCACGCGCGCCACGCTCCCCCAGGCGCTTCCGAAGGTTGCCGGTGCCTGCTTTCGAGGCGGGCGCCGCGCTGGAACACGAGCGCCGTGGAACAGCCCAATTTCCCGCTTCAGAGGCTCGAGCGCTTTATGAACGGTCGATCCGTTTCCGCTTCTTGCTACTGCGTCCGGATTTGGGTGGGACGGGCTTTTGAGGCGAAAGGCTGGAAACCAGCTGCTCAAGACCTGCCACTCGCCGCTTCAGCTCGTCTACCCCCTCCTCGTGTGAGCCGCCGCGCTCCTCGGGCGGATTAGACGCAGGCGCAACGGGCGGACTGGCCGCCACAGGGCCGCCGCCCTGGCGGAAAAACTCAAAGGGATTGACCGCCGGCGACATTGCCCGGTAGGTGTCCTGATAGAGATCGAGCATGGTTTTCATATAGCGCAAAGCGGTCTCCTGGCTCGCGCGGCCCGAGGAAACGATCATCTCCCGAAGGAGATCGACCGGGAACGCGGAATCCGGGGCTTTGGCGTCTTCGACGATGATCTGCGTCAGAATAAGGCGCGTAATGTCCTTGCCGGATGCGGCGTCCACCACACGCACGTCGTGGCCGTCTTTCAGGATCCGGGCCACGTCGTCGAGGTTCACGTAACGGCTGTTGGTCACGTCGTAAAGACGACGGTTCTCGTACTTTCTGATCAGGATGCTCTTCGGCGGCATGTCGGGTCTTTCATTTTAGCCCTTGACATTCGGTCGGGGCGGAGTAGCATTGTTCCATGCTGCAATGCAGTGTAAAGCGCAGCATAAGGAGAGGCAGGAGCCATTATGAGTACAGCGCAGAGGGTTCATCGCGATCCGGCGGCGCCCGTGGAGCCGGAGAAGATCGAGTTTGGCGAATACATGGCCAATCTGGTGACGTCCGGAGCGGGACGGATCGCCGAAGTTCAGAAGAAAGCTCTGGATGTTGCAGTGCAGCATAACGCGGAGTTTGTTGATCTGTGGAAGAAAATGGTAAAGCAGCTGCCCGGAGCGCCGGGATTGTTCATGCTGGAGCTGGAGGGCAGCGGATTCGAGCGGTTCGCGGAGACCCAGAAGGCCGTCATCGATCTGATGGTCGAGCAGAACCGGGCGATCGCCGATTTGCTGAAGGAGCGCACCACCGAGACGGCCAAAGCAGCGGACACGGTCGTGAAGTTCGCCCAGGAGGGAGTGGAGCGCGCTGTTGCAACGCAAAAGAAAGTGCTGGATCATGCTGCAGCGCAGTCGAAAGAAGTATTCGACGCCACTCGGGAGAAGTTCGGCGCGGATGGGGGGCCGGTGGATGCGGCGGCCGATTCGATCCAGCGCGGCGTCAACGCAATCGTGGACGCGCAGAAAGAACTGCTGGACATGGCGGTACGTTAGCCGGCCGGCAGCGCTCGAGAGGACGGGCCGCGGGCAGAGGTGTGCTATGCCTCGAAAGAACCCCGTAGCCCGTCCGGACCGGCAGGTATATGCTTCGTGTGGCCGGGCAGGAGGCAGCATCCGTGAGCGAAGCCGATAACAACAATCAATCGCAGACGAACGATCCATTCGAGCCTCTCCGCACCATCCGCGATAAGTATCTCGACGCCATGGCGAAGACGATGGTGGAGGCGGTGAACACGGAGAGCTACGCACAGGCAACCGGGGCGATGCTGGAAGGATATTTGACGGCGACGGCTCCCGTGCGTGAAGCGATGGACAAGTCCATGACCCAGGCTTTGCAACAGCTGTCGTTGCCCTCGCGGCAGGAGGTGGCGGCGCTGGCTGAACGCTTCACTAACGTGGAGATGCGGCTGGATGACATGGATGCCAAGCTGGATCGGATCGAGAAACTGCTGGGTCGCGACCAGCCAGCTCCGCCGCCGGAAGCGGGAAAGGTCCGCGAAGGCGGCGCCGCGGTGAAGGGAGTCCATCCGCGGAGCGAGCCTGCCGAAAGTGGGAGCCGGCTGGGCGCCAGGGGCCGATTCGTCCGCAAAGGATCCCCAGGGAAGAAACGGAGCTAGCCCATGGATCACGCTGTCGTCGCAACCGAAGCTTGGGCGGGTCTGGCTGAGCGGCTGCAACTCTTCACTCGGGTGTTGACCACCAAAGCCGCCATCGCACAGACGCCGAAAGAACTGGTGTGGGCGCTGAACAAGGCGAAGCTCTATAGGTACACGCCTGTAGTTCCCCCCGAAAAGCGATATCCCATCCCGTTGTTGCTCATCTTTGCAATCATGAATCGGCCCTCGATTCTCGATTTACGCCCGGGACACAGTTTCGTCGAGTTTATGGTCGGCCGGGGCTACGACGTGTATCTGCTGGACTGGGGCGTGCCGGGTTGGGAAGACCGGCATCTGAAACTCGACGATTATGCAGTCGAATATCTGCCACGCGCAATTCGCAAAATGAAGGCGATTGCGGGAGTTGAAGAATTCAGCATGCTTGGGTGGTGCATCGGGGCGCTTTTAACCACGATTTATGCTGCCATGCGGCCCGGCGAAGGGCTGCGGAATCTGTTGCTGCTGACAGCGCCTTTGGACTTTTCCAACCGCAACGGTTTGACCTTTGCGCGCTGGACTGACGAGAAGTATTTCGATGTCGACAAGGTCGTGGAAGCCTTTGGCAACATGCCTGGCGATATGATCGATTACGGCGCCAAAGTGCTGAAGCCGGTGGAAAACTACATCGGAAACTACTACAGGCTGTGGGACAAACTCGACGACCCGCGCGCGGTGGAATCGTGGCAAGCCATGAACACCTGGGTGACGGATAACATTCCGATGGCCGGCGCCGCGTATCGCCAGCTGATTGTGGAACTCTATCGCAACAATCGCCTGATGAAGAACGAGCTGATGGTGCGTGGAGAGCACGTCGACTTAGGAAAGATTCGCGCCAGTCTGCTCACTGTGATTGCAGAGGGGGATCACATTACACCTCCGTGCCAGTCGGAGGCTATCCTTGCGAAGACTTCAAGCGCTGACAAGGAACTCTATCGAATCCCGGGTGGCCACATCGGAATTATGGCCGGGAGCGCGGCGCACAAGACCACCTGGCCGCACATCGAAGGATGGTTGAGCGCCCGCTCCCGGTAAGTAGTGCAGAGTTACATGTAGATGCCACCGTTGATATTAATTTGCTGGCCGGTAATGTAGTCGCCGTCACAAATTAGGAAAGCGGCTGCCTTAGCGATTTCTTCCGGCTGCGCAAAGCGCCGGAGCGGGATCCGGTCCCTGATCGAGTCGAGCAGATCCGTGGGGACCGCGGCCAGCATGTCGGTTGAAGTAAAGCCTGGCGCGATGACATTGGCGGTGATGTTGTACCTCGCCAGTTCCAGAGCAAGGACCTTGGTGAAAGCAATGATCCCGCCTTTGCTGGCTGCATAGTTCGCCTGGCCGAAGTTACCCGCCTGTCCGGAGAACGAAGCAATATTCACGATGCGGCCAAACTTCTGCTCGATCATCGCGGGCAGCGCGGCGCTGGTGCAGTAAAAAATGCTGTTGAGGTTGGTGGCGATCACCTCCGACCAATCCTCGTCCGTCATCTTGCGGATGGACCGATCCCGGGTGATGCCGGCATTGTTCACCAAAACATCGAGCCGCCCATAAACCTCCAGAAGTTTTTGAATGATCCGGCGGGCTTCGTGGCGATCCGAGATGTCTCCCTGCATAAGACAGCTTTCGCCACCGCAGCTCTGGATCTCATCGCGGAGTTCCTGGGCACGGCCGATGCTGTTAAAGAAATTGATGACGACGACGGCTCCGCGGTCGGAAAGCTCTTTGGCGATCGCGCGGCCGATGCCGCGGGAAGCACCGGTCACAAGTGCGACCTTGCCTTCCAGCGGTCTGAGATATGGAATTTGTAGCTCGTCCAGAAGCTGAGTTGCCATAACATACCTTCTTTTCTGTGGTCCTTAGGTCATCGATTCGAAAATGGCGGCGATGCCTTGTCCGCCACCGATGCACATGGTGACCAGCGCGTATTTTCCGTGGATACGGTTGAGTTCGTGCAGAGCCTTGACGGTAACAATGGCGCCGGTTGCGCCGAGAGGATGGCCGAGCGAGATCCCGCTGCCATTCGGGTTTGTTTTTTCCGGAGGAAAGCCCAGGTCGCCCCGCACCGCGAGCAGCTGGGCAGCGAAGGCTTCGTTGAGTTCGATCACATCCATTTGATCGGTCGTCAGCCCCGTGCGAGCGAACAGTTTGCGGACAGCGGAGATCGGGCCAATCCCCATGACCTTCGGCTCCACGCCAGTGACGACGTAGTCGACGAGAACGGCCATCGGTTTGAGGCCACGCACTTCCGCGGCGCCGCGCTCCATCAGGACCACGGCAGCTGCGCCGTCGTTGATGCTGGAGGCGTTGCCCGCGGTCACCGTGCCCTCGGGATCGAAGGCCGGTTTCAGACGAGCCAGGTTTTCCAACGTTGCGTCCGCCCTCGGCTGTTCGTCGGTTATGAACATGACGGGCCCGTTCTTGCTCTTCTGTTCGATGGGCACGATCTGCGATTTGAACTTCCCCGATTCGATAGCGCTCATCGCGCGGCGATGACTCTCTACTGCGAGCTCGTCCTGATCCTGTCGCGAGATTCCCCATTTCCGCGCGACGTTTTCAGCGGTGACGCCCATGTGCACCTCGTCGAATGGATCGGTCAGCGCCGCCACGAGAACATCGACCGCTGTTGCGTCGTTCAGTCGCGCACCCCAGCGCATCGAAGGCAACCAGTAGGGTGCCCGGCTCATCGACTCCGCGCCGCCGCCGATAGCAGCATCGGTGTCGCCGTGGATGATGGCGTCGGCAGCGGTCAGTATGGCCTGCAGACCGCTGCCGCAAAGACGATTGAGCGTGAGCGCCGCCGTTTCCACGGGAACTCCGCCGCGCAAAGCAGCAACGCGCGCAAGATACATATCTTTCTGGTCGGTGTGGATGACGTTTCCGAAGACGACATGGCCGATGTCGCTCGGTGACAGGCCCGAGCGCTGCAAGCTCTGGCACACAACTTTGGCTGCCAGTTCGGTAGGCGGGATATCTTTCAATGCTCCGCCGAACTTGCCAATGGCAGTGCGCACGGCGCTCAGGACGACAACTTCTCGATTAGTCACAGGCCGGCTCCTTTCCATAGTTCGCGAGGTGTGAATGTGGACTGAATCGCCGGAACGCAGTCGGCTCAGCAGAGGACCAGGTTCTGCAACTCCGGCATAACGAGTGAAGGTATACGCGCATAGTGGCGTGACCACCGATAAGTGCGATCGCAGTTCAGGGAGGAGGATGACAGTGCCCTGCAACACGCGGGGCCTGACCTTCCGCAGTTGCCGGAGCGTTGAGCTAAGGAAGGAGAGACGCCGGCGGAATCAGCAAATGAGACTGCGGACACAGGTACTGTAGTCCCGCGGGAGAAAAGTTAAAGTGTCGGGCGCGCTTTGACGTAACGAATATTGATGCTGTCAAAACGAAGCCGGGACCGAGGCGTGCTCGGCTATTGATGATGTTGGGTGACCGCCGTCACAGCAGAGACCTCACGTCTCATGCTTATCTTCGATCACTCCCTTTTGGAGAGCAGCAACCCGGAGGCAATTATGGCAACAGTCCTCGATCCGGCCTTCCACCCCAGGCAGAGGCCTCACCCTCTTTCCTATGATTCCGGTCAGGAACACAGCCTGGACCATTGGCTCGAGGTCTACTGGCTGGTCGAAGAAGATTATCTTTTCGCCAAGGATGCCGATTCGGAGCCGCACACCGTCGAATCCCGGCCTCACAAGCTCGCAGGCGAAAAGTGAAGACCCACCTAAAAGTGCAGACCCCCACCGCAGATCAGCACCTCACCGGTGACGTAGTCCGATAAGGGCGAGCAGAAGAACAATACCGCGCCCGCAGCCTCCTCCGGCGTTCCCAGCCGGCCCAGCGGGCATGCGGTTTTCACCGATTCAAGCAGGCTCGGCTGTACTCCCAGACGGATTTGGTGGCCGTGCATTTCCATGCCTGCGCCGGGAGCGTTGAGATCCTGCACCAGCCGAGTCTGGATCAGGCCAAATCCGACCGCGTTCACGTTGACGTTGTAGCGCCCCCACTCCTTCGCCAGTGTTTTTGTCAGTCCGATCACGCCGGCCTTTCCCGACGAATAGCCAATCTGTCCGGGGTTGCCGTCGGTGCCTGCGATGGAGGTGATGTTCACCACCTTGCGCATCACGAGCTGGCCCGCGGCGATCTCTCGTTTGGCCGTTTCACGAATGAAGGTGGAGGCCGCGCGCAGCAGGCGGAACGGGGTCACGAGGTGGATCTCCAGCATGGCCTGAAACTGCTCGTCGGTTGTTTTTTGAATGACGTTGTCCCAGCTGTAGCCGGCGTTGTTCACGATGATGTCAATCGAGCCGAACGCGGAGAGAGTGGCCTGCACCACGGCCTCCGGCGTCGCGGCATCGGTAAGATCGCCGCAGATGTGACGCACGCGTTCGGGAGCGGAGAATTCCGATTCCGACTCCAGCAGCATCGCTTCGTCCAGATCGTTGACCATCACGGAGGCGCCGGCAGCCGCCAGCTTCTTCGCAATGGCTTTGCCGATCCCACGTCCTGCTCCCGTTACCAAAGCGGTTTTGCCTTCCAGCGTGAACAACGTTTCGGCTGCCACTCCAGGCTGCTCCTGCAAAATAGTCGACTCCATGGCATTCACCCCGTCCCAGGGCATTGTGCAACGCAGCAAGGATACATGCTGCGGTGCAATATTTCCATCCCACGAACCAACCAGATCACTGCGTCTTCTCTTCGTGCTCTCCCCAAACCGGGATGCTGTCCTCGGGGATTTTGAAAACGAACTCGATCCTTCGGACCTTTCGGCTGCGAGCTAAAAAGCAGAAGCCCCAGCTTCGTGAGCTGGGGCTTCTGAGAAATCTCTGAAAAGAGAAGCCGCAGGTTCAACTCCTGCTGCCGGCACCATAGCTCCCGTCGTTCAACGGAAGAGGACACTCGCGTTCTAAGCGATGAATGCTGGTTCAAATCCGGCCGGGAGCTCCAGAGCAAAACGAAATGCGCGTGAAGCTCAACGGATTGAGCGTCGGCCTCCGAAGCCGAAGGCTGCGGGTTCGAGCCCCGTCGCGCGCTCCACCGCCGGGTTAGCTCAGTGGCCGAGCGCTTGCCCGAGAAGTGGGCACCCAAATCCTGCACGGATTGCCGGCCGGATTCGTGGCGTTGACGAGAGGGGCTGATTCCTGATTTGCTGGCGGAGTGCATCCTGTTCGGCTGATATTCGGGATTGTGCTTTTGGTGTCGGCGCTGCTGGACGCGTTTGAGACGGTGATTTTGCCGCGGCGCGCGACGGGGCGGTTCCGGCTGACGCGGTTGTTCTACATCCTTTCGTGGAGGCCATGGCGGTGGGTGGCGCGGCGGGTGCGTCATGCGCGCAAGCGCGAAACGATGCTGAGCTTTTACGGGCCGTTATCGCTGGTGTTTCTGATGGCGACGTGGGCGGGGGCGCTGCTGCTGGGGTTTGCGCTCGTGTATTCCGGACTTCCCAACCCGTTCGTCGATCCGCGCGGGATGCGGTTTCCGTTTGTGACCGATCTGTATGCGAGCGGAACCACGCTGTTCACGCTGGGGCTGGGCGATGTGCTGCCCAACAGCCTGCCGGTGCGGATCCTGGCGGTGATGGAATCGGGAATGGGACTGGGATTTGTGGCGCTGGTGATCAGCTACTTTCCTGTACTGTATGGCGCGTTTTCGCGGCGCGAGGTCAACATCGCGCTGCTCGATGCGAGAGCGGGATCGCCGCCGACGGCGTACGAGCTGATCAAACGGCATTCGTTCGAGGGCGGGGGGGCGGCGCTGGTGACGCTGCTGGAGGAGTGGGAACGCTGGGCGGCGGAGTTGCTGGAGAGTCATATTTCGTATCCGCTACTGTGTCTTTTTCGCTCGCAGCATACGAGCCAGAGCTGGCTGAGCGCGCTGGTCGCGATTCTCGACACGTGTGCGCTGTTGATTGCCAGCGTTCAGGAGCACAGCGCGCGACAGGCACAGCTGACGTTTGCGATGGCGCGGCACGCGCTGGTGGACTTGTCGCAGGTCATCGCGCAAGAACCGGTGGAGAGGCCCAACGATCGGCTGCCCGCGGACAAATTCAATATGGTTTACGATCGGCTTTGCTCGACCGGCGTGCGCGTCTGCCGCGACGATCAGAGCGCCGTGCGGCTGAATGAGCTGCGGCAACTGTATGAGAGCTATGCGGAGGCGTTGAGCCGGTACCTGGAGATGCCGCTGCCGCCGTTCTTCATCGAGCATCCGAAGAAGGACAACTGGCTGACGGTGGCGCGGGTGCGGGCCGAGGCCGAGGCAGGCAATCCGATGAGTACGGTGCTGCTGCACGACGACGAGTAGTGAGAAGCGGGAAGCAGGAAGCAGGCTTAGTGGCGACGTTGGAAGAATTGCCGCTGAATGGCGCGGAATGGAACGACGATGAAGTGGAGATGAGATAAGAGAGCATGCGCGTCGACCTCCAGCTGGCAACGGAGAAAGATGTCGCGGAGCTGGTGGCTCTCCGGATAGCGGTCAATGAGCATCTTGCGCAGCAATACGGGGAGGGGTACTGGCTGTCGAGGCCGACGGAGAAGGGTGCGCTGTTCGGGATGCGGAATGCGAAGGTCTACGTTGCGAGGCATGGGACGAAGCTGGTGGCGACGCTGACCCTGGCAAGGAAAAAGCCGTGGGCGATTGACGCGAAATATTTCAGCAAGAGCGAGAGGCCGCTGTACCTGACGAACATGGCGGTGGAACCCGGCCGGCAGCGAAGAGGGTTGGGCAGGACCTCGATTGAAGAGGCGCGCCGGATTGCGGTGCAGTGGCCGGGAGATGCGCTTCGGCTGGATGCGTATGACGCGGCGGCGGGAGCTGGGGAGTTTTACCGGAAGTGTGGATTCCGGGAGGTAGGCCGTGCGACCTACCGGAATGCTCCGCTGATCTATTTCGAGATGCTGGTTTGACCTCAGGCGGATGCTGAACCCACGGCAGCGAGGCGCTCTGCGATGAAAGTGACCTGGGGGAGACGGAACCAGATGGCGTCGCCGTCGAGCTGGATGGCGAGGAGATTGCGGAGTTCCGGCGATGCGTTGGTGAAGAGGCGGCGGAGCTCGGCGACCTGAGCGGGCGGAGTTTTGGAGCGGCGAACCCAGTCATCGAAGTCCATGCCGCGGTTGCTCTCGGTGTAGGTGTCGGTGACCTGGTGTTGGATGGTGAGGCCGGCGTCGCGCAGAAATTCTCTCCATGTGCTGAGGCGGTAGGCGCGGACGTGGGATGGGTCACGGAGTTTCTCGATGTGATGGAGTTGCGTGTCGAGGGATTCGTTTTCAGAGCTGTAGTTGTCGACGACGACGACTTTGCCTCCGGGCTTTGAGACGCGCGCCATTTCACGAACGGCGGCGGCGTTGTCGGCGAAGTGATGCGAGGCGAGGCGGACGGTGACGATGTCGAACGCGGCGTCGGGGAAGGGCAGATTCTCCGCCGGGCCCTTTTGTGTGGCGACGTTGGTGAGTCCGCGCTGGGCGGCGTTCTTTGCGGTCTCGAGGAGCATGGCCTCGGTGAGGTCGTAGGCGACGACCTTTTCGACGTGGGGCGCGAAGGCGAGCGCGGTGTGGCCGGCTCCGGTGGCGATGTCGAGGACCGTGTCGGCGGGGCGAGGCGCGGTGAGGGCGACGAGGGCCCTGAGGGTGGTTTGATCGCCGTGGCCTGCGCTGGTGGAGTAGGCGGCTGCGCTAGCTCCGAACTGCGCCTGGACTTTTTGGTGGACTTCTTCGTCGGTTTTGGGGGTCATGCTTTCGATGCTAGTTCCTGGCGCGGACTGGAGTCGAATGGGGGCGATGATTGTTCGGCTGGGAGGGAGTCTTCTACTTGCTGTGGGATGAACCCGGCCGGTTCTCGGTTGGGCTTTTTTGAAGGGAGGGGTGGTATGGGCTGGGGTGGGGGGCGTAGCGTCGGAATTTGTGACGTGGCTCACAGCCAAGGCTTTTGCGTGGCCGCTAGAGTTCATTTAGTTCCCCGGGCGGCGCATATATAAGGATGCGCTGAATCTGGTGGCTCGTGGCTGGCAGGTGGTAGCCGAGCGACGAACCGGCAGCGAGATGCGCAGGAGAGTGGGGCCCGGGTGCGAGGTCCCTATCAGGACGGCGATTCAAAGAGCAGTTGTGGCGGGCTTAGCGCTCGCGCTATTCGGGGCTTATGGGCAGCAGAGTCGGCGTGTTTCTGTTGCTCCCGCGGTTGCGGAGTTTGCGCGATTTCTCGTTGAGCATCGCGCGGAGCTGGAGGCGACGGTACCGCCGAGCGCTGGGATTTCGGTTGAGTATCCGCGGGAGGGCTCGCTGTTTCCGGTGGACATGATCGCGCCGCTGTTTCAGTGGCGGGATGGAAACCCCAAGGCGACGGTGTGGCGCATGGAAGCGATCTTCGGTGAGCGCGGGCCGAAGATTCGGCAGTGGTCCACGGGCGAGAAGATGCAGGTCGGGCCGGTTGACGATTCGCTGGTGGGATATGTGCCGCCGGCGCTGACACCGGAGCAGGCTGAGTCGCACGCGTGGCGGCCGGATGCGAAGACGTGGGAGGAGATCAAGAAGCATTCGCAGCGTGCGCCGGCGACGATTCGATTCACCGGCTACAGGAATCGGGCTGACAAGCAGGCGGTGTCGTCGGGGCAGGTGACGATTGCGACGTCGCCGGATGCGGTGGGCGCGCCGATTATGTATCGCGATGTGCCGCTGATTCCGCCGCCGCCGGAGAGCGAGGAGCGGGGGGTGATCAAGCCCCTGCCGGATTCGGTGCTGCCGAAGATCAAGTGGCAGCTGCGCTACGTTTCTGAATCCCAAAGCAAGACGGTGATGACAGGATTGCCGACGTGCGCGAATTGTCACTCGGTGGCGCGCGACGGGAAGACGCTGGGCATCGACGTGGATGGACCGCAGAACGACAAGGGGCTGTACGGGCTGATCCCGATCAAGACCATCAGCACGCTGAGCGACGATTACGTGATTCACTGGAGCGCGTTCAGCGAGGAGCGCGCGCAGAAGCGATTCGGGTTCATGTCGCAGGTTTCGCCGGATGGGAAGTATGTGATCACGTCGATCGATGTGCCGCGTGCGCACGGCGCGCGGGTGGTGGATCGGCTGTACAACGGGTTCTACCGGTTCTACGGATTCGGCCAGGTGTTTTTTCCGACGCGCGGCGTGCTGGCCTGGTACAGTCGCGAAACCGGGAAGCTGACGCCGCTGCCGGGCGCCGACGATGCGGACTACGTGCAGACCAGCGCGTTCTGGAGTCCGGACGGGAAGTACCTGGTGTATTCGCGCGCGCGGGCGAAGGATCCCTATGCGCCGGGGCAGAAGGCGGCGACGTTCGCGAACGATCCGAATGAGACGCAGATTCAGTACGAACTGTATCGGATTCCGTTCAACGACGGGAAGGGTGGAACGCCGGAGCGGGTGGTGGGCGCGTCGGAAAACGGGATGAGCAACAGCTTCCCCAAGGTTTCGCCGGATGGGAAGTGGATTGTTTTTGTCGAATGCAAAAACGGACTGCTGATGCGGCCGGACAGCAAGCTGTACATTGTGCCGTTCGAGGGCGGGACGGTGCGGCCGCTGGCTTCGAATCTGCCGGTGATGAATTCGTGGCACACGTTTTCGCCGAATGGGCACTGGTTGGCGTTTTCGTCGAAGAGTCCCTCGTATTACACCGAGCTGTATCTGACGCACATCGACGAAAACGGCAATGCGAGCCCGGCGATCCTGGTGGAGAACGCGACGGCGTCGAATCGCGCGGTGAACATTCCTGAGTTCGTGAATGTCGCGAAGGGCGGGTTGGAGCGCATCGACACGCCGGCTACGGATTTCTACCGCATGTTCGATGCGGCGGTGCAGCTCTCGGACAAGAAGCAGTTCGACGCGGCGGTTCCGGCGTGGGAGAAGGCGGTGTCTCTCGATCCCGACGACCCTCGTGCGCACAACAATTTTGGAATCGCGCTTGCCGGGGCGGGCAGGTTCGGCGAGGCGATTGAGGAATATCGAAAATCGCTGGCGCTGAACGTGAACAACTCGCAAACGGAAAACAATCTGGGCAGCGCGCTGGCGCAGGAAGGGAAGCTGGGAGAGGCACGGCAGCATTTCGAAAATGCGCTGCGGATCAATCCGGATAATGCGTCGGCAGAGGTGAACCTTGGGAATGCGCTCGCCGCAGCAGGGGGCCACACGCAGGAGGCGATGGAGTTGCTCACGAAGGGCGTAGAGGCGGCTCCGAGTTCTCCGGATGGACAGAACGGCCTGGGCGTGGCGCTGGCGCATGCGGGCCAACTGGAGGAAGCGACCGAGCACCTGCTGAAGGCTGTGGCGCTGGCTCCGCAGGACGCGGGCTATCGATTCAACCTGGGCAGAGTGTTTGCGGCGCAGAGCCGGTTTGCGGATGCGCTGCCGCAGTTTGAGCAGGCGGCGAACCTGACGAAACGCGAGGACCCTGGGATTCTGCAGATGCTGGCGGCGATGCAGTCGGAGACGGGGCGATTTGCGGATGCAGTGACGACGGCGCAGGCGGCAATAGATCTGGCGCGGCGGCAGGAAAACGGTGCGCTGGCGGCTTCGCTGGTGGCGAATCTGGCGCGGTATCAGGCTCAGGCGCAGAGCGAGACGCAAAGAGGGGCGGGAACGCCGCGCTAAGCGCGGGGAGCGACCATGATGGATGAACAAAGAATTCGGCCGCTACCCAGCCTGGAACAACAGAGCGGGGGACGTTCGGCTGATCCGTTGGTGCTCGAGGAGGGGCACCCAAGGCAGGGCGAGATTCCACCTTTCGATGGAGGCAGCGCGACCCCATCAGGACTAGTCTCAGCTGTTCCCCAGAGAAGTGGAGCCCAGGTGGGCGGAGGCTGGAAAGATCAGTTTGCGGACGCGCCGGATGTTTTGAAGCGCGCGCCGGACGACAAGACAGTGGTTTGGGCTGGCGGCGTCGCGATTGGCGGCGACGCATTTGTAACCATGGCTGGTCCTTGTTCGGTGGAAACCGAGCGGCAGCTGATGGAGACAGCGGAGCGCGTGGCCGGAGCCGGTGCACGTGTGCTGCGCGGGGGGGCATTCAAACCGCGGAGTTCGCCGTATGCGTTCCAGGGGCTGGGGCTGGAGGGGCTGAAGCTGCTGGCCCGCGCGCGTGAGGCGACGGGACTGGCGATTGTGACCGAGGTGATGGCGGCGGCGGATGCGCCGATGGTCGCCGAATACGCTGACATTTTGCAGATTGGCTCGCGGAGCATGGAGAACTACGCTCTGCTGGAAGCCGCTGCGGAGACGGGCCGGCCGATCCTGCTGAAGCGCGGCATGGTGGCCACGGTCGCCGATCTCCTGAGGTCGGCGCAATGCGTGGTCAGCTATGGCAACCCGGACGTGATTCTGTGCGAGCGCGGGATTCGCACGTTCGAGACGGCGACGCGGAATACTTTCGACGTCGCGGCGATCGTGGTGCTGAAGGAAATTTCGAGGCTGCCGGTGATTGCCGATCCGAGCCATGCGGCGGGAAGGCGGAGTCTGGTGCCGGCGCTGGCGCGGAGCGCGGTGGCGGCGGGCGCGGATGGGCTGATTGTCGAGGTGCATCCGGATCCGGACAAGGCGTGGAGCGACGGCGAGCAGTCGCTGACGTTTGCTGAGTTCGGAACGATGATGGCGGACCTGGCTCCGTGGTGTGAGCTGCGGGCGTCGTGCAAAACGGCGCTGGAGACGGTCGCGTGAGATGGCTGGCGATAGCGGCGGTCGTTGCGTGCGCGCTGTTGCTGGTTGCGATGGTCTATGCACTGCCGCAGCCTGATCGGCCGGCGGGTGGCGCGAAGCAAAGACAAGCTGCGACGGTTCCGGTGATCTTCACCGCAGCGCCGGAGTATGCATCGCTGGCGGCGTTGCATGGGGGCGAGCGCTTTCCGCAGGGCGCGCAGCTGATGGTGTTGCGCGGGGGACATGAGGAGCCGCTTGTGTCTGGTTTTGCGGCGAGCGCGGACGCCAGTGTTTCATTCGACGCGAAGACGGTGTTGTTTGCGGGGAAGAAGAACGCGGGGGACGCGTGGGGAATTTGGAAGGTTGCGGCTGAGGGCGGCGAGGCGCGAGTGGTGTGGGCTGCGGTTTCGACGGATTTGATTCGTCCGCTGTGGATGTCGGAGGGGCGGTTGGTATATGCGCGGCGGGAGCGGGACGGTTTTGCGTTGGAGGCTGTGGGCCTGGATGGATCGGTGCCGCTGCAGTTGAGTTATCTGCCGGGGAATTTTGTTCCTGACGACGTGCTGCGTGATGGGCGCGTGCTGTTTGAGTCGGGTTTTCCGTTGGGAGCTGGGGCTATGCCCGAGATGTTCCTGGTGTATGCGGATGGTAGTGGCGTGGAGAGTGTGCGGTGCGATCATCCGGTCGGGCGCGAGAATGGCGGGCGCGAGGACGACGGTCGCGAGCATGGGCGTCAGATGGTTTCGGGAGACATCGTGTTCACGCAGGGGGGGCGGCTGGCGCGGTTCACTTCGGCGCTGGCGGAGGAGGCTGCGGTGGCGGCACCGGCTGGTGAGTATGCGGGCGATGTGGCGGAGATGCCGGATGGGCGCTGGCTGGTGGCTGTGCGCAGGGCTGGGGGGAAGCGGTTTGAGTTAGGAGCGTGGAAGCCGGGTGCGGCGGCGGTGTTGGAGGTCGCGCAGGATGCGTCGCGAGATTTGGTTGAGCCGGTGGTGGTGGCGCCGCGGCCGGTGCCGAATCGGCATCCCTCGGGGTTGCATGACTGGACGGTGGGGAATCTGTTGGCACTCGATGCGCGGCAGTCGCGGAGTGGAGCGCCGGCGGAGGAGACAGCGGCGGTGCGGGCGGAGACTCTCGGCGGAGACGGGCGCGTGGTTGCGCTGGGGACGACGCCGGTGGAGAAGGATGGGTCGTTTTTCGTGCAGGCTGCGGGGGACCGGCCGCTGCGGTTCATTCTGCTGGACGCCGCGGGGCACACGCTGCGCGAGGAGCATGGCTGGTTCTGGGTGCGGCGCGGCGAGCAGCGCATCTGCGTGGGTTGTCATACGGGGCCGGAGCGGGCGCCGGAGAATCGGGTTCCCCAGGTGCTGCTGCGGACGACGACGCCGGCGGACATGACGGGCGGGGCGGCTGGCGCCGCCCGCAGCGGGAGGCCGGTAATATGCAACTGCGGCTGTTACTTGTGTTGGGGCTGACTTCTGCTGCGATGGGGCAGTCGGCGCCGCCAGCGCATCAGCGCGTTCAGGGTCTGAGGGCGCCGCAGAGTGCCGAGGCGAAGTCGGCGATTCGGTTTGAGGACGCGACGGCGAAAGCGGGAATCGACTTCACGCACAGCTTTGGATCGGCGAAGCTGGGGTCGCTGCTGGAGGGCACGGGCTCCGGATGCGTCTGGTTCGACTACAACAACGATGGCTTGCCGGACCTGTATGTGCTGAGCGGGCGCCCGCTGGATGATTCCATGCATCCGCATCCGCTGAAGGAGAAGCCGGCGGTGCCTCCGCATAACCATCTTTATCGCAACAACGGCGATGGGACGTTTACGGATGTGACGGAGCAGGCCGGGCTCGATCCGGATATGTATGCCGTGGCCGTCACTGCCGCGGATTACGACAACGACGGCTACGAAGACCTGTTGGTGACCGGGTACGGGAAGACCATTCTGTATCACAACAACGGAAACGGGACATTTACCGATGTGACGGCGAAGGCTGGAATCAAGGTGGATGGGTGGGCGATCAGCTCGACGTGGCTGGACTACGATCGCGATGGGTGTGTGGATTTATTTGTAGGGAGGTATGTCAAGTTCGATCCGAAGTATCACAACTACTACGCTGCGGATAACTATCCAGGCCCGTTGGACTACGAAGGGGAGACCAACAAGTTATTCCACAATAACTGCGATGGAACATTTACCGATGCGACGGACAAGTCGGGGATCGGAGCTTACATAGGGAGGACGATGGGAGTGACGGCTGCGGACTTCGATGGCGATGGGTGGCCGGATATCTATGTCGCCAACGACCGGACGGAGAATTTTCTGTTCCATAACAAGCACGATGGGACGTTCGAGGAGATCGCGAACGACGCGGGGGTGGCTTACGGGCAGAATGGCGAGGCGACTTCGTCGATGGGGCCGGTGTTTGCGGATATCACCGGGAGCGGGATGCTTGACCTTTGGGTGAGCGACGCGCACTACAACCGCCTGGTGAAGAACAACGGCAAGCGCGGGTTTGACGACATCGGGATCGCGTCGGGATTGTCGCAGGCGAATGCGCAGTATGTGAGCTGGGGGACGGGGGTCTACGACTTCGATAACGATGGTTGGCTCGACATCATGGTGTTTCACGGCGGCCTGATTCAGATGATCCCGCAGGAGCACTCGGTGTTTCGCGGGCTTGGCGGCGGGCGGTTTGAGGATGTTTCGGAACTGTCGGGCAGCGTATTGGGAACGAAGACCGTCGCGCGCGGGGCGTGCTTTGCGGATTACGACAACGATGGAAAGGTGGATGCGTTTGTCGTGAACCTGGGCGGGCGCGGTGAGCTGCTGCGCAACGTGTCGACTGGGACGGGGCACTGGATCACGATTCGGCTGAAGGGGACAAAAAGCAATCGCGACGGTATTGGTGCACGGGTTGAAGTTTGGGCCAGCGGACGAAAGCAAGTGGCAGAGCGGGTGGCTGGGTCCGGGTATCTTTCGCAGAACGATGGACGGTTGCACTTTGGGTTAGGAGTGGCCGGGAAGATCGAGAAGATTGTGGTTCATTGGCCGAGCGGCAAAGAGCAGACGGTGGAGAATCAGAGCGTGGATCGCGTGATGACGATTGAGGAGCCGCGATGAGGCGGATTCGTCTGTTGGCGGTGTTGAGCGGCGCCGGGTTGGCGCTGGCTGCGGCGCGCGGGCCAGGCGTGACGACGGTTGCGGCGCAGCCTGCTCCGACGCCGGAGGAGCACTATGCATCGCCGCTGGAGTTGCTGCTTTCGCCGGATGGCGCGCGGCTCTACGTGCTTTGTCAGGGTGTGGACGCGGTGCGGGTACTGAATGCGGTCACGGGCCGCGTGTTGCAAACGATTCCGGTCGGGCATGTTCCGCGGGGGTTCTCTCTGTCGGCGGACGGCACGCGGATGTTCGTGGCGAATTCCTGGGACGATACTGTCACCGTCATTGATACAAAAACGGAGCAAGTGAAGGCCACATGGGCGGCGGGGTTCGAGCCTTCGAGCGTGGCGGAGGATCGCGCGGGGAAGCTGCTGTATGTGGCGGACCGGGTCGGGAACAACATTACTGTGCTCGATGCTGCGACGGGAGAAGAGAAGACCACGCTGGCGGCGGGGCGTGGGGCGAGTTATCTGACGATTTCGTCTGACGGCAGCCGGATGTACGCGACGCATGTGTATCCGAACGCGACGCCACACCGGACCCCGCCGAAATCGGAGATCACGGTGATCGATCCGGTGCTGGCGCGGGTGGTGGATCGGATGACGCTGCCGGATATTGCCGGAGTGTTTCATGTGGCGCTTTCGCGCGATGGGCGGCTGGGGGTGGCGGCGGAGTTGCATCCGAAGAACCTCGTGCCGCTGGCTCATGTGGAACACGGTTGGGCGTTCGCAGATACGCTGACGGTGTTTGGCGCCGATGTTGGACGGAGCGCGGAGGTTCCGCTGGATGAGCTGGATCGCTATTATGCGATGCCGTTTGGCGTGGCTATTGCTCCGGATAAGTCACGAATCTACGTCACGCATGGCGGTTCCGAATGTGTAACGGTCATTGATACACAAAAGATGCTGGCGTACATGCGTGCGCATCCGGAGCCGTTTGCCGAGAATCTAGCCGCGAGCGCGAATTATGTGATTGCGCGTATTGCGGTCGGGAAAAATCCGCGCGGGGTGGTGGTGAGCGCCGATGGCGTGCGGGTTTATGTTGCGAATCGGCTGGATGACACGATCAGCGTGATCGATGCGCGCGCTCTGCGCGTGGTGCAGACGATTCGACTGGAAGGGCCGCAGAAAATTTCGGCGCTGCGGCGAGGCGAGCAGACGTTCTATCACGCGTACGCGTTTCAGGGGCAGTTCAGTTGCTCGAATTGCCACGTCGACTCGACGTTCGATGGGCTGCAATGGGATCTGGAGCCGGATGGTTTTGGGAAGGACATCGTCGACAACCGACTGATTGAGGATCTGCGCGGGACCGAGCCGTTCAAGTGGAATGGCGGGAACGCAACGCTGGTGAAAGAGTGCGGGCCGCGGACAGAGACTTACTTCTGGCGATCGCAGACGTTCGATGACCGCACGCTGACGGATCTGGTGCTGTATGTCCGTGGGTTGCCTTCGCGGCCGAATCGCTTCAAAGCAGCGAATGGAGAACTGACGCCGGCGCAGGAGCGGGGACGGGAAGTTTTCTATCGCACGGTGGACAAGCTGGGACAGGCGATTCCCGAGGCGAATCGGTGCGGGTATTGCCACAGCGGGCCGAAGGGTACGAGCCAGAAGTCGTTCGATGTGGGTACGGGCAAGGCGGTAGATAACAGTCCTTTGTTTGATACACCCCAGTTGATGAGCGTAGCGCTGACGGCGCCTTACCTGCACGATGGATCGGCGCGGTCGCTGGAGGAAATCTGGACGGTGTACAACCCGCATGATCGGCATGGGCGGACGAACGATCTGACGAAGGATGAGTTGAACGATTTGATTGAGTATTTGAGGACGCGATGAAGAGGGCGGCGATTGTTGGGGTACTTTTGGCAGGCGCGGCGATGGCTGCGGCAGCTCAGTCCAGCGCGCGGCCGGTGCGGAAGGTTCACGCGCTGGCGCAGGCACAGGGCGTGCCGGCGATGCCGCGGTTCCGGTTTGAGAATTTCACGACCGCGAATGGGCTGCCGGACAATCATGTGTTTTCGGTGCTGGTGGATGGGGAGCGGGTTTGGGCTGGGACGGAGAATGGGCTGGCGGTTTACGAGAACGGAATCTGGAAGACCTATACGACGGCCGATGGATTGGCGCATCGTGCTGTCCTTTCGTTGGCGCTCGATAAGCGCACGGGTGATGTTTGGGCGGGGACGATGGGCGGGTTGAGCCGGGTTTCGGCGGGGCGGATCGATTCGTATACTCAGCTGAATTCGGGGCTGAGCAACGATGTCGTTTATGGAGTTTCGGTCGAGGGCGAGAACGTTTGGGTGGCTACGGCGGCAGGCGCTTGCCGGCTGAACACGCGGACGGGGGAGTGGTCGCTGTACAACGAGCGCAACACTCCGATGAATGAGATCTGGGTGTATGCGGTGTCGGCGGCTGCGGACAATGTCTATTTCGCGGTTTGGGGAAGCGGATTGCTGGAGCTGAACCAGAAGACCGGCGTTTGGGATAAGTGGGACGATCCGGATGGCGAGAATGAGATGGTCCTGCTGAAGGATCAGGGATTGATCCACGAGATTACGACATCGGTGAGTTACGTGGACGGTGTGGTGTGGGTTGCTACTTATTTCGGTGATAGTCATTACGACGGACGGTACTGGCATAACTTCCTGACCAAGGATAGCGGGTTGCCGAGTAACTTCACTAACACCATCAGGGGTATCGATCGCAATCGGGCGTGGTTTGGGACAGACAGAGGGCTGGCTTATTTCGATGGGACGAACTGGGCCGTGTACCGGCCGGCTTTGGATACGGGTAAGCCGGAGATGACGGTGCGGGACGCTCAGGGACGTGTTACAGAGGTTCCCGTGGAGACGGTGCCTGCACATAGCTACATCCTGGGCATTGATTTTCAGGGGCGGGATTTGTGGGTCGCAACTGCAAAGGGATTGAGTCACGGAATTTATCAACCATAAGGAGAGTTTTATGAGTGTCGTTGCTGAGCTACTTGCCGGATTGGCGCATACACCGATTGAGAAGCGCGCGATTACCAACCACGGAGTTCTGAATGAGGCGTATGCCTATGCGAAGCCGAGTTCGTTTTCGCGGGGGATGCGGATTGACC
>CAZHTJ010000043.1:0-34416 GCA_964535525.1 uncultured Acidobacterium sp. | reverse complement strand
GGAGGTCAACTACATCGACCAGCTGCGGCTGGTGGCGGTGGATCATCCGGCGGGGACTGAGGTTTATCCCGACGAGCGGTTTTTGAGTGAGCCGCCGTTTGCGTCGGGCAAGACGGTGGCTGTGTCAGACCCGCGGCCGGTGGCGGGTGCCTGGGATGACAACGGGCATGACGTGCGGGAGTTGTTGTCAGACAAAGATCACCGGTATGTGCGCGATTTCACGAATCTGAGCTATGCGGGTTTTGCGAATCTGCACACGCTGACGCTCGATGTGGGGGCGTGGTCGCCGGCGCGTCCGCTGCGGCTGCTGATGGATGGGTACATCGAGTACTTCAGCGCGAGCTCGATGTACGCGGCCTGGCAGGCGGGGCTAAAGCCGGTGCCGCCGCGCGTCGATGTGCAAATGTCCGACGGGAGCTGGAGGCGGGTTGTCGAGGACATGGGGTTTCCGGCGGGCCTCGAGCGCACGATTGTGGTGGATCTGACGGGGAAGCTGCCGCGGGGTGCGCGGAAGATCCAGATCACGACGAATCTGCAAATTTATTGGGATCGGGTGCGGGTGGATAACGGGGCAGAGGCCGTGTCAGACGTGCGTCAGACAGAGGCGCCGCTGGCGATGGCGCATCTGGCGTTTCGCGGTTACCCGAAACAGATAGAGGGCGCCACTCCGGGCGATTTGACGTACGACTACAACCAGATCAGCGCAACCGGGCCGTTTTTATGGGCGCGGGGCGTGTACACGCGGTATGGCGAAGTGACACCGCTGCTGCAACATGTCGACAACAGGTACGTTATTTTCGGCACGGGTGAGGAGATTGACGCGGAGTTCAGCGCGAGTGCGCTGCCGCCGCTGCCTGCGGGATGGACGCGGGACTACTTCTTCTACGCAAATGGATTCGTGAAGGACATGGATTGGTGGGAGGCGTCGCCGTTTACGGTGGCGCAGATGCCGTTCCAGGGAATGAGCCGATATCCGTATCCGGCGGGGGAGCATTATCCGGAGACGCGGGATGCGGATCGGTACTGGCTGGAGTGGAACAGCCGGTATGAGTCGGGGGAGCGTCGGCAGCGGTGGGAGTTTGATTATCGGCCGGCACATGAAGTGCCCTTACACCGGGGAATAGGGAATAGGGATTAGGGATTAGGGCTTCGTGTTCGTCAGTTGATCAGTGCTTCGGAATTCATCGAAGAACGAATCGATCATTTCGAAGGTCTGCACCGGTCTCAGGCCAAGCTCAACCTTGGCGAAAAGCGCAACAAGCTTCTCGCCATCCACCAGTTCAATTGGGGGTACTCCGTCCCGCGTTGCTTCTTTCTTCGCATCGCTGGTGAACGTTCCGGTGGTCAGTACCAGGCCCTTATCCCCACGCCCTTGCATGGCTCCTCGGAAATCCCGAATCTGATTTGAGCTCACCGGGTGGTTGTCAGCATAACGCTTGCACTGGAAAAGCACCTTAAGGGTAACTAGAGGATTGATCTCCAGAACCCCATGCCCGTCGATTCCACCGTCTCCAGATTTCCCAGTAACCACAACCTGCTGAAATCCGCTCTCTCTAAGGAGGCGCTGGCAGATACGCTCGAAACCAGCGGCGGGCAGAGATCGTAGAACCTCGAGCAGTCGAACCCGATAGTTATCGGGTTCTGGCTCGGGTGACTCCCGGTCGGCACTGTCATTTGCAATTGTCGGGACGGCGGTATCCGCTTTTTTCCGGACGAACTGCTTTTGGACATCATCGAAAAGCTGGCGGACAGACTCAGGATCCAGCTTGGCAGAACGCCCCGCTTGAGTCAGGGCCCATACTCCATATTTGGAGGAATCCAGGAGCCCGGATTTCGCCAAATAAAAGCGAGCCCATGCGATCTGATTGCGAACGCGCGATTGACCGTTTGAGGTTGTCTCTTTCTGTTCAGCCTCCGATATTCGGAGCCGCTCAATTACCTGGTCAGTGACTTCACTTGCATTGCCAGAACTGCCCAGTTCCTTCAGCGTTTCGACGATTGGTTTGATGAACCGCAGGAACTCAGGGCCGCGATGTTTGCCGCTTGGCATAGGAATCGCTCTATCCGCCGTTTTGTTTCGTAGACCGATTGGAATGCACACGTCTGCGTTCGTCAATGGGTATTTCCGCGGTCATTCACGGCGAAACTACTGTTCCCGATAGCTGCGCTGGTAGGTCTGGGTGATGCGGTCGTGCCAGCCGAGGGTGTCCTCATCGAAAACGGCCCAAAGAAAGCCGAGGCCGAGGGGCAGGGCCGAGAGCAGGAGAGCGGCGATGCGTCCGCGCAACTGGGCACGGCTGGGATTCTCGTCATCGAAGGTGCAGAGCGCGATTTGGGCGTAGCGCATGCCAGGTGTCGCGTCGGTGAGGGTGAAGAACAAGAGCTGGTAGAGGAGCCACATGGCGAACAAGATGGCGGACGCGCCGATGAGGGCGATGCGGCCATGGGGCAGGTTGGTGGAGCAGATTGCAAAGACCGCCCAGAACAGGAGAAAGGCAGAGAGGACCAGGGCGCAGTCCATGAGGCCGGATCGAGCGCGGTCTTTGAGCGAGGCGACGCGCAAAGGCGTTTCGTCGATGAGCGCGGAGGAGGGCTGGGGCTCGGGGATGGGAGCCTCCGAATCCAGGTGAATCGAGCGCCACTCGGGCAGGGTCGAAGCGGACGGGTCAGGATAGGCGGATGCGGGCGCGGCGGGAGCAACCCGGAGCCCCGCTGTTTCCGCAGGTGAGTTTGCCACGGGCGGTTCTTCCTCGGCAACCGATGGGATCTCGGGGGCTGAGTGCTGCGCTGACGGGTCGTCGCGGAGGGGTCCTTCTGCGAGGCGGGGGCGCGCTTTGCGCGGGGCAACGAGTTCGCGGGGAGATGTGATGAGGCGTGCAGGGAGCGGCAGGGTGGGTTCTACGACTGCGGTTTCCAGGGGATCGATGACGGCGAATTCGGGGCCCTGCGATGGGGCCGGGCTGTCGATGCGCGCCTCGGGCGGGGTGGAGCGCAGGGTGGGCAGCGAGTCGGTGCTGACCGAATAGCGGATGAGTTCGGGCTGAAACGGCTCCGGGTCCGGAGCGGAGGCTGGCTCAGGCTCCGCGGCGGGCGGATTCAGGGTGAGTTGCGGCGGCGTGGGCTCAGGAGTGCTTGCGGCGGCGGGTGACCTGGGGGCGGATTTTTCTGCGGCTTGGGCGGCCAGGGTTTCCCGGTAGGAGGGAAGCCGAGCATAGCGCTCGGCGACGCGAGCGGCAATCGATGTGGGCGACGCTGCATCTTCCATGCCGGGGAGGGCGGGCTGATCCTCGCGCACGCGGTTGCGCGTGCGATGGGTACGGACGCGGGCAGAGATTTCGTCCTTCCCGGGCTGGACGATGGCAGGAGGTTCCGGCTGCGCGGGAGACTGCGGCTCGGGGATGAGCGAGTTCGGATTGGAAGTCGGGCCGGTCAATTCGTCCTCATCCATATTCTGCACGCATTCGGCGGAGAAACTAAGGGGCCGGAACCGCGTCTGTGAACCTATTGAGGCAGAACCCGGGACAAGAACGACAATCGCAAGGGAACTGAGTGGCGCTTTGCACGGTGAGGCATCAACATTCCGCTTTGCTATGCTGGAGTTGCCGCGCGCAATGAGAATCCGCCTGCTTTGGTGTATCACGCTGTCTCTGCTGTTGCAGCCGCGGCTTTGGGCGCAGACGGTAACCACGGAGTTTCCCCCTGCCGGGCCGCCGCAGAGCGCGGCAGCTGCCAGCGGTTCTGCAAACCTGCCCGACGACCCGAGCCTGCAAAGCACTTTGCCGGAAGCGCACGTGGTGCCGCAGCCGGAGGCTGGCGAGCCGGTCCAGATCAAGGCCAACGATCAGAAGCGGGAATCTCTGCCGCATGCGAACCTCTACACGCTGGACGGCGATGTGGTGATTTACTACCGCAAAACCATTGTGCATGCGGACCATGCGACCTGGAACGACACGAGCGGGGATATTGAAGCTCGGGGACACATGATGATCGATGGCGGTCCCGACGATGAGCACTTTATCGCGGACCACGGCACGATCAATGTGTTTGCGAATACTGGCGATTTTTTCGATGTGGTGGGGACGCTGGGCGTGGAGCGCAATCCGCGTGGGCGGATGGTGTTCACGGCTCCCAATCCATTTGCGCTGACTGGACGCGAGGTGCTGCAGCTGGGGGAGGGGCATTTCCGGGTAATCCACGGAACGATGACCTCCTGCCGATTGCCGCGGCCGGACTGGCGGATCATCGCGCAGACGATGGAACTGAACAACGGAGTGGCAAAGACCGGCAACGCGTATTTCGAGATGTTTCATGTGCCGCTGCTGTATTTGCCGTTTGCCACGCACGTTGTGGATGTGCAGCGGGAGTCGGGGATTCTGCTCCCTTACGTCGGCAACAACACGAGCAAGGGACTGATTCTGGGAGAGGGTTTCTATCTGACGTTGGGGCGGAGCGCTGATCTGACATTGGCGTCGCAGTATTACTCCAAGCGGGGATGGGCGCCGAACGGAGTGTTCCGGTATCGGGGGGCGGGTGAAGATTTCGGGACGATTCACTTTCACAGCCTGCTGGACCGTGGGCTGGCGAACCCGGGAGGGAAACCGATCAACCAGGGCGGAGTCGATATCAGTGCGGACGGGCGCTATGATTTTTCGCCGCACACGACGGGGGTGGTCGACGCGGAGTATCTGAGTTCGTACATTTATCGGCTGGTATTTGAGGAAGACTACGCGATCGCGATCAACTCCGAGGTGAAGTCGCAGATGTATGTGACGCACGAGGATCGCGATTTCTGGGCGAGCCTGCGGGCGAACCGGTACGAGGACTTCCAGAGTGCCACGGTGGTGGGCGATGAAGTGAGAATTCTGCACCTGCCGGAGGTCGATGTGGAGTCGGCGGACCGGCGGCTGGGCGGTGCGATGAGCGTTTCGCCGGTGTGGTGGGGAATCAGCGGATCTGCTGGTGCGTTGTCGCGGCACGACTATCCGACTTTTCGGACCACGTCCGAGGTGCCGCGGGTGGATTTCTATCCGCGACTGTCCATGCCGCTGCACTTCGATGGCTGGACATTTCGGCCGAACGCGGCTTTTCGGGAGACGTGGTACGGGAAGAGCCAGTTCCCGGTGGATCTGGAACAGATTCCCGAGTTGCGCAGCGCGGGGACCTCGCGGACGGATGTGGAGGCTGGATTCGAGTTGCGGCCACCGGCGCTGGAGCGCGATTTCAGTTCGCCCTGGCTGGAGCGTCTGTTAGGCGGCGAGGTGCGGCACACGATCGAGCCGGAGGTCAGCTATCGATACGTGACGGGCATCAACGATTTTCGCGAGATCCTGCGCTTCGATGACACGGATATAGCCAGCAACACGAACGAACTGGAGTATGGACTAACGCAGCGGTTGTTTGTGCGGCATGTGGATGCGCGACCCTGTACGGGCTCGGAGGCACCCCCGGCGCAGGGTTCCACCAGCGGGCGTGCCGGGGACTCCGGTTCGGGGTCCGGGTCGACGTGCGGGGGCGGAACGCGGGACTGGATTACGTGGCGGGTAGCTCAGAAATATTATTTCGAGCCGGACTTCGATCACGCGATCACGCAGGGGACGCCGAATCCGCTGAACACGACGCTGGATTTTACGGGCATCGATTTTTTGACTGAGGCGCGGCACACGACGCCGGTGATTTCGCGGCTGCGGATGCTCACGACAACGGCCACGGACGTGGAGTGGGATCTGGATTACGACGCGAAAGAGGGGAAGATCACTTCCAGCAACGTGTTCGCCGGATACCAGCACGGATTTTACCGTTTACAGTTTGGGGATTCGTACGTGAACGTGCCGCTGGGCACGACTCCACTGACGACGGCGAGGACGCCGCCGGGTTCGCCCAACGCACCGAACCCATTCAACCAGATCCATATGGCGGCGATTTACGGGGCGGCGAACAAGCTGGGGCCGAGCTTTGGCGTGAATGCGGCCTACGACCTCGTGCACCAGCAGTTGCAGTATGGGGCGGTGCAGGCACAATACAACTGGAACTGCTGCGGGTTGGATTTTCAGTACCGCCGGTTTTCGCTGGGGTCGATTCGCGACGATACGGAGTACTTTTACAGCGTGAACTTCGCAGGGTTCTCGAATGTAGGGGATTTGGCGCACCGGATCAGCTTGTTCTGAGAAGGACAGAGAATAGGGAGTAGGGAATAGGTCACTGGGCTTACGGCGAACTGCGATAATGGAAGGGGAATCCTGTTGGTGACGGGCTTGGTCCGGAGAAGGCGGTCTTTCTTGTTTAGAAGTTCTTTCTGTACGTGCTGCGTGCTGGCGCTCGCGGTGGTTCGTTGCGCTGCACAAAACACGCCGAATCCTGCGACACCTGCGACCGCGCCGGTCGCGGCGGCTGGAGGCACGGCAAGCGCGACGGGGGGAGCTGGGGTCCCGACGGCAGTGCCGGCGCTGGAGCGGAAGATCGAGATCATGATTCGCTCCGAGTTGGGCGTGCCGCCTCAGTACGAGCTGGCGATCGGACCGCGGCAGAAGAGCGATTTCAATGGCTACGACGCCATCGCAGTGACGTTCTCGCTGCCCAGCCAGCCGCAGAAGAAGCAGACGGTGGATTTTCTGCTGTCGAAGGATTCGAGCACGCTGGCGAGGCTCTCCAAGTGGGATATCGGACCGGATCCGGCGGGGGCGCTGCCGACCGACAGCAGGCCGGAGCGGGGGAATCCGGACGCGAAGGTGACAGTGGTCAATTTCGACGATCTGGAGTGTCCGTACTGCGCGCAGATGCATGCGGAGTTTTTTCCGGCGACGCTGGACCGCTACAAGGGGCTGGTGAAGTTCGTCTACATGGATTATCCGCTGGTGGAGATTCATCCGTGGGCGATGCATGCGGCGGTGAATGCGAATTGCCTTGCAGCGCAGAATGCGCCGGCATACTGGAACTACGTCGACTACCTGCACATGCATGGGCAGGACGTGAACGGGCCGGACAGAGATTTGGCGAAGTCGACGTCGATGCTGGACAAGCTGGCGGATCAGGAAGGCTCGAAGGAGCATCTGGACGCAGCGAAGCTGGATGCGTGTGTGGCGAAGCAGGACGACAGCAGGATCATCGCGGAGATGCGGGCGGGCGATAAGGTGGGCGTGAATGCGACGCCGACGTTTTTCGTGAGCGGGGAGCGCTGGGCCGGACAGCTGGAGGAACATCAGCTGTGGATCATGATCGATCGCGCGCTGACGGAACAGGGAATTGCCCCGCCGGCTCCCGCGCAGCCGGCGGCGGGCACGCAGCCTGCGCCAAAGTCAGGCCAGTGAGCCTATGCATGGCGAGGGAACGGCATTTATTCTGAAACGTGAGCGCCGCCCCCCGATTTGCGGCGCCGCTGCAGGGAGAACTGTTTGACGTCTCAATCGGATTCATCCGGCGCGTGGGGCGCCGACTACTTCTACGGCAAAATCAGGCTCGCAGGACTGGCGGTAGCGCTGGCTTTTTGCTTGGGGTGCCAGAAGGCGCACGATGCGAACACGGTCGCCATGGTGAATGGCAAGGGCATCGGCCGCTCCGAAGTGGAGAAGATTTACGAGAACAGCCTGGGCGAGTCGCACCAGACTCCGTCGAAGATGCAGGCGGAGATCATGCGGCTGAACATCCTGCGCCAGCTGATCGATGAAGAGATCGTGATGCAGCGGGCGGGCAAGCAGAATCTGGTGGCCACGGATGAGGAAGTGTCGGACAGGCTGAACGAGATCAAAGCGCCGTTTACCCAGGAGGAATTTCAGAAGCGGCTGGACTCACAGCATCTGACGCTGGACGATTTGAAACGGGAGATCCGGAAAAACCGCACGGAAGAGAAGCTGTTCAACAAGGAGATCACGTCGCGGATCAACATTACAGATGCCGACATCGCCAGCTACTACAACGAGCATAAGGCGGACTTCAATCTGATCGAGCCGACCTACCATCTGGCTCAGATTATCGTGACCGCGGCGCCGATGCCGGCGCAGCAGGTGGGGAATCTGCAGAACAGCAAAGCGATGAACGAAGCGGATGCGAAGCGCAAGATTGAGATGCTGCACAATCGCCTGGACAGCGGCGAGGATTTTGCCGCGCTGGCGATGAATTTTTCGGAGAATCCCAACACGGCGGGGAACGGCGGCGACATGGGAATTGTTACGGAATCGCAGCTGCGGGGCGATCCGGAGGTCTACGCTGCGATTGCGAAGCTGAAGCTGGGACAGGTAACCGATGTTCTGCCGGTTTATGGAGGGCCTTCGAAGCAGGTGGCGGGCTACGCAATCTATAAGCTGATCGACCGGCAGGTGGCGGGCCAGCGCCAGCTGAACGATCCGCGGGTGCAGCAGACGATCCGGCAGACGTTGCGCGACAGCCGTGAGCAGCTGCTGAAGAACGCTTTTCTGGAGATGCTGCGCGACCAGGCGCGCGTAGAAAACTACTACGCGGAAGAAGTGTTCAGGAACGGAGCGCAGTAGTACAGCGATCAGCGCTCGGCGTTCAGCGTTCAGCGTTCAGAAAAGAAGCAGAGTTGGCTCAGCAGCGGTTCAGTCCTATTTAGAGAAGGGGCGGCTGGGGATGATGCCTTTGCCTTCTTTAATGGTGTGGAGTTGGTTGGCGGCGAGTCCCGCATAGGTTTCCTTTGCGCCGCTGGGCCAGAAGACATCGATGTCGGCGGTGGTGGCAGCGCCGAGCCCAAAGTGCAGGCGGGGATCGTTGACGGACAGATAGCTGATCTGGCTGGTGAGTGCCTGCGCCTGAGTTTTGCCGCCGTAATGCGCGATCACGCGGGCTCCGATGGCGCTGCGATTGCTTTTGGTGCCTTCGAGACGAATCTTGATCCAGTGATTGTCTTTGGGGGCGTCATTTCGTAACAGGGACGGTGGCTCATTGCGGTTCATGATGAGCACGTCCATGTCGCCGTCATTATCGAAGTCGCCGAAGGCGCAGCCGCGGCTGCAATGTTTGGCCGAGACTCCCGGACCGGCTTCGTCGATGAGCTCGGCAAAAGTGCCGTCGCCCCGATTGCGGAAGATGAGGCGCGGGGTATTGCTGGGAAAGCGCTCGGGGAAATGCCGTTCGAGCTCGGGATAGACGGATCCTGTAACGATAAAGATGTCGGTATTTCCATCGTTGTCGAGGTCGACGAAATCGGCGCCCCAGCAGATGAAGCGGCGTTCGACGGAGAGGCCATATTGGCTGGACACGTCTTCGAAGTTCCCCTTGCCGTCGTTGAGATAGAGGCCGGTGGACTGGTTGTAGAAGTGGGTGCGGACGACGTCGAGATGGCCGTCGAGAGTGAAGTCGCCCAGACCGACGCCCATGCCGCTCATGCGCTGGCCATCGGAAGAGACGGCGATGCCGCGGAGGAGGGCCTCCTCGCGGAAGGTGCCGTCGCGATTGTTCATGAGCAGGAAGCTGAAGGTGGCGTCACAGGCGACAAAGATATCGGTCCAGCCGTCCTCGTCGATATCCACGGCGACAGCGGTGAGGCCGAAGGAACCGTTCAGCGCGCCGATTCCGGCTTCCTTTGAAATGTCGGTGAAGGTTCCGTCGCCATTGTTGCGGTAGAAGTAGTGGCGGGGCGAGGCCAGGCCCATAGGACCGCAGTTGACGGGGATGCCTTCGTAATTGCAGTTGGGGATGGACATGGACGGGAGAGGGCCGTGGACCATGTCGAGCTCGATGTAGTTGGCGACGAAGAGATCGAGCAGACCGTTGCGGTTGCGTTCGATGAAGGTGCAGCCGGAGCCCCAGTGAACGCCCTCCTGCAGCAGTCCGGCTTTTTCGGTGACATCGGTGAAGGTGCCGTTGCCGTTGTTGTGGTAGAGCTTGTTTTGGCCGTAACAGGTGAGGAAGAGGTCGTCGAAGCCGTCATTGTCGTAATCGGCGACGCAGACGCCCATGGCCCAGCCGGCATCTTTCAATCCGGCTTTCTCGGTGACGTCGGTGAAGGTGCCGTCGCGGTTGTTGTGGTAGAGGCGGTTGTTGGCGCCGGGGGGGATGTCTTCAAGGCGGCGGCCGGTGGGAACGAAGAGATCCACCCAGCCATCGTTGTCGTAGTCGATGAAGGCGAGGCCGCAGCCGGTGATTTCGAGGATGTAGCGGGCGTCGCCGAGGCTGCCGTAGGGGGTGGGTTGGGTGAGCCCGGCGGCGGCGGAGACATCGGTGAATCGAGAAAAAGGCGGAAGCGGTTTGGATGGCGGGGCGAGGGCGCGCAGTCCGCACGGCAGCACAGCGGACGCCAGGCCGGCGGGCAGGGTGCGAAGCAAGCGCCGGCGTGTCCATCGATCGAGGCTCATGGAAATAGAAACACCCTCGGATTCAGTTATGCGGCTGCTGGGTCTGGGCCGCAGTGAGATCGTGACTGAGCTGGCGGGCCTCGTTGTTGCCGGGCTCGAGGCGAAGCGCGCTGGCCACTGCCTGCTGCGCCTCGGGAAACTTCGCTTCTACGCCCAGGGTGGCAGCGAGACTGATCCAGGCCTGCGTGAACGCGGGGGCCGAGCTCACTGCCTGACGGAAGTGTTCTTCGGCCGCGGGGTAGTCGCCGAGCTGGGAGTCAAGATAGCCGAGCTGGTTCTGCGCAAGGGCGATGGTGGGGTCGAGGGCGACGACCTGCTCGAGGACGGTGTGCTCGCCGCCGGTATCTCCTGCCTCCTCCATGGCCATGGCTAATTTGTAACCGATGAGCGCATTTTTGGGAGCGGCGGCAAATGCCTGCCTGTAGAGTTCGACGCCGTGCTGGACCTCGCCGCGGTTGATTGCCTGGGCGGCTTCACCGGCTTTGCTGACGGCGAGGATCGTATCGTTGTTTTCCTTTACCGCCTGCTGATAACGGAGCATCTCCTGTCGGGCGTCGTCGGGCTGATTCAAAGCGCGCAGAGCGTTGGCGAGTGCGAAGTGGGTTTCCGGCTCAGCATCGCCGAGCTTGAGAGCCTTGTCGAGATGGGCTTTGGCGTCGGACGGGTCGTCGAGGTGCAGCAGAGCCATGCCGAGGTTGGCGTGGGCACTGGCGTAGTCGGGCCGGAGAGCGATGGCTTCGGTGAGGTGATCGCGAGCGGCGGCGAAGTCGCCCGCTTGACGTTCCATGACCCCGTTGAAATAGAGGGTTTCGAAGGCGTGCGGAGCTTCGGCAAGCAGTTTGGCTCCCACGGCTTTGGCCGGACCCCAGTCGCCGTTGATGACGAGCGTGTGCAGGTAAGCGGTCTGAACACCGACGTCGTCAGGGTGGGCCTTCCAGGTTTTCTCCGCGAGGTGTTCGGCGTCGAGGGTACGGGTGACGTCGATGTAGAGGTTGACGAGCATGTTGGAGAGCTGGATGGAGTCCGGAGAAGCATTTAACGCGCGCGTGACGACGTCGATGGCATCCAGCAACTGACCGCTGCGGAAATACGCGAAGCCAAGGTCGAGCGCGAGATTTTCGTCGAGCTTCGTGTTCTGCAGTAGCGCGATGACGCCGGTGTAGTCCTGCTTCTGTCCGAGGGTCTGGCTGAGACCGTGAAGGGCGATGCTGGAGGAGGGATCGATGCGAAGGGCGGCGCGCCATTCGGGCTCCGCATCCATGGGGCGCGCGAGCTGCCCATAAACGGTGGCGAGGAGCAGATGCGGCTTGATGACGGTGGGCTCGGCTTTGATGGACCGCTGCAGCGCCGGAACAGCCTGCTCGAATTCCTGCGACTCATAGAGGCTGAGGCCGAGGAGATAGTTGAGCTGGGCGGAGGCGGGGGCGAGACGGAGTCCTGAACGAAAGGCCTGCTGCGCGCACACGAATTGCCGGTGGTCGCCGAACCAGTTGCCGAGGTCGATCCAGATCTGGGCGTCGGGATGAGTCTGAAGACGGGCGGCGATGGCGGGAGGCCTGGTGCAGGCGGGAGGCGCCGCCACGCAAAGGCCGTCGCGGAGGGCTCCGGCCAGAAATGCGATCAGCAGCATTGGCACTCGGCAGGTGCGGAGGACGGGGGAGAGCTTGCGGAAGGGGAACATCGCGCGAAGGATGATCGAGGATCTCCAGAAGCAACGATACTGAAGCGAACGGCGCAGCGGCAAGGGTCTTCGTGCTAATTGGGGAACGGTTGGCCCGGATGCACGACGCGGATCTGGTGGTCGGTGAAGCGGAGATAGTTGCCGGGCAATGAGATTTTCGGCATGTGGCAGCTGACGCATTTGGAAGTTGCGGTGGGGCAGGTTCTCGCTTTGCCGGTGCTCGTCGGGCGCGCGGAGGGGGCATGGCAGGCGAGGCACTTTGAATCGTAGGAGGCTTCGTTGCGGATGAGATCCTTGTGTGGATCGTGGCAGGCAATGCAACCGATGCGCGGATCGGTTCCGTTGAAGCAGCGGCTGTTGGCGAGCCGGTAAGGCTGAAAGCGGACATCGAAGACGCCGCGCCAGCGGTTGCGCACGACGGTTTCCCAGGAGCGGTGGCATTGTCCGCAGAAATTGGAGAGCGATTCGGAGGTCAGGTCCTGCAGGCGAGGCGGAGCGGTGCTGAAGTCGCCGGCAGCGGCGTCGGAGGCGTGGTCGAGTGCTCCCTGATGACAATGCGCGCAGGTGACGCCGGGATGGAGGGTGCCGAGGGTGAGCTTGTGTGAGGCGACGGCATCGCTCGAATGACAGCCGAAGCACAGCTTGACGTCCATGGGAGTGAGCTCGCGGCCCATTGCTTCCTGCAGCGTTTGCGGGGTGAGCTGCTCGTCTCCGGTGGTGATGCCGAGGTTGCCGGCGGAGGGATAAAAGCTCACGATGCTCTCGTAGAATTTGCCGTCCTGTTCGAAGACCCAGGTTTGCGCCTGCGCGCCGAAGCTCCAGTGGATGGGCACGGAGAGGGTGCTGGTTCCGTCGGTGACCTTGTAGACGCTCTGGTTGTTGTGGGTTTCGACGGTCCACGTATAGGCACCGTTATGAAAGGTGAGGGTGGAGTGGGCAGCAAGGACGGGATTGGCGCCGGGCAGTTCGAGCGCGTGGGCCATGGGGGTTTCCGGCTGCCTCGCCTGACCGCGATGGCAACCTGCGCAACTGGAGTCGCTGGCAGAGGGGGTCTGTGCCGCGGCGATAGCGGCGGAGGCGGCCACCGCGAGCATGAATGCCCGAAGGCAATGCGGGAGAAGAGGGCTGCTATTGCGCAGTCTGTGCCCCCTGTTGGCCCATGGCTGGGGCGGGCTTGCTGGTCGGCTGCGTCAGCCGCAGGCACGCGTGGCGCTCGCGGCGGGCATCGTCTTCGCGTCCGGATTCTGAGTAAGCGCGGGCAAGCGCGATGTGAATCTCGAGGTTGCCGGGGTCGAGGGCGAGCGCCTTTTCGAGAAGGGCGGTGGCGGAATTCACGTCTCCGGTTTCGAGCAGAGCACGGCCGAGAGAAAGCTGAGCCATGGGCAGGGTGGGCGCTTCTTCGGCGGCCTTCTTCGCTTCGGGCAGAGCTTCGGCGGGGCTGGAGTCCATCAGCAAAGCCCAGGCGAGCATGGTGTGGTCGATGGCGTTGTTGGGATCGATGGCGAGTTCGCGCTGGAATTCGGCGATGGCCGCGTCCTGATCGGTGGGGTAAAGCAGATAGCCCCAGGTGTAGTGAGCATTGGCGGAGGATGGATAGCGCTGGAAGAAGGACTGAAAGGCCTGGCTGGCGCTCGGGTTGTCTCCGGACAGCAGAAGGAAGGTGGCGTTGCCGGCGAGCGCAATCCTGTCGCGTTGGGAGGGGTCGGCATCCTTCGGAAACTGGGGGATGCGCAACGCAGCGAGACCGACGGCCAGGAGCAGTTCGTCGTTGGAGATGTGTTCCCGGGCGAAGTAACGGTAGGCGGTGAGCGCTTCTTCAAAGCGGCCTAGCTTTGTCAGGAGTAGTCCTTCGTGATAGCGGAGAATCTGGCGGTTGCGGGAGTCGTAGGCGGCTCCGAGAGAGAGGGCACGCTGCAGGTCGCGCAAGGACGGCTCATCTTCGCCAAGCTCGAATTCGCAGAGACCGCGGAGAGCCGTCGCGGGTGCGGCGTTGGGAACAAGACCGAGGTAGCGCGTAAAGGCGTCCGCGGCCGGGGCATAGTCGTTGGCGCCATAGCGCAACTGGCCGAGATACCACCAGCCGTCGGGCCATGCGGGATTGATCTGGACGGCCTGAGCGTAAAGTTCGGAGGCGCGCGCAAGATTGCCAGAGCGGCGGGCGGAATCGGCATCGGCGCTAAGCTGTTCGAAAGTCGGCTGCCCAGGCGGCGAAGTGGAGGAGCCGGAGGTTTGCGCTGTCAGGGCCCCCGCGATCCCCAGTGCGGCGAGGCCGAACAGGAGGACTCGATGGAGATTTCGGCCCTGCTGGCTCACCAGGGCGCGGGCTTGTTGGGAGGCTCTCGGGCTGTCCAGTGAAAACATCAGACCGTCAAAGAATGCGCGAGGGTGGCGTGATCCTAACACATCGCCCGGGTGCGACGCGCCGAGGCCGCGGACGGCGCCAAAACAGCGAAAAATGCCCTGGCCATCATCGGTTTGATGGAAGCTGAATGGGGCCGGGGCAGGTTTCCCGAGGAGTTAAGGACGGGGTCAAATTTCCCTTGACAACCCTGTTTCGTGCGGCGTAAAACCCTGTGAGCATCGGGGTAAACCGTTTGATCGCTTCCTGGCGCGGTAAGGCTGGACTTTGCAGCTATGCTCCAGGCTCGGATTAGGCGGAGTTTCATTCGCGCCGAATACGAATAGGCCGGAAGTTTGGCCTAATTAGTAAAACTAACGATTTGCAAGATCCATGCACGATTCACAGGAGGCAGGTATGAATTCCATCAGACGGCTCGGAGAGCTGTGTTTGCGGGCGTCGGGCTCGCTGGTCATCGTCTCCGGACTGCTGCTTCTGGGGGTGGGGCTGTTGACCACGGTTCCCGGACATGCGCAGCAGCTCACCGGGACAATAAGCGCGACAGTCTATGATTCGTCCGGCGCGGTAGTCCCTGACGCAAATATCGTCCTGAAGAACACGGCAAGCGGGGATCTTCGCCGCACGGTGTCCGATTCTCAGGGCTATTTCACGTTTACGGCGGTCCAGCCGGCTACCTACAACATTTCAGTCAGCGCGAAGGGATTCACGACCTGGGAATTGACGGGGATCGTAATCAACCTCGGGGACAGCAGAACCATCCCGAATATCGCCCTGAAGGCCGGCGCCAGCAACACGACCGTCGAAGTCGTGGCGGACAAGAACATCGAAGTGCCGGTGGATACGCCGGAAGTCAGCGACACGATGAACGCGGAGCAGATCGAGGATCTGTCGCTGGAAGGCCGCGACGCGGGCGAACTGCTGAAGATGATGCCGGGCGCCGCGCTGACCAACGGCACCTCTCAGGGATCGGGCTTCAATCCGAAGACCACGGGATCGAACAGCGGTCCGGTGGGGAACTATTCACTGAACGGATTCCAGCCTTACGGCACGATGGCTTACATGCTGGACGGCGCAAACCTGGTGGATCCCGGCAATGCGGGAACGCAGATTGCGAATATCAACACCGACATGGTGCAGGAAGTGAAGATCCTCACCAGCAGCTACGGCGCGGACTATGCCTACGGCCCGGTGATCTTCGAAGCGTTCAGCAAGAGCGGCGGCAAGAATTTCCACGGTGAAGGTTACACATATGCCCGCAACTCGGCGCTGAATTCGTGGGAGTCTTACACCAAGGAGTCGTACCTCGGCAGCATCACCAGCGCAACGACGCCTGCACAGGCTGCGGCTCTGGCAGCGACGGATTTCCCGTCCGAGTATTTCTATTACATCGGGGGCAACGTGGGGGGTCCGGTGTTCTTCCCGCACTTCAACCGGAACCACGATAAGTTGTTCTTCTGGGGCGGTTATGAGTACATGATTCAACATCCCAATAACCCCATTCAGGACTACAACGAGCCGACTCAGGACCAGCAGAACGGCATCTTCGACAAAGCGTCGAACCCCTCTTCCAACAACGGCAACTACAGCTACGCCTACATGCTGCCCTGCCAGACCTGCAGCGGCCTCGCGGCCGACGCCAACTGGACGACGGATTCCAGCGGCAACATCCACATCCCGATGACGGACTTCGATCCCAACATCGCCGGGGTCCTCAAGCTGTATCCGTTGCCCAACGTCAACCCGAATAACGGCAATGGTTGGAGCAACTATGCCTACGCGCCCAGCATTCCGCAGAACCGGTGGGAAGCCACGGGCAAGGTCGACTATGCCATCACTGAAAACACCAAGCTGAGCGGAACCTACGCTTACCAGAGCGAGGTCGACCAGCATCCGATCACGATCTGGTGGGCGCCGCCCAACACCCTGCCCTATCCGGCTCCGGTTTCGGCCGCTACCAACTCGCAGATCATCCTCGCCAACTTCACCCATCAGTTCGGCGCAACCACGACGAGCGAGACCGTGTTTACTCTGTCTCGCTACATTAATCCGAACAAGCTGGGCAGCAGCGCGGCCAACCGGAGCACGGTCGGAATGAGCGCGGTCCCCGGACTGTTTGGTCACACGTCGACGCAAATGCCGAACATCGTCGGACCGTGGGAAGGTGCGCTTTCCAATATCGACCAGGAGCCGATGGATGGTCCCTTCGATGGCGGTTCGTTTGGCGCGCTGAAGCGGGTTCCGCAGTTTTATGAGACGGTCAGCAAGGTGATCGGAACGCACACCGCGAAGGCCGGCTTCTACTGGTCGCAGCCCTACAACAGCCAGTCCAGTGGCTGCGACAGCGGTTGCGAGGACCAGGGGCAATTCAACCTCGGATGGCCCTCGAAATACGGCACCAATAACGTGGTTTCCGACTTTGAGCTGGGACGCGTCGCGAGCTACGAGCAGCAGAGCGGAGTTCCGTTGGATAACTTCCAGATGAATCAGTGGTCCATCTGGGCGCAGGACTCATGGAAGGCCAATCGCCGCCTGACCCTGAACCTCGGTCTCCGTGCGGATCACATGGGCCAGTGGTACGGCGAACCGGCCGGCCAGCAAGTCTGGGTACAGAGCACGTACGTCGACTCGATGACAGCCCCGGCCAACACCGGTCTCCAGTGGCATGCCGTTAACAGCAGCGTTCCGCTCTCCGGCTTCAAGTCGCCGCTGTTCTACTACGATCCGCGCGTCGGTCTGATCTACGACATCCTTGGGACCGGCAAAACGCTGTTCCGCGCAGGCTTTGGGGCGTATCGTTATCAGATTTCGGTCAACGAAGCGGGCAATAACAATGTTGGGGACGGCCCGAAAGGAATCGTCAACTACTCGACCCCGAAAGCGTTCGTGGGTTATGCCAATCCTGCCAGTGGAGGGACGCCGCCGACCTCGGTTAGCCAGTCCAGCTGGCTGGGTAACGCCTCCATCGGCGCCGATCTCCTCGGTGACGACCGGACGCCGTTTACCAGTGACTGGAACGTCTCCATCGATCAGGCCACGCCCTGGCAATCGCTGGTTGAAATCTCCTATGTCGGTGACAAGACCTCCGGGGAAGAATTCAACGGCGGGAACGGCAACATCAACAACCTGAACAACCTTCCTTTGGGTGCTTACTGGCAGCGCGATCCCCTTACCGGGACATACTGCTCGCCGTCCGCGCCCACCAGCGCAACCCCGGCCTGCAACGAAGTGGACTTCCGGCCGATGCACAACTACGGCAACGTCTACCTGCTCACGCACCAGAGCTACGAGAAGTACAACTCGCTCCAGGCGTCGTGGCGCAAGAACGGCGCTTTGCTCAACTTCCAGGCGAACTATACCTTCAGCAAGGTGATGGGTATCTGGGACGGCGACACCTCGAATGGCAGCGGGAACGGCTCAACCGTTTGGCCTTTTGCCATTGCTCCCAACTACGGGCCGCTGGACTACGACCACACCAACATCTTCAACATCTGGTACATCTACAACTTGCCGCGGCCGATCCATGGCAATCGGATCCTGGGGACGGCGATCAACGACTGGAAGCTCTCCGGCTGGAATCAGTATCAGAGTGGCGCGGCTCTCCAGGCGAACCTGCCAACCCTCAACGCCAACTACCCCAGCGCGGCCAGCAACTCGGCGCTGTTCACCATGCCCAATGGGCTGCCGGCACAGGGGATGAGCGCGTCCACATGGTTGGGCTCCGCCTCGGTGAATAACCTTATGCCGCTGCTCACCTGCAACCCGGCCAGCGGCAAGAAGGCGGGCTTCTACTACAACGCGAACTGCTTCGCCACGCCGACCACAATCGGGGTGGAAGGGCCGCTGCACTGGCCGTACATGAGGTCGCCTGCTTACTATACGAACGATCTCTCCATCTTCAAGAGCTTCCCGACCAGAGAAAGCCAGAGACTCGAGGTTCGTGTTCAGGGCCAGAACTTCATCAACCATCCGTTGCCGCAATTCAACCTGAACGGCAGCAACAGCGATGACCAGCTGAACTTCAACCCATCCGGCGGTTGCACCACTCCCGCCGCCTGTTTTGGAGAAGCGCCACTCAACGCAGCGACCAGTGGCAAGCCGCTGTTCACCACTGGGCAGCGACTCATGACCTTCTCCGCGAAGTACTACTTCTAAGAGACAGTGAAGTACTAACCGGAAGGGGTGGCGCAAGCCACCCCTTCTTTATTAAGTTTGCAGGAGCATGTTCCTTTCGCGAGTCTTACGGGCAGCAGCATTGGCAGTGTGCGTTGCCGGGGCCACATTTCTGCTGCTGCACGCTGCTCCGGCGGCCAGTCCGATTCGCTTTGAGCTGAAGAAAATCCCGTTTCGTCTGGAGAACGATGCGACGCCGGGGCGAAACGCGCCGGAGAGCATGGCGGGCGGGGTGGCGGTTTTCGATTACAACGGCGACGGCCGCCCAGATATATTCTTTGCCAACGGAGCGAATATCGCCACGCTGAAGAAGGACGATCCGAAGTATCGGAATCGCCTCTTCAGGAATAATGGTGACGGCACCTTTACCGACGTGACCGATGGTGCGGGACTTGCGGGCTCGGGTTACGACATCGGTGTTGCGATTGGCGATTACGACAACGATGGATGTCCCGACATTTTCGTTGCCGGTGTGCACCAAAACACGCTGTACCACAACAACTGCAATGGGACATTCACGGATGTAACGCGGAAGGCGGGCCTGGGAAATTCGAATGACCCCGAGTACGGGCCGCTTTGGGCTGAAGGCGCGGTGTGGGTCGACGTTAACAACGATGGCTTGCTCGACCTGTTCATCGTGGATTACATGCAGTGGAGCTATGGCGCACAAGCACTCTGTCATTTCGGCGACATTGCCGATTATTGTCATCCGCGCTATTACAAAGGCCAGCCCAACCGGCTGTTTCTCAATAACGGCGACGGGACGTTTCGGGACGTTTCGAAGGAACGGGGGATACGGGATCACGTCGGTAAGGGCATGGGAGTGGGCATGGCCGACTTCGACCTCGACGGCAAGCAGGACCTGTTTGTCACCAACGACGCCGAATACAACTTCCTCTTCCACAACCTGGGAAATAAGTTCGAAGAGGTCGCGTTCGATGCCGGCGTGGCTTTGCCGGAGGGGGGGCAGTTTATCTCCGGCATGGGCCTGGATTTTCGCGACTTCAATAACGACGGCTATCCCGACCTGGCGTTTGTGGCGCTGAACAACCAGACCTTTCCGTTGTTTCAGAACACGGGGAAAGGAGATTTCCGCGAAGTGACTACGCCGAGCGGAATGCGCGATCTGACCATGAAGATGTCGGGCTTTGGGGCAGCTCTCTACGACTTCGACAACGACGGATGGAAGGACCTGTTTGTGACCCGCGGTCATGTCGAGTCGCAGCCGCTGCCTGGAACGGAGATCGCGCAACACAACACGGTCTTTCGCAACATGGGTTCGAACGGAAAATGGGCGCCTCTCACGGAGGAGGCGGGTCTGGATGCGACTCCGCCGGCGTGGCACCGGGGGTGTGCTTTGGGTGACTTCGACAGCGATGGCCGGGTGGATGTCGTGGTGACAGCGTTGTCGGCTCCAGCGGAGATCTGGATGAATCGCAGCGAGCACGCTGGTCACTGGCTGGACATTGCATTGCAGGGGACGCGCAGCAACGGGGACGGGATCGGCGCGCGCGTCAAGGTAGTGAGCGCGACGGTGGGGGCGCAATATAACCACATGACGACCAGCGTTTGCTACGCGTCCTCAAGCTATGGACCGGTGCACTTTGGCCTTGGGCCGGACGCGAAGGCGGACAGGGTGGAGATCCACTGGCCGGCCGGCGGAGTGCAAACGCTGAACAACGTACGGGCCGATCAGGTGCTGAAGGTCAGGGAGCCAGGCGCGGCAGACGATCGAAAGCCGGCGAGAGCTGCCGCGACAAAATGAAGATCATTTGCCAGGGCCCTGCTGTTGTTGCTGTGCGGTGAGCTTGTCGACGATCTGGCGCTCGCGCGCTCCGTCGGCAGGCCGATGGAGGCGATAGTAGAGGGTGGCCAGCTCGACGTGGGGTTCCAGCCACAGCGGATCGTCGGCGGCCAGCTTCTCCAGCTGCTCGGTGGCGGCCTGGTAGTCGCCCGAAGTGCTGTTCCACATTGCCGATTCGTAACGGGCCATCGTGGATTCCGGTTTGAGCTCGAGCGCCTTGTCGAGATACTTCTTCGCCTCGTCCATGGCGCGGCGCTGATAGAGAATCGCGCCGAGATACAGGTTCGCGTCGAAGTCATTCGGATTACTTTCGAGGGCCTCGCGAAACGCGGGCTCCGCGGCCTTCGTGTCGCCATCTTTGTCACGAGCGGTTCCATCGAGGGTGCAGAGGCCGGGCAGCGTGGGGTCGATGTGCATGGCATTGTCGAGGTCGCGCCGAGCCTGCGGAAACTCGTTGAGGTCGAGAAGTGTGGAGCCGGCGAGCATCCATGCGTCGGCACTGCTGGACAGGGCGGCGGACTTCTCCACACGGGAGGCGCCCTCGCGGGGACGTCCGGCACGAATCAGTGACTCACCGAGCGCGTACTCAAAATCCGGATTGCCGGCGTTCGCGGGCTCGAGTGGAGTGAGCATCGCTACTGCGTCGGCGGCTTTGTCCGATCTGGCCTGGGCGTCGCCAAGAAGAATCGCGATACGGACTTCCGTGGGGCTGGCGCGATGGGCGGCCTCGAACTGCTCCAGAGCATTCGGCAAATCGCCTTTGCGCGAGTAGGCCAGGCCGAGGTCCAGATGCACCGAACCAAGCTGCGGCGCAAGCTTCAGAGCTGCCTGATATTGGGTGATAGCGGCGTCCAACTGACCGGTATGCGCCAGTGCCGCGCCGAGGTTGACGCGGGCTGCCAGGGTTGCGGGCCGCACGGCGAGGAGGGCCTGATAGTCGCGGATGGCGGCGGGAAAATCGCCCTTTTGCTGTTCTTCGACGGCGCGGCTCAAAAGCTGATCGGGAGGGGTATCCTGCCCGACCATCCCTCCGGAGAACAGCATTACCAGGGAGAGAAGACAAGCGAGCATCCTTCCCAGAATAGCCTGGAATCACGCGGAGGGATGCGCGATACTGGAGGGTTTGCGGAGTCGGCCATGAAAACCAAATCTGCTCTTTTGTTCCTTCTGCTTCTTGCTTTGCTACTGTTCTGCTGTCATAACGTTTGGGCGCAGGGGATTCCTGCAGGGGGTGGTACCAGCACAGCTACGCGTCCCGACTCCATCGGCGATTTGGGATACAGCGGCTACATGGCGAATTCCCCCGGGGGCGTGGCGGCTGGAGCCGGGCTTTGGGGGAAGGTCGTCGTAGACGGCAACCCACTTGTTTGGGAGCCGATTCCTATCGCGCTTTCCTGTTCGACCGGCAAGACTGACCTGACGACGGGCGCGGGTCCGGATGGCAGATTCGCGATTACCCGAGTAAACCTACCCACCGTCTACACGGTGGATGGCGATGTCCGCCGGCAAATGGAGCAGCATTACGAGGGCTGCACAGTTCGTGCTGAAGTGGCTGGCTATCGTTCGACAGCGGATACGATCACGGAGAAGGTTCTTCGAGACAAGCCGTTTCTCGAGGACATAACGCTGACTCCTGAGGAGAACGCGCCGGGGACCGATATCAGCAGCGTGACGGGATCTGCCTCACCCGAAGCGCAGGCATACTTTCGGAAGGCTCATGAGGAGTGGCTGCACCGCAATCCTGATGCGGCAAAGGGCGACCTGGAGCAGGTGGTCAGGATCGACCCGAACTTTGCGGAGGCCCAGTACTTGCTGGGGCGCCTGCAGGCCACATCGGACCTGAAGGCGGCAACGGATTCATTGAAGCAGGCGCAGGCAATCGATCCTCGGTTCGTGCCACCGTGCGTCTGGCTGGCCACCATTGCGATTCAGAAGAGAGACTGGCAGGAGGCGAGTGCCTGGGCTTCGCGGGCTCTGGAACTCAACCCTGCGGGGACCGCCCGGATTTGGTACGAGAATGCCGTGGCCGATTACCGGCTGGGAAAAAACGAGGCTGCTCGCGCCGCTGCAGAACATGCCCTGGCGGTGGACCCGGAACACAACCTTCAAAACGCCGAAGATGTTCTGGCCCTGGCCCTCATCAATAAGGGTGACTATTCAGGAGCCCTGGCCCACCTGCGGAACAGCCTGACCTACGTGTCCGCGGGGCCTGACGCGGACCTGATCAAGCGGCAAATTGCGTTCGTGGAGCAGAAGGCCGGGGCCACCCGGAAGTAGGCGAGCCGTCCCAGCCGTTCTCCGAGTCCGCAAGTCACGACGGAGGACGTCCTGCGTCACAATACTGAACCTCGGGGCCCTGCTGCTAATCTAAACACTGTCCCACTCAGCAATTTCATTTCCCTGCCTTTTGTGGCGTTCCCCCCGCTCTCCAGAAATTTCAGGGATTGCGCTGGGCCCACGCCTGAGAAGGGCGGCGGAAATCACTCTACGACACGGGCGGTGTCTTGGCGGAACTGCATTACGACGAGGCTAACTGGAAGCCAAGCCATAACCCGTGGCTGGTGGCGCTCACCGTTACCCTGGCGACGTTCATGGAGGTGCTGGATACCTCCATTGCGAACGTCGCGCTGCCGCACATGGCGGGCACGCTGGGCGCGAGCCAGGAAGAGGCCACGTGGGTTCTGACCAGCTATCTGGTCTCGAGCGCCGTGATTCTTCCGATCTCCGGATGGCTGATGGCGCGCATGGGGCGCAAGCGCTTCTACATGACGTGCGTGATGCTGTTTACGATCTGCTCCATGCTGTGTGGCCTGGCAACTTCGCTGCCTCTGCTGGTTTTTTTTCGGGTGTTGCAGGGTATTGGCGGCGGAGGACTGGCGCCCAGTGAGCAGGCTATTCTTGCCGACACGTTTCCCGTGAGCAAGCGCGGGCAGGCGTTCGCGGTCTACGGGATGGCGGTTGTTGTGGCTCCGGCGATCGGGCCCACGCTGGGCGGATGGATCACAGACAATTTCAACTGGCACTGGATCTTCTTCATCAACCTGCCGGTCGGTCTGCTGTCGCTGTTCCTGACGCAGCGCATGGTGGAAGATCCTCCTTATTTGAAAGAAGAACAGTCGCGAACCGGGCGCGTGGATTTTATGGGACTGGGGCTGATCTCGGTCGGCGTCGGCTGCCTTGAGTTCGTGCTGGACAAGGGGCAGGAGAAGGACTGGTTCGGCGACACGAACATCATGGCTTTTGCGGCGATCGCGGCGTTCACGCTGGTGGCGTTTGTCTGGTGGGAGTGGCGGCACGAGGATCCCATCGTGGACATCCGGCTGCTCAAAAATCGTAACTTTGGAACGGCGGTCTTCCTGCAATTTGTGCTGGGCATGGTGCTATTTGGCACGACAGTGTTAATCCCGCAGTTTCTGCAGGTCCTGCTGGGTTATACGGCCGAGCGCGCGGGCATGGTGTTGTCGCCAGGGGCGCTGGTTCTGATGCTCACGATGCCGATCGCCGGGCGGCTGGTCGGCTCCGGGAAACTCGATCCGCGGCTTCTTGTAGCTATTGGGTATGCGATCACGGCGGTCGGGTTATTCAATCTGACGCGACTCGATCTGGGGGTGTCGTTCGGGCAGATCACGCTGTGGCGTGCTTACCAGGTAATGGGATTGTCATTTGTCTTTATCCCTATCAGCACGCTGAACTATCTGGGCGTGCCGCGTAATAAGAACAATCAGATTTCGAGCTTTTCAAATTTTGCGCGCAACATCGGCGGTTCAGTGGGCACGGCGCTGCTGACAACCTTTCTGCAGAGGACGCAGCAGACGCACATCGCAGCTCTCAGCGCACACGTTGTGCCGGGCAGCCTGCAATATTCGCACTTTATGGACATGACCCGCGACGCGCTGACGCGGCTGGGACAGAGCAGCGATGCCGCGAAGCAGTTTGCCATTGGGAATGCCTGGCAAACGCTGAACCGGCAGGCGCAGATGTTGAGCTACCAAAATGCATTCTGGGGGCTGGGCCTGATCATCGCGTGCCTGATCCCGCTGCCATTCATCATGCGGCGCCCACCGCGCCGGCAGCCGGCGCCGCAGGAGATGGGCGCGCATTAGCCAGGTGAAAGCGCTTTTGACCGCAGCTTTTGGCATATCCTTAATGGATCGACGATGGACTTTGAAAATCTTCGGACATTTCTGGAAGTCAGCCGGCTGAAGAGCTTTTCGCGAGCTGCTCAGAAGCTGCTCCGCACACAGCCGGCCATTTCCGCGCAGATTCGCACGCTGGAGCAGGAGGTCGGCGCTCGCCTGTTTGACCGCGATGGCGGCAAGGTGACCTTTACCGCTGCGGGCCGGCTTTTCGAGCCGTTCGCAGAGTACTGCGTGGAGCGGCAGAAGCATATTTTGCTGGCTGTTGCTGAGCAGGAGCGTTCGCCGCGCGGCGAGCTGGCGATCAGCGCAAACGAGGCGACCCATCTTTACGTGTTGCCACAGGTATTCGCTCAGTTTCGGCGGCAGTATCCGCGGGTGATGCTGAGCGTTGTGCGGGCGGAGCGGCTGCGCACGCTTGAGAATGTCGTAAATCGGGAAGTGGATTTCGGGATCGTCTCCATGCCGGTGCGCGACGGGCGATTGATCGTGGAGCCAATCCACAAGGATGAACTGGCTCTGGTGGCGCCGCAGGGGCATCCGCTGGCCGTACGCGGAACGGTGCGATTGCAGGAGGCTGTGAAGTATTCGCTCTTGCTGCCCGCGCATGGACGGCGGCGCGAACAACTGGACGAGCTTTTTCGCGTGAATGAGATTGTGCCGCGCGTGGCGATGGAAGTGGAATCCAGCGAAATGTTGAAGCGCTATATTGAGGTCGGGCTGGGACTGGGATTTCTTCCCCGCACCAATATTGCGGAAGAGGAACGAGCGGGGACGCTGCATTCACTGGTGCTGGAGGGCGTGCGTTTGGCGCGGGACCTGGCGCTGGTGTTCCGCAAGGACCGGCAGTTGTCGAGGGCAGCCCAGGAGTTTCTGGAGATTGCAACTCAGCCCGTCAAAAAGCGGGATCACGAGACTGGCTCCGCGCGGGCTCGGGGTGCCGTATGATTGAAAACGGCGTGAATTTCATCCAACCGGCATGCCCAGCGGCATCTTCCTTGTGATAGGTTTCAGCGTGGCGTTATTTTGCTGCGGGATGAGTGTGCCGGGACAGCAGGATTTTCGGAGGATTTGAGAATTGGGAAAAAGCATGGTCCCGAGGCGGTTGTTTTTCACCAAGGGTGTCGGAAAACACAAGGAACGGCTGACCTCGTTTGAGCTGGCATTGCGCGATGCCGGGATTGCCGCGCAGAATCTGGTGCGCGTCTCCTCAATTTTTCCTCCTCAGGCCAAGCTGATTGGACGCAAAGAGGGGCTGAAATACCTGAGTCCCGGTGAGGTGGTATTCGCCGTCGTCGCCGAAAACTCCACCCGCGAGCCGCATCGGCTGGTGGCATCCAGTATTGGCGTGGCGATTCCGAGTGATCGTAACACTTACGGTTACTTAAGCGAGCATCACAGCTTTGGAGAGACCGAAGAGCAGGCAGGAGAATATGCCGAGGAGCTTGCCGCAGAGATGCTGGCAACTACCCTCGACGTGGATTTCGACCCTGACAAGAGCTGGGACGAAAAGAAAGAGATCTATCGCATTTCGAACAAGATTGTCCGCACCGCAAACGTCACACAATCGGCGATTGGAGACAAACGTGGGCTCTGGACGACGACGATTGCGGCGGCCATTCTGATTTTCGAGTAATCGAAGCAGAAACTGAACAGGGCGCGGGCCAGCGGCCTGCGCTTTTTGCTTCTGCTGGAAACATTTGTAACCGCAGAGTGCACAAATATGGCGGGAAACAGCAAATTTCGGGTCGGACTGGTTCAGATGAGCTGCGGCCCGGATCCGGATGCCAATCTGGAGAAGGCCGCGGAGCGCGTGCGGTCCGGGGCTCACCAGGGCGCCGACGTCATTTGTCTGCCCGAACTGTTTCGCGCGCAATATTTTTGCCAGCGCGAGGACATCGCACTGTTCGATTTGGCAGAGCCAATCCCCGGGCCCAGCACGGAGAAGTTAGGTGCTGTGGCCCAGGAAGAACATGTAGTGGTCGTCGCGTCGCTTTTTGAGCGCCGCGCGCCGGGCTTGTACCACAATACCGCGGTGGTTCTGGAGAATGATGGAAGGATCGCCGGCCTGTATCGCAAGATGCATATTCCAGACGACCCACTGTATTACGAGAAGTTCTACTTCTCACCGGGCGATCTCGGGTTTCGCGCGTTTGACACGTCAGCCGGACGGATCGGGACGCTGGTGTGCTGGGATCAGTGGTATCCGGAGGGCGCGCGAATCACGGCGTTACAGGGCGCTAACGTTCTTTTCTATCCGACAGCCATTGGGTGGCACCCGCACGAAAAGGAAGAATTCGGGACGGAGCAATACGATGCGTGGCAAACGATCCAACGCGCCCATGCGATTGCCAATGGCGTCTACGTCGCGGCTGTCAATCGCGTGGGGTTGGAGCACGGCGACGTGCGCGGGAATCGCGTGGAAGGTCCTGGACTGGAGTTCTGGGGCGGTTCGTTTCTGGCGGATTCATTTGGGCGAGTGATCGCCAAGGCCAGCCACGATAAAGAGGAAATTCTGATCGGAGAGATCGATCTGCAAAAGATGGAGGATACGCGCCGCAACTGGCCGTTTCTGCGGGATCGGCGGATCGACGCCTATGGGCCGATCGTCAGCCGCTTTCTGGATGGCGACAGCGAATGAGCGATGCCCCGACCCCACGCTCGCTGGGCTACCGGATGCCGGCCGAGTGGGAGCCTCACGAAGCGACGTGGATTGCGTGGCCGCATAATCCGGAAGACTGGCCCGGGAAATTTCAGCCGATTCCCTGGGTTTACGCGGAAATCGTGGGGCATTTGGCGCGGGTCGAAGACGTCCACATTCTGGTGGACGACGCTTCTGCTGAAAAGCGGGCGCGCGGCGTTCTGAAAAAGGCGGGTGTGAACCTGCCGCGGTTGCACTTCCACACGTGGCGAACAGACCGGGTTTGGACGCGGGATTCGGGGCCGATTTTCGTGAAAAAACACAACCAACGGCAGCAGGATACGGAAGATGTGGACCTACTGCTGGCGCGCGAGCTTTCTGCACCCGTGGCTGCTACAAATTGGAAGTTTAATGCGTGGGCGAAGTATCCGGACTGGCATTTGGACGACAGAATTCCGGAACTGGCGGCCGAATTGCTGGGCGTGCCGCAATGGACGCCGACCGCGGAGATAGTAGATGGCCCGCATCGCATAGTGCTGGAGGGTGGATCCATCGACGTGAATGGAGCCGGTACCCTGATTACGACGGAAGAATGCCTTCTGAGCGAGGTGCAGCAGAGGAATCCGGGCGTCAGCCGCGAGCAGCTCGAGCAGGTGCTCCACGATTATCTGGGAATCGATCAGGTACTGTGGATGAATCGTGGAATTGCGGGCGATGATACGCACGGGCACGTCGACGACATCACGCGATTCGTTGGGGCCAATAAAATTGTCACAGTGGTTGAGACAAATCGCGAGGATGATAACCATCTGCCGCTTGAGGAGAATCTGGATCGACTGAAATCGGCGCGCAATCTCGACGGAAAACCGTTTGAGATTGTCGAACTACCGATGCCGCCGCCCATCGTTTTTCAGGGGCAGCGTCTTCCGGCGAGCTATGCCAACTTTTACTTCGCCAACGGGCTTGTGCTGGTTCCAACTTTCAACCGTTCCACCGATCGCAAGGCCCTAAACGTTCTCGCGGGCGTATTTCCATCCCGCGAGGTGGTGGGCATTTATTGCGGAGATCTCATCTGGGGGCTCGGTGCGCTGCACTGCATGACCCAGCAACAACCGAAGGCTGACGCGCCATGAGTCCGGATGAGCTGCTGATGGCGGCGGCGCTCGAAGAGGCGCGTGCCTCTGCTGAGGCGGGAGAGGTTCCCATCGGTGCAGTAGCCGTGATCGGCGGAGAGATCGTTGCGCGAGGACAGAATCGAGTTTTGCGGGACCTGGATCCAACGGCGCATGCGGAGATCGTGGCTATGCGTGGCGCTGCACGGGCGATCGGGAATTACAGGCTGGTTGACTGCGAGCTTTACGTCACGCTCGAGCCGTGCGCCATGTGTGCAGGAGCGATGATTCATGCGCGGCTGGGGAGGCTGATCTTTGGTGCGGCCGATCCGAAAGCGGGTGCTGCGGGATCGATCCTCGAAGTATTGAATCATCCAAAGCTGAATCATCGGATGGCGGTGACGTCGGGTGTTCTGGCAGAGGGATGCGGAGAGCTGTTACGTGGATTCTTCCGCGAGCGGCGCTGAGTTCAGGTCGAGACGAAGAACTCACCTACACTGGAACGGATGACACTCTCAGTCAGGATGATTGCGGTCGACATTGACGGGACACTGCTGCCGTCTCCCGGGAGGCTGGTGAGCCCGCGCAATTGCCGCGCGCTGCGGGATGCGGAGGCGGCGGGGATCGAAATCGTCATTGCCACGGGGCGGCGCCAGGCCTATGCGATGCCCCTGATTGAGCCGGTCGGGCTGAAGCCGGGGACGGTTTTTATCACCTCGAATGGAACGGTGACGCGAACGATGGGTGGGGAGCGGATCGATCGCTTGCTTTTGCCCGTCCAGACTGCGCTGGCGCTCTGCCCCGCGCTGCGGCCGTTCGGGACGACGGTATTCACCTTTGATCGTGAGGGGCCTGGCGAACTCGTGCTCGAGTCAGTGGAGGCGCTGAACGCGCGCGTCTCTCTTTGGGCCGAGGCCAACCGGTCGTCGATTCTCGAAGTGCGTCCTCTGGAGCGAGCTTTCGACGATGGCGAGGCACCGGTGCAGAGCATGGTTTGCGGGGGCGTGGAGGAGATGCGGCGCGCAGAGCAGTGGCTGGCGAAGAGCGAGCTGGCGCCTCACGTCGAGCTGCATCGGACGGAATACCCGTCTCGTGATCTGACCATCCTCGACATTTTGCCGCCGGGCTGCTCGAAGGGTTCGGCGCTGCGACGCCTGGCGAAGAAGAGGGGTTTGGCGCCGGAGGAGGTTGTGGCCATCGGCGACAACTGGAACGACCTGGAGATGCTGGAGTTTGCGGGCCGGGCTGTCGTGGTGGCAAATGGTGCTCCGGATCTGGTCGATCTGGCGCGACGGCGGAGGTGGGAGATTGCGCCTGCCAACGATGAAGATGGAGTGGCGCAGGTCATTGAAGGGCTGCTGGCGGCTGAACATTTCGATGCTGGATCGGTAAAGGCGTAAATCCCACAACAGTAACCAATTATCGGCTCGCGGGGAAGTGAACGCTTTGACCGGGTTCTGCGTCTGAATGGTAGAGTAAAAAGGAATGAGCCGCGTGGGAGAGTGTTTATGCGTCGTGCTGACCCTGGGTTGCCTGGGGACGGCGGCGCACGCGGCCGAGCACATAACGCTGAGGAACGGATTCGACCTTTTCTGCGATCATCGCGAGGCAAACGGCGAGAAGGTGCGGCTGTATGTGGATGCGGCCGGATCGAGCTTTCTCGAGGTCGATGCCTCCGACATCGTTTCGGCGGAGAAGGTGGACTGGCCCGCGCCGGTCGCGACCGGTGCTCCGAAAGCCACTGCGGTTGGGGCTCCCATGGCAGGTGCTGCGGAGAAGCTGTCCGAGGCCGATCTGCAGCCGATGCTGACGACGGCGGGGACGACGTACAACGTCGATGCCGATCTGCTGGCGAGCGTGGTGCGCGCGGAGAGCGGCGGTCATGCGCGGGCGGTGAGCCGGGCGGGAGCGCAGGGGCTGATGCAGCTGATGCCCGGAACGGCGAACGATCTGGGTGTGGCCGACAGCTTTGCTCCGACTGAGAACATCCGAGGCGGCACGGCGTACCTCGATGCGCTGCTGAAGAGATACAACGACAATCTGGCGCTGGCGCTGGCTGCGTATAACGCCGGCCCGGCGGCGGTGGACCACTGGCATGGGATTCCACCCTATCGCGAAACCCGCGCTTACGTGGCGCGCGTGATCCGCGAATACAACCGGCGCTACGCGCTGCGGCATCCTGCTGAGTTGCGGTCCGCGGTCACGCGGTGATGCGGGTTTGCCCCCTTCTTTCTCTCCGAGATCGAGTTGCGTGGGGAGTTCTGATTTGAAATCGAACAGAAACCGGATTCTTGCGGTCATCGTCCTGGTGGCGGTGGTCGCGCTGGTTTGGTTCGGACGTCATCGAATCCACTTTGACTGGCAGGTCTTCGGGCAACAGCTGCGCATGGCGGACTGGCGCAGGATCGCCTTTGGACTTGCGGCCATCTACTTCGGCTATTTGGTGCGGTCGGTTCGATGGGTTTGGCTGCTTCGGCACAAGAAGAAGATGTCTCCGCTGTCGCTGCTGGGTACGCAGGTGATCGGCTTTACAGCGGTGGCGCTGATCGGGCGCGTGGCGGATCTGGTGCGGCCCTATCTGGTGGCGAAGAAAACGGGTCTGCCGCTGAGTTCGCAGATTGCCGTTTATATCGTGGAGCGACTCTTCGATGCGGGATCGATGGCGCTGATCACTTCTTCGGTGATCCTGCTGTCGCCGGTTGGTTCTTTGCCGCATCCGGAGATTTTGAGAAGAGCCGGATACTGGGGGCTCGCGCTGACGATTGCGGGCGGGCTCTTTCTGCTGGCGGTTCGGCTGTGGGGTGACAAAGTCGCCTCGTTGATGGGAAGGGCATTTGGGCTGGTCTCGAAAGGCTTTGGACGAGCGGCGGAAGAGAAGGTCCAGGCTTTTCATTCGGGGCTCGACACGATGCGGTCGTTTTCGGATTTCGCCGTGACGACGGGGCTTTCGCTCGGGATGTGGCTGTTGATTGCGTTCGCTTATCTTGAGACAACGCTCGCGTTTGTGGCGAGCCCGGAGCTGGCAGCGATGACGCCGGCGAAGGGCGTTCTGCTGATGATTGTCAGCGGCGGGGCGAGCGTGATTCAGCTGCCGGTTTTGGGCTGGTTCACGCAGATCGGGCTGGTGGCGGGCGCGATTTCGAAGTTCTTCGGAGCTGCTCCGGAAGCGGCGACGGGCTGCGCGGCGACGCTTTTGCTGGTGACTTTCCTCGGAATTGTTCCGGTTGGGCTGATTTGGGCTCGGTTCGATCACATTTCGCTGAGGAAAGTGACCGAGGAGAGCGAGCATGCCGGGGAAGAGTTGGCTCATTCGGGCGTCGGCGAAAATGCGGTCGGCTGACGCCGGGAATTCCTGATCATCCCGCGAGCAGATAAAGCAAGGTCCTTCGGCTCGCGTCTGCATTGATTGTTGCGCCCAAAAGCCGGCGCAGCATATTCGGAAGCTTCGCTCAGGATGATGGTTGTGGCGGGCCCACTCAAGCCAAGAGAGTCTTGAAATGGGGCACCCGGCATTAGGCTGCGGTTTTTCGTTTTGCGCCTTTCTTTTCCTTCGCGGGATGATCGGCGGTGGCGAGGCTTTTGCGGAGCGCGTCCATGATGTTGACGACTTTGGCGCGTGGCTGCGCGGGCTCGGGCTCGGGGAGGGGTTTGCCTTTTCTTTTCGCGTTGACGAGTTTTACGACGGCGGCTTCGTAGTCGTCCTTGTAGGCGGAGAGGTCGAACTTCGAAGTGCTGGAGTGGATGAGCTGCTTCGCGAGGTTGAGTTCTTGCGCGTTGACTGAGGGTTCTTTCATGCCGGAGAGGACGGACTTTGGGTCGCGCAGTTCCTGCTCGTAGCGGAGGAGGTAGAGCATGAGGCCTTTCTGTTTGGGATCGGGAGGGGCGCCGATGGCGACGAGGTGTTCGCGGCCGCTGAAGGCGATTTCGCCGATGCCGAACGTGGCGGTTTGTTGCAGAGCTTCGCGCATGACGGAGAGGGCTTTGGCCTGGGTGTCGTCTTTGGGTGCGACGAAGTAGGGGCGGTCGAAGAGCGACTCGGGCAGCTCATCGGCTTTGACGAACTGGTGAATCTGCATGGTGGTGGCGGTGGGGAGGCGGAGGGACTTGAGCTCGTCGGGATCGATCTCGACGTATTGGTCGCGGGCGTACTCGTAGCCCTTGACGATGTCGGCCTGGTCGACTTCGCCGGAATCGTCGACGTTGCGGTGGTGGACGCGCTTGTGGGTGCGGCGATCGATGAGATGGAATTCAACCTGGCGGGGCGGATTGGTGGCGGGGAAGATGCGGACGGCGATGGAGACGAGGGAGATCTGAATGGATCCGGACCAGGTGGGACGTGCGGGCATTGCAGCTCCTTCGAAAACAAGTATGAACTAGGATGCTGGGTATGAGCGGACAGGGGCGGGTTGCGGTTGTTACGGGTGGGGCGCAGGGGATTGGGCGCAGGACGGCGGAGCTGCTGGCGGAGCGCGGGTGGCGGATCGCGATTCTCGATTTGCAGGAGCCGGCGGCGACGATTCGCTCGATTGAGACGCGGGGCGGCGAGGCGCTGGGATATATGGGAGACGCCTGCCTCGAAGAGGTGGTGGAGCGATTTGCAGGGGTGGTGTGGGAGCGCTGGGGGCGGGTGGATGCGCTGGTGAACAACGCTGGGATCAGCCTGATTCGCGCGGCGGAGGAGACGACTGCGGATGAGTATCGGCGGGTGATCGAGGTGAATCTGGTGGCGCCGTTTTTGCTGGCGCGGGCGTTTGGGCGGAGGATGCTGTCGGCGGGGCGAGGCTCGATCATTAATGTTGCTTCGATTGCGGGGTTGATGGCGGTGTCGGATCGCGCGGCGTATAACGCGTCGAAGCATGGGCTGATTGGACTGACGCGCACGCTGGCGGCGGAGTGGGGTGGGCGCGGCGTGCGTGTGAACGCGGTTTGCCCGGGGTGGGTGAAGACGGAGATGGACGCGACGGACCAGGCGGGAGGGAGTTATTCCGATGCGGACATTACGGGGCGTGTGCCGATGGGGCGGTTTGCGAGTCCGAACGATGTAGCGCGGGCAATTGCCTTTTTGGCGGACGAAGGGGAGAGCGGGTTTGTGAACGGGCACACGCTGTCGGTGGATGGGGGATGGGCGGCGGATGCCAGCTGGGAGTCGGTGCGGCGTCGCAAACGCTGATCAGAGGGTGCGGCGGACGGCGCGGCGGACGGTATCGGTGGTGACTCCGTAGGCGGCGTGGGTGACCCACTCGCTGATGCGTTCCTGGGTGGGCTGATTTTCGGGGCGCGCGGACAGGCCGAGCTTCGGCAAAAGCGACTCGTGGGTGAGGCGGTTAAGGGTGATGCCGAAGGCTGCGCCGCGCCAGGCAGCGAAGGAGGGCTCGACTTCGACAAGCGCGCCGTAGACGGCTCCGGCGAGGGCTCCGAAGATGAAGTGGATGCCCTGGAGGGCGAGCTCGCGTTCGCGGTCGGGGAGACGGCGGTGGGCAACGTTTTCGGCGAGGACGACGGGAGGTGGGGTTTGGCCCTCGGTGCGCGGTGGGAAGATTTTTTCGGCGACGATCTTTGCGCCGGATCCGGCGAGGCCTCCGATGAGGCCGGCGAGGGCGCCTTTGGCGATGCTGCGCGTTCGTTTAGTCGTGCTCATAGGTTGTTGAGATGCGATGCGGAGAAGGATAGTCCTGGGACGCGCGAAAAGCGAGTGAGGGCGAGTGAAAAGCGAGGGAACGGCGAGTGAACGGCGAGGGAAAGCGAGCCAGGGTTTGAGCGGGAATGTGGTTGTTGCGCTGCTAGAATCGATGGAAAGCGATGAAATGTCCCTATTGCGGGTTTGGGCAGGACCGCGTAATCGATTCGCGCGAAAGCAGGGAAGCCGACTCGATCCGCAGGCGGCGTGAGTGCGAAAAGTGCGGGCGCCGGTTTACGACCTACGAGCGCATCGACGAAATCCCTTATATGGTGGCGAAGAAAGACGGGCGGCGGGAGAAGTTTGAGCGCCGGAAGGTGCTGGAAGGGCTGATGCGCGCCTGCCAGAAACGGCCGGTGTCGGCGGGGAAACTGGAGCAGGTGGTGGATGAGGTAGAGACGTTCGTGACCGAGTCGACGGAGCGGGAGCGGACGACGGCGGAGATTGGGGAGCTGATCATGGATCGGCTGAAGGGGCTGGATACGGTGTCGTATATCCGGTTCGCCAGTGTTTATCGGGACTTTAAGGATGT
>CAZHTJ010000042.1:32593-35020 GCA_964535525.1 uncultured Acidobacterium sp. | reverse complement strand
ATGTAATTCGCGCGGCGCGCGAGCGCTTCGATGTGCCCATCGGCGCGTATCAGGTCTCGGGCGAGTATTCGATGCTGCAGGCGGCCTTCGCTCGCGGCTGGCTGGAACCGTGCCGCGCGATGATGGAGTCGCTGTTGTCGATCCGGCGCGCGGGGGCTGGATTCATCGTGACGTATTTTGCGCAGGAAGCTGCGAAGGCGCTGGGATGAAACTCGCAACGCCCGAAGTTCTGGCGGCAGTTGAGGATCTTTATCGGGTGTTTGCGATCTATCCTCTGCCGGGCTGGACCGACCCCTGCCTGCATTGCCACTCGGAAAATGAGGAACGACAACTCCGTGCATTTCCCCTCAGAGAGTTGGGAAGCGAACAACTCCGCTACTACGCTGGGGATGCGCTTTTGGTTTGGGGAGATGAGGCGACGTTCAAGCATTTTCTACCGCGACTATTCGAACTTTACGTGACGGTTTCCCAGCCCTCCCTTGAACTTACTGATCCAGAGATCCTTTTCAGCAAATTCCGCCATGGAAAGTGGCACTTATGGCCGGAAGAGGAGATAAATGCAGTCAGGAGGTTGACTCACGCGATCTGGCATGCCGTATTGGAAAATCAGCCCGATCCCGACGATGCTCCTTACGATATTGATTGTTATCTCTGCTCCATCGCTCAGGCCGAGGATGACCTGGAACCCTATCTCCAGGAATGGCTGATGGGGGATGACCTCGAACGATGCTTTGCACTCTCGTCTTTCTTGTTGGCGAGTTCGGGGAATGCATTCTGGGAAGGAAGAGACGTTCCGTATCAGCAGTTGAAAAACTGGCTGCGGTCGGAACAAGTGAGACAGAAGCTAAGTTGGGCAATTCGCAGGGTGTACGCGCCTGAGCTCAAAGAGGAGTTCAAGGCTGCCCTCGCCACCCTTTCCCAACCCGCGCCTTCAGCGCGCTGAATCCTCAATCGGAGCGGCCGCATCTTCCACTTCGGCGGTCTGCGTACAATGAAATGTTTGGGCAGGTGCGCGAGGCGATAGGCGCGTCAGCTCGGCTTCCACCTTTCCTGAACGGAGTTTTCCTTGGCAGAGACGATTTACGACGTTGCGATCATCGGCGGCGGGCCCGCCGGATATACGGCCGCCATTCGCGCCGGACAATACGGTCTGAAGGTCGCGCTGATCGAGAAAGCGGAAAAGCTGGGCGGGACCTGTCTGCACGTGGGCTGCATCCCAACCAAGTCGCTGCTGTTCAACGCCGAGGTCTACGACCATCTGAAACACGCGAAGGAATATGGCATCGACGGCCTGGGTGAGGGCCACTTGAACTGGCAGACGGTGCTCGACCGCAAGAACCAAATCGTCACGAAACACGTCAAGGGCCTCGACTTCCTGATGCGCAAGAACAAGGTCACCGTTGTCTCTGGCTTTGGCAAGCTCACAGGCCCGGCAAAAAACGGCGTGCTGACGATTTCCCTTGACGGCGGCAAGGGCGCGACGAGCGTGCAGGCGAAGAATGTGATTCTCGCGACTGGCTCTGACGCGAAGCTGCTCCCGGGCCTCACCGCGGACGACACGATCCTCACCAACATCGAGATTCTCTCGCTCAAAGAGATTCCGAAGTCGCTGGCGATCATCGGTGCGGGTGCGGTGGGCGTGGAGTTCGGATCGATCTTCCGCAGCTTTGGCTCGGAAATCAGCATCATCGAATTTCTCCCCCGCGTTGTGCCCAACGAAGACGAGGATGTGAGCAAAGAACTGGCGCGCGTCTTCAGAAAGCGTGGAATCGACATCAACGTCGGAGCCAAGGTCGAGAAAGTCGAAAAGACGAGGACCGGCGCCAGCGTCACGTTTACCGCATCGGATGGCAAGCAGGTCGTTAAAGAAGCAGAAAAGGTTCTGGTGGCTGTGGGGCGCTCACCGCGCACAGAAGGCGTCGGCCTCGAGGCAACGAAGATCAAACCTGAGCGAGGGTTTATCAAAGTCAATGAGTGGATGCAGACCGAGGAGCCCGGCGTCTACGCTATCGGCGATATCGTCGCGGGCCTGCCGCAACTCGCCCACACCGGATCGATGGCGGGCATGGTAGTCGCGGCGAAGATCGCAGGCAAATATGCACGTCCCCTGCGGCGTGATCGCGTTCCCGCCTGCACCTACAGCGAGCCGCAGATCGGCAGCGTGGGACTGACCGAAGCGCAGGCCAAAGAGAAGGGCTACTCGGTCAAGGTTGGCAAGTTTCCTTTCTCGGCAAACTCAAAGGCATCCATCGTCGACTCGCATGAAGGCTTCGTCAAAGTCGTCGCCGACTCGAAGTACGAGGAGATCCTCGGCGTTCATATCATCGGTCCGCAGGCAACGGAGCTGATTGCCGAAGCAGTGACCGCGATGGAACTGGAAGCGACGGTCGACGAGATGATGTTCACGATCCACGCTCATCCCACGCT
>CAZHTJ010000042.1:0-32493 GCA_964535525.1 uncultured Acidobacterium sp. | reverse complement strand
AACTGGAAGCGACGGTCGACGAGATGATGTTCACGATCCACGCTCATCCCACGCTGGCGGAAGCGATGCTCGACGGTTTCGGCAGTGTCGAGGGCATGGCGATCAACGTTTAAGGAAGCGACGATGAGCTATTTGGAATCCAGTGGGCCACAAACATTTTCTCAACTTGCGGAGCTATATGTCGCTGGCCTGTTCGCTGAGCAGGGTTGGAGAGTGTATTTTCCGCACCGAGATGAAGGTTTTGATTTCCTGGCTATGAAGGGCGAGGGTGGTCAAAGTCTGATTCGTCCTGTTCAGGTAAAGGGTCGATATCCCACAGAGGCAAAATTGGACAGTCGAGCAATAGGGTTCACGGGTGAATTGACGAAAACTCATCCTGAAATGGTGCTCGCGATTGTCTATTTCGAAGTCTCCGACATTCCGGTTGTCCGTCACGTCGCTTTTATGCCGCAGTCGATGTTTCGTTCACATAAGCGAGGCATCAGATGTCTACCTGCCAAATTTCAGCAGGGCAAAGTCATCCCAAGAGGTGACCATTCGAAGTTCTTTGATCACAAAGGGCTACTGAGGGTGGCGGAACCAAATTGGAAAGACACAACGCTTGACGGACCAGCACAGCAAATCACAGAAGAAGACTGAGCCACCGCGAACCATGACCTATCGTGTCAGGTTGAAGTCCTCCAAAGAAGGTTACGCTGTCGGCTGCCCCGCTCTTCCTGGCTGTTGGTCCCAAGGTGCTACCCGCGAAGAAGCTCTTCGGAACATTCGCGGAGCAATTCGCGACTATCTGCTGGTCCAGCGTACGTTGCAAAAGCAATGATTCTCAACCTTCTCCAACTCGGCCGTGTTCCTTACGGCGAAGGCCTCGAGCTGCAGAAGTCCCTCATCGAGGCCCGCTACGAAGGCCGCATCGGAAACACCCTGGTCCTGCTGGAGCATCCGCCCGTGTTAACGCTGGGCCGCAACGCATGCCGTGCGAATATTCTCGCCAGCGATGAGTTCCTCGCGTATCGCGGTGTTGAAGTGCACGAAATCAACCGCGGCGGCGACGTCACATATCACGGTCCAGGCCAGCTGGTCGGCTACCCGATCTTCGATTTGCGCAGCTTTACGCCGCGCCTCGGCGCCGTCGAATACGTGCGCCTGATGGAAGAAGCTCTCATTCGGGCCTGCGGTGATTTCGGCGTGCAGGCCACCCGCATCGCGGGCCGAACCGGTGTGTGGAGCCCCGCGGGCGGCAGCGTTTTGGAGCGGAAGATCGCAGCCATTGGGGTCCACATCGCGCGCGGCATCACCTCGCATGGATTTGCCTTCAACGTGAACCCGAACCTGAGGGACTTCCAGCTGATTATTCCCTGCGGCATCGCCGATCGCGAGGTCACGAGCCTCGAGCGCGAGGCAGATCCGCCTCCACCGATGGAAGCCGTGCGTAACGCTGTGGCGCGGCAGTTCGGCCACGTCTTTCAATCGCAGGTCCTGTGGGTCGAGTCGCTGTCGGATTTGTTGCCCGGATTGGCGCATGCCGGAAATGCCGTCGCCGCAAACGCAGATTTATAATCGATCCTTGATAATCGATGCTTGCGCCGAGGTTCCTGATTCGACCTGCACCCGCGAAGCTCGCAGTGGAGAGAAAATATCCATGCCAACTGAAGTTCTGATGCCCCAGATGGGCGAGTCGATTTTCGAGGGCACCATCACGAAGTGGCTCAAGAAGCCCGGCGACATCGTCCAGCGCGATGAGCCGCTTTTTGAAATCTCAACAGACAAGGTCGATGCGGAGATTCCCTCGCCCGCAGCTGGTGTGCTGACGGAGATCCGCGCGCAGGAAGGTTCGACGGTCCAGGTGAACTCGGTGGTCGGCGTCATTAATGGGGACGGATCCTCTGCAGCAGGCGCTCCAGCGGCGAAACCTGCGCCCGCGAAATCCGAGCCGGCGCCGAGCGCATCCGCGACAGCACCAGCACCTCCGGCGAAGGAAGAGAAGTCTGGCGCCGCAGGTCCGCGCCAGGACGTCGTGATGCCGCAGATGGGCGAGTCGATCTTCGAAGGCACCATCACTAAATGGCTGAAGAACGTCGGCGACACCGTCCAGCGCGACGAGCCGCTGTTTGAAATCTCAACCGACAAAGTCGATGCCGAGATCCCGTCGCCGGCCGCCGGTGTGCTCACGGAGATCAGGGTTCCAGCAGGACAAACGGCGCAGATCAACACCGTTGTGGCCGTGATCGGAGGCGCGGGTGCATCGGCTCCCGCTGCTGTGGCAGCTCCCGTCGCGCCGCCGACTGCAGCTGCTCCGGCGGTCAGCGCTGCTGCACCCGACCCAGTGGCGGAGGCAGAAGCCGAGCATGTTCGTTCGTCGCCGCTGGTGCGGAAGATTGCCCGCGAGCACAATGTCAATCTGAGCGCTGTGCGGGGAACCGGCGCCGGGGGCCGCGTTACGAAGGAAGACATTCTTGCCTTTATCGAGAAGGGTCCCGTAACGGTCGCGCTCGCTCCAACGGCGGCCAAACCCGCGACTCCCGCTCCGGCCTCGGTGCTTGCCGCAGCTCCGATTCCTGGCGAGCTGGCGCCGTTGACCCGCATGCGCGCGATCATCGCGCAGCGCATGGTCGAATCGAAGCGCACCAGCCCGCATGTGCACACGGTTTTCAAGATCGACTTTACGCGCATCGTGAAAATTCGCGAGAAGGAGAAGAGCAAGTACGAGCAGCGGAACGGCGTCAAGCTCACCTACATGCCGTTCATTACGCGGGCGGTGATCGCCACGCTGCGCAAAATGCCCATCGTAAACGCTTCCATGGAAGGCGAGGCGATTCGCTACCACCAGCACATCAACATCGGCATCGCGGTGGCGCTGGAATGGGGGTTGATCGTGCCTGTGATCAAAGAAGCTGAGGAAAAGAATTTCCTTGGCATTGCCCGCTCCATCGCCGACCTGGCGGAGCGTGCGCGCGGCAAGAAGCTCAAGCCCGACGAAGTCGGATCCGGCACTTTCACCATCACGAACCCAGGGATCTTTGGTGAGCAGTTCGGCATGCCGATCATCAATCAGCCGGAGAGTGCAATCCTCGGCGTCGGCGGATTGTTCAAAGAACCCGCGGTGGTGACAAGCGAAGATGGAACCGACTCCATCGCGATTCGCCACTTCCTCCACCTCACGCTCGGCTTCGATCACCGCATCATCGACGGCGCGGATGCGGGCAGGTTCATGGCCGAGGTGAAGAAGTATCTCGAAGGCTGGAACGAAGACATCGGCTAAGGACTTGCCCCTTCGGCAAGCTCAGGGCAGGCTCTCCAGGGGGACGCGCTTCGCGCAAATCTATTCGGCGCGAGCATGTGCCTGCAAGCTCTATAGCAGTGCCTGAGCCTCAAGCACGCGCGCAATCGCTTCCTCGGGCGTCGATCCAACCGAAGAGAGATGCCCCATCTTGCGTCCTTTGCGCGGCTGGTGTTTTTCATAAAGATGAACCCGCACGCCTGGAATTGCGAGTGCGCGATCGAAGTGCGGCGCATGATCGAGCCACAGATCCCCCAACAGATTAGCGATGGCCGCGGGCTGCACCACGGCAACGTCGCCCAGCGGCAAATCGCAAACCGCGCGCACATCCTGCTCGAACTGGCTCGTGACGCAAGCGCGCTCGCTGGCGTGATAGCTGTTGTGCGGGCGCGGCGCGAGTTCGTTCACCAGCAACTCGCCGCCGCTGGTCAGGAACATCTCGACAGCGAGCAGCCCTTCCAGCGTAAACGAGTCGGCAAGGTCGCAGGCCAGCTTCTGCGCGCGCGCTTCCACCTCTGAAGAGACGAGAGAAGGGATCACGCTCCACGCCAGAATCTGGTGCTCATGATGATTCGTGGCGGAAGGGAAGCTCTTCGTTTCGCCGCGCGGGGATCGCGCCACCATGACGGAAATTTCGCGATCGAGATCGAGAGCCTGCTCCACAACGCACGGCTGTCGCCCCAGCAGCAGCCAGGCATCCGCGGGCGCGGTCTCGTCGCCGAAGCCGAGCTTCACCTGGCTGCGGCCGTCGTATCCGCCGTGAGCGCTTTTGACGAAGCACCGTCCGCCCAGCGTCGCAGCCGCATCCGCAAGGTCCTGCTCCGATCGCGCTGCATGCCAAGGCCCCAGCGGAAATCCGCGTTCGCGCAGCCAGTCCTTCTGCCGAATGCGATTCTGGATGACGTGCAGGACTTCCGCGGAGGGCCGCACCGGCGCATATTTCGCAGCGGCTTCGAGGCATTCGATGGACACCTGCTCAATTTCCAGTGTGACCACATCGCAGCCACGCGCCAAATCAGCCGCGGCCTTTGCATCGTCCCACGATCCTTCGAAGCACGCGTCGACCACAAAGCGTGCAGGACACGACGGATCAGGATCCATAACATGAATGCGATATCCGAGCGAGCGCGCCGCCATGGCAACCATCCGGCCGAGCTGCCCGCCGCCAAGGATGCCTATGGTCGCGCCAGGAAGAATCGCGCTCATTCCGGCAGACTCTGCATGAGAACTTCTTTGGTGCGGGCTTCGCGCCAGATCCGCAGCCGTTCGCGCAGCTCAGGATCGGTCGTCGCCAGAATCTCCACCGCGAGCAGCGCTGCGTTCGCCGCCCCTGGACGCCCGATAGCCAGCGTCCCGACCGGCACGCCTTTCGGCATCTGCACAATGGAGAGCAGCGAATCGATTCCCTGCAACATCGTCGCCGGTATCGGCACGCCCAGCACCGGCACCAAAGTCTTCGCTGCCAGCATGCCCGGCAGATGCGCCGCACCACCCGCTCCGGCGATGATGACGCGCAGCCCGCGAGCCTCCGCTTGCGATGCATATTCAAACAAAAGATCCGGCGTTCGATGAGCCGAGACGACGCGTGCCTCATAAGGAACTGCGAATTCGCGCAGAATCTCGACCGCAGGGGCGAGCATTTCGTAGTCGCTCTTCGATCCCATCACGACGCCGACCAGAGGCTTCTCTTTCATCGAGGTCGATTCTAGAGCATCTTCATGCGCATATCCCCGAACCGTCATTTCCGCCGCAGGAAATCCAGAAGGAGCTGAACCAGTGTGACCAGTCCGCCGATGGCGATGGCGAAACCCCTGGCGCTCTGAAAGCGCTCTTCATGCTGTGTGACGCGATGCTCAATCGAACCAATGCGTCCCGCGTTGCCGTCGCCGACAAGCGCGACCATCTGGTTCTTGAGGACCGAAAGATCGGCGAGAACCTGTGCTTCAAAGTCTGTCATTGTTCCTGTTCCTTTGATCCGGGTGTCAATTCGGACATCACGAAGTCGACAGCGGCAAGTTGACGAATACCGCGCTCGAAAAACGCGAGTAGTTCGGCGTCGTCGATCCGTCATACATGCGGATGTAGTACTGCTCCATCACCGCCTGGCGCGGGATGGTGAAGTTCGGCACCGGCGACCGCAGAACCAGATCCGGCCCGGGACCAGGCGTGAACGACCAGTCGCGCCGTCGCACTTCGAATCCGCCGCCCGCCGGAGGCGTGACTCCCGCCGCGATCTGAATCACGCTGCCTGTCACGGAAGTGATGGCCAGCGAATTCAAATTCCCCAGGGGAGTCGCAGTCTCAGGCTGCAGCGGCAGCCATGCGTCCGCGGGCACAGCAGCAGACGTCTTGATGGCCAGGTTGTCGGCCCAGTCATTCGCGAAAGAGATCGTATATTTGGCCAGGCTTGGCCGGGTGTTGGCCAGGTCAATCTGCACTTCGCGCACTACAACGTTTGCGGTCAGGCCAGCTGAGGCGGCCGCGACGGCCAGCACGTCTCCGGGCCACACATCGCCCTGCTGGTAGGGATTCCACTCTGTATATTTCCCCTTCCACGCGGCAGCGCGGCTGGTGGACAACGCCAGAATCGCATTCACTGCGTTTTCGCAATCCGCAGAACTGCGCGGCACCGGGCTGGTGACCGAACCAATCCAGCAGGCCGTGCCTGGAATGCCACCGTTGCTTTCCGCTGCGATGCTGCTGGCGCTGGCCAACCGAGCCACGGAACGACGTCTCGTTCGATAGCAGACGGCGATCAGTTCACCTGCCTGCGGCGTGGAGGCCGGATAGAAGCGCAGTTTTCCCGTGCGCTCGATCGTACAGTCTGCGCCCTGCGCAGTCGTTCCCAGACGGCGCACGATAGGTGTGCCGTTCGACGGTGTGCTCGTCACCCACACCGGTCCCTGCTGCTCCACGCTGACGTAGCCGATGCTGCACTGCAGATAACCGGCGTTGAGCGGGGCAAACAGACACCACGGAGCCGGAGACGAGGTAAAGCTTCCCGAGTAGAGAACCGTAGGCGCGCCGGCCACGCCATTCGTCGTGTCCTGTACCTCGAATACGATCTGTGCGAAAGCAGGCAGCAAATTCGCACCAAAACGTTCCAGTCCGTTGTCGGTGCCCAGCACGTAGTACGCCTGCAAAAGCCGCTGCACGTCGCTGGCATAAAAACGTAACCGCAGCGTATACAAATGTCCGGCGACCGCTGTAAAGCTGCTTCCGGCAACCACTCCGTTCATCAGTGGAGCGATTGTGGTTGCGCCGTTCACCTGGCTGATCTGGAAGCCAGCAATACAGGCTGACAGCGTGACCTGGCTGGCCCCGAAAAAGCCATTGATGATGCCCGATGTGTTCTGCCCGAACTGCACTCCGCCTGCCTCGATGACCAAACCTCCGCCCAGTTCCATATCGGAGATCGCGGAGAGCATGGTGGTGCCGATGTTGCTGCCGCCGCCGCAGGTCAGCCCTGCCGACGTGAGTGTGAGAGCGGCGCCCGGATCGTCGACATTCCAGATCTGCGTATTGATTGTCGGGCCCTGAAAGTTGTCGAGCAAAGGTTTCGCTTTTGATGGCGGAGGCGTCCAGGGTTCTTCGGTCAGGTCGAAGAGAACCGTGGTGCCGTCTCCCTGAAAAAACTCCGTGACATAGGCGGATGGTTCCACTTCTCCGCAAACCGTCACGTCGTTGGCCAGCGCCTTCACCCTCGAAAGCTCGAGCCCGCTCAGCGACAGAGTTCCCTGTGACTCATCCAGCGAATGTGTCACGTTGCCCACCGGCGTCATCGTGAGCGTGCCATTCATCAGCAGGTAGGCGCTCCGAACCATAGCGGCCAGCGCGCCTGCGTTTTGCGACCAGGTTCGACTGCTGTCGGGCTGAAACTCCGATGTGTCCAGGGTGGCCAGGGAGAGGGCGGTCTTGATGTTCACGCAATCGACCAAAGCCAGCATGGACTGCATTGCTTGTCCGCCCGAACCGCCGCCGAGAGCCCCCATCTGGGGAATGCTCAGCCGGTCCAAAAGAATTTCGTCGCTGATTGCTGTAATCAACGACTGATACACCGGCCCCATTGTTGCCTGTCCGGCCAGCTCGAGAGCCGGTTCCATCGCAACGTAGCCGGTAAACAGTACGTTGCCGTTGTCGTCCGATACCACCGTGCGCCCGTTGCGTGCCGGTGCGGCAACGCCAGTAGACGGAAACAAAGTGACCGCGCAGGTCACGGGCTCGTTCAGCCTGCGCACAATGCGCAACGGGCGCCCGCTCACGATCGAGCTCGTGTAATCAATGGGGCCGTTGCCGTCGTTATTATCGATAGTCAGTTTCAACTCGGCCTCCTGGTCAGATCAGGGTTGCGGGACTGGGCAAAAAGCTGCGGAAGCAAACGACCTGCTCGCTGTCGTTCGCGTCGGTCACGGGCAAAGCGCGAAAAGTTGCGCTCAGTGCAAAACGCTCCAGCGGATGAACAAGCGCAGTCGCTGTCTCCGCCGGACCGGCCATCGCCTGCAGGCGCGGGTAGTGAAACAGAATGCGCTCGCCCTGCTCGCCATCGATGACAAACAAAGCCGACCACTCCTGAAAAAAGCTGCCCCCTTCGCGATCGACAAAACCGGAGATCGGCTGGACGCGCATCGTCGCCGCAGGAACGCCGGCAATCAGCGGTTGCGCAAGCTGGAGGCCGGTTGACGAACTCGACGCAACGCGAGCCACGTTGAACGAGACTCGGCGAATGTAGTCGGGATCGCTGTTGACGGCGGCCGCACTGCTCACATTCGCGGCATAAACCCCACTGCCCACAAAACCGGTCTGGCCCGCGTAGTCTGCATCGACGACCACCAGAGAGCCGGCGGAAAATCGGGCCGCATCCGAGGCAGCCATCGCCAGTGAGGTTGCAGTCGATCCGCTCGTCAGGCCTACGGCCGGCACGCCCTTGCTGCCCGACCCGTTCGCGGCAGCTCCAGCCGCCGGCAAAATGAGATTCATGTGCTGCGATCCGGCTGCGAGGGCCATGGTGAGCTTGCTCCATGCTTTGAACCGGAGCGAAACCGTTGCGTCGACGGTTTCACGTACCTGCAGCTGCGTAGTGCCGGGACTGCCGGTGACAAGCTCGCCGAATTTGCTCGTGGATTTGCGCGTGAAATTCTCGATCCAGCCGAGGTCGACCCAGGGAGATGGCGGCGCGTTCGTCAGGAATCTGCCGTTGACCGAAGGGTCGAAAAGCGTGGGCGCCTGATGAACACGGTCGACAGGCGCAAAGTAAGCGCGCACCGACCGCCCCGTGGGCGGCAACGCAGGCATTGGCGTAGTGGCTGGCGTGCTCATTGTTCCCCCTGTTCCTGAAAGGCAAAGACCGTGACTTTGACCGTGCGGCTCAAGCGGTCGCGTTGGGTCATGACCGGACCGAATTCAGGTTCCGACCAGAAGACGAGCGTCTCCATCGTGGCTGCCGGGTTCTGCGCGTAGTTCATTTTTTGTGCGGAGTACGGATACAAAAGCTTCAGCACCTCGTAATCCATTTCTTCCAGAGTCCGGCCGCGATCAAGTCCGGCATTCGCCTGGGTCCCGGCGGTGCTGTACTGGATTTCGCAGGTCATCTGCGCGAGGATTGCCGGCAGTTGCAGATCGGCCTGGAGTCCTGCCCAGTTGAGCGCGAAAGCATCGAGAATCGGTAGCGGCGCCGGAGCCTCGGCCTCGGTCACCAGAATGCCCGGGCGCGAGACGGCCCGCAGCGTCATGGTGCGCGCAGGGTTCACCGTCGCCAGCCGGCTGCGCAGCGTGATATAAAAAGTATCTTTTGCATTTTGCATAGGTCACTCACTCGGTTACATTTCCAGCGAATAAGCGCTGGCTCTGTTACATTTCGGTTTCGGGAACAGACCACAATCCGTGAGGACTTCTATAGCGGCCATTCGCCGCACGTCTCCTGTAACAACAGCCGGTACAAATAGGCCTGTCCCTGGCTCTCCGAAGCGGAGACCGCTTCGATGAGGAACAGCTTTCCGGCCACCACCACACCGCTGGCCATGGCCAACAGCGCCTCGCCTGAGCTCAGCTGCAGCTGCGTCACCTGCGCCGCTACGGCATCCCCGGAGATCAGCAACTCGTACTTCGGCAGCTGTCCGTCCTGCATCGACACGCGCGCTTTCCGAAAGACCACCGGCGCCAGCGGCAGCGACAGGAAGCCCGGTGCAGCGAGGCCGATTTGCCCCGCATTGGTTGAATCGCCCTCAAGCGGTGGCATCTGCAGGCAGGCGGTCGTCCCGCCGTTGGCCCGCAGCAGCGCGGTTGCGACGCGTTGCGCCAGGCCGCATGGATTCTGTGTGCTCAGATCGGCCATGGCTTATCCCATCCTCACGGAGACCCACGGCTTGAGCATGGCCTGGACGGTCGCATCGACCAGCGAGCCGCCGAAATACTCGAGCTGCAGCGTGTCCAGCTTCGACGACTTCACATTCAGTCCCGGTGTGGCCTGAGCGTTCTTCACAATCTGCGCGCAGGCGCACTTCACGGCGTTGGGGATCGTAGCGAGTCCCGCCGTGTACGTCACCTGCACTTCGTTGTAGGGCAGGCCCAGGATATTGAGCGGGAAGATCAGCTCGCCGGTGTCCGCGACAAAGTCGACAGTGGCCGGATCCACCGTGGTCCACGCGCCCGGGAGCGAGAAGGCCCACAGAACCTCTTCCTGCAGCGGATATACGATCTGCCCGCGCCGCGGTCTCGCGTAGCGCGCCTGGATCGACACAAACGGCAGGGTCGCGGGCGCGATCGGCGCCAGCGGCAGATGGCTTAGCCGCGCCGTCTGTGAGCCTTCGACGATGCGCAGGCGCTCGCTGTACTGTGTCGGATTGAGGCTGGTGCGGCGGCAATGGCTGTCGATGAGCGATGACGCTGCCGTGATCCAGTCATCGGTGACATCGGAGGCCAGCCCGTACGTCTGGTATTCGGTTGGCTGAAGATAGGAAGCCATGGATTCTCCTTGCTGTGAAATGCGAAGGGGCTGATTCGGATCGGAAAAGATTCAGATCAGCCCCTCCGGAGAAAACTCCGCTGTTTGTGCGGAGGTTCGAATTACCGGTCGACCAGCACCTGATAGTGCGCGTAGTTCGCGCCCTTGACCACAGGTGCGCCGAACTTCACGACCACATGCTGCGAAGCCAGGGAACCCGGAGTTCCGAGCTGGAAGACGCGCGGATTGGGATCGCTGAGCCAGTGGTACTCGATCAGGTCCTCGGTGACGATGTACGCCGGAAGCACCGCGGTGCCGCTGCCCGGCGTGCCCGTGTAGGCCAGCGACCACTCGGGAATCAGCGGCAGCTCGCCCGCCTGCGTGGTGAGCATCTTCACCGTGAAGCCGGCCGCGATTTCCTTCGTGTTCAGGACCACGTTGAACTCCGACTTCATCTCGCGATCGAGCAGGTCGAGAAGGACCGGGTTCGCATAGATGGCCGTCGGCCGCACCGCGTAGCTGGTGTTGGCACACATCTGGGCGATCGTCGACTTCAGGCCGTCGGTGATGCTGGCGGTCGTGCCAATGGTCGTAGTGTTGCCGCCAGCGGCGATCTGGCCCGCCGCGCCGAAATACTGCATCGTCGTCGGCGTGCTGAGCGAGGTGTCGCTGCCGTTCCACAACGCCACGTCATGCGCGAGCATCACGCCTTCGATGGTGTCCACCAGGTCCTTCGCCTGCAGATAGGCAAACTGCTTCTGCTGCGCGCCCAGTTCCATGTCGAACAGGTTGTAGTTCAGCTGCGCGACGATGGCTTTCAGAGGCACGCTGCGCTCCACGCGCGTCGGTGTCACCACCGGAGCGACGATGTTCCGCGGATCGACGAAGCCGGCGGTCGAAGGATTCGGAATCGCCGTCTGCTCGAAGTACCGCGACGGATGGCCGGTCGCCGGTACCTGCTTGATGCGCTGGCCGAACATGTTGCGCCGGCGCACGATGTCGAGAATCTCCGTCTGATAGAGAGGAACTTCAATCGCGCCGGGTCCGATGTAGTCCGCAGCGGCATGGATGTCGAGGAAATTGGCTGTCATAGCTACCTTTCGTGTGAGAAATCCTGTTGGGAAAAAAAGGCCGGCGCTCAGGCCGGCCTCCGGTTCAGGTCGAGATGCGTCGCGACTAGCCGACCACGCCCGCGCGCAGCAACTGCGCTTTGACCGCGATCCGCTGCTCGAGGCTTAGCCCCGTCAGCGCCGCGTCCAGCGTGCCCGCCTCTACGGACTCGAGCGTCGTGATCCCCTGCTTCGCAAGGAACTGCGCCGTCGACGCGGGAACGGTTTTGCGTGCGGATTTCGGCTGCGTCTCGGTCTTCGCCTCCATTTGCGCCCGCAGCTCCGCGATCTGCTGCTCGGCAGACTCCAGCTTTTTCTGGAGTTCCGTCTCGCGGCTGGTTTCGACGGCGGCGACGATCTTCCGCACCTCGCCGCTCCTCTCGCTCTCGCGCTCTTCCATCAGAGCCGCAGTGCGCTCAAAGAGCGACGCCGCGGCTTCGAGCCGGGCTTCCATCCGTTCCATGCTCTCGCTCAGCGTGACCATGTTTTCGCCTGCCTGTGATTCCATGTTTCTTCCTTTCTTGTTTCTCTCTTCGGGAAGGCCACGCCTGCTCCGTCCCGGAAGCATCTCGTTGCCCCCGCGTACACGCTCTCGCGGTGCGCAGGGCGGGTCAGGGTCGAGCGGCAGCGCGATGCTGCCAGCTCGAACGATGTATTGCGATACGCTGCCTTCTCGCGCAGCAGGATAGCCGCGCCCGTGAAAGTCGCGCGCGTCAGCGTCCAGACCTCCGCCCGCATGTCTTCCACGTGAGCGTCGGCCAGTTCCCACGACATCCCCATGGCGCCTGGCAAACATTGCCGCATCTGCCGCTCCACCTCGGGAAAGTCCTTCGCGAAAAGATAGCCGGCCACCCTGACACGCGAACCCTCCACGTCGGCCTGCGTGATGATGCCGCACTTGCGCCGCGCGTCGTGCCCGTCCCAGGAGGGCGCGTAGTCGACTGCCATCCCCAGCAGGGATGGCAATGCGTTCAGCGCCGCCCCGCGCGTCAGGATCACGCGATGTCCCCGCGCTCCCGACGGCGGCTTCGTGCTGGGCTCATCCACCTGCGTCAGCACGCCCGTAAAGGGAGTGCGATTCGGATGGCCCGCAACCTCCGGCAAAGTGACTGCCATGGCTTCCAGTTTCATTGCTTCTCCCGTCATCCCTGAATTTCCTGATTTGTAATCGCTGTTGTGACGTGTTCCTCCTTTTTAATCGCGATGCCGGCGGCGTCGCCCAGCGGCGCAAGTCCGCGCATCGCCCGCACTTCATTCACCGTCAGCACGCCCGCGGCCAGCAGCGCGGTCTGCATCTCCACCTCCTGCGTCGCGTCCGTGGCATCCAGATCGTTGAAGATGAATTCGAATTCCGGCCATCCCAGCCGTTTTGCAAACAAATCCCGGGTCAGGTGCTCCGCGATCAGCCGTGCCAGCGGCACGATGGCGCTGTGGAACGCCTCATCCAGGAGAGACTCCGCGGTCGACCGGTTCACATCCTGCTCCAGCCCCAGCAGCATCGGGGGCAGCGAGAACGCATTCGCGATCATCCGAATGAGAAACTCCTGCCACGTCAGCCGCAGATCGGCGTCGGTTCCAGTCGCGAAGCGCAGCACCTCCGGCTTCTGCTCGGTGCTGAGGATCGGCACCCGTCCGGTTCCTTCGATCTCGTCCTGCCACCAGCGGATCAGCCGCTCGTGTTGCGCGGGTGTCGTCTCGTTGAGCCACAGCGCGTACTGCACTACCGCATTGCTGGCCAGCTTGCCGGCGAAACGATGCGCGCTAAGAAACGTATTCACCGTCTCGAAGGCGACCTCCAGCGGCCCCAGTCCGAACGGCGTGTAGCTGCGCGGATTCATCCGCACGTAGATGAGCTGGTTGTCCTGCAGTGGAATCACGGAGCCTGTTCCCACGAGTCCAGTCGCCTGCGCAAAGCGCACCGACTCCGGATTCCCATCCCACTTCGGATCGATGCGGATCGTCGCCCCATCCACGGCCCATAGTTCGAACGGCTTCGCAGCGTCGCCGGTCAGCTCCATCTCCATCGCGCCGAAGCCGCCCACCAGCGCGTCTTCGATGGTCTGCTCCAGCAGCGTGCGGAAGGAATCCGACGCATTCGGATGCTCCAGCGAGTGCCGCAGAATCCGCGCGCGCTTCTCCGCAAACGCCACCTTCTCCGCATCCTGATCGCGCTTCAGCCGCACCTGCCAGTCCATCGACGCCACCCGATCCTTGATGAGGTTGATGGCGCGCCGCACTACCGGCGTCTCCGCGAACTTCCGCAGATTTGCCGGCGTTGGCTTGGGCAGCGCCTTCGCCGCGAAGGAATACGGCGCGAGCACCGATGGCAACGCCACCGTCTTCCGCTGAGCCGTTTCCTCTTTGCGTCCGGCTCCCAGCAACGCCAGCGCCTTATTCCATTGCTCTCTGATCTTCACGTCTCCTCCGTTTTCCTTTCCCCATTAGAAAAGGCATGGCGCATGGCCATGCCTCGGGTGAACCCAGTAAATTCGAACTTCTAGACCCGCAGCTCCCTCCGGGCCGTCTCCGCAACGCGCTCCAGATCGCTCACCGTGAGCACCCGGATCTGCTGCGCCTCCATCGTCTCCACGCCAAAGCGGTACTGCTCCACCGAATCTTCATCGACCGTGACCTCGCCCTTGCCGTTGCGCAGCGGCTCCACAATCGCGGTCAGCTCCAGCTCCGCGTTCTCCACCCGCGCAACTCCGCTCCTCAACGCCGGCGCGCTGAATGCCAGTACCTTCGCCAGCTCCACATCGCCGCTCAGCGACACCGCATGAAACATCCTCACCACTCCGTTGGGCCGGTAACCGCAATCGATCTTCAGCGAATCTCCCGGCCGCGTGTACGCCGAGGCCCCAATCCGCTTGCGCATCAAATCCCACACCCGCGCGTGCTCAAAATGCATCCGCATGCTTCTGGCGATGGCCTGCCGCCCGCTCAGCGCCTGCCGAGCCCTTTCTCTGCGCGGCTCCACATACAGCCGCATCAGCTGCTCCATCTCCGCCGCAACGTTCTCCGCCAGGCACCCCTTCGGTTCCGTCATTTGTAACTGATGCGAGAACGAATCCTCGATCGTCTTCAGCAGCGGCATTGTCTCCGCATCCGCCTCCAGCAGCCGCCGCCCCATCTCCGCTTCCATGGCCTCCAGCATGGCGATGTCCGCGTCCGGATCGACGCACCGCACCCGAGCCCAGTCCTTCGTGAACCGCACCACGGCCGCACCCGGGTGCGCGGCTTCCCGCAGCATCACTCCAATATTCACGAATTCGTTCTTCACCGGGTCCGGCACATACCGCACCAGCGAGAACTCGCATTCCAGCCGCCCGTTCACATCACCCTTCCCTTTACATCACTCTCCCCTGATAACTATCGCCCCACTCCAGTCCCGCCAACTCCCCCATCCGCGCCCCCCCTTTCCCTCCCTCCCACTTTGGAAACGGCTGCCGCGACGATTCCCGGAACTCCGTAATCAAATCCCGCACCCGCGAACGCCTCTGGATCAGCTTTTCCACCAACCCCTCCAGCAGCGCTGCGTCCCCGCCATACCACTCCGGCGGCAGCGTCTCCGCGATCTCCCACACCCGCTCGGCCTCCATCGCCTCCACCCGGCTCAGCCACGGCTCGAAGCTCTCCCAGCCCGACACCTCTCGATACACCACGTTACGCGCATAGGCCCCGCGCAGCGGTGCGTCTTCGAATCGCCATTCTCCCGCGTTGAAGCAAAAGCCCTGGTCGATGAACGTCGCGCCGTACCGCTTCTCCCGGCCCTTCCGATAAAACAGCGCCTGCCGTCCATTCGCGTTGCACGTCCATTTGTCCAGCACCAGGGCCCCCGCAAATTCTCGCAGGTTCCGTACCTCCACCAACTGATCCTCCGGCAGGTAATCGGCCGTGTGCCCGGGCATCAGCCCACCCACCAGCTGCGATCCGAACTGCAGCCCCGCATGGCAGCGGTCCTGCCGATGGCCATACTCCATCATCAGCTCCGCCGTTTGCTCGATCAGCCACGGCGTCACCTCCACTACGTCGCACGCCGGCATGGGCAGCCCGATCAGCGCGCCCAGCCGCGTGCCCAGCAGCTCGTTGGGCAGCACGCGCAGATGCTGCGGGTTGTTCTGGAACTTCACCACCCACGCATTGCCGTCGGCGCCCAGCATCAGATGGCTCTGTGCGCCGCCCTTCATGCGCCGAATCTGCTGAATGGCAAGAACCGCCACAATCCCCCCGGAGGCTTCATGCTAATGCAAGCTTCGACCCGTGAGCCGTTCCTCACGGACCGCAAGCGCGATGGCCATCGCCATCACGCAGTCGTCGTGCTCTCCCGCCTGCGCCTCCGCGCGGCCGTTCGCGTGGCGCACAAAGCTCCGGCACTCCCGCAGCAATCGCTCGCTCGCGAACATCTCCGGCGATTCCACCAGCGCCGACCCCAGCCGCCCCAGGATCATCGGCCGTGTCACCGATGTAGTCAGCCATCCTTCCATTCCCGCCGTCGCGTGCAACCGTTCGTACCGGCATACCCCCTTCAGGTACGCGAGCACCCCGGAGCCATGATTGTTGCGCTCCACGGCCAGCAGCGCGTGGTTATACTCGTGAGCCAGCCTGGCGATCGCCTCCGCGAGCTCCAGCTCCGGCAGCTTGCCCTGCAGCTCAGCGCATTGCAGGCCCGTGGTGAGGTCGATCACCTCCGCCACCGAATAGTCGCCCTCCTCGCTGCCTCCCGCCGGATCGACGGCCACCAGATATTCGCGACCCTCCAGCGGTTTCCGCCACACCTGTACCCCGTCTCCCCGCTCCTCCACAGGAGGGGTCACCTTCTGCAGCCGCGCGTCAATCGCCGCCGTGTCGAAGATGCAGTGGCCGCTCGCCAGAAAACACTCCGTCGCATTCTCCGCATACTCCTGCCTGGCCAAACCCCGAAAGCGCTCCTGGATCTGCCGCCGATAACCAATCTGTTCCAAAGTCAGGCCTTGATCGCGCACCAGCCTCCTCTCCACTTCGTTCAGCGAGCTCTCCTCCACCGTCCGGGCCACATACGCTTTTTCCATCCACCACGGAAAGAAGTGCCGCACCGTGCCCGTCCTCTCCGCGTCCTTCCACTCCTTCCAGAAACATCCCGCCGCGCCCATCGGCGTCGACTCCAGCACCAGCTCGCCCGCCGGCGAGACCGCGGCCCGCATGCCTTCCAGAATCTCTCCCGGGTCTCCCGGCCACCGCGCTACCTCCGAGCAATGCAGGTTCGTGATGGTCAGCCCGCGCCCAGCATTCGGCGCTCCCGCCGTCTCCACGCGGTACTCCGAATCCATCCCCGGAAAAATAATCTGCCGTGCATTCACCTGCGATGTCTTCAGCGCTCCCTGGCACAGCGACGGCGGCAGGCAGCGCAGAAACCGGTGTACGATCCGGAAGATCGCCTCCGCCGCCTCCTGCGTGTGTGCCACCTGCACCGTCAGTGTTCCTGGGTGCGTAATCGTTCTCAGAAAGAACTGACCCGCTACCCATGTCGTCATCCCCATCTGGCGCGCCTTCAGGATGATGTTGCTTTGCCCTCGATCCTTCTCGTACTCCTTCTGCGCGTCATTGGCCGCCAGAGGAATGGTTTTTCCTGTGCGGCTTCTGACGCGCAGAAGTTCGCCCGCCAGCGCGATCGATTTCTTTGCCCGTTCCGCCCGATCCGCCGCATCCAGAACACTCCCCAGACGCGTCAGCTCCGGCCGGTCCGCGCTCACCCAGTCGAAAAGCATTTCCTGCACGCTCACTGATTCATCGTGTATTCCATCGTGAGTTGCGCCGACCCGGGACTGGTTGTGCATCCTGCGCCCGCCGTCTGCACCCCCATCGACAAGTTGTGACCCGCCGGGATCGAGACTCCCGTCACCGCGTTGCGATAGCTGTAGGTCGAGGTTGCCAGCGTTACCGTCTTCAACCAGCTTGCCGCGGTGCTGTCGTAGATCCCGATCACCGGCCATGTGCTGCATCCCGCCGGCGCCGTGCCCACCGCGATATCGAGCCGCGTCATGCTGATTGCCGCGCTCGGCGACCAGATCGACCCCAGCGAGTTGTTTGTCGAGCTGCCGAACGTCCCGCCGAAGTACCCGTACCAGGTGAAATGCCAGGTCTGCGAGCAATTCGCGTTCCCGTTCGCCCCGATACCCGTCGAGTAGTAGCCCGCCGGGCACTGCGCCGGCGCAGCGGCCAGAGCCGTTGCCGTCGCCGCATTCCCGGTCGTTGCCGCCGTCAAAGAGGCCGGCAGCTGTGCGTTCGTCGCCTGGCCGCCGATCTGGCTGAAGCTGTAATCGCCGCTCGCCGGCGTCACCGTCCCCGTGCGCCCGTTGAACGATGCGACGCCGGAAGACGGCGCAGCCGCCGCAATCTGCTCCGTGCTGTACCAGTTCGAATCCGGACCGCACGCCAGCGTCAACCCGCCAGCCGCCGCGATCGAGTAGCTCGTTGCCTTCGACCCTGCCACCGTCATGGTTTCGCCGCTGGTCGTTGCCAGCTGCACCGCATTGCCGGTCGTGTCCGTCTTCACAATCGTGAATTCCATGCCCGTCGGTGTAAGGCCATCCGGCATCGGGGTGTAGCAACTCGGCAGCGTCACCGTGAACGCCCCGCTCGATGCATTCGCAAGAACGACGTGATTGGCCTTCGTCAGCGTGGTGGACGAAGTCGCGAATACCGCGCTCGTCTGCAGCCCGGTATGCCGTACCGTGCCGTCCGCCATTACCGCGAAGTTCGACGCCTGCCCGCTGAAACCGCTGTAAAACGAGTCCCCCTGGCCGCCGGAGAAGTTTTCGACCTCGACACCACCTTCGTTCCCCTGCGTGCTCAGCGGAGTCACGAATACCTTCGGCGTCGTACCCGCCTGACCGGTCCCATAGTTTGTGTTCGACGAGTTATTCCCCGCCATATCGAACGCGGTCTGCCGGGAGGCAACACGCTGCTGCACATACTGGCCGCACCCCGCCAGATTGCTCACCGCCGAGTAGGTCGGCGCCGAACCATTCGCACCCATGTAACTGATCCACACCCCTGTGGCGCCCGCTGGAGATCCGGGAATGCCCGCCGTCGCGCTCATGTTCAGACAATCCACGTTTGAAATCACCAGATTCGAGCTGACCGTCGACTCAACCTCCGCAAAGGTCGCGTTCGGGAAGCTCGTCGTGTCCGGCCATTGAATGTGGCCGCCGTTGATCTGCACCCCGTTGGACTTCAGATCGAAGGCCGCGATCGCCGGCGAGTCCATATAAGTGTTGGAATACATGTTTCCGCCCGATCCCGCGTCCACCACCTCGTAATTCGTAGCCCACGATGCATCCGCAGCGGCGGCATTCGTCTCCGTTGAGTTATTGCACGGATCCGTTGTGCAGGTGTAGGGATAGCCGAATCCGTGAACTAACTCGAACGTTGTTCCGCCGCCCGCGTTATAAACCGCGGCCTGCAGCGCGTTCCGGACCAGCAGATTCTCCACGAAGCTGTCCAGGACAGTAGTCTGTAGATTCAGGCCATAGTTCGGCCGGCTCGCAGGCGCGAAGCTGGCCGACGAATAGCTGACACTAACATTCCGCATCTCAAAGTTAGCCTGATGCGAACCGCTTGTTTCTCCAAGATAGAACGCGTCCTGGATCGTGTCATTCACCGTAACATCATCGACATAGAGCCCGCGAAACCACTGAAAGTTAAATGCGTGATTGGCGTTCTTGTTGGCCAGCACCATCAGATCCCGGAAAGTGCAGCTCTGCGCCTGGCTTCCGGCCGTATTCTGCAAACTAAACAGGTCCCCGCTCAGTCCGGACGGAACGCTGATCACGGTCGAGGCATTTGCGCTGTTGGCCGTCACCGTCGGAGCCCCGCTCCCTGTCAGGCTGACGCAGCTGCCATTCGTGGGCTCGGAAAGAGTGGCCGTTACCGGAAAGTTGCCCGGCCCGAGCCGAACCGTCTGGTTTTGCCCCGTCGCATTCGCTTGGCTTACTGCCGCATTCCACGCCGCGTTCAGCGTCGTATAGGCCGTGCCATCGACGGTGAATTCACCATTGATGGTCGCCCCGGTCACGCCTCCCTGGGCCCGAACGAATCCTGGCAGGGAGAAGTTTCCGGACGTGTCCAGTTTCGAGGTTTTACCGTTACACGTCACAGAAAAGCCGCCGCTCGCATTGCCTGCCAGCGTCTCCGTGCAATAGGGATTCAATCCGCCCGCCTGCGTGGCGCCGGCTGTGAGCGACCACGTCGTCGTCGGGATGCTGTATTGCAGCGTGTCTTCTGCATTGCCGCTGTTATTTGCATTTTGCGCGACAACCATGTTGTACGGCGGTGTCCACTTCGAACATACGTTGATGTTGTTGACATAATCGAAGCAGCCCACCACCAGTGCGCCCGTCAGGCCTCCTGCGCTGTAAGGCGGCATCTTCATCCACAATCCATTGTGCCAGGAGCCGCTCAGCGTGTAGCCATAGGGTGTCCCCATCATTCCCTGGCCAACCACCCAGGGCGTCGGGCTCGCGGGATAACTCGTATACAGTGACGGCTGATTGGTATTCATCAACCACCAGCCGTAGTCATTTCCCCCAAAGTTGCCGCCGAAGTATTGACTGCGCCCTGACATATGACCCTGGTAGGCGTTGATCTGTCCGTTCATCTCCGTGTACTGCTGGGCGTAATAGTGAGGCACTTCAACCGTGTTTCCGGCCTGAAAATAAGCCGCGCCATTCGGCATCGGCGCGTCGGTTGCAAGAGAGCTTCCATCCACGGCGCCGGTCGCCGGATTCCACGCGTTGAAGATGTGTGTCATCGGGTAAACGGCATAAGGATTTGTCGGAGTTACAGCCACTGCAATCGACGTAATGCCCGATCCCCCATTTTGGACCGCGCATCCGGTCAGCGATCCCCCCGCGCCGGTTGTCGTGATATAGAGCACTGGCGACGTCGCCCCTGTGTTCACCGTGTAGGTCAACTGCGGCGGCGAAACCAGGTATCCAGGGCCGGTCCAGCCGTTATAACCAGTGCCCCCGCTGGCGGTGCAGGATGTGACGCTCCCTCCTGATACCGTCGCAGTTACTGTGCCTCCGCTGCCCATCGAGCTATAACCACGCGTAGAATACCCGCTAAAACCTGCACGGTTACCCTCATACATCGTCGCAGTGTTCCCGCTCACGTTGTACATAATTGGATAGGTAGGACGGATGATATTGGAAGGATTTCCCGACTGAGTGCCGAAACCAGCCAATCCAGTGCCGCCGCCGCCAAAGGGCGCTCCGGGGCCAACCCAGTCCGCCTGCATCGTGAATCCCATCCCCGCCATGCCGCCCTGCGACCACCACGACCCTGATGCATATTTGCGGCGCACAACGGAGAAGGTGATCGAAGTCGCCGATGCCGCCGTCACAGGCTCGCATTCCCAGTGGGTGCCGGAGTTATCGAACAGGCAGACCGGCAAAACGGTAGTCGGCGTCCCACTCGTGACGTTGATCGTTACCGTCACGTTCTGCTCCGGAAAAACATTCGTGTTTCCGGTGTCGGTAATGTCCTGACTAATCGTCCCCCAGGCATTCGAGTCGCCGTACCTGGTATCCCAGTCGGCGCCGGAAGAGGCTGTCACCACGTTGTTATTAATGTTCGTGATGTAGCCCGTTGAGTCGGCGTGGGTCTGATCGGTCATGGCCAGATCGGAAGCCGCGCTGCCCTGCGCCCCTTGCGTCTGTTTGGTTGCGAAGGTCCAGCACGGCGTCACACCGCACACCTGAGAACTGGCGGCCGTCGTGGACATCGAATTGATTGTCCCCTGAAATACATCCGTTGCCTCGCCCTGCCAGGTGCGGCCTTCGTTCCCTTCGTTGTCCCCGGAGTTGATGCCACCGCGCGTCTGATTCCAGAAGTACGGAAGGATCGAGTCGCCGTTCGACTGATTCTGATTGATCACAGACAAAGCATTGGTGGAGGCCGGGGAGTATTGATTGAGGATAACCGACAGCCCCGTGTTATTCGTTTGCTCAAGGTTGAACGAGTGCGAACCAGCAAAAAGATTCTTGATCACCGTTAATCCTGGAGCTGTGTAGTTAGCCAGATAGCTGCCGGGAGACTGGGTCGAGTTCAGCACATAAGTCGGTCCGATCTGATGGCGATTATCCCCAGGGTTGCCCGGAGTAACAATCGTCTGTGCGGGTCCGAACCGAAAGTCGGTGATGGTCGCTCCCATGGGCGCGGTTGAGGGCGGACCAATGTTTTGCAGGGTGGCTTGCGCCGTAAGCGTGCCACCCCACGGCTGTGCTTCAGTCTGCGCATAAGTGGCCGGCGCCAGTACCTGGCAGGCATACGGAAGCGCCGTACACTCCGCAATCGACATGGCAATGCCGTCGTTGCTGCTCGGGCCGGTCTGCCACTGCTCCGCGTAAAGCTGCCCTTCAATCTGTTTTGCGTTCAGCGCCCCCGTTACCGTGCCTCCCGATAACGGGAGCTGCGCCGCGGCCAGTTGGTCTGCGTAGTGCTTTGTGGCCGCCTGATTCGCCGACGCGGGATCGTTGTTCAGGTTCAACGGCCCGGTCATGGTCCCCCCCGCCAGGGGCAACCACGATCCGTTCAGCGACGAAATTGCGCTGTCGACATAGGCCTTCGACACCGACTGCACCGCTACGGTCGATGGTTCCAGTTCCGCCCGCACCGATGCGATCGACGCACTGGCCGATGCGGGAACCACCCAGTATTCCTGGTTCACGGTTCCGTCGTTCAGATGATAGACCGCCGTATAGTAGCTGCCCGTCGGCAGCGCATTGGCATTGGGTGTCAGGTTCAGGCTCACAAATCCATCTGCGCCGATTGTCGTGCTCATGCTGCCTGCGGCCACCGCCTGGTTTTGCGGCGTGGTAAACGCAGGCCAGCTCACTAACAGCGTTCCGCCGGCCGCTGTTCCGTCGGCGCGATACACCGTGCCCTGCACGGTCGTCGTGGTCATCTGCGCGGGAGCTTGCGGCAGAAGCCAGGCCACCGCGATCGCCATGAGTCCGAACGCCACTCGCCACATGGGCGTCAGGGCGCGCATCCGCTCTTTGCAGTCTCTGTTCCGCATATTCCTCATTTCTGAAACGGGCAAAATGCCTCCTCCGTTCGGGTCTCTTTCCCAGGGTGACCCGCGGGAACCAATAAAAAAGGAACACCCAAAGGTGTCCCTTTTTTCTTTCTTTACTCTATAAGTTCAGAATACCAGTTCCAGAGAATTAAACTGCCAAAATTCTTTTCAGATTCCGGTTTGCAAGCTCTTTGTTATGTTGCCTCATTACTTTCGACTTTGGCCTCCCCTCTTGACAAATTTTCCACATTTGCCTCCAGAACCCCAATTTTCAAAAAAAGGTCGGTCAGACGGTCCATCGCCTCCCCGTAAATCCGCGCGATGGACCGCGGGCTTCGCCCCATTAAACTAACTGCCTCCACGATCGTGTAATCCTCCAGGGCGATGTGCGTCACGATCTTGCGCGACGTTCTGTCCAGCAGGTTAAGGCACTTCTCTATATCGAGAACAAAGACAAGTCCATCCTCAAAAGTTTTCAGTCGATAACTTGAGGCGTGTCCGCGAAGCGCCATCTTGCCCAGAGCCGATTGCGGGCGTCCCAGCTCCATCGACAACTGCGCATAACGGCGCAGCTGCGCCACAGTACGCTTCCGGTAAAAGGCGAAGCCGACGATGGGTTTCGGCCGCGCCCTTGGCAGTTCAGCTTCGGCCACCGCCCTTGCCGTGGCGACAATACAGGGCGTCGCAAGCAAGGCGCTCATGCCCCACCCCTCGTCGCTGAGGCGCAATGTCGGTTCCGTCCCCGCCGTCCCGGCCGGCGCGTCGGTCTTACCGGCGGAAGAGACCGTAGTTTTCGAGCGCACCCCGCACAATAGACGTCAGGGCAATCCTGAGCGCGGAGCCAAAGCACGCCGCACCCCTCACACACCTTCAGAAAAACTCGCAGGTACATCAGTCATTCTCCAGAGTTCGACCCGCCACGAATTCCGATGTTTCCCCGGATCCGCGGAGTTGGGGGAGGGAAGAGGCAACCGACCGTTACCCTACGTGCAGGTAACGTCTGCCCTCCATTACTAGTCGTGAACGCCGATCGCGCTGTTGATCCTCATCGCCTCCTGAAATTCGGAATCTCTCCGGCCCTCCTATCCGCGCTCCCAGAGCTGCCTGGCGAGCGAAAGTACTATGTCTGGCCGGTGCAAGTAGTCCGAAACTAAAACGACGGAGCGATGCGTTCAATTACCGGGGGGAGCAAACCCGTCATTCTGAAATAGCTGGGTACTGAGGTCTTTTCCGCTGCCTGCGGTTTTCACGAAATTGCGATTCTTTCTGCAAAACCCGAAGTAATGGCTGTATAGCTCCCTGAAAACATCTGGAAGATGAAATTCCTCGAGTTACACGAGCGACTGCGGCTCGAAACGTGGCGCCGCATCGACCAGGGAATCCTCAGCAGTTCATTGCTGGCCCGCCAGACAGGGCTGGCCCAGGCCCATATCTCCAATTTCCTCCATCGGCGCCGCCGCCTCAGCCTTCCCGCCCTGGACCGCATTCTCCTCGCGCAGGCCCTCAGCGTCGAAGACCTCGCCCCCGTTGGCCTCGCCGACCTGCCCGCCCTCGACCGCGGATCGATGGACGTCGTGCCCATCGTCTCGCAGTTCGTCGCCATGACCGCGCCCATCGTTGCCTCGCGCGCGGTGCTGGACACCGTGCATCTGCCCGCCGGCTGGCTCAGCAGCTTCCCCCCCCGCCGCGCTATGAGCCGCCGCAATTGGGAGCGATTCGTCGGGGTTCGCGTCACCGCCGCCCAGGCTCTGCCCATGGACCCGGTGCTCCGCATCGGCTCCATCGCGGTGCTCGACCGGCATTACAACTCCCTTGCCGCCTACCGCCCTCCGCAGCCCAACCTCTACGGCATTCGCGTCGGATCCCAGATGCTCTTCCGTCACGTTGCCTTCGAGGCAAGCCGCCTCGTGCTGCGCCCGCGCGCCCTCTCTTACCCCATTGAGCTCATCGAACTGGCCTCGCAGGAATCGCCCGCCGATCTGCTTGTCGGCAGGGTCTGCCTGTGTATTTCTGAAATCTAGACACGTTTTCGCACCGCGCTCCCTTTGATAGCATCGCCCTCAGAGGTATTCCCCATGGATCCAGTCCCCGCCCAGAGCAATGGCGCTCGCCGCAACGAGGACATCGCGCTCGACCTGCTCAAGTTCGTGGCTGCCACCGCTGGCGTCGGCCGCGCCAGCGCGCCTTCCACCGGCTTTGTGGCGGGCGGCGCTCCCAAGCCCGACGAGCAGGTCACCCATTTGCTTGACCTGTACGCACGCTGCCTGCGCGTTGTTGAAGGAAAGCCGGCGTAGGCTCAAAGGTGTCCCTTCCCGGGTCGTCTCCTGTCGGTGTACTTGTCTGCGGAGCCGGTGTCTTCGGCCGCAATCATCTCCGCGTTTACCGCGCTCTGGAAGATGAGGGCGTCCCGGTTCGCCTCGCCGCCGTGGTCGAGCCCGACATCGTCCGGGCCGGCGCTGCCGCGACAGAGTGGGGCGCGCCGGTCTTCTCCTCCGTTGAGGAGTGTCTGGCCGCGCGCGCGAAAAATCAGGTCGCTTTCTCTGCCGCGTCCATTTGTACGCCAACCTCAGTTCACTTCAACGTCAGCCACGCGCTGCTCGCTGCCGGCATCGACCTTCTCGTCGAAAAACCCATCGCTACGACCGTCGCTGAAGCCACCCGCCTCGTCGAAATGGCTGCACAGCATAAGCGCGTCCTGCAGACTGGCCATCTCGAGCGCTTCAATCCCGCCGTCATCGCCACAGAACCTCTCCTCAATCACCCCATGTTCTTTGAGGCCCACCGCCTCAGCGTCTTCAGCCCGCGCGCCCTCGACGTCGACGTGGTTCTCGACCTCATGGTGCACGACCTCGACATCGTTCTCAGCCTCGTTCAGTCGCCAGTGCGCTCGCTGCACGCCGTCGGCCTGCCCATCCTCTCGCGCAAAGTCGACATCGCCAACGTCCGCATTGAATTCGAATCAGGCTGCGTCGCCAATTTCACAGCGAGCCGCGTCAGCACGGAGAAGGTCCGCAAGCTTCGCTTTTTCCAGCCGCATCAATACGTCTCCATCGATTACGCGCGTCAGGACCTGCTCCTCATCGACGTCTCCCGCGCCGCGCACGCCGATCCCGCCACTATCCCCGCCGCTGCTTTCACCGCTGCTCCTGGATTTCCCGGCCTCCGCATCGACAAGCCAGCCGTGAAACCTGGCGAGCCGCTCCGCCTCGAAATCGAGTCCTTCCTCGAATGCGTCCGTACCCGCTCCGCGCCCCGCGTCTCCGGTGAAGATGGCCGCCGCGCGCTGGCTCTGGCTCTCGACGTCAACGCCGCCATCGAAGCTCACGCCGAACGCGTCGGTCTCCATCGCCTTATGGGGCCTTCTCAGAAGGGGGTCACCCCCTCGCAAGCCATTGATTCTACGGTAGACGGAGGGGGGTAAAGGCGGTCATGTTAACTAAGTGGTTACGCGGGTCGCTCTTAGCTACCTGATTGCGGTTGAACCGGCTTTTCCGCCAGTTCCTCGCGCACCTTCCGCATCGTCTCCAGGTAAAACGCCAGGTTGTGCAACGTGTTCAGGACCGCAGCCAGCGGTTCCTGAGCCGCCATCAGATGGCGCAAATAAGCGCGGCTGTACCGTCGGCACACCATGCAGTTGCACGCTGGATCGGCGGGGCCCTGATCCTCGGCATACTGCCGGTTCCTGATGTTCAGCCGCCCTTCGGACGTAAACAGCAGCCCATGCCGTGCTGCCCGCGTCGGCAGCACGCAGTCCATCATGTCCACACCCATCCGCGCATACTCCGCAATCTCATCCGGATAGCCAACCCCCATCACGTACCGTGGCTTTTCAGCGGGCAGCAGCGGCAGCGTCGTCGCGATCATCTCCCGCGTCAGCTCGCGCGGCTCACCCACACTCAGCCCCCCGATTGCGTATCCCGGAAAATCCATCTCCACCAGCCGCTCCGCCGACTCGCGCCGCAGATCGGCAAACATCCCCCCCTGCACAATCCCAAACAAATTCGGTGTCCTCCCTTCAGCGTTCACCGCAGCTTTCTCGGCCTGGTGCTCTGAACGCTGTCCGCTATCCGCTGTACGCTGTTCCAATGTCCGCTCGCCCCACGGTCTCTCGTGCTTGTGTGCCTCAAAATGGTCCCTGCTCCGCTGCGCCCACTTGAGCGTCACATCCAGCGAAGCCCGCGCCCGCGCCCGATCCGCCGGATATTCCGTGCACTCATCGAACGCCATCGCGATGTCCGAACCCAGCGCGATCTGCACCTCCATCGAGTGCTCTGGCGAGAAGAAGTGCGAAGACCCATCGATGTGCGACCGGAACGAAACCCCTTCCTCGGTCACCTTGCGCAGGTCGCTCAGGCTGAAGACCTGAAATCCGCCCGAATCGGTCAGGATCGCTCGCTCCCAGCTCATGAACCGGTGTAGCCCGCCGAGCCGCCGGATCGCCTCATGCCCAGGCCGCAAATAAAGGTGATAGGTATTGCCCAGCAGAATCCGCACATCCAGATCTTCAAGAAGCTGTTGCGGAACCGCCTTCACCGTCCCCTGCGTCCCCACCGGCATAAACACCGGCGTCTCGACTCGACCATGCGGCAACGTCAGCGTCGCGCGCCGCCCTGGCCCGCTGGTCCGATGAATCTGAAAGGTGAAGGACACCTGCCGATTGTAGCGACCAGCTACTCTTCCGGCTCCCGTTCCCGAAGAACCGCAGGAATGTCCCGGCTCCCATGCAGAATCGCGTCGATTTCGATGAAATCCTCAAACACTCTATAGAGAATCTCGTAACTGCCTTCGGCCCAAAACAGTATCGGTTTCGCTATGTCTCGTCTCTTGTGGCCGGCGCCGGGGTACTTCGAGAGCCAGGAGAACGTCTTATGAAAACTGTCGATCACACGATCGGCGGCGTCCAGATTGTCTGCCGCGATGTATTCCCAAATTTCTTCAAGATCACGATTGGCTGCATTCGACAGTCGAAAGTGGCTCATAAGGGAGTGGCCCGCTTCCTGAGACTACCTCCATCCGAACGCTTGGATTGGTCCCTTTGAACGGCAGACCGCTCATCGGTAATACCGCCAATGCAGGCTCGAACATCTTCCGGTGTCCCGCTGCCGGCACCGCTCACTATGCCGATTTCCTGCGCCGCGCCTCCGACTTTGCTCGAAGTCTCGCAAACACTTCTTCCCCGTCAATCCATCCCCCTGCATCCGCCTCCGCAATCCGCCGGTCCAGCTCCGCCTGAAACGCCTTCAGAGCCTGCTCCCGCTCGCGCAGCCGTTCCTCCCGCTTCTCCAGCAGCCGCAGCGCCTCCCGCACCACCTCGCTCGCCGACGTGTATCGCCCGCTCTCCACTTTGTCCTGCACAAACTTCTCCAGTTCCGGCGTGAGAGAAACATTCATCGCGTTTTCCTCGTCCTCTTAGGATAACAGACTTTGCCATATTTCGTTATTTTCTGTCATCACCCCGCGAGCCGCCCGCCTCCTTCCCAGCCCCGGTCTCATCCCGCAGTTTCTTCCCGCAACTCCACCGCCGAACCCATGCCGATTACGCTGATACCCACTGCAACCCAAAAAACACTGTCCCATCGTGGGTCAGCGGGCGTACAGTGGTGCCGGGCTTTCCCCGTATCTGTAGTCAGGAGGCTGCTTATGTTGAAGCCTTTTCTGATTGTCTCGGCGCTGGCCATTCTGGGCGTTGCTGCACTTTCGCAAGAGTCCCCGTCGGCTCCAGCGACACCAGCGACCCCCCCAGCCGCGGCCCCGAGCCAATCCAATGTCCCTGCCGACTATGCCAGCAAAGTCAACCCCGTGAAGCCAACCGCCGAATCGCAGGCTCGCGCTAAGAAAATGTACGGCTGGGACTGTGCCATGTGTCATGGCGATAATGGCGACGGCAAAGGCGATGTCGCCATCGAACAAAAGCTGCCGATGCACGATTATCATGACCCCGCGTCGCTGAAAAACATGACCGACGGCCAGATTTTCTACATCATCCAGAAGGGCAAAGGCGCCATGCCCGCCGAGGGCGACCGCGCCAAGCCGGATGAAATCTGGAACCTCGTGATCTATCTGCGCAAAATGGGGGCCAGCCAGGCAACCGCCGCAGCGCAGCCCCCGGCATAACACCGCCGGACCCTCTACACTCTCGTGGCGCTCGGCTCCTGCTGCCGGGCGCTGCTGCTCACACCCAGCTCCAACTGCTCCGTCGCGTGCTCGTCCACCCACGGCCGAAAACACGCCCGGCACCGTGCCTCATACACACCCGCCGCGCCCACCAGCACCAGCGCCTGATTGCTCCCCAGCCGCTGCGTATGCACCGCTGGCGCGCCGCACTGCATGCACACCGCCGAAAGCTTGATCACCTCATCGGCAATCGCCAGCAGATCCGGCAAGGGCGCAAACGGCTCGCCCGTAAACGTCGTATCCAGGCCCGCCAGGATCACCCGCCGCCCCATGCGCACCAGTTCATTCGCCAGGCTCACCAGCGAAGCATCGAAAAACTGCGCCTCGTCGACGCCCACCACCTCAATCACGTCAATCATCGGCATCAGGACCGACTTCAGCTCCTCCACATTCGCCACCGTCGCCGCTTCCAGCGTCTGCGCGCTGTGCGAGGCAATCGCATTGCGCTGGTAGCGAACGTCCAGATCCGGCTTAAAGCACGCCACCCGTCGTTTCGCGATCTGCGCCCGCTTGAGCCGCCGGATCAGCTCCTCGGATTTCCCTGAAAACATCGGCCCGGTGATCACTTCGATCCGTCCTGGATGCACGCCAGCATGCGCAGCCAGATGCGCGCTCGCCATCTCGCTCTCCCTTACCTCTCGTCAGTTTCTGCGAATGCCCAGTGTAGGCCCCGTTCCGTTACCGCGCGTGTGGAAAGCGAGGACGCCTCCGGTGTTCAGCGGATGACATGAATCGGAATGCCTGGACTCAGCTTCTTCCAGCTTCGGTCTGCCGTCCATGCCGGTCGACCCAGCGAGATAGCGAGGGCGAGGCAAGCGCGATCGCCGAGTGATAACCCGAGGCTCCGCGTCTTGCGGATCAGGTTCGATGCGATCTGCGCCTGGTCCGCGGTGAATGGCTCGGGCGATGGGAAATACGACAGCAGGTCAAGCCAGACAGCAGCCGGGTCGTCGCCCCCGTCGATCAGTTTGGTTGCAACCTCGGCCAGATTGACCGTACCCGCGCTGGCTCCTGCGATGACCTGAGTGGCCACGCTGTTTCCTCCAGGTTCCGCGCGCATGAAGGCCAGGATCGCGGAGGCGTCGAGCACAACCTGAGTCACAATTCCCGCCTCGCGGCCTCGCGTCTCTCCTCGATCAACTCGTCGGAGAGCACCCTCTCCGAGCCGAAAACCTGACGCAGACGCCGCCGGGTCTCGCGAATTCTTCGATCGAGCGTCACGATCCGCAGTTCGTCGTCTTCAATGCGCAACTCGACAACATCCCCCGGATGAATGCCCAGCGCCTCCCGAAGTTTGGCGGGGATCACGAGGCGGCCTTTTTCGGATATTTGCGCGCGAACAGGGAATCCCATCTCCGGTCTCCGTGACACCATTCCACGATAGTGGCACATTCTTGTCAAGTGGCCCGGCGACACAAAGTGGATCACCACAACATAAAGATGGAATCATCGGCGCCGAGGGGCGGAGTGCTGCCCGCGCTTATCGGCCCACGTATCGAAGCGCATGGGTCATCCGTGTTTTCTCCCTGAAGCCGCGTGTTTCCTTGACACCCCCCCGCCGGTACGCGATTCTATAAATCAGGGTTTCCCGCAAGCCAGCCGTCGTGTGCGCGCCCTTGTCGGGAAGGCCGTTTCCAGGTATCCAGGTCCTGGGCGCGGGCGTGACATCGACGTAGACGCGCTCCCGAGGGCCCTTCCGTGGAAATTGATTACATCTTGTGCCGCTGACGGGCTTTTTCCGTCCGGCCAGAAGGACTGCGCGTTGACCTTCATCGCTTTTCTGGCTTCGCCTTTTGCCCTGCCCACCGGGGTCGCAGGGATGCTGCCGTTCCTGCTCATCATCGTCGTCTTCTATTTTCTACTCATCCGTCCGCAGCAAAAGAAGCAGCGTACCTGGCAGGACATGCTCGCCAAACTCAAAAACGGCGACCGGGTCACCACCACCGGCGGCATGCGCGGCGTCATCACCTCCATCAAAGACGACGCTATCCAGCTCCGCATTCCTCCCGACAACCTCCGGATCGAAGTCGTCAAGAGCGCTATCGCTTCCGTGACCCAGCAGGACGACGCAACAAAGTAGAGAACCCATGAAAACAAATATCAAGACCAGGCTCATCGTCATCATTGCTGTCCTGGTCGTCTTCATCTTCGGCATCTTCCGCGTCCCGCACGGCGTCTCCGGCCAGGCTCTCAAGCAGGCCATCCTGCAGAACATCCATCTCGGCCTCGACCTCAAAGGCGGTATGCATCTCATTCTCCAGGTCAAGGTCGATGAAGCCATCGGCGCGGCGACCGACACCGACATCGCCGGCATTCAGAGCGATCTGCAGCGTAACGGCATCGCCGGCGTCACCGTCTCCAAACCCGACGCCAACCGCCCCGACTTCATCCAGGTCACCGGCGCTCCCGCCGACAAGGCCAACGACGTCCGCTCCGTTCTCGAATCGAGCTACAGCAGCCGCTTCGACATCGCTCCCGGCGTCGGCAACTCCTGGACCCTCACCATGAAGCCCACCGTCGAGAGCGAGGCGAAGCAGCGCGCCCTCGATCAGGCCATCGAGGTCATCCAGTCGCGCACCAACACTCTCGGCGTCAGCGAGCCCATCATCGAGCCCTATCAGCTCGGCAGCTATCAGATCCTCGTCGAGCTGCCCGGCGTCGACGACCTCAACCGCGTCAAGGACGTTATCCAGTCCACCGCCCGCCTCGAAGCCCACGAAGTCATCGGCGATCAACCCTGGCCCGATCGTCAGTCCGCCCTCCAGGCCCTGGGCGGCTATCTTCCCCCCGACGCAGAGCTGGTCCAGAGCACGCCCGGCGCCGCCAGCCAGGGCAGTACCCCCGAATGGTATGAGCTCAGGAAGATTCCCATCTGGGGCGGCACCGACGTCCGCGACGCCCAGCCCACCCACAATTCCAACACCGGCGAGCCCGAAGTTACCTTCTATCTCACCAGCGCCGCTGGCGATAAGTTCGGCGCCTGGACCGGCGCCAACATCGGCAAATACATGGCCATCGTCCTCGACAACCGCGTCCAGGAAGTCGCGGTCATCAAGGGCCAGATTCGCGACACGGGAGAGATCTCCGGCGGCGGCATCTCCGAGCAGCGCACCAAAGACCTCTCCATGCTGCTGCGCACCGGCGCCCTCCCCGCCTCCATCGAAATCATGCAGGAGACCACTGTCGGCCCCTCCCTCGGCGCTGACTCCATCCACCAGGGCGTGGTCGCCTCCATCGTCGGCATGGTCACGGTGATGGTCTTCATGCTCATCTACTATCGCGGCGCGGGCATCAATGCCGACCTGGCTCTCTTCCTGAACCTCGTCATCCTGCTCGGCTTCCTGGGCTTCTCCGGCGCCACTCTCACTCTGCCCGGAATCGCCGGCGTCATCCTCACCATCGGTATGGGCGTCGACTCCAATGTGCTCATCTTCGAGCGCATCCGCGAGGAACTCCGCGCCGGCAAGTCCCCCTCGGCCTCCGTCGATCAGGGATTTGGCCACGCGTGGACCACCATCGTCGACACCCACGTCACCACCATCGTCTCGGCGGCCATCCTTTTCATCTTCGGTACCGGCCCCGTCAAGGGCTTCGCCGTGACTCTTACCTTCGGCCTGCTCGCCAATCTGTTTACGGCTGTCTTCGTTTCCCGCACTATCTTTGACTCCAACCTCAGCCGCAAACTGCACGGCGAACCGATTTCTATCTGAGCATTGAAACTTCGAAAGTTTTTCTATAGGCGGAATCTTCGTGGAACTGTTTCATGATCCAAAAATCGACTGGCTCGGGAAGAAGTGGTATTTCCTTGGCTTCTCTCTGATCTTCAGCGTCGCGGGCCTCCTCTCCATCCTTTTCTGGCACCACCTGCCCCTCGACGTCGACTTCCGCGGCGGCACCGTCGTCCGCGTCAAATTCGCGGCCTCTCCCAATGCCG
>CAZHTJ010000041.1:0-35248 GCA_964535525.1 uncultured Acidobacterium sp. | reverse complement strand
CCAACCCCGTCAGCCCCACTCCCCATCTCCACCCTGAATTCATCCCCAACCTCCCTCTCCTGCTCCCCTGCCAATCTTTAACGCCATTGCCATCTCCACTCCTTCAACCCCACCCCTTTGGACCAGGGCGATAATCGTAGGGGTCCGGATGTAACGGCGCCCGTGGCACCCTCGTGACCTGCGCGCGGACGAGCATGGTGCTCCACAAGTACCTCTAAACTTGGTCCGGGGAGGCAATTACGGAGTTAAGCGACACTACCACTGGTCAAAGCCCCCGGTCAATTTGAATCTCCGGTGAATGACTTCGCTGAAGCCTTTGCGACCCAACAAAAACGACTCGCACCCGGCCCACCCACGCCGCACTCGTCCGTCTTTAAGAACGGCTGGCATAATCGAGCGAGGTATTTACTTTGGCGCAACGCCGATGCATGCTCTGCTCCAGAGCCGTATTTGGCGTCTACCACCCGCTAACCTTCCGCTTTTGAGTCGCCCCATGCCGCAAGCTTCCAGCTTCCTCCTCCTGCTGACCGCGATGCCCCTCTGCGCCCAGAGTAATAGCGGCGAATTGCGGCTGCGCGTGGTCGACAGCTTCGGTCACGGGATCAAAACTTCGGTCCAGCTTCTCAGCGAAGCCAATCAATACCGAACCACCCTCAGGACCAGCGACGAAGGCCAGCTCGACGTCCAGCCTCTGCCCTACGGCATCTACCGCATCGACATCGACCAGCCCGGCTTCACCCCCGTCCAGGAGAGCCTCGCCATTCGCTCCTCCCTCCCCGTCAGCCAAACCATCCAGCTCCGGCTCGCCACGGTGAATCAGTCCGTGACTGTGAATGCATCGTCCACGCTGCTCGATCCCGATCAGCCCGGCTCCGTCAATCAGATCGGCACTGACCTCATCCAGAGCCGCCCCGGTTCCATCCCCGGCCGCTCCCTGCAGGATCTCGTGAACTCCCAACCCGGTTGGCTCTTCGAAGGCAACGCTGTCCTGCATCCGCGGGGCTCCGAATACCAAACCCAGTTCGTCATCGACGGCATTCCCCTCACGGATAATCGTTCCCCCAGCTTCGGCCCCGAGATCGGCGCCGATGACGTCGAGTCGATGAGCATCTACACCGCCGGCATCCCCGCCGAATACGGCCGGAAAATGGGCGGCGTGATTGAGGTCAACACCGTCCAGGACTCGCAGCCCGGCTTCCACGGAGACCTGGTTCTCTCCGGCGGCAGCTTCGCCTCGGCCACCTCCTTCGCGAAAGGCCAGTACGCCTGGGGACGAAACGCACTGGGAGCCAGCGCCAGCGGCAGCATGACCGACCGCTACCTCAACCCCGTGGTTCCGCAGAATTACTCCAACACCGGAACCCTTGGCAGCTTTTCCGGCCGCTATCAGCGCGAGTTCACGCAGAACGACCGGCTCAAGCTGGGCATTCGCCACGAACTCTCCCGCTATGACATTCCCAATGAGCAGCTGCAGCAAGCCGCCGGTCAGCGCCAGGCGGCCGACAACCTCGAAACCATGGGCACGGCCTCATACCAGCACACCTTCTCGCCGCTCACCCTCGCCGAACTGCACCTGATGGTCCGCGACAACGCCAACGACTTCAACTCCAATCCGCAATCCACCCCCATCGAAGTTTTCCAGCACGACCGTTTTCGAGAGTCCTGGTTCAACGCCGCCCTCACCGCCGATCGCGGCCACGACGAGTGGAAATTCGGCGTCGAATCCGACAATACTTTCCTGCACGAAAACTTCAACTACCTTATTACAGATCCGACACAGTTCGATCCCGCCACGCCACCCACGCTCGACTTCGCCGGTCAGCGCCCCGAGCTCGATCAGGCTGCCTGGCTCGAAGACCTCGTGCGTTGGGGCAAGTGGAACCTCAGCGCCGGTCTGCGCTGGGATCACTACCAGCTCCTCGTCAACAAGCAGGCTCTCAGCCCGCGCCTTGCTGTCTCGCGCTTCTTCCCTTCCCGCAATCTGGTCCTGCACTTTTCCTGGGACCGCGTCTTCCAGACCCCGTCCTTTGAAAACATCCTTCTCTCTAACTCCTCTCAGATCGAATCCCTCGATCCCACTGTCTTTCTCCGCCTGCGTGTCGAGCCCTCCCAGGGCGATTACTTCGAAGCCGGTTTGACTAAGGCATTCTTAGGAAGGCTCAAGCTCGACGCTAACTACTTCCGCCGCGTCGCGGATAACTACGCCGACGACGACCAGATACAAAACACCACCATTAGTTTCCCCATTTCGTTTCGCAAAGCCATTATCTATGGAGCCGAGGGCAAGGTCGACGTTCCCGACTGGCGTCGCTTCTCCGGTTTCTTGAGTTATTCCTGGGAAGTGGGCAACGCCTGGAATCCCGTCACCGGCGGCCTCTTCTTAGGCGACAACGCCACCCAGGCCGAGACGCAGCTCAACGGCCACTTCCCTGACTCGCAGGATCAGCGCAACACCGCGCGCGGCCGGCTCCGCTATCAGGTGCATCCCCGTTTTTGGCTCGCGGGCGGCGCGCAATATGACTCAGGCCTGCCCTTCGAGTTCGACGGCGACCCCGCCACCGTTCAGGCCGAATACGGCCAGCAGATCCTCGACCGCATCAACTTCAATCGCGGCCGCATTCTCCCCGTCTTTCAGGTGAACGCCTCAGCCGGAGCGGTCCTCCGCAAAACCGAGCGCCTCAACATGCAACTCCAGGCCGACGGCGAGAACCTCACCAACATCCTCGACGTGCTCGACTTCGGCGGTCTCTTCTCAGGGAACGCGATCGGCCCATCGCGCAGCTTCAGCCTGCGCCTCACCACGAGCTTCTAACGAGGGACACCGAACCCTCGGCCGGATCGGCCTAAGTAATGTCGTCGGTATCGAAGGGCGTCTTCACCGCCACGCCGTGTACCTGGCTCACCAGGTTCTGCACCACGTCCTCCAGCTCCCGCTGGCTCTGCATCACCGCGCTCATGCTCTGGATATCGCCCTCTTCCTCGATCCGTTCCAGCAGCACCACCGCATGCGCCTGCGCCACGTGGTCCGCGGCCAGGCCCTCCGGGGTCTTCGCCTTGATGCCGACATTCGCAGGCATAATCCCCAGCAGTTCGGCCACCCGCTCCCGCATTTCGCTCGCAAGCGGCCCGATCTTCGGCGCGTTCAGCACCAGCGTCGTATCCACATTGACGATTCGATACCCGGCGCTCTGAATTTCTTCCTTCGCAAGATCGAGAAAGATTTTCGAATCCGCATCCTTCCATCGCGGATCGCCCGGCGGGAAAAAGCTCCCGATATCTCCCGCCGATACCGCACCCAGCAGCGCGTCCGTCAGCGCATGCAGCAATACATCGCCGTCCGAGTGGCCGGCCAGCCCCTCCGGGTGATCGATGCTGAGCCCGCCAATCTTCAGCGGCACGCCCGGCTTAAACGCGTGCGAATCCCATCCATAGCCGATGCGGATATCCATACAGAAATCCCGTGCAACTTCACTCAGGGTATATCAGCCCGCTGCGATTGCAAGCACCCGCACGCTCTAATGCGAGTTCCCGCGATGCGCCAGATAAAATTCCGCCAGCTCCAGATCTCCAGGCTGGGTAATTTTCAGATTTGAAGCCGAGCCGGCAACCACAAACACCGGATTTCCCGCCCGCTCCACCAGACTCGCCTCGTCGGTTCCCACAAATCCGTCCGCCTCCGCCTCCGCGAACGCCCGCCGCAGCAGCCCACAGCGAAAACCCTGCGGCGTCTGCGCCTGCACAATATATTCGCGCGGAATCGTCGCCGTGATAATCGCCCCGTCCGCTGTCCGCTCCACCTGCTTGATCGTATCCAGCGCCGGCAGCCCCACTATCGCCGCGTTGTGCTTCTCCACCGCCTCAATCACGCGGCGGATCACCGCAGGCTCAATCAGCGGACGCACCGCATCGTGCACCAGAACAATATCGTCTTCGCCGCAATCCAGCGCCTGTAGCGCATGCCGCACGCTCTCCTGTCGCGAGTCCCCGCCCTCCACCACCCGCACGCGCTCCGCAAATCCGTGCTCGAAGATATGCGCCGTCAGCCGTTCCATCTCCGTCGCGCGCACCGCAACAATCAGCGCCGTCACTTCCGGAATCTCCGCAAACGCCCGCAGCGTCCGAATCAAAATCGGCGTCCCCGCCAGTTCCAGAAATTGCTTGGGAGCTGTATGCGCGGTGTGGCCCGGGGTCATGCGCGTGCCCACTCCGGCCGCTGGCAAAATCACTGATACACGCATAGAAAATGGAGTATACCCCAGTACAAACACTCCTGGGTGTAGCCTTAGAAACGTTAAAGGATCACTGCTGAGTCATCGATCCCGAGGTCGCAAATTCCATGCGCAACGGCGCACCAAGATTTCTCCTGCCCATCGCTCTCGCCTTTCTCGCAGTATCTTTCCTCGGCTCCTCCACGCGCCCCAGTCCTCGCGACATGAGCGTGATGATGGCGCAAACTCCACCCATGGGCTGGAACAGCTGGGATTCGTGGGGCCTCACCATTAACGAGCAGCAGTTCCGTGACAGCGTGACCTGGTTCCACAACAACCTGCAGCATTTCAGCTGGCAATACGTCGTCGTCGACGAGGGCTGGTTCCTCCAGCATCCCGAGCTCCCCGCCGGCCAGCAGGCTTACACCATGTCCGACGACGGCCGCTACATGCCCGCCATCAATCGCTTCCCCTCCGCGGATGGCGGCAAAGGTTTTCGTCCGCTCGCCGACTGGGTGCACTCCCAGGGCCTCAAATTCGGCATCCACATCATCCGTGGCATCCCGCGCGAGGCCGTCAAACAAAATCTCCCCATCGCCGGCTCGCACTTCACCGCAGCCGAAGCGGCCAACACCTCCGACACCTGCGAGTGGAACTCCGACAACTACGGCCTCAACAGCACCAAAGCCGCTCAGGCATACTACGACTCCCTCGCCGACCTCTACGCCAGGTGGGCCATCGACTACCTCAAGGTCGATTGCATCTCTCGCCCCTGGAAAGCCGACGAGATTCACATGATGAGCGATGCCCTCCGCGGTGCCGCTCGTAAGACTGGCCGCCCCATCATCCTCTCGCTCTCGCCCGGTCCCACGCCCTTCGATGACGCCACCGACGCCTCGCACAGCGCGCAACTCTGGCGCATCTCCGACGACATGTGGGACCTCTGGCAAAAACCCGCCGGCGCCCCGCAATTCCCGCAGGCAGAAAAAAATCAGTTCGCCCTGCTCGCGCAGTGGAACACCGTCGCTGGCCCTGGCCACTGGCCTGACGCGGACATGCTTCCCATCGGCTACCTCGGCCCCACTCCCGGCTGGGGTCAGCCGCGCCAGTCGCGCCTCACGCGCGACGAAGTCCGCACCATGATCACCCTCTGGTCGATCGCGCGCTCGCCGCTCTTCATCGGCACAGACCTGCTCAAGATGGATGCCTTCACCGAATCCGTCCTCACCAACCCCGAGCTCATCGCCGTCGACCAGTATTCCGAGAACGCCCATCCGCTCATCCAAAAACCGGACACCGTCGTCTGGACCGCCTCCGAGCCCCAGCACACCGGCGACTACTTCGCGATCTTCAACCTCTCCGACGCGCCGCAGTCCGTGAACTACTCCTGGCAGGACCTCGGCATCCAGTTCGGCAAATTCGCCGTGCGCGATCTCTGGCTCCGTCAGGATCTCGGCCGCCTCGACCACATCGAAGCCACCCTCCCACCCCACGCCTCAAAAATATACAAAGTTGAATACCGCTGAACGCCGCTGCCGAGAATCATGATCACCCGAGACCTTGCGACCCAGGTTCGCTCATTCCCAGGCACGCCTGGCGACGATGGCGATGCTTCGACGTCGCCGACCGCGATTTCTCGCGCCTATCCATCTCCGTAATGTTCATGCCCGGGAGGCCACCGAACCCTGAACAGCGTGTTGAAACGAGCCCTCGACCTCGGCATCCGCAGAACCCCGGAGCGCCACACCACTACCAGCAACCCTAAAGACACAGTCCAGCAGAAATCTTCAGTACTTCATATTCGACAAATCCTCGATCAGGCCTGGACCGGTCGGGTCCCACCCCAGCGCCTTGCGTGTCCACTCACTCGAACCCGGCATATCCCGCATCGCGGCGTGCCCGAAGAACGTCCCGAAGTGCTCGCCGGCCTTTTCAGCCGGGATCGAAACCACTGGCACCTTCAACCCTTTGCCGATCGTCTCCGCGATATCCCGCGCCGACACGCCTTCTTCCTGCACCGCGTGATACGTCGTCGCGCCAGGGCCCGTCTTCTCGACCGCCAGACGATACAGGCGCGCCACATCTTTCAGCGGAACCGCGGCCCAGCGGTTTGTCCCATCGCCCACATACGCCGACACACCCTTCTCGCGCGCGATCTGAATCACCCAGGTCACCAGCCCCTGTTTGCGCGTGTCATGCACCTGCGGCAGGCGCACAATCGCCACAGCCACACCCTTTGCCGCCACCGCATGCGCCGCCCGTTCCGGCCTGCGCGGCATCGCAGGCGAGTCCGTCTCGGGATCAGTCTCTATGCGCACATGGCCCGGCGCGCCGCTCGTAAGCCCAATCCCGGAGGTGACCACCAGCAGCTTGCCCGGTTCCAGCACCGATCCCAGCACCTCAATCGCCTGGATCTCGTCCTCCGCGTTCTGCGCAAACTTCGAGAAGTCATGGTTGAAAGCAAGGTTCACCACAGCATCCATCCCCGCCGCTCCGCTGCGCAGGCTCTCGAGGTCCTCCAGGGCGCCGCGATGAACTTCGGCGCCCGCGGCCTTTAACTGTTCGCCGCCGGCATCGCTGCGCGTAAGTCCGCGCACGTGGTGCCCGGCAGCAATCAGATCCTTCACCAGTTCCGTTCCAATGAAACCCGTTGCCCCCGTCACAAATACATGCATCGTTGTTCCTCCTGTTGTTACGTCGCTACCAGTCGAGTCGCGCCAGAATCGACATCCGCACCCCGCTCAATAAAACGGAGAATGTCTCCGAATACCAGGATAAACGGAGACTGTCTCCGGATGCAAAGACTTTTCTGTAAACTTTGCCTATGCCGAAAAAAAAGCTTGCGCCGCCTCCGCCAGCCCGCAAGCCCCGCGCCGATGCTCAGCGCAACCGCGAACGTATCCTTGAGGTCGCCAGGGGAGTCTTTACCTGCAACGGCGCGGCCGCCAGGCTCGACGATATCGCCCGCCAGGCCGGCATCGGCCCCGGCACCCTCTACCGCCACTTCCCCACCCGCGACGCCCTTATCGAAGCCGTCTACCGCAGCGAAGTCGAAAAGCTTGCCGCAGCCGAGCAGCGCTTCGCCGCCACCATGCCGCCGCTGGAAGCCCTCCGTGCGTGGATGCTTCTCTTCATCGACCACGTCGCCGCTAAAACACTCATCATTCCCGCCATGAACACAATCGCGGGCGGCCCCACGCGCCTCTTCGAAGGCTCCCGCTCGCTCATCCACACCGCGTTCGCCGCCTCCGTCAAGCGCGCCATCGCCAGCGGTGATCTCTGCTCTGACACGGAGCCCACCGACCTCATCCGGGCCCTCATCGGCGTCTTTCACACCACGGCTCAACCCGGTTGGGTGCCCAGCGCCCGCCGCCTCGTCGACATCCTTATCGCAGGTTCGCGGTCAACGCCGAAACATTCCCCGACGCCGCCCTCCGTGCGGCGGAAATCGCGAGGCCCGGATTCTATCTATCCAGGCAGCGAATCGCTCAACAAAAGCTGACCCGCCGCACTTTTGCGAATCGGCGAACCGTGAGTGCAGCGGGGCATGTCGTTAGTCTTTTCCTGATTGTTTGCTGAGAACAGTTCTTCGCGACTTCTTCCCGGTCGGCGTTCCTCCCCGAAAATACTGAGGACCCCTCCCAACCCGGCAGACCGCTTCCCCTAAGAGACTGATTCCACAAGGAATATTGTCCTAAAAAAGATTTTCCGAGACCCGGCCAACTTTCCCTCACCCCCCGCATCTATACCTACAACACCAGAGGCTACTTCAGGCACTAACCAACCTACCTGGTTGTATGAATCTCTTCCTGTAGTTTTCCTGCGGTGTAGTTCCGCAGGCCCCGTAAGCCACCCCCCGGATTCCCCCTCCTAATAGCCTCTGAAGCAGGCCCGCTGGAAAGCGGGCCTTTCGCTTTTCAGGAAGATTCTTGCCCTCGCTTCGGTTGCCCAGGGAGCGCCATTTCCGCAAGCTGCGGGAAAAAGCCCGAAAAACCAAAAACCCGAAAAGCAGCGAACGCCAGGTTCACCCCACAGCAAGAAGTGGAAGCCCCGCGCCATGCAGTCGTCAATGCGAATCGTCTCCAGCCTCACTCCGAAGTACTGCCGTGGACCATTTGGGGAAGGTAAAGCCTCGACTCCAGCCACGGCGCTTTCCGTAGCTGCTCAACCATCCACGCCATAGTGGTCCGCCCAGCAAACAGGACCCGTTCACCCTCCCGCCTCTGATATCCTGCCTCGTCACAATCCCTCCAGGAGAACCCTTCGTGAAGTTTCTCGCCGTCGCCCTTCTCCTCGCCTCCTCCATCGCGCTCGCCCAGCAGGGAACCACCGCCGCCCAGGCCCCCAACGCCGACACCAGCTACATCGACGCCAACGGCGCCGCGCACATTACCCGCGTCATCCCCGTCCCCAACGACCTCAGCCCTGAAGCAAAAAAATCAGTCTCCCGCCAGGTCTCCGACGCCGCCCACCCGCAGACCCTCGAAGAGCGCCGCCACGGCACCGACGTCTGGCAGGCACACGCCGGCGACGTCTCCGCTGAGATCTATCCCGTGCACCGCGCCCAAAGCGCCATCGCCGGTGTCCCCGTCTGGATCATTACTCCCCCTACCGACGAAGACCCCGACCGGGTCCTCATCAATCTCCATGGTGGCGGCTTCAACTCCGACTCCGGCTCCTTCACCGAAACCATCCCCATCGCCAATCTCACCAAAATCAAGGTCGTCGCCGTCCTCTATCGCCTCGCCCCCGAACATCCCTTCCCCGCCGCAGTCGATGACGCCATCGCCGTCTACAAGGATCTGCTCAAAACCTACAAGCCCGCGCACATCGCCATCTATGGGACCTCCGCCGGAGCCATCCTCACCGGCCAAGTCGCCGTGAAGCTCAAGCAGCTCGGCCTTCCTCTGCCTGGCGCGCTCGGCATCTTCTCCGGCATGGGCGACTTCTCCCGCGACGGCGATTCGCAGGCGATGTACGCCCTCAACGGTCTGTCCGGCCATCTCGATCCACCCAAACCCGGCGCCCGCAATTCCGAATACTCCGGCTCCACCGATCACCGCGATCCAGTCCTCTCACCGCTCTTCGCCGATCTTCACGACATGCCGCCCACCCTCTTCATCACCAGCGGCCGCGACATCCTTCTCAGCGGCACCTCGATCCTCCATCGCGCCTTCCTCCGCGCTGGCAACGACAATGCCCAGCTTGTCGTCTTCGAAGGCCTGCCCCACGCCTTTTGGAACGACCCCAACCTCCCCGAATCGAAAGAAGCCGACAGCCTCATGGCCCACTTCTTCCTGAAACATTTGGCGCAATAATGCGTGGCGTCAATCGAGCCACAGAACCACAAAACGGCCGTTAAAGCCGGAACCTCTCAAGACGGTGAAGGACCGCAAAAGGACTCCGCCTCACAGTTAGCGGAAAGAATCGCAGCTTCGAAGGGGCACAGCTTCACAACTCGCGAAAAAACTCGCAGCTAAATCGCCAAACAAAAGCACCCGCTCCAGAAGCACGATGGAGGCCGGTGGCAAGCCGATGTTGATTCAGCCAGCCCCGCCATGGACCTCGCGTATTTCTTTGGGCTGACACGTTCTGTTCACTTTGCGCACATTGCGGTTGCCTTGCCAAACAGCTTGAGATGGGCATCTGGACATTTCCATAAATCCCCATTGAATTCGCTGCGCCGCGCGGGCAAATTCCTGGAGAACGGCGTGCAGATGCGAATGCGCGGTGGTTGCGCCAACGCTGGTTCCAAAGAAGTCCGGGGATCGTGCGGGGGATCTGCTTCCGCTCCTGCCCATTCCGGTCAATAGACGCAAAGCCGGCGTGGCCCAGCAGCTAAGTCGTGCTGTCCGACACCAGCCGCGCCTCCGTGAGGTCGCCCGCAATCTGCAGGAAGATGTCGCTCAGCGCGGTCATCGTTTGTGCTGCTATGCAGTTGCCGGTCGATCCCGACTGCAGATAGTCGGAAAAAAAGGTCCAGGAGTAAGTGGCCATCTGCTGCATCTCGCCACATGGCTCGATGTTTGGGTAGGCGGACTTGTTCGGGTTCGGAGAGAAGGCCGAATTCTGGTCGTAGACGCATCCCCCCGACGTAGGCGACCCGTAGGCAACCGTGTAGACGACGGTGCTCGCAAACGACTTCGCCGCGGTAACTGCCTGTGAGCACTCGCCCAGCCAGGAAGGATAGCTCGCGTTCGCTGTAGCCGGACTAGGCATGATGACGGTTGACCCGCTGGTCTGCGGCGTATTCGCGTCCCCGTCACCCACGATAATCATCACGTTCTCCGACCCCGGATACGACTGCTGTTCCTGGAGCAGCGCACCCTCCGCCGCGTACATTGGCGGGGCATAATAGGTGTTGTTATAGGTGATATTGTCTGGCGCAGTCATGCCGTTGCAGCCCGGGGCCCCGCCAGCGGCGATTGTGAGCAACGAAGAGGTGTTCAGCGAAGTCGCTGTATCCGAATCTCGGTAATCGCTCTGGAAATTGAGCACGCGGAAGGTCGTTCCGCCGCTGGGATTGTAACTGGTCGATCCCGCCGCCGGATACGAGTAGACCGTAGAGATCGGGGGCGAACTGCCGCAGTTGTAGTCGTTGCCGACTGTGGAGCTCTCCAGCTGCGGAAACGTAAAGATACTTACCCGCGCCACCGAGTTTGCCGCATTCCCCGCCGTGAACGTGCAGGTCGCCTCACTCGTCCCGCATGGATCGAGATTGTGCAATAGTACCCGGATTCCCTGGAGCGAACACATCAGTTTCGAAGTGTTGCCGGTGGGGTCGCAGTTCCAGTCGGGGCTGCTCATGGAACCCGTCGAGTCCACGATGATGGCAATGTTGTATGGTCGAGAGGGTCCGCCGCCCTTCGCCGCCGTCGCTGTGGCCGCGATCGCCATCGTCGAAACGCCAAACAATTTCGCGAAGTACAGCGGCACCGTCGTCGTCAGCTTGACCTGCACCGCGTTGTAAGGAACAAACCCCACACAGGAGATCCCCTGCGCCTCCAGGGTCGTAAGGCACTTCAGTATCGGATATCCGCTCACCATCGTCACGTTGGGCAGGTTGTTGTACGCGTTCTCGTCTCCCGAGACCGAACTGTAATGCGTCGCATACGCCTCCACCCCGCTCACCGTCGTAGCCAGCGGATGCGTGGTGGCTCCGGCCATCGCGGTCGCTCCCGCCAGCGCGGACGCATCGGCCGAAGCCTGCAGCTCGCGAAGACACAGGTACACATGGCCTATATCCGTCACCAGCCCCGTCATTCCCAGCAGCACGACCATCATCAATGCGATCAATGGCATCGTCTGCCCGCTCTCGTCTCGATACAGCCTCCGCAATATCGCCTCACAGCGGAATCTCACTGCATGACCTCCGTCGTTCTTGCGGTCATCACCGACCCCGCCGGAACGATCTGGATCCCGTACAGGTTGAGGCCGACCGGATAGGTCACCGTCACCACGGCATTCGTCCCAAGAATCATCTCCGCCGGCGCGCCGCTGGTCGAGGTCCCGCTGCAGCTGGTCCCGCTGTAGCCATTTCCGTTGAGCGTGATCGAAAACGTGATGTTCGACTGTTTCAGCACCGGGGCCGCCGCATATACCGCGCTCGAAACGGTGTTGCACGGGTCCAGTGTCTGCCCCCGGCTCACCGTAAGCTGCCGGGCCCCCACTGACGTCGCCTCCGTCAGCGTGAGGTAGTTGTTGAAAGCGATGCCGAACGTCGTTATCCCGGTCACCACCAGCAGCAGCATCGGCAGCGTCAGGGCAAATTCCACCATGGCATTCCCGTCGTCGCGGCGCGGCAGCTCCCGCAACCTCGACCGTCTTTCGAGTCTCGCTATCGTCACCGGTATCACTGTCCCTTCCAGACACCCCTTGCGAACGCTGAGCCGCCGCACTGCCCACGCACTTCCCAGGCCGCCGTTTCAGGCAGGCCGCACCCGGGCACCCTGAGCGTCCTGACGTGCTGACCCTGCCTCATCGGCATACATTTCGACTGAACTCAGCATATCGGGACACCGGTTTCGTCCTGAATCCCACAAAGGTATAGCCCCTTGCATCCGTTGCAGCATCGGCAAGGATGTGCGGGAGACGAACTCCAGCCTGCACCCAGCCCGCGTGCCCACCCAGGCACGCTGCGGCGATCGAATACCCGCCTTTCCGCCTGGACCCGATCTCGCTGTTGAGGCCCAGGGAAAGCGCATATCTCGCGCCGAATGCGAAATCGGCCACTATCGCTGGCCCGCCACCTGATCCCCACAGCCAACTCGCCGCAATTTCACAGACCCCCCGCTCCCGGCAAGACGCACAATCCGCTATCCTGACCCCTCATGCAGATCCTCGACCTGCTGTTTGGACGACCCCTCGCCACCTCCGAAGAACGCGCCGAGCACATCGGCCCCGCCGCCGGCATACCCATCTTCGGCCTCGACGCCCTCAGCTCCGCCGCCTACGGCCCCGAAGCCGCCCTCACTCTCCTCATCCCTCTCGGCCTCAGCGGCATCCACTACATCGGCCCCGTCACCGCCGCTATCCTCATCCTTCTCGTCATCCTCTACTTCTCCTATTCGCAGACCATCGAGGCCTATCCCCACGGCGGCGGATCCTTCACCGTCGCGGGCGAGAACCTCGGCGACGGTCCCGGCCTCCTTGCTGCCGCAGCCCTGATGATCGACTACGTCCTCACCGCCGCCGTCGGCATCTCCGCCGGAATCGGCGCCCTCATCTCCGCTGTCCCCTCACTGCAGCCTCACACGCTGACGCTCTGCCTCGGCGTTCTTCTGCTGCTCACCATTGTCAACATGCGCGGCGTCCATGACACCGGCGTCGCCTTCCTCATCCCGACCTACCTCTTCCTCGCGACTCTCCTCATCGTCATCGGCGTCGGGCTCTTCCACACCCTCACCAGCCACGGTCACCCCGCGCCCATCATCGCGCCGCCCAAACTCCCGTCGGCCATCACCGCCGTCAGCCTCTGGCTCCTGCTCCGCGTCTTCTCCAGCGGCTGCACCGCCATGACCGGCGTTGAAGCCGTCAGCAACGGCGTCATGGCCTTCCGCGATCCCACCACAAAGAACGCCCGCCGATCCCTCACCATCATCATCGCCCTGCTCATCATTCTGCTCGCAGGCATCGCCACCCTCTGCCGCTTCTACAACGTCGGCGCTACCGACCCAAACGGCCCCGGCTATCAAAGCGTTCTCTCCCAACTCACCCTCGCCGTGATGGGTCACGGATGGTTCTACTACGTCACTATCGCCGCCATTCTGCTCGTGCTCGCCCTCTCCGCCAACACCGCCTTCGCCGACTTCCCCCGCCTCACCCGCGCCATCGCCCTCAAAAGCTATCTCCCCCATGTCTTCATGCTGCGTGGCCGCCGCCTCCTCTATTCGTGGGGTATTTACATTCTTGTCGCCCTCACCGCGTCTCTGTTGACGCTCTTCGGCGGCGTCACCGACCGCCTCATCCCGCTCTACGCCATCGGCGCCTTCATGGCTTTCACCCTGTCGCAAGCCGGCATGGTCGTCCACTGGATGCGCCACCCTGGACCGCATTCAAAACTTCGCATGGCCGTCAACGGCCTCGGCGCATCCGCCACCGGCATCACCACCATCGTCGTCCTGGTCACCAAATTCGTTGAAGGCGCCTGGGTCACGGCTCTCCTCATCCCTCTCCTCATCCTCGCGATGGCCGTTGTCCATCGCCACTACCGTCACGTCTCAGAAGAAACCGCCTGCCCCGAGCCCCTCCAGGTCACCAACATCAAGCCCCCCATCGTCATCATCCCCATGGATCGCTGGAGCCGCATCTCCGCCAAGGCCCTCCGCTTCGCCATGTCTATCTCCAACGAGCTCCAGATCGTCCATGTCGACTCCCCCGACACCGACCACGGCCCGGAGGAGCTGGCGTCCATCTGGGTCGACAAGATCCTCACCCCCCTCCGCCAAGCCGGCTTCCCCGATCCCAAATTCGAGCGCCTCAAATCCCCCTACCGCACTGTCCTCATGCCCGTGCTCGAATACATCCTCTCCGAAGAGCGCATCCACGAGGATCGCCACATCGCCGTCCTCGTCCCCGAGCTCGTCGTCCACCACTGGTGGGAGAACCTCCTCCACAACCAGCGTTCCAGCCTCCTCAAACTCCTCCTCCTCGTGCGCGGCAAACAACGCATCGTCGTCATCAATATCCCCTGGTATCAGGAATAAGATCCAGCAATAATTCACGCATGCGCGCTCTCCGGTAATTCCGTAGTCCCGATTTGGTTCTCATCCCGCGGCGCGCAATTGGCCCTCGTTCCGCTTCAGCCGTTCCATCGTCATCGCGCGATCCCCGCCGAGAAAACCGCGCACCAAAGAAAAGAGGCAGCCCTTTAGGCTGCCTCGAAAAAATGACAACTGCTGCAATAAACTTCACAGTTCCAGGGGAGGGTCTTGGACTTAAACCGCGAGCCGTTCCAGTGCCTGTGGTTGCAGAACGGTGAGGGCAGCGCCGCGGATTGAAATAAGTTGATCCCGCTTCAATTGTCCCAGCACGCGAGTGACCGTTTCCCGCGTCGTCGCTGTCATCGAAGCAATCTCTTCATGCGTCAGCGGCATCATGCACCGCCCCTGCACCGCGTGCTCCGGAGCCTGATCCCGGCTCCAGTCCAGCAGCAGGTTCGCCACGCGTCCGGACGCCGTCGCAGGCAGTGCCAGCCGGCGCACTTCACTGAAAGCCGCTTTGTATTCCTGAGCCACGCAGCGCGCCGCGCGCATGCTGGCGTCCGGGTTCCGATCCAGAAAATCCAGCAGCGCCTGCCGCCGGATCGTCTTCACCTGGCACGGCTCCACCGTCTCCGCCGTCACTTCGAACGGCTGCGCCGCCAGCGCCGCCGATAAACCCAGCACCTCGCCCGCCCGCGCAATCTTCAGAATCAGCGTCCGTCCCTCGCGGCTCGTCGCCGACAGCTTCACGCGGCCCGAACAAAGAATATGCACCGATCCGCAGTTGTCGCCTTCGCGAAAAATTACGGCTCCGCTGCTGAACCGCACCGGCGTTCCGATGCAGTCGAACTTCTCCAGCGCCGAACTTTCCATGCAACAGAAGAAATGCTTACCGCGGTTTGGGCACTCCATACATCCCTGGCTGCGTTCCATTGTCGTCTCCTGGGGAACTCGATTGACATCAGGAGACATGCAAGGCGCGTGCCAAACCCGCTTCACAACACCATGTGATTGATATCACGCCTCTTCGTGTTCTGCATCACCTGTGACGCACCCTGTGTGAAGCACTGTGAGATGCGTCACACACCCCGGCCTCTGCGTCATTTAGCGCACCTGCGCTCGCTTGCAGAGGATTGACACTGGCGGTGCACCCACCTACGCTAAAAATCGTATGGAAGTCCAGTTCACGCCCGATCAGAAGGCATTTGCGAGAATTCTGACGGCCGTCGACACGGCAGAGGTCTCGATCACGCGCGGCGAGGGCCGCGAGATCACGCAAGATTCGATGCGGCAACTGGCTGACGAAGTGAAGCTGCGTGGCCGCCGTCGCCTCGCCGCCGGGTAAGGCACGTCCCATTCGCTGATCCGGCTCCAGCTACCAACTTCCAGTTTCCACCTACCGGCTAAAGAACTCCTCCACATCCCCAATATTCTGCGAGATCCGATAAGGCGGCAGGCTCTCGAGAAAAATCCTTCCGTATCGCTGCCGCTCCAAACGCGGATCGAGCAGCATCAGCACCCCGCGATCGTCCAGCGAACGAATCAGCCGCCCAAACCCCTGCTTCAGCGTGATCACCGCCGACGGCACCTGGTACTCGAAGAACGGACTCCCGCCCGCCTCCTCAATCGCCCGCATCCGCGCCTGCACCACCGGATCGGTCGGCACCGCAAACGGCAGCCGGTCCACGATCACGCAACTCAGCGCCTCGCCCTGCACATCCACGCCCTGCCAAAAACTCGACGTCCCAAACAGCACCGCATTCGGTGTCGTCCGAAACTCCTCGAGCAGTGCCTTCTTCGGCGCCGTCCCCTGCAGCAACAGCGGAAACCCCACCTCCACCAGCAGCCGCTCATACAACTCCCGCATCTGCGCGTAGCTGGTGAACAAACAAAACGCACGCCCCCGCGTGATCTCCAGCATCTGCCGGATCCGCCGCGCCGCCGCCTCCTGAAACCCCGGCTCCCGCGGATCCGGCATCTCCGGAGGCAAATACAAAAGTGCCTGTTGCTGATACTTAAAGTGCGACGGCACCACCAGTTCCCGCGGCTCATCGAGCCCCAGCCGCTTCTCAATATGCGCGAACCCGCCCTGCACCGTCAGCGTCGCCGACGTCAGCACCACACTGGGATAAACACTGAACAGCAATTCCCGCAACAACTCCGAAACATCAATTGGCGTCGCCTGCAAGTGCGTGCTCATTGTCCGCCCGCTCCGCCGCTCCAACCAAAAGACGGTATTTCGATCCTCTGACTCCATCAGAAACTTCAGCTGCTCCCGCACCATCCCCGTACGCCTGCGCAGCGGTTGCGCATCCTCGGCGCCCTTCAGCCGCTCCAGCTCGCCTTCCATCCGATGCAGCGCGTTCAGCACTCCCAGATACACATCCCCCTGCTGCTCCAAAAACTCCTCGCGATTCGTGAACGGCATGCGCCCCTCACCGCCGCTCCGATTTCCTGCACCGCTCCCAAAACCGTTTTCGCCTCCGCCCCCACGCCCGCTCCGCGCAGGTAGCGCCGCAAAAAACATCCGAGCCCGCTCTCGGATCATCTGCGCCGCCGTCACCACCTCCGCCTTCAGCTCGCCCTGCGCCCGCAGCAGTGACTCCACATCCCGCGCCAGATCCTCAAACTTCAAATTGCTCAGGCTGATCCCGAAATAGCTCGACGCCACATCCTCCAGCTCATGCGCCTCGTCGAAAATCACCACTCCCGCCTCAGGCAGCACACCCGCATCCGGCGCCCCGCCCGCCTGCTGACGAATCGCCATGTCCGCGAAGAACAAATGATGATTCACAATCACCACATCGCTCTCCGCCGCCCGCCGCCGCATCTCCGTGATGAAGCACCGCCCGTAATCCGGACACGTCTGCCCCAGACACGCCTCGCTCCGCGCATCGAGCTTCGACCACACCGCGCTCGCCTCGGGCAAATCGTCAATCTCCACACGATCCCCGGTCTCGGTCGTCTTCTCCCACTCCGCAATCGCCTGGTATTGCGAAATCTCCTCAAGCCCCGACAAAATCGGCTGGTTCCGCAGCGCGAACAGCTTGTGCCGGCACAGATAATTCGCCCGCCCCTTCATGTAGCAGACCCGCAGCGGCCCCAGCAACGACTCCAGAAACGGGACGTCTTTGTAAAACAACTGCTCCTGCAGATTCTTCGTGCCCGTCGAGATAATCACCCGATGTCCGTTCGCCGCGCACCGCCGCAGCGCCGGCAGCAGATACGCCAGCGTCTTCCCCGTCCCCGTCCCCGCTTCGACAATCAGGTGCCGCTGATCGGTCAGCGCCCGCTCCACCGCCTGCGCCATCTCCAGCTGCCCCCGCCGAAACTCATACGGCAGCGCCGACCGCGACAGCACACCCCCCGGCGCAAAAAAATCATGCAGCGAAGGCAGCGAAGACGCCGTTTGTTGAGTGGTGGACACGCTACTTCAGAATAGCCGTTCAGGCAGAGGGAATTTCGGAAGCGGCAGCAAAGCCCCGTTACTTCAGAAGAACTCGACTTCCTTCATCGGGAAATGCTTCCGGTTCCGGGTCCAGAGTGCCGCCCCCTTTTGAACCGCGGAGGCCGCGATCAGCGCGTCGCCCATTTGAACGCTATGGCTGCGCTGGTATTTCCGCAGATAGCCTCCCGCCCTGGTTCCGACCGCCTCATCAATGGGCGCGCATTGCAGCGCCTGGAACAAACCCCGCAGCAGCTTTTCTTCACGAGGCAAAGCTCCGGCCCATAATTCCGCCGCGGTCACCGGCGAATACAGGATCACCCTATCCGAAGCACCCAGATCCAGCCATCTCGTCAGTATCTCGCTGTCTCTCTTCCGAGTGACCTCGATCAGCACGTCAGAATCAACCAGCACCGTCACGAGCGCCTCAGCCTCTCGAGACGATCATCCTGGCGCATTTTCCTCACATACGCTTCCGGATCGGAGAACTCAGGACGATCCGCCCACATCCCCACAATCGCCTTCATCGCGCGCGCCCGTTCTTCCCGGTTTCCAACATATCGATCCCGCGCAGCCCGCCGCACAAGCTCCGAAATGGTGGTCTGCTCGCGACGCGCCTGTGCATGCAATGCGTCCCAGAGTTCGTCATCGAGATAAAGCTGAGTCCGCCTCATGATGTATAGTATACATCGCGAGCGCTTCGAAACATCTCATCCCCAGCGCTGCGGTTGCTTTCGCTCGCGTTGTTTCCTATGCTCGATACATGAAATTGCTCAAACAGGACGAGCTTCAGCGTCTGACCCCTCCGGAGCGTCTTGCGCTCATCTCGCAGCTTTGGGACAGCCTCGAAGATGACCACCTTCCGCTGACAGCCGCGCAACGAGCGGAACTCGACCACCGTCTTGCTTCACTCGACCAGGACCGTCGCGAAGGAGTTACCTGGGCGGCTTTGAAAGCCGAACTTGAGCAGCGTTGCCCGTAGCGCATCCGGTTATCCTGATACGCAGACCTCACCCACACCGTTACCCGGACTACTGTCATCCTGATGCTTCGCATCGCGAAGCGGAAGGATCTGCGGTAGTTCTTTTTCTCCGCGACCCATGCTCCGCTTGAGACGGGCAAGAACCGTCGTCGGGAAACTTCCGTGTTCCAGGTAATAATCCCGAAGCAATAACAGCACGCTAGAATTCGGTGCATGACGATACCGGATGGCTGGACAGACGATATGAACGTGACGATCCGCGAAGATCGCACGCTTCTGGACCTCGCCAGGGTCGTGATGGAAAGAGTGGCTGCGTTTAACGGCCAGCCGGAGGTCGTTTCTGCAGTCGCTGGAGAATTTGGGATGTCGGCAGCCGACGCATGGCTTGCATTTGATCGCGTAAAAGGCGGCATCATCCGTGCGTTGACCACGCGACTGGACAACTGTCCTGAACGCGAAAAAGACCCATTAGCGTGGCATGCATTCCATCTGACGTGGAAGACCTTGCCCGCCCGTCACTGGTGGTCGAGGCAAAAGAAGCCCGGTGGGCCATGGAAGGTTTGGTACGACCGCCATCGAGGGCAGAGCCAACTGCAAACTCCACCACAGAGCCAAAGCTGACAGCAATGCCCGAAGGCTTATTTAGGTGGCCCCACGCTCCGGCCGGTCGGTCGCCATCACAGAACTATCACTGCGGAGGCTTCTGCTCCCCCTGCGGAGGCTTCTGCTCCCCCTGCGGAGGCTTCTGCTCCTGAGGCTTGTCCGTCCCCGCCCCGCCCTGATCCGGATGAGCCTCATAAATCGAATACTGCTTCGCCGGCCGCTGCAGCTTCACCTCGATTTCCTTCGAGTCCCCCGGCAACTCATAATCGTTCCCATAAGTCTGGAATCCCGGCGCCAGCACCTGCAGCCGCAACCCGTCGCCCACCGGAATCACGTCGATGGTCACCTTGCCGTCTTCGTTCGTCTTCAGCTCCAGGTTGCCCTTGTCTTTCCCGTTCTCCAGCGGATGAAACACCACCGACGCATTCTCCAGCGGCTTCCCGTTGTACCCACGCACCACCGTCACAGTGATCTTGCACGTCGGCGGTGGCGGCTTGTACTTCCGCCCGCGCCCCGACTCCTGCGCATGCGCTGCAAACACCAGCCCCAAAACGGCCACCAGCACCGGCAGCCAACGACGAACAAATATACGGCTCATACCAACAATTTTAACGGAGACCCCCAGACCAGGAAAGCCAGACCCGGAAGAGCCCGCCCCGAAAGCGCCTTCCTCTAACTTCACCCCTCCGCCGCTCGTCTATAACAGGAGCAGACACGGCCATGGCGAAGGAAACTGTGATTAAGCCGAGTTTTGAAGGGGCACGGCTTCAGCCGTGCCGTAAAGATCAGCGGAAATCGGGCTTTAGCCCCTGAGGGATGGTTCCCGAAATTTTAATCGGACCTTCTCTGGACCGCAAAAGACGGCGCAACAAACCACTTCCGGTACCCCAGCATCATCTTTCCAATTGCAGCAGCACGATGGACCCATCGCCACGTCCCAACCCGCGCCGCAACCTGCCACTCGCAACGGCCTGCGCCGCCGTCCTCCTCTTGCTGTTCCTCGCCAGCGGGTCCGCCCAACCCGACCCCTCGCCCGCCACCGATGCCGCCGCCCTCATCCGCCGCGCCGTCGCCAACCACATGACCGCCGCAGCTGCACACCATCCCCAGCGCTTCGTTCTCCATCGCAAAGACGACCGCCGCGACTTCATCCAGGAGATCATCGAAACCCGTCAGGGAGACGTCTCCTACGCCATCGCAGCCAGCGGCGCGCCTCTCAACCCGGAAATGCATCAGGACCAGATCGACCGCCTCAACGACCTCGATGCCCACCCCGACCTCCAGGAGCATCGCCGCAAACACGAGCAGGAAGACACCGACCGCGCCAACAAGCTCATGCGCATGCTCCCTGACGCTTTCATCTACCACTACGACTCGACCATCCCCTGCGCAGTCAGCACGCCTCCCGCAATCCCCATCCCAGGCGTCCAATCCGTTGCCCAGTCCGCCGAAGCTCCGCCCGCACCTTCCGCGTGCTACCACCTCACCTTCAAGCCCAGCCCCAACTGGGATCCCCCCGACATCGAAGCAAAGATCCTCCGCGGCATGGAAGGCGAAGTCCTCATCGAAAAATCACAGGAGCGCCTCACCAGCCTCAACGCCCACCTCGTCACCGACGTCGATTTCGGCTGGGGCATCGTCGGCCATCTCAACAAAGGCGGCACCGTCTTCCTGGAGCAAACCCAGATGGCCCCCAACGACTGGGAGCTTTCCCGCATGAAGCTCAACTTCACCGGCAAAGCTCTCCTCTTCAAAACCCTCAATGTCCATCTCACCGAAGAACTGGCCCACTACGCCCCCGTCCCGCCCAACCTCGACTACCACCAGGCCATCCAGATCCTCAAATCCGAACACTGAACTGGCGGCGGCCAGCTTCCAGCGCAAGCCCCGGCTCCGGGCACCGGGGCGTGGGGAACCGATACTTGCCGAGTGCTGAAAGGGGGTCTACCCCTCAGCAAACTGCTGATTCGATGGGGGAGGGGGTTAGAGGGAGGACCCCATGTTGACTCTTTGTTTAACGGGTTAGCGGAAAGGGCTTTGAGGGCTGGCTTTGGTCGCCTCGACTGCGGGAGATAGGGTTCCGGCGGTGCACCGGGAACCGAGCTCTGGCTCCGAATTTCGCCTGTTGGCCAGCCACTGGAAGGGGGTCAAGCCCTTGGTAAAGGATTGATTCTATGGGGCGCTGATTGGTGAAAGGCCTCCATATTAACTCTTTGGTTAACAGAGCAGCCGAGAACGTTTAGGACGCGCTAAGATGTTCCGAGTCCACTCGCAGGCCAAACGAAGATGACTCGCTACATCACGACAATAGCATTCATGGGCATCGGTATCGTGCTTGGTGCCGCGACTACAGAGGGCTTTAACGTTTATCGGCGAGACCATAACAGCCGGATTTTCCAAGAACGGGTTCACTGCAAGGCCGTCGCTGACGCCTACGTTAAGGCGAACAGCACTAATAGCCAATCAAGCACAGACGATTCGACTTTCGTCTCTGTGACGCTGGATAGGGTTGATTACAGCCCTGCTCGAAATAGCTGTGTCTCTGAGTTGGAAACGGCCTACGTTGCCCGTCGTGTAGATATAACCGTGGAAAGCGTGCAAGACCTGCTTTCTGGAGAGACCCTGTTCTCTTCGAAGTGTACTGACGACTGCGAAGCACTAAAAAACTGGTATGTCGATCCGGCATTTGACTACACCATGAACAACACATCTGCGCCCGTCGAGCTGGAGAAGGCGTTGGCCCTCTTGAAGTCGAAGGTTCCGTCAGAACCGGCCACTCCTCCTAAACTCGATCCGCACACAGGCGAGCGCATCGCGGAGCCGAAGTAGCGTTCTTCGACTGAATGGCCAGCGGTATAATAGCCGCGAGGGATATTTCCCGTTGGAGGTGTAGGGTGAAAAAACTCGTCACCTATTTAGCGAGAGAGTCCCGCAGTCCAGGTGCGCGGATAGTGAACGGGATTTAGTTGCCGCCGACGAGCGACGGCTTTCGCTACCTGCCTCCGGTCATGAACGGAGCATCCGCCGTACTGACGCAGCGCCCATCGTGAGCTGGACACGCTAAAACAGGAAGGCAAAGCGTCAGATGGACCATCTGGCGCACTCGTTCCTCGGGGATCGGAGTTCCGATGATCACGGAGCGACCGGGAACCGTGGTTAAGGGGCTGCACATTCAAAGGTCACACAATGAGTGTGCGGCCCTAAGCCTTCGAGGCAATCACCGTTCCGCGATCAACTGCCTCGCAAACTCTGGCCGTCCCTCCGCTATGTTTTCTACGCATTTGCCGTTGGCTTCATCGCACTTGAGTTGCTCGGTGTCTTCACGTTGCTTCTGCATCCACAACAAGGTACACCGGCCATGCCTCCTGACGCGACTGTCTCAGCCGGATAGAATCTAACGGTGCCGATACTCATAGCTGCTCGGATATGAAGAAGCGAACGAATTCTAAGACGAGTTACGAATTGAAGCCCGGGCAACCGCTCACCGCTCGCCAGAAACGCGAGATTCAGGCCCTCGCACGGATGCCCGAAAGCCGTGTCGATACCTCCGACATCCCTGAGCTTCCTCCTGGCGCCTGGAAGAATGCCGTTCGTGGAAAATGGCACCGGTTCCAGGAGATGGGCAAGTAATACAAGCCTGAACCGCGGCCCCATCAAAAGAAAAAGCGCCCAGCATAAGCCAGGCGCTTTTCCTACTCCCTATTGGCTATTGGCTATTCCCTGCCCTCAAGACGCCGTCAACTCCGCAGCAATCTTCTCCGTAACAAACGCCTCAACCGTATCCCCCACCTTAATGTCGGTGAAGTTCGAGAGGCTGACGCCGCACTCCATGCCGTTCGTCACTTCCTTCGCGTCGTCCTTGAACCGCTTCAGCGACGTCAGCTTGCCCTTGAACACCGGCACGCCGTCCCTCATGAGCCGCACTTCGGCATCGCGCCGCAGCACGCCGTCCGTCACTCTGCAACCGGCAATCGTTCCCACCTTCGGAATCCGGAAAACGTTCAGCACCTCCGCGCGTCCCAGGAAATTCTCTCTGAACACCGGCTCCAGCAGCCCCAGCATCGCCTTGCGGATCTCGTCCTGCAGTTCGTAAATAATCGAGTGCAGCCGGATCTCCACTTCTTCCTGCTCCGCCAGATCGGCGACCTTGCGCTCCGGCCGCACGTTGAACCCGATGATGATCGCGTTCGACGCCGACGCCAGCAGCACATCGCTCTCTGTAATCGCACCCACGCCGGAGTGGATCACCTTGATGCGCACCTTTTCCGTCGACATCTTCTGCAGCGAGTCGGCCAGCACTTCCACCGATCCCGTCACGTCGCCCTTCAGGATCAGCGGCAGTTCCTTCATGCCCGCCTGCTGGATCGAATCCGCCAGCCCTTCCAGCGTCACGCGTGAGGACTTCGCCAGCTGCGCCTCGCGCTCGCGCATCTTGCGGTACTGCCCGATGCCCCGCGCCTTGTCCCGATCGCTCACCACCAGAAACGTATCGCCCGCGTCCGGCATACCTTCCAGTCCCACGATCTCCACCGGCGTCGAAGGTCCCGCAGTCTCGACAGTCCGACCGCGATCGTCGAACATCGCGCGAATCTTCCCGAACGTGTTCCCGACCACAAAGTTGTCCTGGTTCTTCAGCGTGCCGTTCTGCACCAGCACCGTCGCCACCGCACCGCGTCCGCGATCCAGTTTTGCTTCGATCACCGTGCCCACCGCCGAACGCTCCGGCGTCGCCTTCAGCGCCTGAATATCCGCCACCAGACAAATCATCTCCAGCAGCAGATCCAGGTTGATTCGCTTCTTCGCCGACACATCGACGAACACCGTGCTGCCGCCCCAGTCTTCCGGAACCAGCCCGCGATCGCCCAGCTGCTTCTTCACTCGATCCGGCTGCGCCTCGGGCTTATCGATCTTGTTCACCGCGACAATCATCGGCACGTTCGCCGCCTTCGCGTGATCGATCGCCTCCAGCGTCTGCGGCATCACGCCATCGTCCGCGGCAACGACGATCACGACGATGTCCGTCACCTTCGCCCCACGCGCGCGCATCCGGGTAAACGCCTCGTGACCCGGCGTATCCAGGAACACAATCTCGCGCCCAAACGCAGGCGAATCCGCCTTCGCGATCTTCACCTTATATGCACCGATGTGCTGCGTGATCCCGCCCGCCTCGCCGCCCGCCACATCCGTCTCGCGGATCGCGTCCAGCAGCGATGTCTTGCCGTGGTCGACGTGTCCCATCACCGTCACCACCGGCGGCCGCGTCACTTCCAGCTCGTCGGGATTATCGGTCGCGAGGATGCTCTCCATGGCCTCGTTCGCCATCGAATCCTCGAAGCTGATCATCTGCACGTCGGCCCCGAACTGCGCCGCCACTTCCTTCACCAGCTCGCCGTCCAGTGTTTGGTTCACGGTTACAAATACACCCTTCACCAGCAGCGTCGCGATCAGATCCTTCCCGCGGATTTCCAGCTTCTCCGCCAGATCCTTCACGCTCACGCCTTCTGTAACCGTGATGGTCCGCGTAATCGGCACAGGACCCGTCGGAACCTGCGCTGTCATCCGCGACGGCGGCGCAAACCCCTTCATCGGACCTTCTTTGGTCTTCTCGTACCGCGGCCGTCCGCGCCCTCTCGGCCCCGGACGCGGCGGACGAGGCGCTTCACCCGGAGGCGGCAACGCAGGCGCACCACCGGGTCCGGTCCGCTGCCCGAATCCCGGCCTTGCTCCAAATCCTGGCCGCGCACCCATCCCTGGCCGCTGTCCCGGCCCTCCCGGCCCTCCCGGCGCAGACCGCGTCGGATGCATCGGTCGCCGTGCGCCCGCAGGACCTCCCGGCCCTCCCGGCCCACCGCCCATCCCTGGCCGCGGACCTCCCGGCCCTCCCGACGGCCTGCGATCGAAAATCGGCCGACCCCGCTGAATTCCACCAGGCGCGCCCGCTGGATTCTGCCCAGGCGCTGGTCCCGCTGCGACAGGCGCTGGAGGCGGCGCGCTGTATACAGGACGCGGCCCCGTCTGCGGCATAATTACGCGGCGCGGTGCCGGCGGCTCCGGCCGTGCCGCTGGAGGCGGCGCTGCCGCTTCCATCTCCGCCTTAGCCGGAACTAACCTCGGCGCATCGGGCGCAGCAACTCCCTGCGCTGCCGCGGCAGCCGTAACCACCGGACCCGGCGTAGCCGTCGCACTCGAACTTGTCGCCACTTGTCCTGCGGTTGCTGCCGGCGCTCGCGCTGCAACCACAGCTCCCGCCGGTGCAGCCGCCATCGGACGCCCGTCCGACGGCCCAGCCGCCGCTGCCACTGGAGGCCTCGCCACCACCGGACCCGCCGGCGGTTTCGCCGCAATCGCGGGAGTTTGCGGCGGAGCCGCAACCACCCCCGTCCGTGCCGAACCTGCCGGCGGGGCGGCTACAATCGCAGGCGCCTGCCGCGGCTGCGGCACAATCATTCTCTTCGCCGGAGTTGCCGGCGTCGTCTCCGCTGCCGGCCTGCTCGCCGCCGATGCGCTGGCAGCCGGGCTCGCACTCGGCGTCGCTGCTCTCGCCGCTGTTGCGGTTGGAGTAGCTCCCGTCGGTGCACTCACCACCGGCCGCACCACCGGCCTGGCCGTTGTTGCCGCCGCCGCGGGCGTTGCCGGCCTCGCCGGAGCAGGATGCATCTCCTGCTGCTTCTTCTCCAGAATTGCCCGAGCCACGTCACCCACACTGTGCACCTTCGACCAGTCGATCTTCGGCTTCACCTCGGCCTCATGCCGCGATGCCGACGCGCTGCTTCCCCCGCGCCCCTTAAGGATGTGCGCGCGCACACGCTCGGCTTCATCCGTCTCGATCGAGCTCGAATGCGTCTTCTTCTCCGTGACTCCTACCGCCGTGAGAGCGTCCAGAATCTCCCTGCTCTTGACTTCCAGCTCTCGCGCTAATTCATTGATTCGAACTGTGCTCATCCGTCCCCGTGTCGTTAAAAACTGCCCACCGGTCCTTAGTTCTTCACAAAGACTGACTCCTGACTTGTGGGTCCGCTATCTCTTTCATTATCTCTGAAAACCGCGACACACGCGGCCCAATTACCCGGTTCAACCCGAGAATTCTCCGAAGATCGAAGATCAGGGATTAGGGTTTAGGGATTAGAAAAGCCGTCGACGCTCCAATCAGCGTCCAGGTTAGCTACCCGCCACCCAGCTACAGGCTGACTTCCAGCTTCCCGCTTCCTGCTCTCTTACTCCCAACTCCCTGCCTTACTCGACTTGGCGAAGCACCGGCTGAACGCTATCCGCTGTCCGTTGTCCGCTTTTCTAATCCCTAATCCCTATTCCCTACCCCCTGCCTTATTCGTCCTTCACTTCCTCAACATTCCCCTCGTTCACAACCTCGTCCCGATCCAGCTTAGGATTCACCTGGTGTTCGGCCAGCCGTTCGCTCACATCCGCGCTCCCCGGATCCACTGACTCCGCGCCTTCCTCTTCCAGGGCCGGCCCAACCTCGGTGATCTCGGCCAGTTCTTCCTCGGCCACCTCATCGTGGATCAGCCCCGATCCATCCTCGCTTACCGAATCTTCGCCGCTTTGCGTCAGATCCTGCTCCAGAGCGTCGATCTCCTCATCGAGCGAAGCCTCCTCCGCCTTCAGCGCAGCCGCTGCTGCAGCATCTTCCGAAGCCGTCTCACCGCCGCCCTCCGCCGAAGCCTCAGCACCTTCCGCCGCCGCAACCACCGGAGCCACTGGCCGCTCCTCGCCCTCTTCGTACTGCCCGAAATAATGCCGCACCGCCACGCTGATCTTCTCCAACGTCTTTTCGCCGATCCCTGGGATCTCCTCCAGTTGCTCCGGCGTCATATCGGCCAGCCCTTCCACTGTCGTGATTCCAGCCGCTACCAGCTTCTGAATGATCGATTCGCCCAGCTCGCCTACCTGTTCGATCGGTGTGGCCGTTACACCCGCCATCGCCGTCATCTGCTGTTCCACTTCCTGCCGCTTCTCTTCCTCGCTCTTGATGTCGATCTTCCAGCCCAGCAGCTTCGCCGCCAGCCGCACGTTCTGCCCCTTCTTCCCGATCGCCAGCGACAGCTGCGTGTCATCCACAATCACTTCCAGCTGCTTGTCTTCGAGATCGGCGATGCTTACCCGGCTCACCTTCGCCGGCTGCAGCGCCTTCTCCGCGAACGTCGTGATCTCCTCGCTGAACTCGATGATGTCGATCTTTTCCCCGCGCAACTCGCGAATAATCGACTGCACGCGCATGCCCTTCATGCCCACGCACGCGCCCACCGGATCGACATCCTTGTCCCGCGACATCACCGCGATCTTCGTCCGCTCTCCAGCCTCGCGCGCAATCGCCCGAATCGTCACCGTGTTGTCATAAATCTCCGGCACCTCGCTCTGGAAAAGGCTCTGCACCAGCTCCGGCGCCGCACGCGACACAATCACCTGCGGCCCCCTCGACGCACGATCCACCCGCTGCAGCACCACCCGCACCCGCTCGCCCACCGAAAACTGCTCCAGCCGCGACTGCTCCCGCCTGGGCATCCGCGCCTCCGCCTTCCCCAGGTCGAAGATCACGTCCTGCAGCTCCAGCCGCTTCACCGTTGCATTCAGCACTTCGCCCACCCGATGTGCATACTCATTGAAAACCGTATCCCGCTCCGCCTCCCTCACCTTCTGGAAGATCACCTGCTTCGCCATCTGCGCAGCGATGCGCCCCAGCACATCGGTCGGCTTGTAGTAGCGAATCTCCCCGCCCACTTCCACCTCCGGCGCCAGCTCCTTTGCCTCTTCGAGGGCAATCTGGTTCACCGGATCCTCGATCAGCTCCGGCGTCTCGACGACGGTCTTAAACACGTACGCCCGGATCTCGCCGGACTCCTTGTCCAGCTCCGCGCGCATGTTTTCCTGCGTCTTGTAATACTTCCTCGTCGCCAGCGCGATCGCATCCTCCACCGCCGAAATCACAATCTGCGGATCGATGCCCTTATCCCGGCTCAACGCCTCAATGCTGTCGTAAAGTACACTCGCCATATCTGTCTCAATCCCTGTTACAAATTCAGAATTCCAAAACTGTTGCCCATCCTGACCCCGAGCAAGAGAACCGTTTTATGCTGTCATCCTGACCCTGAGCAAGCGAAGCGCGCCGAAGGGGAAGGATCTGCGGTTGCTCTTCCTTACCTGACCCGAAACGCTGGAGCGTTCTTCTATTCCCCACTGCCTATTCCCTAATCCCTGCTCTTAAAACTCCGGCACCAGCTGCGCCTTCTCAATATTCTTCAGCGCAATCTCGACTTCCAAAGGCCCGGCTTTTCCTGAGCTCTGTGCTCTGAGCTCTGAGCTCTTTTTCCCGGAGCCCGGCGCCCGGTGCCCAGTGCCCTCACGCGTCAGTACAACGGACGCATCCCTAACCTCTCCGAGCCTTCCCTGCCAGTGCCGGTTGCCTTCCACCGGCTCAAACGTCTGCACCTTGACCAGCATTCCTCGAAACCGCCGGTAGTCCTCGATCCCATGCAGCTTCCGGTCCAGTCCCGGCGAGGAAACCTCCAGCGTGTACTCTGCACCCGGAATCAAATCCTCTACATCCAAAACCGTCCCGAAATCCCGGCTGAACGCCTCACAATCCTCGTGCGTCACTCCGGCCAGTTGATCCAGACTCGCAACACCCTTCAGTCCCGCTCCGGAATCCCCACCGGCATCAGCTGCCGCATCGGCCTCCGCCAGCTTTCGCCGCTCCTCCGCGTTCTTTTCAATAAAGACGCGCAACGTTCGATGCTTCGCTGCCCCGGAAAATTCAATCTCCACCACATCGAGCCCATGCGACGCGGCCACCCTCTGCCCCACCACCCGAATCTGATCCGCGTCAAACGCCATATACCTATATCAAACGCCAAAAACCCATTGGGTTGTCATCCTGAGCAAAGCGCCGCAGGCGCGCAGGCGAAGGACCTGCGGTTGCATTCTTCAATCGCCCGACCCCGAAAAAAGACCAAATAAAAAGTGGGCTCTCGCCCACTCATCTCTCCGGCCCGCACATCGCGCCACCGGACAAACTCGTCTACAGCTATATTAACCTGTCCCCTTTCGACTTTCAAAACCAGGCAGATCTCCGGCCCAATAGGGTTCTCCTTCGCGCGGCGTAATCTGTAATAAGATGCTGGTAGGAATAATTCCTACCGGGATTCCGCCCTATGCCAACCATCGAGAAAATCAGCATCGCCCTGCCACAGGAAATGGTCGCCGCACTCCGCCAGGCCGTCGAAGACGGAGAGTACGCCTCCAGCAGCGAAGTGGTTCGCGATGCTCTGCGCGACTGGAACAATAAACGTGAACTCCGGCGGCAAGACCTCAACGCGCTTCGACTGGCGTGGAAGGAAGCGATCGACAACCCCGGCCCCATCGTCGACCCCGAGGAAGTTTTCGATCGGCTGAAAAAGAAATACCGGAATATCGCTAAGACCCGCAACGTGACGAAATCAGCCGGGAAATAGGCACAGGCGGAAATGCGAGTCGGCTTCTCTCGCTTCGTGGAATCCGATTTGGATGCCATCGCCGATTACATTGCGCATGACAACCCCGAACGCGCGGAAACTTTCCTCGACGAGATCGACGCCGAAATACAACTGATCGGAAAGAACCCTCAACTCTACCGCCTGCGACCCGAAATCGGTTCGGGCATCCGCATGGGAATCGTCGGCCGCTACGCAATTCTCTTTCGGATCGCCGAAACCATGATCGTGATCGAACGTGTCGTCCACGCCGGACGCGACCTTCCCCATCTTCCCCGCGGCTGAGCCATCGTCTAAACGCCGAGACCCCGGGATTCTTGATTCGCGGATGACAATAGGTCCCTCACACATGGCATACTGCCCTGGAGAAAGCGAGCCCCGCCGTGCCCACCGACACCGAAACCCTCAACCCCTACGCAAAATTCCTCAACGGACAAGACCCCCTCACAGTCCTCAAAGAAACCCACAACCGCCTCCACAACCTCGTCCACGCCATCGGACCCGACCGCCTCACCACTCCGCCCGCGCCCGGCAAGTGGTCTCCCCGCGACATCCTCTGCCACCTCGCCGACTGCGAAACCGTCTTCGCCTTCCGCCTCCGCCAAACCCTCGCAGAAGACCACCACATCGTCCAGCCCTTCGACCAGGACAAGTGGGCCGCAACCTATTCCTCCATCCCCGCCACGGACGCCATCGTCACCTTCGCCGCCGTCCGCCGCTGGAATTTGATACTCATCGAATCCGCGCTCCCGGCCAACGCCAACAAGCCAGTCACCCACCCCGAGCGCGGCGCCATGACCTTCGCCACCATCGTAGAAACCATGGCAGGCCACGACCTCAACCACATCGCCCAACTCGAAAAAATCGCCGGCGAATAAGCGCCACCCAACCCATGAAGAAACGGTCCGATCGCTAACCGCTCTTTAGCCAACCGCTTCTTAGCTAACCGCTTTTTAGCTAGCCGCTTCTCAGCTAACCGCTTCTTAGCTATTCCCTGTCCTTAAGATCCTCACAAGCCCCCGCATCCCCGCCCGTGCAAGCCTTCTTGAAGAAACTCACCGCCTCATCCGGATCCCGCGGAACACCATCGCCCGTCAAAAGCGACCGCGCCACAATGTGACACCCCGCCAATTCGCCGCCATCGCACGCCTTGCGATAGTAGCTGAACGCCTCCACTGCATCCTTCTTCACGCCGAAGCCGTTCTGATACGCAAATCCCAGCGAAGTGCAGCTCGCCCAATTCCCGCCATCGCACGCCTTGCGATAAAAACTCGCCGCCTGCGCATCGTCCTTCGGCACTCCCATCGCGTAGCCATACGCGGCGCCCAGATACATGCAGCCGATCATCTCCCCGCCATCGCACGCCTTGCGAAACACGGTCAGCGCCGTTGGGTCATCCTGCGTCACTCCCAGACCGTTGTGCAGCAGCAGCCCCAGATTCGCGCACGCCGTCATCCCCCCCGCGTCGCAGGCCTTCCTGGCCTGGCTGGCCAGGGTCGCATCGTCCTTCTCATCGCCCAGTCCCTGCTTCACCAGAAATTGCGTTGACGCCAGGCTGACGCACGCAAACGTCTCCCCGTCTGCGCATGCCTTCGAGTCCAGCGCCACCGCCTGCGCCGCATCTTTCGGCACTCCCCGCCCCGTGTAGTAATACACCGCCAGGTTGATGCACGCCGTCGAGTTCCCGCCCTTGCACCCCAGACGGCTGTACTTCGTCGCTTCCGCATCGTCCTTCGGCACCCCGGCACCGGTTGCGTAGATGAACGCCAGCGTCGTGCACCCCGCAACCGCATCGTTGTCGCACGCCTTCTTGTTCAGCGCAATTGCCTGGTGGATGTCCTTCGTTACCCCCAGGCCCTCCAGATATGCATACGCCAGCTGCGTGCACCCGATCATCTCCCCCCCATCGCACGCCTTGCCGTAATAACTGTTCGCCTTTGCATCGTCCTTCGGCACACCCACTCCCGCGAAATACGTGTAGCCCAGCCGCGTGCAGCCCAACATCGTTCCGCTGTCGCAAACCTTCTTGTAAAGATCGATCGCCGCCGCCGGATCTTTCGCCACACCCAGGCCGTTCTGCGTCAGATATCCCAGCCCCACGCAGCCCTGCATGGCGCCCCCATCGCACGCCTTCTTGAACAGCCCCGCACCCGCCGTCTCATTCTTGGGCACGCCCTGTCCGGCCACCAGCATCGACCCCAGCTGGATACACCCCGGCAGATCGCCCCCATCGCACGCCTTGCGAAACAGCCGCGATGCCTCCCCCGTGTCTTTCTGTACGCCGTTTCCCGCCGCGTACAGAAACGCCGCGTTGCGGCACCCCAGCATCTGTCCCGCCCCGCACGCCCGGTTGTACAAACGCAGCGCCTCGTGCAGGTCCTTGTTCACGCCACGTCCCATCCCGTACATCGTCCCCAGATTGTTGCAGCCATACTCGCCGCCGCCGACCGCGTTGCACGATTTCCGAAAATACCCCGCCGCCTGCGCGTCATCTTTCGCCACTCCCTCGCCCGCCTCATACAGATTCCCCAGATTCCGGCACCCCAGCGTCTCCCCGCCCTCGCACGCCGATTGGTAGAGCGTCGCCGCCTGCTTGGCGTCCTTCGTCACCCCCTGGCCGCTTTGATACATCCAGCCCAGATTGCTGCAGCTTTCCATCTCGCCGCCCGTGCATGCCTTGCGATAAAAGCTCACCGCCTTCACAGGATCCTTCGCGACCCCCATCCCGTCCCGATAGACATTGGCCACGTTTTCGCAGCCCCGCATCAGCCCGCCATCGCACGCCTTCTGCCACCACTCCAGCGCCTGGGCGTAGTCCCGATCCACCCCAACGCCGTACGCATACAGCGCGCCCAGTCCGTTGCAGCCGTTAAACTCGCCCCCGGCGCACGCCTTCTCGAACAGGCTCTTCGCCTTCGCATTATCCTGCGGCACTCCGTGGCCCACCAGGTACAACCGCCCCAGCCCAAAACACCCGCGCAAATTTCCCTGGTTGCATGTCTCATCGAAAAGCCGCGCCGCACTCTGCATGTCCGGCTCGATCCTCTCCCCGCTCGTGTACAGCCCCGCCAGCAGCACGCACGCGTTCGGAACCTGCGCACCGCACGCCGACTGCGCCAGATCCAGCGCCCGCACATAGTCCGTCCCGCCCCCCAGTCCCACAGCAAAACTCTGCGCCGCCTGCAGGCACCCCCATCCCTCGCCGCCCTCGCACAGCTTCAGCGCCCCGCTCCGCGCCGCTTTAAAATTCTTAGGCTCGTCCGCCTGCCAGTACTTCTGCCCCTGCTCCCGCATCCGCGCCACTTCATTCGTCTCATACTTCGTCAGCGTCTTCGCCGGATTCTCCCCGTCCGCATTCCCCGTGCTCGGCCCCGCGCCCAGCTGGATAATCAGTTCCCCTCCCTGATCCAGATCGAACGCCCCAAACGCCGGTGTCTGCTTCGATTCCTGCGCCGACGCCACCTCGTGCTGCGCATACGTCCCCAGCTGGCTCGCCGTCACAAACCCCGTGCCAAACGTGTCCGCCTTCCCCGACGTCAGCCCCTGGATCATCGCTCCCGTAAACAGCGAATGATCCGGCACCGGTCCCCGATCCGCCGCCACCTGGTCTCCCAGCGCGCTGGTGATCACCTTCCGGCTCACCTTCTGCAGCATGTCTTTCTGAAACCGCGTATCGTCCCGGCTGCTTGAAAATTTGCTCCCCAGCGCCATCCCGCTGTGGCAGCTGTCCAGAATCACCAGAATGTGCGCCGGCGGCAGCGTGCTGATCGTCCGCAGCAGCTCCTCCACGTTCAGATAATCGCTCCAGTGCTCGTTTGCCCCCGGCGCGCGCGCATCCCACGGCACGATGAACCCCACCGAACGCGTCACGTCCCCAATCTTGTCGTTGCGCGTCGTCCCATGCCCCGCAAAAAAAATAATCAGCGAATCCTCCGGCTGCAGCCGGCTCCGCAAATCGTCGTCGATCAGCGAGTCGATCGCTCCCCGCGTCGCGTTCTTCTCCGTCAGCGGCGGCACCGCATTCTCAAACCCGAACTTCGTCGTCAGCAACTGAGCGAATCCTGTCGCATCGCTCACCGCCGTGCTCAGCATGGGCCAGTTTGAGTAGTGATCGATGCCGATCGCCACCACATATTGATGGCCGTTCTTGACCGGCCCCGTGTCCACGTTCTCCGCCTCCACCCCGCGCACCCCCGTCGGCGCAGTATTCGGAGCCACGCTCGGAGCCTGCCCCCAGGCCACCCCTGCGAACGAAAAAAGCACAACAACGCGCCAACCTGACCCGCGAACCAACCAGCGAATCGCGCCGCTTCCAAACCTGCAAATCCACATCGGAAAACCCTCTCCAGGGGCCCACTCAGCCATCGATCCCGGGGATCGATTGGCATCACGCTACCATAACGACCCGCCGCCCCGCCCCCTGTTTCTTCCCCACCCCGACTCGCCCCGTCCTGCCCCGCAGAAACGCCGCCCCCTCTCCGGCCTCCCTCTCCCGCCTCCGGTCTCCGGTCTCCTGTCTCCGGTCTCCCGATCACTGACCACTGATCTCTGCCCAGCCAGCCACCAGTTCCCAGCTCCAGGCGCCAGGCCCCAGGCCCCAGGCTCCTGGCTCCCAGCTCCAGGCTCCCAGCTCCAGGCTCCCAGCTCCAGGCGCCCAGCTCCAGGCGGTTAGCTACCGGCCACAGGCTACCGGCTACAGGCTGCTGTTATACTCACCAGTAAAGTCGCTCCCCCTCCGCCCCACACGGACCGAGCGCCAGGATCCCTGACCAGCATGTCCATCCGCACTCGCCGCACCTTCTTCTCCCTCATCGTGTTCTTTGCCGTCTGTGCCCTCGGCGGCATGGTCCTCAGCCAGCAGGTTGGCGCGCAGTCCGCCACCGACGAGTCCAACTTCCGCGACGGCCTCAAGTCCTTCAGCGCCGTCTACGATATCGTCTCCAAAAATTACGCCGAGCCCCTCACCGGCGACATGCCCGACAAGGCCATCTACGACGGAGCCATCCCCGAGATGCTCCACACCCTCGATCCGCACTCCAGCTTCTACGACCCCAAAGCTTACGCGCGAATGAAAGAGGACCAGCACGGCAAGTACTACGGCGTCGGCATGCTGATCCAGCCCATCAACGGCAAGGTCGTCGTGGTCTATCCCATCGAGAACTCGCCCGCCTTCCGCGCCGGCGTTCATCCCGGTGACGTCATCACCTCGATCGACGGCCAGTCCGCCGCCGGCCTCAGCTCCGACGACGTGGCCAACCGCCTCAAGGGTCCCCGCGGCACCAAGGTCAACGTCACCATGACCCGCGTCGGCGCCTCATCGCCCA
>CAZHTJ010000040.1:0-36027 GCA_964535525.1 uncultured Acidobacterium sp. | reverse complement strand
TGCCTTTCCTCTGGCGCTGCGCCGCCGGGATTGGTTGGCTCGGCTTCGCAATTCGCGTGCTGGTGTTTGTGCTGGTGCTGGTGTTTGTGCATCATGATCCTCCGGGAAACTTGTGGAGCTTGGAGCTTGGAGCCGGGAGCCCGTTTGTGCGACTCCAAAACAGCGAAGGGTCTCGACCCCTCGAGACCCTTCGCAAGGACCGGGTTCCCAACCCGGTCCGCCCGCCAACCAACATCCTGAGAAAAAGGAAAAGCCCCGCCTGGGGCGGAGCTTTTTTCTTTCTTGACTCTATAAGTATAGGATAGCAGACCCAGAGAATTAGACTGCCAAATATCTTTTGTGGTTTTGGCTTGTAAGTCATGGTAAGTCAAAGTTCATTACTTAGGTTTTTTCCACAAAAGCTTGACAAATTTTCGACATTCAGCGGAATCGGGTTTTTTATCTGGAGGCGAACGCGAAAACATCCCTCCGCGGCTGAAGCCGGACTGACATTCCGACTCGTACGGCACAGCTGAAGCTGTGCCCTTTCAAAACCGGCGAGTTTTCCGCAGGCTGTGGGGCCGTGGCTTTCATGCCGGGCCGCGAGAACTTATCACGGCATGACTTCGCTTCGTTTGCCCTGCGCAAGCCGGGAAATCGGGGGTAGGCCCCCAGCAAGCTGTTGATTCGACCGGGGCGGCGGTGGGGTAAAGCTGTGCATGTTAACTACTCGGTTAATGGGCTTGCAGACTTGCCGAGAAACCTCTGATCGGGCGGCGTTTTGACTGCTTGTATGACGAGCCGGAGGAGAGGAGACGGTGGCTGGAGTGACGGCTTCCGTCGATTGCGCCGTATGGCCGACGTTACGGACCTCTAGTAGAGCGGGCCGCGTATAATCGCGTCCGATAGACAGGCAGAATCATGTTCGAGCAGCTGGATGAGCCGAAGCGCGAGCGGCGGACCGACTGGACGGGCACTCTGATTGGACTCGCTCTCTTACCCGTCTTCTTTGTGTTCGTTTGGCTGGACAAAGCAGAGATGGGGTTCACGGTCTTCATCATATTGGGGATGATTATTCTTGCCATCAAGCTTCAGTGGAAGCTGCGGAAACATATTTGGTTCTGGGCCACAATCGCGGTCGTGCTTGCGATCCATGTCCCGTTGATTTTTATCGTCCGGTGGCCAGACACCAGGATCCCAACGATCGCCTACTCTATGCCGCTGGGTATTGCCGATTTCCTGGTGATTTCGGGTGCAATTGCGTTGTCCAAAATGCTTTTCCTGAAGGGATCGTCGTCGGGGGATAACGACAATGATCAATAGCTTCCGCGACACTGCCTTTCCGGAAGTTTGGCGGCGGGTGGTACTCGGGGGCTGAAGCCCGCGTGGTGGTGCGGCCTTAACGGCGGGGCTTAATGGCATCTGTTATGGCGGCAGTCCATGACTTTGGTTTGCGCGCGAGCCGCTTTTGTATCAGGGCATGACTTCAGTCGTGCCGAGAAGGGGCCCAGAGGATGAGGCTTTAGCCACTGCAGCCTTTCTCTTCTTCAAGGTCTCAAAACACCACGCGAACTCCTCGCCTTCCTGCACCAGCCCAGCCCGAAGAGGATTCTGCGCGATATATTCCCGATGGTTGCGAAGATTCTCCTCGCCTTTCACCGTGACTTCGGAAAACCCACGCTGCCAGATCTCTCCCGGATAACCCAACTCCTTCTTCATCCGGTACGAAAACCCACCCTTAATGAACTGCACGGCCTTCTCAATCGTCATCATCGGGCCGACGCTGATCAGGGCGTGAAAGTGATCCGGCATGACGACGAAGTCATGGACCACAAAACGCCCCGCAGCCATATTCGACCGCAGAACATCCACGAGCAGCGCAGCGGCCCGATCCGATTGCAACAGCCGCTGCCCCATGCTGGTTTTCGATGTAACAAAGAATGTCCGCGGATAGTGGGGCGTCGCCGGGCTTTCGGATCTGCGCGACGGAATGGCCATAAACAGGGGCTGAAGCCCTGTTTCTTTGTACAACTGTTGCGGCACGACTGAAGTCATGCCCTGATACAAAAGCGCCCCTCGCGCAAACCAAAGTCATGGACTGTGGTCATAACAGGGCGCTGAAGCCCTGTTTCTTTGTACAACTGTTGCGGCACGACTGAAGTCATGCCCTGATACAAAAGCGCCCCTCGCGCAAACCAAAGTCATGGACTGTGGTCATAACAGGGCGCTGAAGCTCTGTTCCTTTTCGGCTGCTGCGGCATGACTGAAAGTCGTGCACTGATACAAAAACCTCTCTTTCGCCTGTTAATTGAACAGTTAATATGGACCACCCCATCCCACCATCGCCCCCTTCAAATCAACACTTTACCGGGGGCTTGACCCCCATTCCGGGGCAGCCGTCAAGGCTAAACAGCCGAGCCGGCAAGAGCGGGCGGGTGGGTTAGTTCCTGTCCGGCGAGCGCTACGCATTCTTCGAGGATGTCGAGGGCGATGGCGGCTTCGTGTTCGTTGACGATGAGGGGTGGGGCGAGGCGGATGGAGTTTTCGCCGCAGCCGAGGATGAGCAGTCCGCGCTCGAAGGCGAGGTCGACGATGCGGTCGCGGAGAAGTGGGGCGGATTCGCGGGTCTTCTGATCTTTGACGATTTCGAGGCCGATCATGAGGCCGCGTCCGCGGACGTCGCCGATGATGGCGTGTTTGGTGGGCCAGTCCCGCAGGCGGGCGAACATTTTCTCGCCTTGTTTGGTGGCGTTGGTGAGGCCTTCGCGCTCAAGGATGTCGATGGTGGCCAGCGCGGCGGCGATGCAGATGGGGTTGCCGCCGAAGGTGGAGGCGTGGGAGCCTGGCTTCCAGTCCATGATTTCGGCGCGGGTCATGCAGATGCCGAGGGGCATGCCGGAGGCGATGCCTTTGGCCATGCAGACGATGTCGGGCTCGACGCCGGTGTGCTCGATGGCCCACCATTTGCCGGTGCGGCCTGCGCCGGACTGGACTTCGTCGGCGACGAGGAGGATGCCGTACTTGTCGCAGATGCGGCGCAGCTCCTGCATGAAGATGGTGGGAGCGACGACGTATCCGCCTTCACCCTGAATGGGCTCGACGAAGATGGCGGCGACTTCCTCTGGCGGCAGCGTGGTGTGGAAGAGCTTGTCTTCGATGTAGCGCGCACAGCCGAGGGCGAATTCTTCCTCTTGCTGTGGGCCGCCGGTACATCCGCGATAGGTGTTGGGGAAGCGGACGTGCGTGATGCCGGGAACGAGCGGGGCGAAGCGGCGGCGCTGTTGGGGCTTCGAGGCGGTGAGCGAGAGCGCGCCCATAGTGCGGCCGTGGAAGGCGCCGAAGAAGGCGATCATGTTCTGGCGGCCGGTGTGGTAGCGTGCGATTTTGAGGGCGCACTCGATAGCCTCGGCGCCGGAGTTGCCGTAGTAGAAGCGATGGGGGCCGGGCATGGGCGCGATGGCGGAGAGGCGTTCGGAGAGGGTGACGAGGGCTTCGTAGTAGAAGTCGGTGCCGGACATGTGGATGAGCTCCGCGGCCTGTTTTTGGATGGCGGCGACGACTTCGGGATGGCAGTGGCCGGTGGAGACGACTGCGATACCGGCGGCGAAGTCGAGGAACTCATTGCCGTCGACGTCTTCGACGCGGAGGCCGCGGCCACGCTTCGCAACCATCGGATAGGAGCGGGTGTAGCTGGGCGAGATGAGGCGGTCGTCGGCTTCGACGATGCGGCGGGCCTCGGGGCCGGGGAGAGGCATTTTGATTTTGGGGCCGTACTGCTGGAGGATTTCGTTGGCGACGGGCGTAACAGTCATCGGGGTCTCTCCTTACAGGTCTGGTGCGGGTGTGGGGCGGCTGACTGATCCGGGCTATCTGGTTCGGGATCGGGGCGGCGCTGGTGAGAGAGGTCGTCTTCATACACGACGCGGAGGGAAGCAGCGTCGAGGGCAGCGGAGACTAGTCGCTGCCGAAGAGACTCGGTCGCGTGCGGGTGGGCAGGATGCGGGTGTAGCGACGGGGATTGATGGCGCGGGCCGGGGAGTTGGACACCGGGGCCTGGTTCCAGCTGATGAGGCTGGGAATGGCCGGGATGGTGGAGGCGCGGCGCATAGTCTGCTGGGGTTGAGAATAGCATGTTGCGGATGAGGATTCGAGAGGGGAGTTAGCGGAGAAGGAGCACTGGGACGGAGGCCAATTTCGCCGTCCTTATGGCGAACTTGCGGTCAAAGGTGGCGAATTGCCCGGCGCTTTCGGAACTGGCGAGGTGCAGCGCGTCGGCAAAATCTATCCCCGATTGCAACCAATCGATGGCCTGAGCTACCTGGGTATCGTCCTCGATCTGCACTTGCAGTAAGCCTGACAGATCCCGGAAAGCCGACGCGACCTGACCTGGTGAGAATGCGTAGGTATCGCGGAGGACCCACTCCGTTTCCAGGAGGACGGACTTCGCAATCCAAATCTGGTTGTCGTGAATCAGCTCGCCGGCTTGGGCGGACTGTGCGGGATGATCGCGCACCAGGAAGCGAACCAGGACATTAGTATCGACCGAGAGCATGGCGCCTTCTCACACCCTTCGCGATCGCGGCGTCCATCTCTTCAAGCGTCCTGGGTTTTCCTTTGTACTGCAAACACCCGAAGACGTCCTCGAATTTCGTTGGGGGAAAGGGTTTGGCGGGGCGGAGAAGGACGCCCTGTTCCGTCTCTTCGACGATGAGCCGGGTGCCGGGCTCCCACTTGCGGTTCTGCCGCACGGAAAGGGGAAGAACGACTTGTCCTTTGGAGGAGAGGGTGGTTTCCATGCCTGAACCTCACGGTAAGACTAAGTAAGATTATAGCACCGGTTTGGGGTGCGAGGCCTCAGTACTGGGTGGCTCCCGGGGCCCCGTATACTGGGATTATGTCGATAGTGCGGAATGCAGCCGCGATTGCGAAGGGGATGAGCATCACTTTTCGCGAGATTTTCCAGCCCACCGAGGTGGAGAACTACCCCGACGGTAAAGGGCCGACGCGCGGAGCGGTGCTGCAGGAGCGGTTCCGCGGTGCGCATGAGCTGCAGCGGGACGAGAACGGGCTGGAAAAGTGCGTGGCGTGCTTTTTGTGCGCGGCGGCGTGCCCTTCGAACTGTATCTATATAGAGGCGGCGGAGAACACGGCGGAGAAGCGCATCTCGAGCGCGGAGCGGTACGCGAAGGTCTACAACATCGACTACAACCGCTGCATTTTTTGCGGGTACTGCGTGGAGGCGTGTCCGACGGACGCGATCACGCACGGGCACGGATTCGAGCTGGCGAGCCTGAACGCGACGAGTCTGGTGATGCGTAAGGAAGACATGCTGGTTCCGGCGGTGGGGATGCCGGGGCAGCTGGCGGCACAGTCGGATTCGGTGAAGTAGCGCTGGGTTTCCAGGAGCCTGGATTTCCGCAGCTTTGGGCCAGCTTCCGCATCCATCGTGGAGGAGCCTCAGATGAGACAAGTGCTTCGTCCTGCCATTTTTCTGTTCACGCTGATTGCTGTTTCACTCGGTGCGTTTGGTCAGAGTGCGGCGGAGTATGTGAAGACGGCCGACGCTGGACCGCACGGATCCGCGCCGGGGATGAAGGTGAAGCTGCTCAACGAGAATGGCGGGCAGCGGGATTTTGCGGTGATTTTTCAGCCAGGTGATGAGTTTTATGCTGGGCTGACGCAGTTTGCCGCTGACTATCACGTCGAGAGCGCGCACCTGACGGCGGTGGGTGGACTGCACGATGCGCGGCTGTCGTGGTATGACGAGTCGAGGAAGGCGTATCGGGTGATTCCGGTGGATCAGCAGTCGGAGGTGGATTCACTGGTGGGCGATATTGGGCTGCTGAACGGGAAGCCTTCGGTGCACATGCACTGCGTGGTGTCGCTGGAAGATGGGACGACGCGGGGCGGGCATGTGCTGGGGGGGCATGTTTCGCCGCTGCTGGAAGTGTGGGTGACGGTGGACTCGACGCCGATGCTGAAAAAGCACGATGAGAAGACGGGGCTGAATTTGATGGATCCGGACGCGAAGCCGTAGGGTGTCGCGCCGTACGGTGACAGACTTTTTGCGAGGAGGTCGAGTCGATGAGGACGGCCGTTATTTCTCGTTTCACGTCCTTCGGGCTGCTCGTTGCTGTTGGTCTGGCCGTGCCCTGCGTCGCCCAGCAAAGTCAGCCGACGCAGCCGGGCGGTACGGGAGCGTCCAAAAGTAAGAACGGGGATCCTCTGGATCCGAATAACAGCCTGGCCATGAGAATGGCCCGGGAGCGCAACGCGATTCGCCAGAAGCAGATTGTCGAGGACACCAATCGGCTGTTGCATCTTGCACAGCAGCTGAATGACTCTATTCGCAGGAGCGACTCGGACCAGCTATCGGTCGAGGAGCTGAAGACGGCGGCTCAGATTCAAAAACTGGCGAAGTCCATCAAGGACAAAATGCGTGAAGAGGCGGGCACGCCGTGCGTATTTTTCGATCAGCCGGGGTGCATCGCGAATTCGAATCCGACGCAATTCGTCCCGTAATTTCGCACGTTCTCTGCTCGGCAACAGCGTTTCCCTGCACTGAGTTAAGAGATTTGCGCCTGTTTCTATAAGATCGAGGGAAGGCATCAGGAAAAGCCGCCATCCATGACCGATTTTTCCCAGCATCCGCTGCGCAGAATTCTTGAGAACCGCATCGCCATCATCGACGGGGCGATGGGGACGACGATCCGCACGTACGGGATGAAGGAGGCGGACATTCGCGGGGAGCGCTTCCGCGATGCGGGGAAGGATCTGCTGAACAACGGCGATCTGTTCAACCTGACGCAGCCGCAGATGATCGGCGACATCCATCGGCGGTTTCTGGAGGCCGGCGCGGACATCATCGAGACGAACACGTTTGGCGCGACGACGATCGCGCAGAGCGAGTTTTTTGTCGAGGATCCGCGGGAGCGCGGGGGGCGGAAGGATCCGGAGTTTTATCAGAAGATCATTGACGATAAGTTTCTCGGCGATCTGGCATGGGAGATCAACGAGCAGTCGGCGCGGCAGTGCCGAGAGTGGGCGGATCGGGTTGCGAGCGCGACGGGACGGCAGCGGTTTGTGGCTGGGGCGATTGGGCCGCTGACGGTTTCGCTTTCGAACTCGCCGGATGCTGACGATCCGGGGTTCCGAGTGATCACGTTCGATCAGGTGAAGAACGCGTACAAGCAGGAGGTGCGGGCGCTGATTGCGGGCGGTTCGGATCTGCTGCTGGTCGAGACGATTTTCGATTCGCTGAATGCGAAGGCGGCGCTGGTCGCGATACGGGAGGTGTTCGACGAGGACGGGCTGGCGGCGAAGGGCAAAGAATTGCCGGTGATGATCTCGGCGGCAGTGGGGCGTGGCGGCGAAACGATGATTTCCGCGCAGACAGTTGGGGCCTTCTGGAACGCGATGGAGCACGCGCGGCCGTTTTCGATTGGACTGAACTGCTCGCTGGGGCCGGACCTGATGTATTCGTTTCTCGAGGAGCTTTCCGAGAAGGCCGATGTAGCGATTTCGTGCTATCCGAATGCAGGTTTGCCGAATCCGCTTTCTCCGACGGGGTTCGATCTGCAGCCTGCGGACATGGCTCGCTATCTGAGTGAGTTTGCACGTGGAGGGCTGATCAATATCGCCGGCGGCTGTTGTGGCAACACGCCTGAGCATATTGCGGCGATTGCGAAAGCTCTCGAAGGGCAGCCGCCGCGGAAACTGGGTGCGCACGAAGCGGAAGAGCCCGTTCTGCAGAGCGAGGGCAGCCGATGAGCGGAGCTGCGAGGGCGGCGGTGGCCACGAACCCGAAGCCGCTGCGGCTGTCGGGATCGCGGCCGTTCACACAGCAGGCGGGTGTGTTCATCATGATCGGCGAGCGGACCAACGTGGCGGGTTCGCCGAAGTTCGCGAAGCTGGTGAAGGAAGGGAAGTACGAGGAGGCCGTTTCGATCGCGCGGCAGCAGGTGGAGAACGGCGCCAACGTCATCGATATCTGCATGGACGAGGGGATGATCGATGGGGTCGCTGCGATGACGCGCTTTCTGCAACTACTGGGGAGCGAGCCGGAGGTTGCGGCGGTGCCGTTCATGGTGGATTCGTCGAAGTGGGAGGTGATCGAGGCCGGCCTGAAATGTATGCAGGGCAAAGGCATCGTGAACTCCATTTCGATGAAGGAGGGCGAGGCGAAGTTCCGCGAGCACGCCGCGAAGGTGCTGAAGTACGGCGCGGCGGTCGTGGTGATGGCTTTCGATGAGCAGGGTCAGGCCGCGACGTATGAAGATAAGATTCGCGTGTGCGAGCGCGCGTACCGGATTCTCGTCGATGAGGTTGGATTTCCGGCGGAGGACATCATCTTCGATCCGAACATCCTGACTGTGGCAACCGGGATGGAGGAGCACAACAACTACGCGGTCGATTTTGTGCGGGCGACCAGGTGGATTAAAGAAAACCTGCCGCATGCGAAGGTGAGTGGCGGCGTGTCGAATATCTCGTTCAGCTTCCGGGGGAACAACAAAGTTCGCGAGGCGATGCATTCGGCGTTTTTGTATCACGCGATTGCGGCGGGGCTCGACATGGGGATCGTGAATGCCGGGCAGCTGGAGATTTACGAGGAGATTGAGCCGGAGCTGAAGGCGCTGGTGGAAGATGTGCTGCTGAATCGGCGGCCGGATGGGACGGAGCGGCTGGTGGTGTATGGCGAGGCGCTGAAGGCGGCGGGCGCGGGCGGCTCGGCGATCACGGAGAAGCAAGCCGAGGAATGGCGCAGCGGGACGGTTGAGGAGCGGTTGAGCCATGCGCTGGTGCGGGGCATCGACATATATATAGATGCGGACACGGAGGAGGCGCGGGCGAAGCTGGGGCGTCCGCTGGCGGTGATTGAAGGTCCGCTGATGGACGGGATGGGCGTGGTTGGCGATTTGTTCGGCGCGGGGAAGATGTTTTTGCCGCAGGTGGTGAAGTCGGCGCGGGTGATGAAAAAGGCGGTGGCGTACCTGACTCCGTTCATGGAGGCGGAGAAGGCGGCGATGGTTGCGGCGGGCCAGGAGGTGAAGGCGCAGGGCAAGATTGTGCTGGCCACGGTGAAGGGCGATGTGCACGACATCGGGAAGAACATTGTGGGCGTGGTGCTGGCCTGCAATAACTACGAAGTGATCGACATGGGCGTGATGGTGCCTGCGGAAAAGATTCTGGAGCGAGCGCGGGCGGAGAAGGCCGATGTGATCGGGCTGAGCGGGTTGATCACGCCGTCGCTGGACGAGATGGTGCACGTGGCCCGCGAAATGGAGAGGTTGGAGTTTAAAGTTCCGCTGCTGATTGGTGGAGCGACGACCAGCCGCGCTCATACGGCGATCCGCATTGCGCCGCATTACAGCGAGCCGGTGGTGCACGTGCTGGACGCCAGCCGGGCGGTACCGGTAACGACGAGTTTGCTGAGCGAAGAGGGCAAAGCGGAATTTGTAACGCAGTTGAGGGTCGAGTACGCGGCTGTCCGCAAGGCGCATGCGGCGCCGAAGCAGCCGATGGTTTCGCTGGTCGAGGCTCGCAAGCGGCGGACGCCGATCGAATGGCGTGCCGAGGACATAGCAGTGCCGTCGTTTACGGGCGTGCGGGTGCTCGACGATTTCTCTTTGGCTGAGCTGCGGGAGTACATCGACTGGAGCCCGCTCTTTCACGCCTGGGAACTGAAGGGGGCTTATCCGCGCATTCTCGATGACGAGAGGCAGGGCACGGAAGCGCGGAAAGTGTTCGCCGATGCGCAGACGCTGCTCGAACGCATCATCGAGGAGAAGCTGATAACGGCGCGCGGCGTGTATGGGTTCTTTGCGGCGAATGCGGTTTGCGATGATGTGGAGCTTTATGCCGATGGGTCGCGCGGGACGGTTGTAGAGCGGCTGTATTTTCTGCGGCAGCAAGCGAATCGGGAAGGCAGCGAGCCTTGCCGGTCGCTGGTGGATTTTATCGCGCCGCGGGAAACGGGTTTAGCGGACACGATTGGGGCGTTCGCGGTGACGAGCGGAATTGGTCTTAAGGATTTGGTTGACCGGTTCAAAACGGACAACGACGATTACAACGCGATCATGGCGGAGGCGCTGGCGGATCGGCTGGCGGAGGCGTTTGCGGAATGCCTGCACAAGCGCGCGCGCATGGATTGGGGCTACGGTTGCGCGGAGCGTTTGAGCAACGCCGAACTGATTTCGGAGAAGTATCGGGGGATACGGCCGGCGCCGGGGTATCCGGCGTGTCCGGACCACACGGAGAAGGGCACGATCTGGCGGCTGCTCGATGTCGAGGCGAATACCGGGATGCGGCTGACGGAGTCGTTTGCGATGTGGCCGGGGTCGAGCGTGAGCGGGCTCTATTTTGCGCATCCACAGTCGCGGTATTTCAGTTTGGGGAAGATCGACCGCGACCAGGTGGCGGATTACGCTGCGCGCAAGGGCCTGAGCGTGGCCGAGGTGGAGCGATGGCTGGGGCCGAATCTGAATTACCAGTAGGGCAAAGTATAGGGAATAGGGTTGCAGGGGATAACAAGCGGGCGCTCTACGCGCCCGTTTTCAACTAACCGTTGACGGTGAGGACATGGCAGAGGGGAAGATTGCTGTCAGTCGGCATGGCCGAGATGGTGTGCTTACTTGCCGAGAACGACCTCAAAACCGATCGTCGCCTGATGATCGACGAAGGTGAACGTCGGCGGCAAGGAACCGTAGCGATACTGGACGGTGAAATTCGCCCCTTTGGCGATCGTGCGTGCAAAGTTCACCGCAACGTAATGGCGAGCCTTTGTGGAGTAGAACTCGTTCCCGTTATTCACTCCGGCCTGCTGAAACGGCTCGGGGTTCAATGGCGAACGCACCGTGTAATGGCCATCCAGGGTGAGAAATGGGTATTTCGCCACCTTCGGTAGATCGAAGTACATATCGGTCCCGGCGACTGCGCGCAGCGGATTATCAGAATAGCCTGGCTTGGCGGTGAGGTTGAGAACGCTGCGGGAAACGGCCGCACCCAGCTCTGTTCCGAGGTTGATGTTGATGTTGACCGGCCACCAGGCTTCGACGAACTGCAGCTGACCGGAAACGATCAGATTCGTGTTCTTCTGCTGGTAGTTATGCAAGGTAGCTTTCCCGTTCGACAGCACAGCTTCCTGTTTGGGCTTGCGCTCAAACTCGTAGTCGATGGGGTTGAAGGAAAGGTTCACGGGCAGATATCTGTGAGAGACCTGGGTATGGGGAAAATAGGGAAAATAGAACTCCGTCGGGAAGCTGGCGCTCAGTGAATCGGGATCGGCGTTCGTTTGCTGGCTGGCGATGCCGGTGAACTTAGGGCCGGCGGTGAAGATCCAGAAAGAGCCGTTATATTCGGCGGGAGCCTTCGCCGCCACGTTCCACTCATACTGCGGCTTGGCATTCACTCCGGTTTGCAGCGACCCTGAGACGTCCAGATTCGGGTTCTTCTTGTCGGTCGTGAAATTGAAATGCGGGGGGAACCAGGTGTTCTTCGGCGGTTTTGGCTGTTTCACATCCACCGACTCTGCCTGAACGCCGTTGGTGGGGTCGCCAGCGAACAGGATCGAAATGCGATGCTTTTGGACGACATCGGGTTTCAGCGAATCCGAAAGCTGGAGGTGGATGTTGCCGAGAGAAACAGAAACGGATTGGACTCCAACCGTGCTGAGCTTGCCGTCGACGAGAATCGACCAGGAGGCCCGGGGTCGAGCGGCATTGGAAATGGCCTGCTGATCTTCGTTCTTCAGATCGTCGAAGCTGATTGCAATAGTGCTGAGCGTTTCGACGTCCGCAACGTGAAATTTGGCCTGGACTTTCTTCGTCTTCGCAGGCGCGGCCAGGGCCAGACATGAAGCGCCAAAAAGGAACGCGAGTGCGGCGACAGCACGAGTGCTAGGTTGTCGCATCATACATGGCCTCGGCGACCTGCTGTACCTCGGTGGTTGCGTCCTGAGGAAGCTGTGAGGCTTGTATGCTGTATCCCGTCTTGTTTTTCAGATCGAGTACGCACCGCTGCGTGTAGGCTGTTCGCGACTCCGGAGAGGCCATTTTCAGATCGCCGAGTTGGCTGGCGAGCGTCGCGCTGGAGACAAGGGTTTGGGCTACCGCGATCTGCTGGCAAAGATCCAGTGTTACGTCTTGCTGAAACTTCATGCTGGTTAGCGCCGCCATAACATGGTTCGCCGGCCCGCTCACGGTTACCTGCAGATGGCCTGGGACCGGCGCCGCGGAACTGACGGTGGCCTGGTTGTCAGTATTGGTTGTTTTGGATTGTGTTTTGGGCATTCAACGTCTCCTTTCTTCCACACGCGCGCTCATACATGCCGGCAAACGCGCAAGAGGCCCCTGGGCACACGATTGCGCGGTGGCAAAGCAGGTGAGAGGCGAGCCCATGGAAGCTGTTGAGTTAGTCGGGTCTCGCCAGTCAATCCAGATATCTGGGGTGAAAGCCAGCAGAATCGGAGGATGCCCGGCACTATAACATATCGCTGCGCAAGGGCAAATCATTTCCCTGGTTGCGGGCCACCAATACCAGCGCAGCATGGAGTGAGAATTTGCGAGGATGAGGACGGAGTTTAGCCCGCCCTTTTCAGCAGGGCCAGTTTCTTCGTCTTCCTGGTGGCGGGGGGGGCGGAGTCGGATTTCGCTCCGGCTTCGCGCATCGGCTTCTCGTGGAGGAGCAGCTCGACAGGGCGCATTTGCGTATTTGAGTAGAACCAACGCTGGACGGCGTTGTCCTCGAGCAGGTTGAGGAGGCCGAGGATACACATGCCCTGGTGGTGGGCCATCCACTCGCGCACGACTTCGGGTTTTGCGCCGGTGAAGTCAATGGCTTCGTAGAAGCCGTAGGCGCCGGTGTAGCCTTCGTGGGCCATGCGGCGGAGGTTGCGGATGGAGGCGGCGGGTTCGACGTTGAGCGCGAGGAAGGTGGAGTAGGGCGAGATGACGGGACCGGCGGTGGCGTCCCACTTGAGCGCGATTTGGGGGATGCCGTAGGCCTGGTAGTGGTAGTGGCCCTGATCGGTTTTGGCGGCGTAACCGGATTCGGAGATGCCCCACACGGGGAGATTGTGCGCGCGGGCGAAGGAGCGCTGAATTTCGACCGCGCCGAGGAGCGACCGCGTGAGCAGGGTGTCGGGATAACTGCGCATCCAGAGGGCGGGCATGAGGTACTCGAACATGGTGCCGGTCCAGGAGAGGAGGACGGTGCAGCCGTAGGCCTGGGTGTGGACGCGGGACATTTTGAACCAGCCCTGCTGGGAGAGCTCGCCGCGCGCGACAGCTATATAGGTAGCGATGCGGGCTTCCGAGGCGAGCATGTCATAGCAAGCCCAGTGGATTTTGTTAGTCGAGAACTCGTAGCCGATGGAGAGCAGGAGGCGGTCTTTATTGACGAGGAAGGCGAAGTCGGTTTCGTCGGCGAGGCGTCCGGCTTCGGCGGAGACGTGGCGCAGATCGTCCACGAGAGTCTGAAGGCGGCCGCGTGCGGCTGCGACCGCGCTGCGCAGTTGTTCCATGAGTGCGGCGGTGTCGCCGGATTCGGGCATGAGCTGCGGGCGGGTGAGGCGCTGCTCGAGGACGGCGGCGAGTGCGGGGGCTTCTTCGAGCGGAGGCAGCAGGGGAGCGTCCGGCGCTGACGCAAGGCCTATGAACAATGAGTCGCCGGTCAGCTTGTCGTAGAGGAAGTTGCGCAGAGGCGCAAAGGCCGGATCACGCCAGGGGACGTAGTCGCGCACCAGAGATGCGATGGCCTCCATGCGGGCGCGGGTTTCATTCGACCAGTAGAGGACTTCGTCGAGGGAAGGCTCGGTGTAGGGCGGGAGATCGGCGAAGGCGGCGCGAGTTTCGGGCGAGAGGACCCACGCGAGCCAGGCGTCGGGGCTGGCGTCGTCGGCGGGGGCGGTCAGGTTCGCCAACGGTTCGGGCAGGTTGTTCAGCGATTGGAGGAGGCGGAGGTGCGTCTGCAGGCCGGCGAAGAGGCGTGGTTCGAGGAGCGGGCGCTTGAGCAGCGAGATGGTTCCGGTCTTCAAGGTGTAGAGCGAGGCGACGAAGTTGCCGCTGTCGACCGAGGAGACGGTGATGGGCTTGAGAGGCTCGAGCGTGTCGGTGGTGTACCAGTTGTAGAGATGGCCCCTAAACAACGGCAGTTTGGCGATGGTGGCGTAGCTGCGCTGCATGAGATTAGCGAATTCGGGAGCGGTGAGGAAGCCGAATTCGCAGGCGGCCTGGCGGGCGTTGAAGAGGAGGCCGAGATTGGTAGGCGAGACGCGGGCGGCTTCGAAGAGGCCGTCTTCCTCCACGTTGTCGGGGATGAGGAAATTGTGGCGCGCGCCGCCATATTCGTGAAAGAAGCGCCAGACGCGGAGCGCGTTTTCGCGGAGGAAGAGGTTGTCCTGGGTGTTGAGTTGCTGACGGGGCTCGCGTGGCGGCTTGTTGAGCCAGCGGGTGAGGTCGCGCTCGAAACCCCAGAGAATAAGGATGGGCGCGGCGGGGATCAGCGCCAGCGGGTGGAAGATGCCGACGGCCAGAGCGAGGAGCGCGGCGAGAATCGGAGTGAAGGCGAGATAGCGATCGACGGCGGTGGAGCGGCGCTCGGAGGATTCGGCTTCGGCGGCGGTTTCCCATTCGAGGAGGCGCTGGCCGGTGACGAAGCGGCGGACCATGGCGCGGACGATGGCGTCGATGGCCATCATGGTTTGGTGAGGGAGGAAAGCGAGGGTGAGCAGGGTGGTGAAAAGAGCCTGCTGGAATCCGCTGAGGACGTCGTTGGCGGCGCCTTCCTGTTCGATGAACATGGAGCGGCCGAGGCCGAAGAGGAGTTGGATAAAGACGGGTACGAAGAGGATGAAGACGGTGACGAGGGTCCAGTAGAGAGGGCCGCCGGGAAGGCCGAGCCATCCGGCGACGAGCAGGACCATGGTGGCGGGCTCAACGAGCGAGCGGCGGAGATTATCGAGGATTTTCCAGCGGGAGATGGTGGAGATGGGGTTGCGAACGAACTTGCCGGACTCGTCGGGAACGCGGCCGAAGAGCCACTGTGCGATTTGCCAGTCGCCGCGGACCCAGCGATGCTTGCGGCGGGTGTAGGCGCTGTAGTGGGAGGGGTAGTCGTCGATGACCTCGATGTCGGTGGCGAGGCCGGCGCGGGCGTAGGCGCCCTCGATGAGGTCGTGGCTAAGCAGGGAGTTGCGGGGAAAGCGCTTTTCGAGCACCGCGTGGAGGGTGGCGACTTCGTAGATGCCTTTGCCGGTGAAGCTGCCTTCGGAGTAGAGGTCCTGGTAGACGTCGGAGATGGCGCGGGTGTAGATGTCGAAGCCGGTTTGGCCGGAGTAGATGTTGGCCATGCGCGACTGCGCGGCGGAATGGACGCTGACGCCGACGCGCGGCTGCAGGATGCCGTAGCCTTCGGTGACGATGCGGCGATCGGGATCGATGACGGCGCGGTTGAGGGGATGCATCATGGCGCCGATCATGGCGTGGGCGGTGCCGCGCGGGAGCTGCGTGTCGGAGTCCAGGGTAATGATGTAGTGGACCTTGCGGAGAACGCTGGTGTCGCCGGCTTTGACGGGGAAAGCGTCGAAGTTGCCGGTGAGGAGATTGTTGAGGTCGAGGAGCTTGCCGCGCTTGCGCTCCCAGCCCATCCACACGCCCTGGCGTGCATTGAAGATGCGCTGGCGATGGAGAAGGAGAAAGCGTCCGAATTTCTTCTGGTCTTTGTAGAGATCGTTCAGCTCGTTGATGAGGCTGACGGCGAGGACGACGAGGGGGTCGGTGTCGTTCTGACGCGGGCGGCTGACGGAGTCGGGCAGATCGGTGAGGAGCGCAAAGTGGAGGTTGGGATCGGGATTGGCGAGGCAGCGGACTTCGAGATCCTGGACCAGCTCGCGGACCTGGGCTTCATCGAGGAGCAGGGTGGGGACCGCGACCATGGTGGTGTAGTCGGCGGGAATGCCGCCGGTGAGGTCGATCTTCGGCAACGGCATGGGACGGAAGACGGAGGAGATGGTGTTGTTGATCAGATCGATCGCGCCCTGCGTTGCCGGAATGAGCAGGAGCAGAAATGCCAGGGTCAGGCCACCGAGGATGGAGTGGTTGGGGATCAGCGGAAGAAGAACAGCTCCGATGAGGATGACGGTGAGGACCTCGATGCCGCCGATGTAGAAGTCGTCGGCGTAGCGATGGAGGGAGGAGCGGAGGCGATCGATGAGGCGGGGGTGATAGCCGATGCGAGCTTTCAGCTCGTCGAATCCGCGATCGATGAGGTAGTAGCCGACGTGGGCGCGGCGGAGGTAGACGCGGGGGTCTCCGACGGGCAGCTGCTTCGCCGCAGTGGCGAGATCGATGGCATGACGGGCGACTTCGGTTTCGGTGCACTCGGAGAATCGCGCGATGCGGGCGACCTGTTTGCGGTAGACCTCGCGGCTGTCGAAATCCATCTGGGCGTAGGCATCAGCCGGGTCTTCGCGAAGGACGGCGTCGAAGACGACGAGGGGCTCGATGACGAAGAACCAGTCGACGTAGGCGATTTCGCGGAGGGACTGGATGCGGGTGGTGAGGAGTTTGGCGAAGGTGGGATCTCCACCCCTTCGAGCAGGCTCGCCGGGGGCCCCGGGATCGGGGGCGGGGCCTGAGAAGTGAGGAGCGCTATTGTGCAGGGAGAGAGCCTCGAGGCGGGTGGAGGCCTGATCGAGAATCTGTTCCAGCAGGCAGAAGCGGAGCGCGACGGGCAGGACCCAGAGTTCTTCAAGGAGGAGCGGCTCGGAGCGCTGGAGTTCGTCGAGGTAGATGCGGAGCGCGTCGGCGTTCCAGACTGAGCCGGAGGCCGCGAGATAAGCGGCGGCGACGGCGGTGGCGCGGGGCTCGTCGCGGTGATCGCCGGTGATGGCATGGGGCAGACGGCGGAGCTTGCGGCGGACGGTGCGGAGCTCAGCGAGGACGCCGCGGGTAAGGCGGGGGTTCTCGCGAATTTCGAGCAGGGGTTCGGGCCCGGGCCAGCCTTCGGTGGGGAGCTGGTCGAGTTTCTGGAGGAGGATTTCGAGACGCTGGCGGGCGGACTCGACACGCGCGTCGAAGGCGCTGAGGTCTTTGGAGGGGGCGGCGCTCCAGCGGTGCGCGTCCTCGCGGGCGGCGGCGCGAAGTTTGTCCGGCACCAGTCCCGCGTCGCGCAAGCGCTGCTCGTTGATCATTGTCACCTGATTGGTCACCAATCTACTCCGCAACGTCTGTGTCTCCGAAGTTTTGCTGAACGATTCGGAGAGTCAGAAATTCTTTCAAAGAACCCTCAGGGGCTGAAGCCCCTTCGATTCTCTGTCTTTTCGGCACGACTGAAGTCGTGCCCCTTCAAAACCCGCCGGGCCTGAAGGCCTGATCGGGTCAGCCACAATTCCTCGGCCTCAAGGCCGAGGCTTCTACCGTCGAAAACCCGCCGGGCCTGAAGGCCTGATCGGGTCAGCCACAATTCCTCGGCCTAAAGGCCGAGGCTTCTACCGTCGTGCTGCTTGCGCAGCACAGGATACAAATTTCAGCAAGCTGTAAAGTCCTGCCGTGATACAAAAACAGAACCCAGACATTCAACGAACTTCAGCGACATGGCGTTTCAACGAACTTCCGCGACATAGCGTTATCGGTAGCTGGCTGCCTGCATCTCGAACATTTCCGCGTACTGACCACCCAGCGCAATGAGCTGTTGATGGGTTCCTTCTTCGACGAGGCGGCCGCCTGCCAGTACTACGATGCGGTCGGCCATGCGCACCGTTGAGAAGCGGTGCGAAATGAGCAGAGCCATTTTGCCGGCGGTGAGCTCGGCGAAGCGTTCAAAGACTTCGAGCTCGCTCTTGGCGTCGAGAGCGGCGGTGGGCTCGTCGAGGATGAGGAGCTGGGCGTCGCGCAGGTAGGCGCGGGCGAGCGCGATGCGCTGCCATTCTCCGCCGGAGAGGTCGACGCCGGTGACGAAGCGGCGGCCGAGCATCTGATCGTAACCGCCGGGGAGTTTTTTGATGACTTCGTCGGCGAGGCTTTTGTGGGCGGCGAGGGCGATGTCGGCATCGGTGTGGGGGATTTCCACCTGCCCGACGCCGATGTTCTCGCGGACGGTCATCTCGTAGCGCATGAAGTCCTGGAAGATGACGCCCATTTCGCGATGGAGATCGTCGAGGGAGTAATCGCGGAGGTCGATGCCGTCGAGGAGAATTTCGCCTTCGGTGGGATCGTAGAGACGGGTGATGAGCTTGACGACGGTGGTCTTGCCCTGGCCGTTTTCACCGATGAGCGCGATGCGCTGGCCGGGCTCGATGGTGAAGTTGAAGTTTTTCAGGACGCGGCGCTCGGTGCCGGGATAGGCGAAGGAGACGTTGCGGAATTCGAAGCCGCGGCGGATGGGGCGGGGGGCGGGCAGGGCGTTGGGTTTGGACTCGACGACGGGCTTGAGCTCAAAGAAGCCGATGAGGTCGGTGAGGAAGAGAGCCTGGTCCGCGATGCCGGAGGCGGTGGAGAAGGCCTGTTGCAGGTTGCCGCTGGCCTGCTGGATGGAGGTGGTGATGAGGTAGAAGACGCCGATGTTGTATTTGCCGTGGAGGGCTTCCCAGATGGCGAAGACGTAGGCGCCGTAATAGCCGCAGGTGCCGAGGAGGGAGAGCAGACCGCCCCACAGCAACTTGCGTTTGGAGAGGTCCACGTTTTCGCGGTAGATCTGGCCGGAAAGCTTCGCAAAGCGGTTGGTGACGTAATCGCTGAGGTTGAAGAGCTTGAGTTCCTTGGCGGCTTCCTTGCTGCCGCCGACCATGCGCAGGTAGTCCATGATGCGCTTGACGGGGGTCTGGCGGAAGTTTTTGGCGTAGCCGAGGAAGGCGAAGTGCGTCTCGCCGAAGAAGGCGGGCAGGACGCCGAGAACGAGCAGCAGCATGAGCCAGGGAGAGTAATAGACGAGCTGGGCGGACCAGATCAGGGTGGTGAGGACCTGGAGGAAGAGGCGGCCCATTTGCTGGATCATGGCCAGGCGGTCGGTGGCCTGGACGCGGGCGCGCTCGAGGCGGTCGTAGAAGTCAGGGTCTTCGTAGGTGGTGAGGTCGAGGCGGGCGGCCTGGCGCATGACCTCGATCGAGACGTGGTGGGTGTAGCGGTCAGCGAGGAGGGAGTCGGTGTAATCGATGGCGCGGGTGAGAGCGGCGAAGACGAGGGCGAGGATGACCTCGGTGGCGACGATCCACCAGTAGCGTGGGGGAAGGGGCTGATGGTGGAGGGCGGAGTCGACGCCATTGATGATGAGGTGCGCGACCCAGCCGATCGACCACGGCATGGCGGCGACGACGACGCGGAGGATTAATCCCGACGTAACCACGGCGGGTCCGGACTCCCAGAGGATCCTGAGAACCGGGGGCACATTACGCAGGGCTCGAATGCGATCCGCCCACGCGTTGTGGGAACCGGAATTACTATTGCCGTTCATGCAGTCACAAGAGGAGGTTCGCCGGCAGCGGCCGGGGGGAGCCGATCATGGCAGAACCACGTCAGGGTAGTGGGTTGGATGCGGTCGCATCGCGCGTAAGTTGTTACCGATGACTTCGATAGTACCCTGGGCGGCGGCGGGCGGCGACGCATGGAAATCTTTGAGTAACGGGGGTCCGTTACGCGCGGGAGACGCAATTGGCGGGGATTGGAGCCTTGGGTACGGTCTGCGAAAAGCTCGATTTTGCGACCATTTGGAGGGTTCGTCCGTCCCTTTATGCATCTGGCCCTTGCGCGAGACGACTCTCAGCATCTTAGCCGCAGAAGCGGCTCTCGGGATGGGGCGCTTTGAATTTCCAGGGGCGGGACAGGGCAGTTCTCCGCGGTGATAAACTCCGAATTTGGCGCGCGTTTTCAATCGTTGCCTGCTCCCTCAGGCGGCGGGGTTGTTCTTCCCCGGGAAATCCAATTTGAAAAACGAACAAGACCGACACAATAGAAGATGAGCTCTCAACCTTCCGCCTCCATCGCACCGCCGGATCATCAGCTACCTCCGACCACCGGGGCGGCTCCCCGGAAGCGCCGCCATCTATGGATTTGGGCGGTGATATTGATCATCTTCGGACTGCTCTTTTACTGGGTGATAACGGAGAAGCGCACGGCCGCGCCGACGGCTGGAGGCGGCGGACGCCGTGGCATGATGGCGGGCGTCGCAGTTCCGGTGGTTGCGGCGACGGCGAAGACGGGGAGTCTTGGCATTTATCTGCCGGCCATCGGGACGGTCACGTCGGTTTACACGGCTTCGATGACGGCTCAGGTCACGGGGGTGATCACGGAGGTGCATTATCGCGAGGGGCAGATCGTGAAGAAAGGCGATCCGCTGGTCGACATCGATGCGCGGCCGTACGAGGCACAACTGGCGCAGGCGCAGGGGGCGCTGGAGCGGGATCGAAATCTGCTGGCCGAAGCGCAGATGGATCTCGAACGGTATCAGCAGGCGTGGGCGAAGAACGCGATTCCGCGGCAGACGCTGGAGGATCAGGAAAAGCTGGTGCTGCAGGACCAGGGGACGGTGAAGAACGACGAGGGCACGGTGCAGTACGAGCAGGTGGAGGTGGGGTACTGCCACATTGTTTCTCCGATTACGGGACGGGTGGGGCTGCGGCTGATGGACCCGGGCAACCTGGTGACGGCGAATTCGACGAGCACGCTGGTGGTGGTGACGCAGGTGCAGCCGATCACGGTGGTTTTCGCGCTGGCTGAGGACAATCTGGACCAGGTGCTGGCGCAGACGCGACATGGCAAGCAGCTGAACGTCGAAGCATGGAACCATGACCGTTCGAGGAAGCTGGCCGACGGCAAGCTGATGACGATCGACAACCAGATCGATACGACGACAGGAACGGTGAAGCTGAGGGCGCAGTTCGCGAACGCCGACGGTGCGCTGTTTCCGAATCAGTTTGTGAACACGCGGCTGCTGGTGGACACGCTGGAGAATCAGATCGAGGTGCCGTCGTCGGCGATCCAGCATAACGGGGACACGGCGTTTGTGTATCTGATCAAGCCGGGGCCTGGAAATCCGAATGCGGCATCGCAGAGCAACCCGAGCTCGACTCAGGCCGGCGGCGCGAGCCCGAGTGGGGGCGCGGGTCAGGGAGCGGGGAGCCGGAAAGGCGGAGGGGGCCAGGCTGGCGGTGGTAAGCAAGGCGGTGGGCCGGGCACAGGCGGGCCGGGCCAGGGCGGAGGGAACAGCAACGGGCCGAAATACCACGTCGTCATGCAGATTGTGAAGACAGGGGTGACCGACAACGGATGGACGGCGGTGACGGGAATCGCGTCGGGGGTGGAGGTGGCGAACAGCAGCTTCGACAAGCTGCAGGACCAGGCCGACATCGTTCTTTCGAAGGTGGGGATACCGGATTCGCAAACGACAATTTCAGGTGAGAGCAACGCACCGTGAGTCCGTCTCGCCCATTTATTCTGCGGCCGGTGGCGACGTCGCTGCTGATGGCCGCGATTATGCTGGTGGGCATTGTTGCGTACACGCAGCTGCCGATGTCGGCGCTGCCTGAAGTCGACTATCCGACGATCCAGGTGCTGACGTTTTATCCTGGGGCGAGCCCGGACGTGACGGCGACGACGATCACGGCGCCGCTGGAGCGGCAGTTCGGGCAGATGCAGGGGCTGAGCCAGATGACCTCGACGAGCGCCGGCGGCGTGTCGGTGATCGTGCTGCAGTTCAGTCTTTCGCTGTCGATTGATGTGGCGGAAGAGGAAGTGCAGGCTTCGATCAACAGCGGCTCTTCGTTCCTGCCGTCGGATTTGCCGGCGCCGCCGGTCTACAACAAGACGAATCCAGCGGATGCGCCGGTATTGACGATGGCGATCACGTCGGACTCGATGCCGCTGTCGCAGGTGGAGGATCTGGTAGACACGCGGCTGGCGCCGAAAATTGCGCAGCTGGCCGGCGTGGGGCTGGTGAGCATCAGCGGGGGACAAAAGCCGGCGGTGCGGATTCAGGCGAATCCAGTGAAGCTGTCTTCGTATGGGCTGAACATGGAGGACCTGCGGACAGCGCTGGTGAGTGCGAGCGTCAATTCGGCGAAGGGGAATTTCGACGGGCCGCGGCAGGACTACCAGATCGACTCGAACGACCAGATCTCCGATGCCAGCCAATACAGCGATGTGGTGGTAGCGTACCGGAACGGGGCGCCGGTGCTGGTCCACGACGTGGCGAACGTCGTGAACGGCGTGGAGAATACGAAGCAGGCGGCGTGGTGGAACAAGACGCCGGCGATCATCCTGAACATCCAGCGCCAGCCGGGCTTCAACACCATCGCGGTGGTGAAGAGCATCCAGAAAATCCTGCCGCAGCTGGAAGCGAATCTGCCGGCGTCGATTCAGATCGGGACGCTGACGGATATGACGACCAGCATCCAGGCGTCGGTGGACGATGTCGAGTTCGAGCTGATGCTGACGATCTTTCTGGTCATCGTGGTGATCTTCCTTTTTCTGCGCAGCCTGTATGCCACGGTGATTCCGGCGGCGGCGGTGCCGTTGTCGCTGGTGGGGACGCTGGCGGCGATGTACATGCTGGGGTACAGCCTCGATAACCTGTCGCTGATGGCGCTGACGATTTCGACGGGCTTTGTGGTGGATGACGCGATCGTGATGATCGAGAACATCTCGCGCTACCTCGAAGAGGGAATGACGCCAATGGAGGCGGCGCTGACGGGGGCGGAGCAGATCGGGTTCACGATTATTTCGCTGACCGTTTCGCTGATAGCGGTGCTGATCCCGCTGCTGTTCATGGGCGATGTGGTGGGGCGGCTGTTCCGGGAATTCGCGGTGACGCTGGCGGTGACGATCGTGATTTCGGCGGTGGTGTCGCTGACGCTGACGCCGATGATGTGCGCGCGCATCCTGCGGCACAATGCGGAAGAGCAGCAGACGCGGTTCTATCGCGTGTCGGAGCGCGCGTTCAATCGCATGATCGACTTTTACGGGCGGACGCTGCGGGTAGTGCTGCGCTATCAGGGGATCACGCTGCTGGTGGCGCTGGGGACGCTGGCGCTGACGATTTTTCTCTATATCGTGATCCCGAAGGGTTTCTTTCCGGTGCAGGATACGGGGGTGATTCAGGCTATTTCGCAGGCGCCGCAGGATATCTCATTCAGCGCGATGTCGGAGAAGCAGCAACAGCTGGTGAATGTGATTCTGCAGGATCCGGCGGTGGAGAGTGTCTCGTCGTTCATTGGGGCGGATGGGATCAACACCACGCTGAACAGCGGGCGGATCTCGATCAACCTGAAAGCGCTGAAGGATCGGGGCTCGCACTCGATCAGCGCATCGGACGTGATCCGCAGGCTGCAGACGAACATGCCGAGCGGTCCGGGGGTGCACCTTTACATGCAGCCGGTGCAGGACATCACGGTCGACGACCGAGTGAGCCGGACGCAGTATCAGTACACGCTGGAAGACCCGGACACGAACGAGCTGAATGAGTGGACGAACAAGTTTGTCGCGCAGTTGAAGAAGCTGCCGGAGCTGGAAGACGTGGCGACGGATCAGCAGACGGGCGGGCGGGCGGTGTCGCTGATCATCGACCGGGTGACGGCTTCGCGGCTGGGGATTGCGCCGACGACGATCGATAACACGCTGTACGACGCCTACGGGCAGCGGCTGATCAGCACGCTGTACACGCAGCTGAACCAGTACCACGTGGTGCTGGAAACCGCGCCGGTGTGGGGGCAGGATCCTGGAAATCTGGGCGATCTGTACATTCAGGGGAATGCTTCGTCGGGGGCGAGCGGCGCGGGCGCGGTGACGTCGTTCTCGTCGTCGGCTTCGGCGTCGGCGGGGTCGAATGCGTTGAGCAGCTCGGTGAAGTACACGCCGTCGGCGGGAGTGCTGGCAGCGCCGGCGACGGTGCTGGCGGGGACCAGCAGCACGCAGGGAGCATCTTCGGCGAGCGGGGGGACGACGGCCGGGACGACTCCCAATACGAGCATCGCGAGTGTGGGCGCGAATGCGATTCCGCTGAGCGCGTTCACGCATGCGGCCATAACCACGGAGCCGCTGTCGATCAACCATCAGGGGCAGTTTCCGGCAGTGACGGTTTCGTTCAACCTGGCGCCGAATGCGTCGCTGGGGACGGCGATTGAAGACATCGACAAAGCGGCGGCGGACCTGCATTTTCCCGCGAGCCTGCAGGCGGATTTTCAGGGGACGGCGGCGGCGTTTCGCAATTCGCTTTCGAATGAAGCGCTGCTGATATTGGCCGCGCTGGTGACGGTGTACATCGTGCTGGGAGTTTTGTACGAGAGCTTCATTCACCCGATCACGATTCTGTCGACGCTGCCTTCGGCGGGCGTGGGTGCGCTGCTGGCGCTGATGCTGTTCCGGCAGGATCTGAGCGTGGTGGCCATTATCGGCATCATCCTGCTGATCGGCATTGTGAAGAAGAATGGCATCATGATCGTCGACTTTGCGCTCGAAGCGGAGCGCGAACACGGCAAGGATTCGACCGAAGCGATCTTCGAAGCCAGCATGCTGCGGTTTCGGCCGATCATGATGACGACGATGGCGGCGCTGCTGGGCGGGTTGCCGCTGGCGCTGGGCACGGGGCTGGGGTCGGAGCTGCGGCGTCCTCTGGGCATCGCGATGGTGGGCGGTCTGCTGCTGAGCCAGGTTCTGACGCTCTACACGACGCCGGTTATCTATATCTTTTTCGATCGCATCGCGCAGAGGATTTCGGGCAGGCGGCCGTCGTCGAGAGCTGCCGAACACGCGGGGACGTCGATGGCGAGCCCGGAGGGGACGCGGCTGTGAATCTCTCCTGGGCATTCATCAGGCGGCCGGTGGGCACGACGCTGCTGACGATCGCGGTGGCCATCGCGGGCGCGATCGCGTTCATGGTTCTGCCGGTGTCGCCGCTGCCGCAGGTGGATTTCCCGACGATCAGCGTTTCGGCCGGGCTGCCTGGGGCGAGCGCGGCGATCATGGCGGCTTCGGTGGCGACGCCGCTGGAACGCCAGCTGGGGCACGTGGCGGGCATCACGGAGATGACGTCGTCGAGCTCGCTGGGAAACAGCAATATCACGATGCAGTTCGACCTGAGCCGGAACATCGACGGCGCGGCGCGCGACGTGCAGGCGGCCATCAATGCGGCGCGGACTTATTTGCCGGCGAACCTGCCGTCGAATCCGTCGTATCGGAAAGTGAATCCGTCGGACGCGCCGATCATGATTCTGGGGCTGACATCGGATAAGTACGACGTGACGAAGATTTACGATCTGGCGTCGACGATTCTGGAACAGAAGCTGTCACAAATTAACGGCGTGGGACAGGTGGGCGTGGGCGGGGGCGCTACGCCTTCCGTGCGGGTGGAAGTGGATCCGACGAAGCTGGAAAGCTTTGGGCTGACGCTGGGCAGCGTGCAGTCGGTGCTGAGCCTGCAGAATTCGCATTCGCCGCGGGGGCAGCTCTCGAACGGGGCGGTGACGGCGGACATCATCACGAACGATCAGATTTCACAGGCGCCGGATTACGCGCCGCTGATTATCGGCTATCACAATGGCGCGGCGGTTCGGCTTTCCGATGTTGCGGGCGTTTATAACTCGACGCAGAACCTGCGGACGGCGGGCTACATGGATGGCACGCGCGCGGTGTTCATCATTATTTTCAGGCAGCCGAACGCGAACATCATTCAGACCGTGGATAACATCAATGCGCAGCTGCCATTTCTGGAGGCGGTGCTGCCGCAGGGGATCAAGACAACGGTGGTGCTGGACCGGACCACGACGATTCGCGCTTCGGTGCTGACGGTGGAGAAGACGCTGGTGGGCTCGGTGGTGCTGGTGGTGCTGGTGGTTTTCTTTTTCCTGCGCAGCCCGCGGGCCACGCTGATTCCGAGCGTCGCTGTGCCGGTGTCGCTCATCGGGACTTTCTCGGTGATGTACCTGCTCGGATTCAGTGTCGACAACCTGTCCCTGATGGCGCTGACGATTGCGACTGGTTTCGTGGTCGATGACGCGATTGTGGTGATGGAAAACATCACGCGGCATCTGGAGAGCGGGATGCCGCCGCTGAACGCGGCACTGGTGGGCGCGCGCGAGATTGGCTTCACGGTATTTTCCATCAGCATGTCGCTGATCGCCGTGTTTATTCCAATACTGATGATGGGCGGCATCATCGGACGATTGTTCCGCGAATTCGCGATCACGCTGTCGGTGGCGATTGTGGTTTCGATGGTGATCTCGCTGACCACCACGCCGATGATGTGCGCGCACCTGCTGAAACATCGGGAGAAAGACGAGAAGCACAACATGTTTTATCGCGCCAGCGAGGGATTCTTTAACGGGATGCTCTCCATCTACCGCGGCTCGCTGCGCTGGGCGCTGGATAATCCTGTGCTGATCCTGATCGTGCTGGCCCTGACGATTGCGCTGAATGTGGTGGTGATTTACAGGATTCCCAAGGGATTCTTCCCGCAGCAGGACACGGGCGCCGTAGTGGGTGGGGTGCAGGGGCCGCAGGATGCTTCGTTTCCGTTTATGAATTATTCGGTGACGCAGCTGGTGAAGGTGATCAAGACGAACCCCGGTATTGCGCATGTGAATGCCTACACGGGCGGCGGTGGCTCGAGCAACGGGGGATTTATCTACATTGCGCTGAAGCCGCTGGGGAACGGGCCAGGGCAGCGCAAGGAGAGCGCGATGCAGATCATCAACGATCTGCGCGGACCGATGAACAAGCTGCCGGTGGCGTCGGCGTTTCTGCAGCCGGTGCAGGACCTGCGCATCGGCGGGCGCGGCAGCAACGCTTTGTATCAGTACACGATTCAATCCGACAACATTCCCGACCTGGCGAAATGGGGACCGCTGCTGCTGACCAACATGAGAACACTTCCCGGGCTGCAGGATGTGAATACGGATCAGCAGAATGGCGGGCTGGAGGAGTTGCTGAACTACGATCGGGTGACGGCGGCAAGGCTGGGACAGACGCCGCAGACGCTCGATTCGTCGCTGTACGCCGCATTTGGGCAGTCGGAAGTGTCGGTGATCTACACGCAGCTGAATCAGTATTACGTGATCCTGGAGGTGGCTCCGCAATACTGGGCGTCGCCGGATGGGCTGAAGGATATCTGGCTGAATACGGGCGGGTCCGCGGGCGGCACGGGGCCCAGGGCGATGAGCCCGCTGGCAACGATGACCACGGCGCACACGAACACGACGCCTCTGCAGGTGAATCACACGGGGTTGTTCCCGTCGGTAACGGTGTCGTTCAACCTGGCGAACGGCATGTCGCTGAGCGACGCGACGCGCGAGGTGAGCGAGATGGAACTGAGACTGGGCATGCCGTCGACGGTGCGCGGCTTCTTTGCCGGTACGGCGCAGGCCTACCAGTCGTCGCTGGCATCGGAGAAATACCTGGTGATCACGGCGGTGCTGGCGGTCTACATCGTGCTGGGGATTCTTTACGAGAGCCTGGTGCATCCGATCACGATTCTGTCGACGCTGCCGTCGGCGAGCATCGGCGCGATGCTGGCGCTGATGATCTTCAACATCGATCTGAATGTGATTTCGATTATCGGGATCATACTGCTGATCGGGATCGTGAAGAAGAACGCGATTATGATGATCGACTTTGCGTTGATGGCGGAGCGGGAGGAGCAGAAGAGCACGTATGACTCTATTTTCGAAGCCTGCATGCTGCGCTTTCGGCCCATCATGATGACGACGATGGCGGCGATTTGCGGAGCACTGCCGCTGGCGTTTGGGAACGGCACGGGCTCGGAGCTGCGCAAGCCATTGGGAATTACGATTGTCGGGGGGCTGCTGCTGAGCCAGCTGATCACGCTGTACACGACGCCGGTGGTTTATCTGGCGCTGGACCGTCTGCGGCTGTGGGTGTTGGGCAAGAGCCACGACCCTTACCGGCCGGAGATCGAAGGGGCCACGTCATGAGCGGAAAGAACAGTCTGAAGATTTCCGCCGCGGCCTGCGGGCTGATGCTGCTGACGGGCTTATCGGGTTGCCGTGTGGGGCCGCCGTATCATGCGCCGAAACCGACGCAAGTGACGGCGCCGAACTACAAAGAGTCGACGGTGAACTTTCAGGATCAGGCGGGATGGAAGGTCGCCAGTCCGCAGGATGCGATGCTGCGCGGCAACTGGTGGGAGGTGTTTCAGGAGCCGGAGCTGAACGCGCTGGAAGATCAGCTGAACATCAACAATCAGACCATCAAGCAATATTTCGAGCAGTACATGGAGGCGCGGGCGCTGATTGCCGAGGCGCGGTCGCAGTTCTGGCCGACGATTACGGCGAATCCAGGGTGGAGCCGGTCGAGGAGTTCATCCAACCTGACGAATTCTTCGGTGGCGAATACCGGACGGACGAGCACTCTTTGGGCGGCGCCGCTGGAGGTTTCGTGGGTTCCGGACCTGTGGGGGAAGATTCGCAACGAGGTTCGCGAGGCGCAATATGCGTCGCAGGTGAGCGCTGCGGATCTCGAAAACGAGAAGCTGACGGAGCAGGCGTCGCTGGCGGAGTACTACTTCGAGATTCGGGGGCAGGACCATCTGCAGCAGATTCTGAACCAGACGGTGGAGGCGGATCAGAAGGCTCTGGATTCGAATCAGGGGGCGTACGACGCGGGCACCGGCGATTACATTTCGGTAGTCGAAGCGCGGGCGACGCTGGAGGCGGCGAAATCTTCGGCGACGAATGTCGGGTTGGCGCGCGCGCAATATGAGCACGCGATTGCCGTGCTGCTGGGCAAAGTGCCGACGGACTTCTCGATTCCGGTGAGAGAGATGACCTACTTGCCGCCGGCTATTCCGACCGGGGTACCTTCGCAGCTGGTCGAGCGGCGGCCGGATGTTGCCGCGGCGGAGCGAACCCTGGCTGAGGCGAACGCCACCATCGGCATTGGCTACGGAGCGTTCTTTCCTCAGGTGACGATTTCTGCCGGCGCTGGATTTGAAGCCTCGACGCTGAAGCACCTGTTCGAGTGGCCGAGCCGTCTCTGGTCGATTGGGCCATCGGCATCGCAGGTCATCTTCGACGGCGGTTTGTATCGGGCGCAGCTGCATCAGTACGAAGCGACCTACAACGCGGATGTGGCAACTTATCGGCAAACTTCGCTGACCGCGTTCCAGCAGGTGGAAGATGCGCTGGCCGGGACGCGCATTTATTCGCAGCAGGTGCTTCATCAGCAGGATGCAGTGAAGGCGGCGCAGGAGTTTCTGGATCTGGAGACGCAGCGTTACAGCATCGGGGTCGATCCGTACGTGGACGTGGTGACGGCGCAGACCACGCTGCTGGGCGACCAGCAGACGCTGAACTCGCTTCAGGTGTCGGAGATGATCTCGGCAGTGCAATTGGTGCAGGCGCTGGGCGGCGGGTGGGATCGCTCGCAGTTGCCGACGCCGTCGCAGGTGGGCGCGAAGGTGCCGAGCAGCGCGTACACCATGCAGCAGTAATGCGCCTGGCGAGTGACCCGAATGCCCAGGCTATAAGAGGCTCGCGCTTACGGTTGAGGTGGAGTGACGCGGTTTCGAGGCCGCGGGCCGATGTTTCCTCAGTCACCGCTGGGTGCACTGTTGTGGCAACGGGGAGAAATCGGGGGGCGCGTGGGTGCAAAGCCAATCCTGACAACACGCTCCAATGTTCCTGGAGTCGTTCCATCCGTGAGGGGAGGAACCGCGAATGCTGGGTGCGCGGGCAGGCAGTGTGCGGCGGGAGGGATACGACAGAGACGCCGGAATCGTAGCATTTCAGTTACTCGTAACGGGACGATTCGCATCACCAAAGAGTCGGCACTTGTTGGGGTTAATTGTTGATTTTGAATGATATAAACGAGCATCACGTCGAGCAGTAAGACGCGGAAAGAGGACGTCTCATGCTGCCTTACCTGTCTGTAGTTGTTTCCGCAAGGAATGAGCGGAAGATGCTGCCTGGGCTCATCGATCAGCTGCTGGAACAGAACTATCCAGCCGAGCTTTACGAAATTCTCGTTGTCGACGGCGGGTCCACGGATGGCACGGGGGATCTGGTGAGACGACGTTATAAGGATCGGCGCGTGCGGGTGCGGGTGCTGGACAACCCGCGGCGCAGCGTTTCAGCTGGACGGAATGCGGGCATCCGCGTCGCGTCGGGCGAAGCGATGGTGTTTCTCTCCGGGCGCTGCACGATTCCGTCGAAGGACCTGCTGGCGGATACGGCTTCGATTCTGGAGACCACGGGGGCCGGCTGCCTGTGCCGTCCACAGCCGCTGCTGGCGCACGCCGAGACGCAGATGGGCGATGCGATTGCGCGGGCGCGTTCGACGCGGATTGGCCGGGGTCCGGTTGCGCCGGAGATGGCGGGTTACGTCGAACCGCCGGGATTCGCGGGAACCTACCGGAGGAGCGTGTTCGAAGAGGTCGGCTTGTTCGACGAGAGCTTCGAAGCGTGCGCGGGACTGGATTTCAACGTGAGAATGCGCCAGGCGGGCATACGCGCGTACAGCGATCCGCGCCTTGCTGTGCACGAGCAGCCGCCGCAAAAGCTGCGCAGCCTGTTTGTGGAGATGTTCCGGCATGGCCGCGGCGCGAGTCACTGGATGCGCAAGCATCCGGAGTGCTCATCGTTGGCGGAAATTGCGCCGCTCACGATGCTGCTGGCAGTGCTGCTGGGGATGTTTGCGTGGTCGCAGCTGCCGGTTCTGCCGGCCGCGATTATAACCGCGCCGCTGGCGGTGTTTCCGATCGCGTTTCTGATTACGTCCATGCAGATCGGCGCGCGCCACGGTCTCGGCTCGGCGTGGAGAGCGCCTCTGGTGTTCGCGACGATTTATCTGGGGCAGGGAATTGGGCTGTTTTACGAATATGCGTTCGACGCAGCGACCGGCAAGCCGAGGAAGGTTGCGCCGGTGACGACGGTGACGCCGGCTGGGGAATCGTTAGCGAAGGCGGATCGCGCGGCCTGAATTTCTACGCGGGATAGAAGGATTGGGGCCGATACACTGGCGGGGTGAAGCCGGATCGAAATCGGTATCGGGGGCGCATTGCCCCGTCGCCGACAGGGTTGCTGCACGTTGGGCACGCCAGGACATTCTGGACGGCGTACGCGCGAGCGCGCGAGGCGGAGGGAATCCTGGTTCTGCGGAATGAGGATCTGGATCCGCAGCGTTCGAAAGCGGAATTCGCCCATGCGATGGTCGAGGATCTGGACTGGCTCGGCATCGATTGGCAGGAAGGGCCGGATGTTGGTGGGACGTTCGGCCCTTATTTGCAAAGCGAGCGGCGCGGGGAATACCTGAAAATCTGGAAGGAGCTGGCGGCGCGGGGATTTTTGTATCCCTGCACCTGCTCGCGTCGCGAGCTGAGCGGGATTGCGCAGGCGCCGCATGAAAGTTCTGCTTCGGGAGCAAAACTGCAGTTCGAGGGCGACGACCACCCCAGCGAACAAGTTCGCCGGGGACCCCGGGGGGATGAAGGGCCGATGTATCCGGGTACCTGCCGAGCGAAGGGTGGGCCGGATTTGTTGGAGCGGCGTGAGTCACCGGCAGGGGTGAACTGGCGGTTTCGCGTGCCGGATGGCGAGGTGGTCGCGTTCGAGGATGGAAACTTTGGGCCGCAGAGATTTGTCGCTGGGGAAGACTTCGGCGATTTCCCGGTGTGGCGGCGGGACGATGTTCCGGCTTATCAGCTTGCTGTGGTGGCGGACGACCACGCGATGGAGATCAGCGAGGTGGTGCGGGGTGCGGATCTGCTGTTGTCGACGGCGCGACAGATTTTGTTGTATCGGGCGCTGGGCTGGGGGGAGCCGCGATGGTATCACTGCGCCCTGGTGGTCGATGAACGCGGAGAGCGGCTGGCCAAGCGGCATGACGCGCTGGCGATTCGTACGCTGCGCGAGCAGGGCCGGACGCGGGAAGAGGTGCTGGGTTTGAGGGCGGATCCGGGAGATTAATGGCGATCAGGCGGTTTCTTCTTCCTCGTCCTCGGTTTCCTCGATGGCCATGTCGCGAAATTCGTTGGAGTCGAAAACCTCACCGCAATCGAGGCACTCGACGAACTCGACGTCATCTTCGCGCGCCACGACGCGAACTTTGGGATGCTTACAGACCGTATTCATTGGGTGTTCAGAGCTGTACGAGTCGGTATGGGGCAGATTGTACCCGGCGGGGGGCGTCTGTCAAGGCATGTTGAGGCCAATGCCCGGGCGCAGCCGTTTTAAACTGGAACCATGCCCGAAACGGAACGAGTTTCACCGGCGGATGTGCGGCGGGTGGCCGAACTGGCAAACCTGGAGCTGACCGCGGAGGAAGAGGGGCGCATGCGGCGCGACCTGAACGCGATCCTGGACTATGTTGCGCAACTTGGGGAGCTGGATACCGCGCAGGTGGAACCCATGGCGCAGGTATCCGAGGTGTTCGGCGCCGGGAGCGAGCAGCCATCGGAGAAGCTTACGGTGTTGCGTGAGGATGAGGTGCGGCCGTGCCTGGATCGCGCCGAGGTGATGGCGTCGGCGCCGGAGACGGATGGGGTGTTCTTTAAGGTCCCGAAGGTAATTGAGCGATGAGCGCACAAACGATGAACGCAATGGCGACAGGAGCGGGTTCGATTGAGGGCATCCGGTCGGCCATAGCAAGGGGTGAAACGACCGCGAAGGCGGTGACGGAGATTTACCAGGCGCGGATTGCGGGCGAGGATCCGAAGATTCATGCTTTCCTTTCCGTCGATCGGGACTATGCGCTGGCGCAGGCTGCGCGCATCGACGATCTTGCTGCTAAAGGCGATCCGCTGCCGAAGCTCGCCGGGGTGCCTTTTGGTATTAAGGATGTGCTGACGCTGGAGGGATTCGCGGCGACAGCGGGGTCGAAGATTCTGGAAGGGTATCGGCCGCCGTATACGGCGACGGCGGTGAAGAAGCTGGCGGAGGCGGGGGCGATTTTTCTGGGCAAGCTGAACTGCGATGAGTTTGCGATGGGCTCGTCGAACGAGAACTCGGCGTACGGGCCGGTGCACAATCCGCATGATTTGGATCGGGTGCCTGGGGGTTCGAGCGGAGGCTCGGCGGCGGCGGTGGCTGCGGGCATGGCGGTGGCGACGCTGGGCACGGATACGGGCGGGTCGATTCGGCAGCCTGCATCTTTTTGCGGCGTGGTGGGCGTGCTGCCGACGTATGGGAGGGTTTCGCGCTACGGGTTGATCGCGTTTGCATCGTCGCTGGACCGCATTGGGCCTTTGGGAGCGACGGTGCGCGATGCGGCCACGGTGTTGGGCGTGATCGCGGGGCACGACGTGATGGATGCGACGTCGTCGCCGCTGCCGGTTCCGGACTACACGGAGAATCTGGATCGTGGTGTCAAAGGCATGAAGCTGGGTGTGCCTCGGGAATATTTCGCGGAAGGGCTGGATGGGGAAGTGCGGGCGGCGATCGAGGGTGGGATTGAGAAGCTGCGGGCGGCGGGCGCGGAGATTCGGCCGATTTCGTTGCCGCACACGCGGTATGCGATCCCAACCTATTACGTGATTGCGACGGCCGAGGCGAGCTCGAACCTGGCGCGCTTCGACGGGGTACGGTACGGGCTGCGCGCCCCGCAGTCGGACACGCTGGCGGCGATGTATCGGCGGACGCGCGACCTGGGATTCGGCGCGGAAGTGAAGCGGCGCATCCTGCTCGGGACTTACGTGCTGAGTCACGGTTATTACGACGCGTACTACAAGAAGGCGCAGCAGGTGCGGCGGTTATTGACCGAGGATTTTCTGGTGGCGTTTCGCGAGGTGGATGCAATCGTGACGCCAACGGCACCGACGCCGGCGTTCAAAATCGGGGAGAAGTCGGACGATCCGGTGGCGATGTATCTCGCCGATATTTATACGGTGACGGCGAGCCTGGCGGGGATCTGCGGGGTTTCGGTTCCGTGCGGGAAGTCGCGGGCAGGGCTGCCGATCGGGATGCAGATTTTGGGCAAACATTTCGACGAAACGACGATCTTTCGCGTCGGTCAGGCTTTGGAGGGCGCGTGATGGAAGACAGCGAACGCACCCCCGCGCTGTCACCTGAACCGGACGCCAAGCCTGACTCCGAGCTGGGCGCATCTTCTTTCGCAGCGGGAGGTGTGGCGCGTCGACGAGTTCCCGGGCACTGGATATTTTTGGGGCCGCACGGAATGCGTGCAGGCTGGTCCATCGTGGCGTTCGCTGGGCTTTGGTTTGTGCTCATCAGCGTGTGCCAGGTTCTGGTTACGCCGCATCTGCACCTGATCAGGAACCAGCCGGTGGGGCCGTTTACCGGGTTGCTGCTGGAAGGCTCGCAATTTGTCCCGGTGCTGATTGCGACCGCGGCGATGGCGATGTTCGAGCGGCGGCCGCTGCTGTTCTATGGCTACCGGGGATCGGCGCGCGTCGTGCGCCTGATCTCTGGAATTATCTGGGGATTCGTCGCCATTTCGGCGGTGGTTCTGGTGCTGCGGCAACTCGGCTATTTGTCGATCGAGGGGCGGACGCTCAGCGGGATGGGGGCGGTGCAATACGCAGGGGAGTGGGGAGGGCTTTTCCTGCTTGTGGGCTTGACCGAGGAGTCGACGTTTCGCGGATACGTTCAGTTCACGATCACGCGCGGCATTGGATTCTGGTGGGGCGCGCTGCTGTTTGCGGTTCTCTTCGGGTTTGTGCACGGGAGCAACGGCGGCGAGTCGCCCGTGGGTCTGATCGGCGCCGGCGCTGTGGGGCTGATCTTCTGCCTCAGCCTTTGGTATACGGGATCGCTGTGGTGGGCGGTGGGGTTCCATGCGGCGTGGGACTGGGGGCAGTCGTATTTCTATGGGACCGCCGACAGCGGGATGGTGGCGCAGGGACATTTGTTCAGCGAGCATGCCACGGGCAGGGAGCTGTGGAGCGGGGGGGCAACGGGTCCGGAGGGCAGCGTGATTGTATTTCCGCTGTTGGCGGTGGTCGCAGTGCTGATGTGGGCGTGGTGGGGGCGGCGGGAGAAGTCGCCGTTTGCGGGCAGTGCATGGGGGCCGGGGCGGTTGCCGGTGGATAATTGGAACGAGGAACGGAAGCCGTGAGAGCCAGCATTTCGCACGATGAAGCGATGGTGAGGAGCTTCGCGAGAACCCCGAGTTCGCTGCCGAGTACATGAAGGCCGCGGCGGAGGACTCGGGGGAACCAGCGGTTCTGGCGATTGCGGCGCGCAGAGTTGCTAAAGCGCAAAGGGGTACGACTGATACTTCGCGTAAACGATAGAAGTCTCGATCTGGGGAATCTCTGAGGAACCCGAAAATCCTCCCTAAGTGGCTAAAGCCCCTTGCATCTCGCTGCCGTTACGGCACGGCTGAAGCCGTGCCCCTTCAAAACAGCGGCTGGATCAGAGTTTTCTCAGCGTCGTGTCGCCAGGATTTGTATCACAACTTGCAACGAGCAACCGCAGATCCTTCGCCTGAGTTTGGCCGAATTCTCGGCCAAACGCGCTCAGGATGACGGCAAGTGGATACGAAGCGAGGTTCCGGGAAGGACACTAACGCTGATCGATGGGCACGTATTTCAGCGGGTATTCGGGGCCGGTGTACTCGGCGCGGGGGCGGATGAGGCGGTTGTCGTCGAGCTGTTCGATGACGTGGGCGGTCCATCCGGCGATGCGGCTGACGGCAAAGATGGGCGTGAAGAGGTCGAGGTCGATGCCGAGGGTGGTGTAGGTGGAGGCCGAGTAGAAATCGACGTTGGCGTTGAGTTTCTTTTCGACCCTCACGAACTCCTCGATGCGGCGGGACATATCGAACCACTTGGTGTTGCCGGAATCTTTGCTCAACTGCTCTGACATTTTGCGCAGGTGGGTGGCGCGGGGATCCTCGGTGCGGTAGACGCGATGGCCGAAGCCGAAGACTTTCTTCTTCTGGGCGAGCAGAGCCTTGACGTATTCGACGGGATCGCCGCCGGTTTTGCCAATTTCGAAGAGCATCTTCATGACCTCTTCGTTGGCCCCGCCGTGGAGCGGACCTTTGAGCGCGCCGATGGCGCCGGTGATGGCGGAATGCATATCGGCCATGGTGCCGGCGATGACGCGCGCGGCGAAGGTGGAGGCGTTCAGCTCATGATCGGCGTGGAGGA
>CAZHTJ010000039.1:0-36091 GCA_964535525.1 uncultured Acidobacterium sp. | reverse complement strand
TCTGGCTGCACTGCTTCTCCGCTTCGGAAATTCTCGCCATCGCCGAATACAGCGATCTCTCCGTGCGCGACACCATCATCCGCCTGCGCGATGCCGGCCTCGACTCCATCCCCGGCGGCGGCGCTGAAATCCTCGACGACGCGGTCCGCCATCGCATCGCCCGCCTCAAATGCGGAACCGAAGACTGGGTCCTCGTCCACCGCACCGCACACCAGCTCGGCATGCGCACCACCGCCACCATGATGTTCGGCGTCGACGAAACCCTCGATCAGCGCGTCAACCACTTTGAAGTGATCCGCCGTCTCCAGGAAGAGACCGGCGGATTCACAGCCTTCATCCCCTGGAGTTTCCAGCCCGGGAACACCGCCCTCGGCGGCCGCGGCTGGGACGAGGCCACCGCCGTCGACTACCTCAAAGTCCTCGCCATCTCCCGCCTCTATCTCGACAACATCGAGAACGTCCAGTCCAGCTGGGTCACCCAGGGCCTCAAGGTCCTCCAGCTCGGCCTGCGCTTCGGCGGCAACGACGTCGGCTCCGTCATGCTCGAAGAAAACGTAGTCAAAGCCGCCGGCACGTCGAACTGCACAACAGAAGAAGAACTCCGCCGCATCATCCGCGACGCGGGCTTCCAACCCCGCCAACGAGACACCCTCTACCGCACCATGTTCCTGAACTAGCCGTAACGCAGCCTGAACTAACCTGAACCCGAGCCCCCAACTTCCCAAACGCCCAAACCCCGCGCACACGGCCAGGTTCACGCCGCAGCAGGCAGCGGATAACTGCGCCAGCCGAGTACCACGCAGGTGGATGACGGAGGCGGCAGGCCCGACAACGTCGAATATCCGTGGCCAGTCCAGTCCCCACGAAAATTCCGGCACCATGGAAGTTTCCTGTATCGCAAAAGCCCCAGACGGCTCCTGGAAGACTCCTATGGAAGGTTGCCGTGAACCTCACGCGCCGCGGCAATCGAATAATTCGCTGACCGGTGCTCTACTGCGGCGTCACCGGCGGCGTCACGCTCACGACGTGCGGCTCGGCGATGATGGCCTCATCGTGCACCGCGTACTCCTCCAGCAAAACGGCGATCAGCACGGCGGTTGGGACGGCGACCATGGCGCCGATGATCCCAGCCAGAGAGGTGCCGATGAGGAGAGCGATCAGGATGGTAAGTCCGGCCAGATCCACCTGGGTGCGCATGATTTTCGGCGTTAGCCAGGTGTTTTCGATCTGGAGATAAATGAAGTAGAAGATGAGAACGCCGAGAACGCGCCCCCAGGAGTCGAGCGCGGCGACGAGGACCACGAGCGAGACGGAGACCAACGCGCCCGCCACAGGCACAAGATTGAAGAGCCCCATGATCACGCCGAGGGCATAGGCATAACGGACGTGCAGCAGACGGAAAACGATTGCGCTCGAGACCCCGAGAATCAGCATGAGCGTACCCTGCCCCAGCAGCCAGCGGCCCATCCGCGTGGAAGCGCGGGCCAGGGTCTGGTCGAGGCGCAGACGCCGTTCGACAGGGAAGAGCGACAGGAACCAGGCGTACGCTTCGTCGCCTTCGATGATGAAGTAGACGGTGAGCACGATGCCGGTGATCACGCGCACCATGGTCGCCGCCCAGTTGCCGGCGAAGCGCAGCGCATAGCTGGCGGAATTGGCGGTGAGGTCCTGAATTTTCGCCTGCAGATCATCCAGATTCGCTTCGCGCACCAGGGGCAGTTGCTGAACGCGGGCAAAAAGCTGCGGCCCTCGGCTGGGCAGTTCACGGATGAACTCATGCAGGTCGGAAAAGGCCGGCCGCAGCGCGAAGGCAAGGAAGAGGGTGATGCTGCCGGCGGTGAGCAGAACGATGAGCAACACCGCCATGCCGCGGCCAGGATGCCATTTGCGGACGTGCAGCTTCATCACCGCCCGCACCAAAGGCATCAGCACGACGGCGAAGAGCGCGCTGACGTAGATCACCACCAGCACGTCCTGCAGCAGCCAGGCCAGGTACAGCGTGATGCCCACGGCAAAGGTGAAGAGGACGACGCCGCGGGGATCCATCGGCTTGGTCGCGGTGGTCATGCGGGCACCCCGGGCTTGCGCGTTCCGCGGGCCAGCTGTGCCGCTGTTCGCTCGCCGCTCTCGGGATCGAGACTTTGCAGGATTCTCTCCACCACGGCTTCCGGCGAAAGATCGCCGGTGTCGACGGTGAGATGCGCCTGCCGATACCAGGGAAGACGCTGGTTCCAGCGCTCGGCAAGACGCGCGTGGTCGGCAAGCACTGGCCGTATGGGACCTTTTTCGTGCGCCATGCAGCGGGCGATCATGGTGTTCAGGGGGGCGTCGAGAAAGATGATCAGAGTGTCGTCGAGCGGTGCCAGGAAATCGCGTGTCGCGGCCATCTCGAGCGCGCCACCGCCGAGGGCCAGAACCAGCCTGCTTTGGCCACAGGCTTCGCGAACGGCCGCGGCTTCGGCCTCCCGAAACGCGGGCTCGCCGCGGCGCTCGAAGATCTGGGCAACCGCCATTCCGGCTCGCGCTTCCACAACTCGGTCTGAGTCGACGAAGTCCCATCCCAGACGCTCAGCCAGCAGAGCGCCGACAGTCGTCTTGCCCGCGCCCATGAAGCCGGTGAGAACAATGCGCGATGGATTTGCCGGAAACGAAGCCGTTCCGTTCATGCTTTTGCTGATTATATGAACGCCGTCGGAGGAACGGCGCTTATTTCCTCGCTGCGGGGGCGGGCGGTTCCGGCTTGTCCTGCCGGATGGCCTGCTGAATGTGGTCCCACACCGCGGGGCTGGGGTCGTGAATGGGCAGCAGCAGCCTGGCCTGCGACGCGATGTAATTGAGGTCGCGCACCAGGGCCGCGCAGTTCTCGCAGGTCTTGAGGTGGTCGTGGCCAGAGAGGTCACTCTGCGACTCGAACAGCTCGGGAAGGGCGTCCTGAAACTCGGCACAGGTCATGGTTTTGTCCATGGCGCGCATCACAATCACGCGATTTGCTCCTTCCGCTGACCCGTTCTGAGCAGGTCGCGCAGCTTCATCCGCGCCTTGTGCAATTGCGACTTGCTGTTCCCGATGGAGCAATCGAGCATCTCCGCTATCTCATTATGCTCATAGCCTTCCACATCGTGAAGCACAAAAACCAGGCGGTACCCAGGTGGCAAATTCTCGATGGCGCGCTCCAGGGTCACCCGGTCGATGGATCCGGACAGCGTCAGGTCTCGCGCGCCAATGTCTTTGCGCGGTCCGTCGTCCTGCGATGGCTCCAGCGTTTCTTCGAGCGAAACCTGTGGGAGGCCCTTGCGACGCAGGTGCATGAGTACCACGTTGACCGCCAGGCGGTGCAGCCAGGTGGAGAAGGCGGAGTCGCCGCGGAAGGTTCCGATCTTGCGGTAGAGCTGCAGGAAAGCTTCCTGGGTCAGGTCCTCTGCCTCGGCCACGTTGCCGAGCATGCGCAGGCAAAGGGAATAGACGCGCCGCTTGTGCATGGCGTAGAGCGTCTCAAATGCGCGCCCATCGCCTTCGCGCGCTCTGTCGATCGCTTCCTGTTCTCCCGCGATCGGCGGATTGCGGCGCAGGTGCTGGTTTGCCGGTCGGGGCTGTGTCGGTCCGGCCATCAGAACAAACCTCTCCTTAGCAATTGTTCCATGAGAGCGGGCTCCAGGGGCTCTGCTGTCGGTGATCTTCTGCGCAGTCAGGCTCATCGGCTAAAAACTCTTTCTGGGGAAAAGCGGTATGGCTCTTCGACGCAGTTCCGGATGGCGGGGGTTGCTTCGACCGGGAAGGAAAGAATTTAACAGCCAATGGCACTCAGGGACGCGCGAACGTTAGCCGCCGCGCGCCCGAGACGGGAAGCGGGGTCTAGCGGCCGAAGAAGCCGGCGTTCTTTTCCGTGAAGCTCGCCCATTTCTCCGGCACGTCGTCAGCGGCAAAGATGGCCGAAACAGGGCATACGGGCACGCACGCGCCGCAGTCGATGCACTCGACCGGATCGATGAAAAGCTGGTCGCTCTCGGCGTGCTTCGCCTCGTCTTTTTTGGGATGGATGCAATCCACCGGACACGCATCGACGCAGGCCGTGTCCTTGGTGCCGATGCAGGGTTCCGCAATCACGTAAGCCATGAATTCCTCTTCGGGAGTCGGAGTGACAACGGATCATTCTAGCAGGGGATGACGGCGCTGAAACAAGCGCGCCGCGAAGGAAGATGACTTTAGGAATGGTGCGGAAAGGGCAGCCGGAGCGCAGGAATTCAGTGCATTTCAGGTTACAGGTTGCAGCCTCGAACTGGATTCGCGCTCACCAACTTCTCCGTCGTCGCCCCCAGCGGCAATGTCCCTGCCACCGACCTCGAGATTTCAGCTCGGCCGGTTGGCTCGCGCCGCGGCAAATTCCGCAGGGGTTGGAATCGGATGGAGATTGCGCCCGGCAAACATGTCCTCGAAAAATCCGATCAGCTCCTGGTGCAGCAGTCCATTCGTCGCCAGAATTTCGCTGCTGTCGAGCCGGTAGGGCGCGCCATCGAAGCGGGTGATCGCGCCGCCCGCCTCTTCGATCAGCAAGGCGCCTGCTGCTGTGTCCCACGGATTGAGGAAGAACTCCCAAAAGCCATCGATGCGCCCGCTCGCGGTGTAGGCCAAGTCGAGCGCCGCCGATCCCGCCCTGCGAACGCCATGCGACCGCAGCGTGAGTTCCTGGTAGAAGTGGATATTGGGGCTCGCGTGGCGCTTGCGGCTGGGGAAACCCGTCGCCAGCAGAGCCTCAGCCAGATGCCGCGTGCCGGAAACGTGAATCCGGCGCCCGTTCAGCCATGCGCCCTGGCCCTTTTCGGTCGTGAACAGCTCATCGCGAATAGGGTCGTAGATCACGCCGGCAATCAGCTCGCCGTCCAGGCCCGCGCTCAGCCCTGACCCGCGATGTTCGAGCCCGAGCGAGACGCAGAACACCGGAAATCCATGCGCGAAATTCGTGGTTCCGTCGAGGGGGTCGACATACCAGCGATATTCGCTGTCGATGCGCTGCCGCACGCCTTCTTCGCCGTAGATTCCGTGGCTGGGAAATGCCGTGGTCAGCCGCTCCGTGATGAGTTTCTCGGAGCTGCGATCGGCCTCAGTCACCAAATCGACGTCACCTTTATATTCAGTGGCGACGCCGCGCTCGAAATGACCACGGATCAACGCGCCTGCCTCGATGGCGATTTCTGCTGCGCGGGTGGCGATGGCGAGTTGCTGTGGGACCCGGTCGCGGAGCTGGACCGTGCTCACTGGGTCTGGGCTCACTGGCTGTCCTCGCTCGCCGATCCGCCTGCTGTTGTCTCGCTGCGATTGCGGCGGCGGCCTTCGCGGCCATGCTCGGTGATGGTCCGAATCTGATGTTTATAGATGAACAGGTTCGGCTTGCCTTCGCGAGTCAGGCGGATCATGCGGTCGTCGAAGTATTCGATCCAGCCGGAGACGGTCTCGCCATCCTGTAGCTTCACGAGCACGCGAACCTGCCGCTCGCTCAGCGAGCGCAGATAGAGGGCTTCCTGTCCGGTTTCGCCAGGAGGCGGGGTTCGCTGGCGGCGGCGGGAGGGAGTATCGGGCGGCATGGCTTCATTGTAGCCGCCCGCAATCGCTTTACTCCTTCTTGTCCAGGAGGAGCGAAATCAGCATATTCAGAAGCGCCAGCACGAGGGCGCCGATCAGCGCCGCGGTCCAGGTGGAGACGTAAAAGCCGGTCAACACGTCTCCGGCCAGCTTCAGGATGAAGGCGTTGATGACGAGGAAGAACAGCCCCAGCGTGAGGATGCCGAGCGGCAGCGTGATGAGCTTGAGCAGTAAACCCAGCGTCACATTCAGCAGCCCGATCACCAATGCCGCAACCAGCGCCGACGCCACACTCCGAACATGGAACCCAGGCACCAGTCGCGCCGTAACTAACAAAGCAAACGCATGCAACAGCCACTTCAGCAGCAACCGCACCATGCCGATGAACTCCTTCCCTCCGGGGCGTTTGCCCGGAGTGCACAAGCTTACGCTATGATGCGCTCACGAACCAGGACCCGCATGCGCTCTTCCCCGCATCCTACGGCGACCCTGCGGCTCGGCGCCATGTTGCTGTTGACCGCGCTGGGCGCGCCTGTGGCTGCGATCCCGCAATCGACGGCGCCTCCGTTGCCCGACTTTCCAACGCTCATCAATCAGGTGCGCGAGCACCAGCGCCAGATGGAATCGGTCCAGGAGAACTACACCTTCCACGAAGTCATCACCAACCAGATGCTGAACAAAGATGGCAGCGTGAAGAAGACCGAGTCCGAGGAGTCCGAGGTTTTCTTCGTGAATACGCACGAGGTGCGCCGCCTGCTCAAGAAAGACGGCAAGGCCCTGGACGCGGATCAGGAAAACAAGGAGCAGGAGCGGATCACGAAGTGCGTCGAAAAGGCGCAGCAGACACCACCCGGCCAGGCGCCCAACGGTGAAGTGGTGATCAGCGTGGGTCGCATTCTTGCTATGGCTAAAGTCTCCAGCCCGCGGCGCGAGATGGTGGACGGACGCAGCAGCATCGCTTTCGATTTTGTCGGCGATCCGCATGCGAAGGCGCACAACATCGCCGAAGAGGCCGCGCGCCGAACCTCCGGCACGGTTTGGATCGACGAACAGGATCGGCAGGTGCGGCGGATGGTCGCGCACCTTACGGATAATGTTCACGGCGGATTCGGGCTTTTTTCGCTGAGCAAGGGCAGCAATCTTGATTTCGAACAGAAACTGGTCAACAACGAGCTGTGGCTGCCCACCAGCGCCAGCCTGTACATCATCGCTCACGAGATGGGGATCATCGGAGTTCGCGCGAACATCCAGGTCGCGGACAACGACTACAAGAAGTTCCACGCGGACGCGCAGCAGGAGGCGGGCGCTACGGCCGTCTCGGGAACGCCGGCTGCGCACTAGCGACCACTCGCTGAGAACCGGACGCAGTTCGCTGCGCTGAGCATCTCCGATCCGCGTTTTCGTTGCTACTCTGCGCTCATGGAGCAGGGGCAAAGTACGGGCGTCGTCTACCGGACGTTTCGACCGGGGGATGAGGCTGCGTTCTTCCGGCTCAACGAGGACTGGATCAGCAAAATATTTACGATGGAGCCGGCGGATCTTGAGATCATCCGCGGCCCGAGGAGGCACATCCTCGAAGGCGGCGGCCAGATTTGCATGGCAGAATCCGGCGGCGAGGCGATTGGATGCTGCGCGCTGATTGCGATGGCGCCGGGTGAATTCGAACTGGCCAAGATGACGGTTTCCGAAGCGAGCCGCGGCGGTGGCGTCGGCCGCCGCTTGTTGCAGTTTGCTATCAGCGTGGCGCGCCAGATGGGCGCCCACCGTCTCTACCTCGAATCGAATACCAAAGCCGCGGCTGCCATCCATCTCTACGAGCAGCTTGGGTTCCGGCATCTGGCGGGACCGCTCCACGAATCGAAATACGAGCGCGCCAACGTCTTTATGGAGCTGCTGCTCTGATTCGTAATGTCTCTGTTGAGCTGCGGCTCTGATTCGTAACAGCTACCGTCCCATTTCCGATGAATTTGTAACGGTAATCAGCACCAATGAGGAAGGCCGCCGAAACCACTGACCGGCGGCCCTGCATCACATCCGGCGAATTGGGTTATTCAGGCTGCGCTGTACCGCTGGGAGGCGCCTGGTTCGGGCCGCCCATGTGCTGATGGCGGGCCTGCATCTTCGCCCGCATCTCATCGAGCTGCTGCTTCTGCTGGTCGTTGAGCGTGGCTTCGAGGCGCGTGCGCGTGTCCTGCCGGATTGCCATGATCTTGCTGTGACGATCCTGCTGCGACAGCGTTTGGTCCTGCCGTAAGGCCTGGATCTTCTGCTGGCGGTCCACCAGGATCGGTTTGATCTGGGCCTGCTGATCCGCGCTCAGGTTAAGGGTTTTGGTCATGTGCGCGAGCTGCCGGTCGGGGTCCATAAAACGCCCGCGTCCGTGGCCCCATTGGCCGTGCTGCTGGCCGCCGGTGGGCGGGGTCTGGTCCTGCGCATAGAGAGCGGCATTCGCGCTGAGCGCGAGCATTCCGCCGAGTGCAATTGCAAAACATTTGTTTCTCATCGAAGCTCTTTTTACTTCCTCCTGTTGCTTTTTCCAACCCGCTCTCACGAGCGGTGTTGCGCGGCGGTGACCCTCTCCCTTTCACGCGAACAGACGAGGAATTTTTGTGGAAGACGCGGCGGCGAGAAAATTTAGTGTGACTCGAGCAACGCCGAGTGGAGCGCCACCGGGGGCATGGGCACCGGCGCGGAGCGCAGCCCGCAGCCCAGCAAATCCGGCGCATGTTCCTCCGGATTCGGCAGATAAGCGTAGGCAAACACGGCATGGTACTCGCGCTCGCCGGGATAATTGCAACGCGCGCAGCTGGGTCGGTACTGGATCGCGGGATCGTCGCGCATCGGAACCGTCCAGTCCTCGGATCCGTGCGCGGGCACGGTCAGATACTCCGCGTGCTCGGGCGGCGCGGCTGGCCGGTACGCAAACATCGGCCCGTTTTCGCGCAGCGCATCGACCAGTGCTCCGCCTCGACCGGCGGAGGCGCGCCACATCCAGCGAATCCCCACCCGCGCGTACCAGTGCGCGCTCGAAGGAACCGGCATTTCAAGGCGAACATCTTTGGCCGTTTTGTTATCGATGTGGAACGAGAATCCTGGTCCGGCATTTGCACCCGTCTCCGACACGTAGTGCGCGCGCAGCGTCACTCCGGCGCAGGGCAGTACATACGGCCCCGGCCGGCGCTCGGTATCGGCGGAGATGGTCGCCGTGCTCCCCAGGAGCAGCACCAGCAGCGGAACAATGCGCAAAAGGCGCGTCATGGTTGGGCGATTATGGCAGAGGAAATTGCGGATTTCCACGAAACATTTCCAGAAGACGTTCCCACGAAAGCAAATACGAAAACCAGAGTGGCAGAAGCGAAGAACTAACTGCGCCCAAGCGCGTCCAGGTCGATGGATTCGTATTCTTTCCGTTCGATGCCCGCGCGAATCTGTTCGGGTGTCTTGCCCAGCTTCGTCATCTTATACGCGTAGGCGCCCTCCGCCGCGCAGGTCGCGCAGATCGCCCCGTGCGTCCCCTCAAAACAGCTATGGAGGCTGGTGTGTCCGAGGGCGCGATCGCAGCGGCAATAACAAGGCAACTGGTACAGAACTTCGGGAATCTGCGCCGCTTCCTTATAGACTTCCACCTGCCACTTTTCGCGGAAGAACGGACCCGTCAGCTGATTGCCGGAGAGAATCGGCGGCAGGGCCTCTCCTTTGGCCGGCGCCAGTGGGTGATAGGCGGGAACGTCCTGCTGGGGATCAGACCACTGCGCGTGCACGACGCCGGCCGGACCGAGGCTCGCGGGAACGGTATAGGCGGCGACGATCAGAATGGCGGCAATCAAACTAAGAACAGCGCGCTGCAACGGCGGGACCTCCGTTTTTCATCGTACAAGAGGTTTCGGCGGGAGCGCGGGCAGCCAGGCATCACGCGAAAGATCAAAAAGGCGGAAAATTGCGAAAAAAAGCGGCACGAACGTTGAATTGTCCGTGCCGGGAGGCCAGTGACGCAACTTATAAACTCTGTGCCAGCCGGGAATTCTCAGTCGCCGGTCCGGCTAAAATCCTCTCAATGTCAGATGCCTCGTTTGCGTACTGCGTTTCGCCTGTCGAAGCAAAAAACTGACGATCCCCGATCTCCAGAATAGTGTAACCCTCAACCCCCTTATGCACAAGTCTCATACACAATTTAATATTTCTGGCGTGGCTGACGGTCCCATTTTGGGACTCTAACCCCTGCTCTTCCGATGCCAAATCAACCACATGACCCCGAAACAACCGCCTCCGGCACGAAACTCAAGGCCTTTTTGACCGGGATGATCGTCGCCGGCTCGGCCCTGGTGGGGGGTTTAGCCGTCGTGCTTTGGAATCGGAAGACTCTTTCGGGTCTCCGGCAGCACGCCGAATCGGGAAAAAAGACCTCTTCTCCACCAGACGAGGAAAATGGATAAGAGTTGCGCGGCCGCGGACCGCGGAGCCCAGGGCGATGGGTCAACCGAGGCTGTCGATCCCCGTCGCCAGGTCGAAATCCCTTTCGGTCAAACCTCCGGCATCATGGCTCATCAGGGCCAGGCGGACCTTGTTATAGCGGATGTCGATGTCGGGATGGTGCCCCGCGCCCTCGGCCAGCTCGGCCACGCTGTTCACAAAATTCATGGCCTCGACGAAGTTCTCGAACTCGAAGTGGCGGACGAGCTCGCCCCGTTCCAGCTTCCACAGCGGGATGGACTTCATTTTTGCGGTGACGACTCTGTCTTCCAGCACAGGCATGGCGCTCGCTCCACGCTCAGGGTTTCACGCACTCGTCGTATCAGATCAGACTTTCAGATCCTCGATCGCCCCAGCAAATGATAGCGGAGAGAAGCGGGGATGGCGGGTCATTTCTGCGCGCAGGTCTTCCCAGAGACTGTCGGGCAGGCCCAGGAAGACCTCGACGATGTTGGGATCGAACTGGGTTCCGGCGCATTTTTCCACCTCCGTGCGGGCCACCTCATAAGAGCGCGCCTTGCGGTAGGGACGATCCGAAGTGATAGCGTCGACCGTATCGGAGATGGCAAAGATGCGCGCTCCCAGGGGAATCTCCTCCCCCTTCAGATTGCGCGGGTAGCCGTTGCCGTCGTAGTGCTCCTGGTGCGCGTAGACGATGTCCGCTGCTTCCTCGAGGAACGGGATCTTGCGCAGGATCTGGTATCCGCGGGCGCAGTGCTCGCGCATGATCCGCTGCTCTTCGGGATCCAGTTTTCCTGGCTTGAGGAGAATCGCGTCCGGAATGGCCATCTTGCCGATGTCGTGGAGGAATGCGCCGCGCGCGATGATGCGGGTCTGGGCCATTTCAACGCCGCAATGCCGAGCCAGGGCGATGGTGTAGGCGGTCACGCGGCGGGAGTGCCCTTCGGTCTCCGCATCCTTCAGATCCAGCGCGTCGCCCAGAGCCTCCAGGGTAATGTCGTAGGAGCGCTCCAGGTCGGACATCGCCTGGCGGAGCATTTCGGTGCGGGCGGAAACCAGCTGTTCCAGGTTGTGCCGGTATATCGAGTTCTGCTGGACCAGCCGCCGATAGTCAAGGGCGCGGCGCACGGTCACCAGCAACTGCTCTTTCTCAAAAGGCTTCAGCAGGTAGTCGTAAGCGCCTTTGCGCATCGCAGAAATGGCGACGCCTACGTCCTGAATGGCGGTCACCATCACCATGGGCGTATCCGGCTGGGCCTCGCGGATGCGCTCCAGCAACCCAATGCCGTCGAGGCCGTTCATCACGATGTCGGACAGAATCAGATCGTAGGGGGGATCGTGCTCCAGATGGTCGATCGCCTCGAGGCCATTCGAGGCCAGCACGGGCGTGTAATGGGATTTTTCCAGCATCGCAGCCATCAGAGTACGAACGTACGGTTCGTCGTCCACGATCAGGATTCGCTCTGACGCCACTGCCCCTCCAGCCGCACAGGCTTGGTTCGAATGCTTGCCTGGTTCAAATAGCTAATCGGCTCAAACGCTCGATTGGTTCGACACCCGGGAGAATTCCGCTCTATCGTATCGTGGCGGATTTGCCAATATGCGACAATTCCCGGAACGTGGAAGAGGGAGGACCATTTAGCGTCACCCCATCCGCGTATCTCCGTTTCCGGCGTCCGCTGGCCACAAGAGCGCCCCGGGGGCCTGGGCGCTGGTTAACGCTAACGCACCATTCTGCGCCAAAATGTGTCAAACCCTCTCTCCCCCAAAGGGGTCACGGTTGCATCTAAGGTTCGTGTTAAGCTTCTCTTGCTGAGACAATCCACAGAGACAATGCATGCTGTTTGAATTCGATCGGCACCGGGCAAAGACGGAAGCGCGGGAGATGGCCCCGCAGTCTCTCGAAGAGAGGCAGCGGGATATCTATGACAGCCATCGGCATCGCGTCTTTTCGGTTTCCTATTACATGACCGGCAGCGAACTGGAAGCCGAAGAGCTGCTCCGCGGCACGTTCATCCGTGCATTTCTCCAGGAAGACGAGCCGGACAGCACCGTCATCGACGGCGCGCTGATCACACAGCTTCGCGACGACCGGATTCTGTTGCAGGAGACGCCACAGCCCGCGCCCACAGCCGGTTATCTCCCTCCGCGCAATAACATCCTGCGCACCGAGCTGGAAGAGGCCATCCGCTATCTGCCGTCGAACGAACGACTCACATTCCTGCTGATGGATGTGGAGGGCTACCCGGCGAGCCGCGTCGCCGAATTGCTGAAGATGAGCCATGCCGAAGTGCTGCGCACGGCGCTGACCGCCAGAATGCGCCTCCGGGCCGAACTCGCCGCTGCGAGCGGCAGCGGCCGGCAAGCCGCCTGACCGGGGGTTCCCGCTCTCAGATTACTGCTTGCCCGCTCCCGCCTTCATCGCCTCCCGCTGTGCCCGCCGATTTTTCGCCCAGCCCTCTTTGGTGACCTGACGTGCCCGCGCCACAGCCAGCGCATCCGCGGGAACATCCTTTGTGATGGTCGAGCCCGCCCCGATATAGGCACCCTCGCCGATGACGATGGGAGCTACCAGCGCCGAGTCGCTGCCGATGAACACCCGGTCGCCGATGACCGTCTTGTATTTCCCCACACCGTCGTAGTTGCAGGTGATGGTGCCCGCGCCGATGTTCACGCCGGCGCCGATCTCGGCGTCTCCCAGATAGGTCAGGTGATTCGCCTTCGATCCTTTGCCGAGGCGCGTCTTCTTCGCCTCGACGAAATTGCCGATGTGCGCGTCTTCGCCGATATGGCAGCCCGGCCGCAGATGCGCGAGCGGTCCGATGCGCGCTCCGTTGTCGATCTGTGATTCGGCAATGACGCACGACTGCAGGACCGTCACCCGGTCGCCGATGGTCGAGTTCTCGATCACCGAATAGGAGCGGATGCGGCAATCGCTGCCGATCCGCGTCTCACCCAGCAACTGCGCGAAGGGCTCGATGACCGTATCAGCGCCCACTTCGACGCCGGAGTCGATCATTACCGTCTCCGGCTGCAGGATGGTGACGCCGGCCGCCATCAGACGATGCGCGGTGGCGATGCGCAGCTCCCGATCCAGCCTCATCATCTCGGCGATGGTGTTGGCGCCCAGCACCTCTTCCGGCTGAGCGGCCTTGATCGCCATCACGCGTTGCCCCGCGTCGTGCAGGATGCGCGCCATGTCGGTCAGGTAAAGCTCGTGGTGCATGTTGTCCGCACTCAGCTGCCCGATGTGGCTGAACAGCGCTTCGCGATGAAAGGCGTAAATGCCGCAGTTGATCTCCCGCAGCCCCTGATGCTCGGGCTGGAGCGCCTTCTGTTCGACGATCGCAGCCACGTCCAGCGCGCCCGGCGGTGTACGCAGAACTCGCCCGTAGCCGAATGGATTGGCGGGCTCCGCGGTCAGAATTGTCATCGCTGCCTGTTCCTGCAGATGAAAGTCCCGCAGCGCGACGATGGTCTCGGGGCGCAGCAACGGCACATCTCCCGACAGCACAATCAGCTCGTCGTAGTCGCGCGTGCCCTGGTCCGCGGCCTGGATGGCATGACCGGTTCCGCGCTGCTCTTCCTGCAGCGCAAAGCGCACGCCGGTGTCGCGAATGGCCGCCTGCACGGCTTCAGCCTGATGGCCGACTACGACCACAATGTCGTTAGGGGGAACCACCTGCGCCGCCGCGGCAATCACATGCTTCACCAGCGGGCGGCCGCCGATCTCATGCAGCACCTTGGCGCGCTTCGATTTGAGCCGCGTGCCTTTGCCCGCGGCCATGATCACGATTCCCAGTCGCATGGATCCCAGGACTCCTTCGGCGTGCGCCGGACCCGGATCAGCCCTCAGCACCGCACGACCATTCTCTCAGACGCTACTTTTGCAGGCACGGGGTGTCAAACCCGGACATCACGCGTGCAGATAATCCTCCCGCCTCTGGAACAGCGCAACGGTGAGAACGACCACGATCCCCGCGCCCAGAACCATGCCCAGCATCATGAACGGCCGCGGGTCCACAACCATGGCCGTATTCCCGGTATGCATGGATACGCCCCACCGGCCCATCAGCTCCTGCTGATAGGCCGTGAATCGCGCCAGCGTACCCGGCATCAGGAAGGACAAAAAAAAGACAACGGTATAAACCTGCCACGCCAGGGCCAGGTACCAGGCCCCTCTCCACTTCCTGAGCAAACCCACGCCCATGACGACCTGCACCGCAAACAGCACAAGCATCAGAGCGGTGGCCGGCGTACCCCGGAGGATGATTCCAAACATAAACAGCGGCGGATGCATGAGGAACACCATGGGAACGTAGAGAACGCTTAGCAGCATCAGACACGCCCAGACGATGATCACGATGCGCCACCCTGGCGTCCCGGCTTGCGGCTGAGCCGTGATGGTTTGCGAATCGCCCAGCCCAGGCGCCATGACCGGCAGCGCCGTCGCCGAAAACGCAGCCCGTACCGGCTTCAGGTTGAAATACACCAGCCACCACGCGCCGATCAGCGCGAGGCATGCGTAGAAAGCCGCCATCCCAAGAAACACGACCTGCAGGCTCACCGGAGAAGGCGCTGCCGCCGGCATCGGCGTCGGCATATTGCGCATCAGGATCATCACCCCACACAGCAACGCGGAAAAACAGAACTCCAGCCCCCCGATGGCCAGGATCGAGTAGCGAGCCCATGGCCGCATCCGGAACAGACCCACCACCGTCCAGGCGCAGAAGAGAAGGAAGCAAAGCATCCCTCCCATGGTGACGGCCATGATGGCCCGCATGCCTGGAATCGAAGGCATAGCCGGGTTTTGAATGAAGAGGGTAGTGGCTATAGAAATAAGGCTGCCGAAGATTCCCATCAGCGCCATCAAACCCAGGACCACCGCGGCAAGAATCACGCCCACCGGTCTGCGCATACGGTCACCTCGATATATCTGCGGTCAATTCGGCAACAGCATACTCCCGCAAGAACCAGCGGCAACGGCGAAATTCCCCTAATCGCAATGCGGCCTTGCGTATACTTTCCAGTCAGCACCCCGTACGAGGCCCCGCATGCCCTGTCTCGAAATGAAAGTGCCGGCGCTGCCGCACCCTGTCCCCACTACGCGACTGCGCGCCCTCCTCGAAAAGCCAGGCGCCGCGGTGCTCCGGCGCAACTACGTTGCCGAGGCTCCAGGGCACGACGACGCGCACATTCGCAATCGCATTCGCATCGCCGCGGTGCTGGCGGTCAACCTCACCGATCCGCCCAAGCCCATCGATGTCGAGCCCTCCGACGCACCGGACGCCGACGACGTGGCAATAGCCACCGTGGCCGGCTCGGAGACCGACCTTCTTGCCGCCAGCTTCGCCAAGGGCCTTGAAATCTGGATGTCCGATGGCGAACGAGCCGTGGTCGTTTTCGCCGATGCCGACGAGATTCCCGGGGCTCTCGCCATGTTCGACGCTTACCTTCGCCTTGTCCGCTTCCCTCCCGCCTTCCAGCGTCTGGACCGGCGCCTCGTCGGACTCCACTTTGGGTTTCGCGAAGGGCTTTCGATAGCCATTCAGGGCCAGCCCGCCGAAAATCCTCCCGACGAAGAGACCTTCTTCGACTGCATCGCGCCGATTCCTGAGATCGACGATTTTCGCGAGCCGAAGTTCGTTGTGCGCGTTCCCGAGCCCGGCCTGGCCTGGTTTCACGATCTGCTCCGCTCCGCCTCCGCCTGGCTCGACGACAATTCCTACCCCAACATCCTCGGGTTGCAATGAACCACGGGGTGATTGCCGGTCTTCTGGCCGCGCTCCTCACCGCGCCCCTGTCCATCGCACCCGGCCCGCAGGCAAGCCAGATCCCTGAGCCCAATGGTGAACGCATCGAGACCGGCCAGGCGCAGACACCCGGCGGCGCTACGGTGACCTACCGCATTCGCCTCCTGCCCATCGCGTCCTTTCCGGACCTGCCCGCTCCCATCGCCGCCGAGCTCGGCCGCCGCCAGTGCATGATCCCGCAAAGCTTCGAGGCGAAGGAGCCGGAAAACGTGATCCAGGGCGCATTCCGCACAGCCGGCAGCAGCGACTGGGCCGCACTTTGCTCAACGCAGGGCTCCACAACTTTGTTCGTCTTCTTCGCCGGCCAGTCTGAGCCCCCTGTCGCTCTGCGCACCCAGTCCGATGCCGCGTGGATCGGCGCCGAACCGGGCAGCACCCTTTATGGTTCTTCGTGGGGGATCGCGGTTCGCTCCGCCACCGAACTGCGCGCAGAACCGCAACTACGCCGGGGCGTCGGCATCGACCACGACGCTATCGACGATGCGCGGTTGGAACGCTCGCTTATCGTGCACTACTTCCAGGCAGGACGATGGCTCAACCTGAATCGGAGTGACGGCAGTGACTAGTACCAGCGCTTCTGCTCCCGTTGTCACGGTCTCCCGTTCCAAGAGGATTTGTTTCGCACGGCCGCAACTTATCCTGGCGGCGTCTGTCTAATGCATCGCAGCGCATCTGATTCGCGGCTCCTTTTTTGCTTCTGAAACCTCCTCAGGGTCGAAGGAGGTTCTTTCCCTCTCCCGCCGGCAACGCGTCAGGCCTGAGGTTATTTGCCAGATGAAAACCCGCCCGTTTCCGCGGAATCTGCCTGCACGATGGCGGGATTATGATGGAACGCAACGATCCGCAGAGTTGCCCCTCGGAGTCTCGCCGCCGATCGTCGCGGCGCGCGAATTTCCCCTCTCTCGATTCAAAAGGATGGCCATGTTTCCCTCGCAGTTTTCCTTTCTGTTTCGCTCGCACGTCCGCACGATCCGCCCCCTCGCAATCGTTTCCGCTTCCCTCCTGATTTTGAGCGCTGCGCTTCCGGCGCAGACCAGTCCGTCCGTCGTGCCCAGCCGCATCGTCGGCGCCATCGACGAGAATGCACGCGTCTCCCTCCACGGCTACGTGCATCCGCTGGCCAATGCCGCCAACGACCGCGGCGCCCTTCCCGATTCGCAGCCGCTCTCGCGCATGCACCTGGTGCTGAAGCGCAGCGCCGCTCAGGAAGCAGCCCTCGAGCAGTACATCGCGGACGCGCATACGCCGGGCAGCTCGACGTACCACCAGTGGCTCGCGCCCGATCAGTTCGGCAGCAAGTTCGGACCCTCCGATCAGGACATCGCCACGGTCGAATCGTGGCTCGCCTCGCACGGCTTCACGGTCACGGGCGTCGAGCCCGGTAAACAGGTGATCGAATTCAGCGGCAGTGCCGGACAGTTGCGCGAGGCCTTTCACGCCCAGATTCACAAATACGAAGTGACCGGCGGCATGCATTACGCCACGGCCAACGAGCCTGACATCCCGGCCGCGCTTTCTCCGGTGGTCGGTGGATTTGTCTCGCTCAATAACTTCAACCTCAGGAGCCATGCCCGGGTGCTCGGTAAAGCCAGCTTCGACCCGAAGACCGGCGCGGCCAAACCGGAATGGACCATCAACGGCGGCGCAGGGTATCCGACCATCGGCGGAGTCAACTTCGCCATCACGCCCGGCGACTTCGGCGTGCAATACGATCTGCCCAATTCGGCTCTGAACTCCAAATACACCGGCGCGACTACTTACGACGGCACCGGACAGACCATCGCGATCATCAACGAGTCGAACATCGACATCGACCTCGTCAATCAGTTCCGCACGCTGTTCGGTCTCCCGGCCAATCCGCCCAACATCATCATCGACGGCAATGATCCCGGCATCGATGGCGTCAATAATCCCGACGGCCTCAACTACGCCTCCAGCGAGGCCTACCTCGACGTCGAATGGTCCGGCGCGGTGGCGCCCAAAGCCACCGTCGACCTGGTCATCGCAGCCGATACGGCGCTGGAAAATGGCCTCTATCTCGCCGCCGAGCACGCGGTCAACAGCAACATTGCTCCGGTCATCAGCATCAGCTTCGGCGCCTGCGAGGCCGACATGGGCTCGACCAACCAGTTCATCGAGCAAACCCTGTGGGAACAGGCTGCGGCGCAAGGGATCACCGTCACCGTCTCCACCGGTGACAACGGCTCGGCTGGCTGCGACAACCCGGATGCCGAGGAGTACGCCACGCTGGGGGCAGCCGTCAGCGGCTTCGCGTCCACGCCCTACGACGTCGCTGTCGGCGGCACCGATTTCTATTACGGAAGCGGGTACCAGACCCTGACGCTCGCAGGTCTCGGAACCTACTGGAACACGACTGGCTCTAACACACCGAGCGTCTCCCTGCTGACCCCCATCCCTGAGCAACCCTGGAACGGCAGCCAGTTCGGACTGGACGCGGTGAATTTCTACACCCTCTCCGACGACATGCAGACAACCATCGGCGCGGGAAGCGGCGGCGCCAGCAGTGCCGCGGTCTGCGCCGCCGGCTACAGCACAACCACGGGCGCGTGCCTTGGCGCGCCCGCGGGCTACCCCAAACCGTCGTGGCAGACCGGAGTGAACGGCACGAAGAACGACAGCGTCCGCGACATTCCCGACGTTTCGCTCTTCGCGGCCGATGGCCCCAACTACGCCTACTACGCGGTCTGCTATGAAGACGGCGATTGCCAGCCCAACGCCAGCGGGCCTGTTCAGATCTACGGCGTCGGCGGCACGTCCGCCTCGGCGCCATCCTTCGCAGGCATCATGGCCCTTGTCAATCAGAAGTACGGGCGCCAGGGGCAGGCCGACTTCGTTCTCTACCCGCTGAAGGCGCAGTTCCCAGCCGCCTTCCACGACATCACCGTCGGCACTAACTCGGTCCCGTGCCAGGCGGGCTCTCCCAGCTGCATTGCAGCATCGAATCCCATCACCCTTGACGGCGTCGTCGAAGGTGAGATTGGCGCCGGCACTACGCCCGAATACAGCGCTGCCGCGGGCTATAACCTCGCGACCGGCCTCGGCTCTGTCGACGCCAGCGCGCTCCTCACCGACTGGGGCAACGTCACCTTCAAATCGACAACAACGATGCTGACGCCATCCTCCACGTCGTTTACGCATGGCACGGCCATCACCGTCAGCGGCTCGGTCACCGGCAGCACCACGCCCACCGGCGATGTGGCGCTCATGACCGACAGCACGGAGCCGATCCAGCAGGGTCAGGGATTCTTCACGCTCGGCAGTGGCGGCTCGTTCTCGGCAAATAACGTGAATTATCTCCCCGGCGGCACCTATAACATCTGGGGCCAGTATGGAGGCGATGGCACCAATGCGGCCAGCACCTCGGCGAAGACGCAGATCACAGTCAACCCCGAAGCCAGCACCACCTACTTCAACATCCTGAATTCAGCGACGGGCTCGACCAATGCCGCCGCCAGCTTCGCGGGGAACACCAGCGTTCCCTACGGCACACAGGGCCTGCTTTCCGCGCAGGTGCTCTCGACCACCTACTACAACACCTGTGTGAAGGTGAGCAGCCCGCCTGCGAGTTGCAACACTGCAACGTACACACAGCCTACCGGCAGCGTCGTTTTTGCGGATAACGGAACCACCATCAACACCGCGGCTATCAATGCGGAAGGCGATGCGGAATTCAACGCGCCCTTCTACATAGGCGCCCATTCCGTCACTGCCAGCTACGCGGGCGACAAGAGCTACAGCAGCTCGAGCGCCTCAGCCGTCACCTTCACCGTGGTGAAGGACACGCCTGACGTCTACGTGGGCGCTTCGAACTCCTCCTCGTCGGGTAATTTCACTTTCATCGGCGGCCAGACGACTTACCTTGATGTGCTGGTCGAGAACAGCGCGAACGACACCATCTTGAATCAATACGGCATTGCCGGAACCAACGTGCTGCCACCCACAGGAAACCTCACCATCACGGGGCCTTCGGCTGTTATCAGCGGCGGCTCGCAGACCATTTCGCTGGCGGGCGGGGTCGATCCCGGCACCGGACAGCCTGACGGCATTGCGGTCCTCACCATTCCCGCCAGCGCAGCTGCCGGAGCCTACGCGGTGACCATCAGCTATGCGGGCGACAGCAACTACAACACGGTTTCCGGGAGCGGTTCCATCACCATCACCGCGGCTCCCAGCCTGCTCGCTTCCAGCGTCACGGCGAGCATGACGGGCAGCATCTCGCCCACGACCAGCATCACCGTCACGGGTACCGTGACCGGTCAAAGCGGCCACGCTGCACCCACCGGTGTCATCTACGTCTTCCCGTCTGGCGAGGGCACCTCTGCCGAATTCTTCCTCGTCCCGAGTGCGACCGGCGATACGGCTACCTTCACCGGCACGCTGAACAGCCAGGACCTCTGGCAGGGCGCCAACATCATCACGCTGCAGTACAGCGGCGACAAGAACTACAACGGATCGGCAGTCACGCTGAACAGCGGAAACTCCGTCTCCAACCCGCTCTCGGACTTCACCCTCACCGCGGGCAGCAGCATCGTATCGATCCCGGCGAGTTCCACCGGAACCACCACGGTCTTCGTGACGCCCGTCAATGGCTTCAATGGCGCGGTGAACCTGAGTTGCGGGGTCGTCGGATCGCCCACGGGCGTCTCCTGCTCGCTCAGCCAAAGTTCGGTTTCGCTGACTTCATCCGCGACCGCAGGCCTTGATCCGGGGAAGGCGCCCGCAGCCAGGCGCCCCAGTCTCCTGCTCACCGGCGGAGGCACGGTGCTCGCCTGCGTGCTTCTCCTTTCCATCCCGGCAAGGCGCGGTGCATGGAGAAACTTCCTTAGCGCGCTGCTCTTCGGCTGCATCATCGGCTTCGGCATCGGCTGCGGTGGTGGCGGCTCAAGCTCGGGTGGCGGAGGTGGTGGTGGCGGAGGAGGTGGTGGTGGTGGCGGCGGTGGAACCGGTGCTTCGCCAACGGATGCTTCGGTTTCCGTTACGCTGACCGTAACGGCGACCGGCTCGGCAGCCGCCGGCAACTATCAGACCAACATCACGGGCTCGGCGGGCAGCCAGATTCATACTCTGGGCGTTACCGCGGCTGTCCAGTAATCCAGGCCATCAGAATCCCGCTCCTCGGCCCGGGGAGCGGGATTTTCATTGCGAGCCCTCGACCGGAGCCCCTCCACCCTAAACCTCTGCCCCGACGGGCCTGCTCGGTATACTGCTCTAAATCCTCCTGCTTCCATCGGATCTGGACCGCGACGCCTTCGGTGACCCGGGCACCACTATTTCCTGAGAGGTTTGTTTAAAGCACCATGAATCGCGCGAGCGCCCGCGACGTTGAAATCCCGGATAGTCTCGCCGAGCCTTCACCGCTCGAGCTCGTCTCCGCGCACGCAACTCTGGTCGACGAGCCGCCATTTTCCCGGCCCGCTCCGCTGCATCCGGCTGCTCGCGCTCTCTATGCGGTGTGGGCCCTCGCTGTCGTCGCCCTTTTCTTCCTCCATTTCCCGCACCTTCTCGCCGACTTCCCCAACAACTCCCCGTGGATGGACTACTCCAAATACACCGACGAAGGCTGGTACGGCAACGCCGCCATCCGCTACTACCTCACCGGCCACTGGTACCTCCACGGCGACTTCAATCCCGCCGTCGCGCTTCCCGTCTGGCCCGCCCTCCTGGCCTGCGTCTTCCATTTCACCGGAGTCAGCCTCACCGCCGATCGCGCGCTGGCGCTCGTGGTCTTCGGTCTGAATCTGGTCGTCGCATATTGCGTGGTTCGCACGCAGGCGCCGCGGTGGACTGCCCTCGTGGCCCTCACGCTGCTCGTTACCAGCCCGTTTCTCTGGGCGTTCAGCCGGCTCGCCATCCTCGAACCGCCACTCATTCTTTTCCTTCTTCTTTCGTGGCTGCTCGCGCTGCATCTGCCCCGCGCCTCGGTGCGCGCGCGAACTCCGATGCTCGCCGCCATCGGGCTCCTCCTCTGCCTGATGATCCTCACCAAAACGACGGCGATCTTCATCATCCCGTCCACGCTTTTCCTCGTCGCTCGCGCATACGGCTTCCGTCTGGCGTCGATCCGGGCGCTCGCCACGGCGGTAGCCGCCGCTGCGCTGCCCTGGTGCGCGTATTACTTCCTGGTGGTCCGTCCGCATTATCGCGTTGACTACCAGTACCTCTTCGACGCGAATCACTGGCCGCAGCCCACGACCCTCGGCGGGTGGCTCGCTGCGTTCTGGTGGGCGCTGCACGGCTCGCTCTGGATTTCGCCCACGCTGTGCATGGTTGCGCTCGCTCTGCTTGTGGTCACTCTGATCCCCGCAGGGCGCGCACGATCCGCAGTCGGCCAAACCAGCCAGGATTTGGGCCACGATTCGGCCCCGACCCTCTGGCGCAGTCCCCTGACAACCGCCTCACTGGTCGCGGCTGCGGGATACATCTTCTTCGCCGGCTGGCATAACAGCCCGCAGCCGCGCTACTACGAGACCGTGATCTACCCGCTCTGCTTCATCCTCGCGCTCGGAACCGCCGATCTGCTGCGGCGCTCACGCGCCCTTCCCGCGCGGATCGGTGGCGGCGTCGCGCTTGCTGTCCTGGCTGCTGTCTCCATCGGCGGCGTGTACCGCATCGCCGGCTGCCTGCGCCATCCCGAGTACTCCTTCGCCAACGCTGCCCGCGCTCTAACGAATTACGTCGACAGGCATCCTGAGCAGCATCGCCTCCTGCTCTCGATCAGCGGCGACGATATTCAGCTCATCACTGGCCTTCCCGCCATCTGCGACGACTACGGCACCTGGGATCTCGCGTACCGTATCCATAACTACCAGCCCGGATGGTATGCCACCTGGAACGAGCTCGACGATGGAACGGTGCTCGATCTCCACACGCAGTATTCGTTGCAGCGCGTCGCAGCCTTCACCGCCTTCGACGATCCTGACCGCGACGTGCTGATCCTCTACCGCATGGACCGTCTTCCCGCCGCGAAACAAACCTATGCCGCGCGGGACGAAGAAATCGGGAACGCTGGCCGGTAGTTCCTCCGCAGATACCCCCCTCTCAGCCCCTGATTCCCTTGCGGATTTACCGGTTCTTGCGGTGATTCCGCCTTTGCATGCTGCGATTTGTGACTCGCACACTCCACTTTTCTCTTGACATATCTGCGACGGGGCCCCAATCTATAGATGGCTTAACGGCTATCGGCCAGGATGTAGTAGAGGGTTGGCATCCGGACCCAAGGGAGAAGGGTTCCCACGGAGGCAACCTAAGGTCAGCCCTCCCCCAACATCTCCGGCTCTCCGCAGAGGCTTCGTTCCGAGCGAAGCCTCTCTTTTCTTGCCCACGAGCCAAGGGCCAACCTCCCCCGCCAACTCTGAAAACAGCGAAAGACGAGCGACGAACGAGCGGTCAACGAGCCAAAGTGCGAGCCGCTCGTCGTCACCCTTGCTTTCCCCTCGCTTCTGCTCGCCCTACCTTCGTCTCACGCTCGCCTTTCTTCCTCTTTCCGCGACCATTCCTCTCCGCTCTCATCCAAAGACCTGCATGACCTCCCAGGATTCTGCACACCTGTTCTCCCCTCTGCAAATTGGCTCCGTCACGCTCCCGAACCGTATCGTTGTCTCGCCCATGTGCGAGTACTCCTGCGAGGATGGCTTCGCCAACGACTGGCATCTCGTCCACCTCGGCAGCCGCGCGGTCGGTGGCGCGGGCCTCGTCTTTACGGAGGCGACCGCGGTTACGCGCGAGGGCCGCATCAGCCCACAGGACCTCGGCCTGTGGAAGGACGAGCACATCGCGCCTCTGGGTCGCATTACGGCCTTCCTGCATTCCCAGGGCGCTCTCGCCGGAATCCAACTGGCCCATGCCGGTCGCAAGGCGAGCACCTCTCGGCCGTGGAGTGGCGAAGGCGTCGTCACCCCCGAGGCTGGCGGGTGGTCCAACGTCCTCGCGCCCAGCGCCGTCCCCTTCGCTCCGAACTATCCGCAGCCGCACGAGCTCGACCACGCCGGCATCGCCGCGATTCGCGACGCCTTTCGCGCCGCCGCTGTTCGCGCCGACCAAGCCGGCTTCGACGTCATCGAGATTCACTCCGCTCACGGTTACTTACTCCACGAATTCCTCTCTCCCATCAGTAACCGTCGCAGTGACGAATACGGCGGCAGCTTCGATAACCGGGTCCGCCTGCTTCTCGAGATTGTCGACGCAATCCGCACAGCCTGGCCACGCGAGCGCCCGCTCTTCGTGCGAATCTCCGCCACCGACTGGGTCGAGAATGAAAAGCTGGGCGGCGGCTGGGATCTCCCTCAGTCCATCCGCCTCGCTGCTGTGCTGCGCGATCGCGGCGTCGACCTCATCGATGTCTCCTCCGGCGGCAATGTCCTCGGCGCTGCCATCCCTGTCGGTCCCGGCTATCAGGTGCCGTTTTCTGAAGCCATCCGCGCGCAGACCGGCATCCTCACCGGCGCTGTCGGCATGATCACAGACCCCGCGCAGGCCGCGCACATCCTGGGCACGGGCCAGGCCGACCTCGTCATCATCGCGCGTGAATTTCTGCGCGATCCGTACTGGCCGCTCCATGCCGCCGCGGCGCTGGGCGAAACCACTTCGTGGCCCGTTCAGTATCTGCGCGCGGCCCCGCCGAAGAGTCCGGCCCGCACTCCTATCGGGAACGCCCGCTGATACTTCGCCGGTTTTCTTGCAATGCTCGCCGTTGAGTGACCTATACTGCGTCTGAGAGCCGCCACCAATGCGGCTCGGCGCAAATTTCCGATGCCCAAACACGCAGCGCAGCGCCGGCCCCGGCACGAACCCATCATCCCCGATAAGCTCTATTTCCGCATCGGCGAAGTCGCTCGTCTGTGCGGAGTGGAGACCTACGTGTTGCGCTTCTGGGAAACCGAATTTCCGCAGATGCGCCCCAACAAAAGCGGCACCGGTCAGCGCCTCTACCGCAAGCGCGACGTCGAGATGGCGATGCGCGTTCGCCGCCTGCTCCACGATGAGGGCTACACCATCGCCGGCGCGCGCCAGGTGTTCGCCCAGGAAGCCCGCGAGCTGCGTTCGAAATCGCCGCAGCTGCCGCTGATCGAAGGCGGAGCGTCCACGGTGCGCATCAAAGCCAAACTCCAGAAGGTCCGCACTGAGCTCCGCGATTTACTCGGCATTCTCTCCGCCCCGCCTGCGCGGAGCAAATCCCGCATCGGCTCTACGCTCGACCGCAAGCTGTTCGATTAGAAAGGGTGCTGAATTGACCGGATATGGCTGCGAGATTATCCTGCCCTCGACAAGCGGCTAATCATTGTCTATCCGGGCAAGAATCATATCCTCTTTCGCGGACGCCTCTCCGCGCCCCCAGTCCTGCCGCCCCGCCCCCCCAGCATCCCCTGCGCACCGAATCGTTGCAACATGCCAAGATTACACCAGCTCAATCGTCACGCGACGCCCCACCATGGCCGCCGCACGTTGCAGGCTGCCCAGCGTGACATCGTCCTTCGCGCTCAGCAACCGGTCCACTTGCGTTCGGCTTGTCTTCAACAGAGCCGCCATCTTGTTCTTTGAGATTTTCTTCTTCTTCATGGCCTCGGCGAGTTGCCACGCCACGACTTCCTTGACAGCCTGGACCTGCGCTTCTTCGAAGATTCCCTCTTGCTTCAGGAAGTCGTCGATGCTCGAACCCATGTGACTCCTGCTCATGACTCCAGCTCCCTCTTGCGCTTACGTGCGAGCGCCATGTCCTCGTCCGGCATCGCGCGCGTCTTCTTGATGAATCCGTGCAATGCCACGAGGTGCTCCCGATGCAGACACAGCAGCACGCGTGAGGTTCGTTTCGTGGGTAAATCCGTTCTGATCTCCCACAGTCCACTTCCCAACGGACGGCACAACGGCATACCCACGGGCCAACGCCATTGAGCGCGCAGCAAATCTCTGCCTATCGCCTGGCGCTCCTCTTCCAGCAACTCCTTCAACCACTCACGCACCGGCTCGCTCCCGCTGGACACGCGGAAAAAAAACAGCGGAATCTTCTTCTGCCCAGGACCCTCAGACACCGTGCACCGTACTCAAAGAAGTGTACCTTAAAATGTACAGGTTGTACCTGGAGTTCCGAGCCGCCAGCCGGATCCCTCAGCCCTGCCGTTCCGCAGCCAGCTTCCTCGCCTTCGCCAGCAGCGACAGCGCGACAACCAGCAAGACCACCTGTAGGCCGATGAACATGAAACCCAGCCAGTGATGGTGGCTCATCGTCAGCGCCGGAAACACCGCCAGCACTGCCACCATCGCCGCACACACCGTCGCTGCGCGCCGCAACCGCCCGACTTCGTTCGTGTCGGTCACTCGCATTCACCAAACTTCGTGACGCAAACTCGGGCCCGCTGCGCCTTTCCTGTGCCCTGAGCCCTGCGCTCTGAGCCCTGCCTTACCGTCCCCTCATCCCGCCCAGCATCCCCATGGCGCGCCGCTGCAGCAAACCGCCGCCCTTGCCGATGCCCTTGAACATCTTCCGCATCTGCGCGTACTGCCGCAGCAGCTGATTCACTTCCTGCACCGTCGCCCCTGAGCCATTCGCAATGCGCTTGCGCCGGCTGCCGGAGATGATCTCGTGGTGGTCGCGCTCCTTCTGCGTCATCGAATTGATGATCGCCTCGACGCGCGTCAGATGCTTCTCATCCACCTGGCCTGCCATCTGCTGCATCCCGCCCAGCGGCCCGGTCGAAGGCAACATCTTCATAATCGATTCCAGCGACCCGAGCTTTTTGATCTGCCGGAGTTGGTCGCGAAAATCCTCGAGCGAAAATCCATCCCCCGACAGCGCCTTCCGCGCAAATTCCTCGGACTTCTTTTTGTCCAGCTTCTCTTCGGCCTTTTCGATCAGGCCCATGATGTCGCCCATGCCGAGGATCCGCCCGACGATGCGGTCCGGATGGAACGGCTCGAAGGCGTCCGGCTTCTCGCCTGTGCCGATGAACTTCACCGGCTGCCCCGTGACGTGGCGAATCGACAACGCCGCGCCGCCACGCGCATCGCCGTCCATCTTGGTCAGCACCGTCCCGGTCAGGCTCAGCTGCTTATGGAACGCCTCCGCCGACTTCACCGCGTCCTGGCCAGTCATCGCATCGGCGACGAACAAAATCTCCTGCGGCGACAGCAGCGCCTTCAGCTTCGCCATCTCGTCCATCAACTCGGCGTCAATGTGCAGCCGCCCCGCCGTGTCGACGATCAGCGTGTCGCACCCGGTGATCACTGCCTCTCGCCGGGCTTCCTTCGCCAGCCGCTCCACCAGCGCGGTACCGTGCGCCTCGCCTTTTTCATCACCCTCGTAAATGTTCGCCATGATCGCCTTCGCCACCACGCGAAGCTGCTCGCGCGCGGCCGGGCGGTAGACGTCGACGGACACGAGCATCGGACGATGACCGCCCTTCTGCAGCCACGCCGCCAGCTTGCCCGCGGTCGTCGTCTTGCCCGACCCCTGCAGGCCCGCCATCAGGATCACCGTCGGCGGCCGCGATGCGAACTGGAACCGCGCCACATCCTTGCCGAGGATCGCGATCAGCTCGTCGCGCACAATCTTGACCACCTGCTCGGTCGGCGACAGCGAGGTCATCACCTCCTGCCCCATCGCCTTCTCGCGGATGTGCTCGATCAGCTCCCTGACGACGTTCAGGTTGACGTCGGCTTCGAGCAGCGCCACGCGAATCTCGCGCAGCGCCTCCGTCATATTTTCTTCGGTGACCGAACCCTGCCCGCGCAGGTTCTTGAATGCGCGCTGTAACTTCTCTGAAAGATTCTCAAACATAGGCCAGAAGCCCAGTTTACCGGAGGACTCGCCCCTTCGGCTTCGCTCAGGGCAGGCTGTCCAGGCGGACGCGCTCCGCGCCTGGTCCCCCAACATTCCTGCCGCGCAGCCTGCCCTCCGTAAACCGTGTCGCCCCCGACGGGCGAGTCGGCGTCGATTCCTCATCTATTCGCCGTCCCTTAACGCCTCGTTGATGCGGCTGCCTGAGAGTACGTCTGTCGCGACCACGGAGGCCTGTGGCCGGGATCCCCAATATCAGAAATCTGGAAAGGGTTTGAATCCATGCTCAGAAATGCAGCAGCATTGGGTCTGGTCGCGGCTGCGCTGGCAACCGCAGCGTTCGCGCAGGAAGAGCGCGTTCACGGCATACCGCGTCTCGATCATGTTTTCGTCATCATGATGGAAAACCACGGCTATCAGCAGGTCATCGATAACCCCAACGAACCGTACCTGAACAGCCTGATCACGAACAACAAGGTCAACCTCGCCACCAATTACTTCGCGGTTGGGCATCCCAGCCTCACGAATTATCTGGAAATCGTCGGCGGCTCCAACTTCGGCATCCGCAGCGACAACGCGCCCAACTGGGGCAGCACTTCGTGCTCGCCGAACATCGCCACCGGCATTGTGAACGCCGACAATGGCGGCGGCAATGCGCCGGTACCCGTGGATACGGGGACCATCTGCCCCATCACCGGCTCCGGCACCGACGCCGAAACGCCAGCCGTCGATACCTGGAATGAAGTCGGCGGACCCTTCGTTGCCCTCGCCGATCTCGATGGCGTCAAATCCGTTCCGGCCGCGCCGACCGTTGGCGAAACCATCGGCGATCAGCTCGACGCCATCGGCCTGCACTGGAAGTCCTACCAGGAGAGCCTGCCGCTGGGCACCGCCTTCGGCGTGAATTACAGCAACGGCACGGTGACGAATCTGACCAGCTTCACGAACCTCGCCCCGCTGACCTCGTCGAGCGTAGTGCAGGACTACGCGGTCAAGCACAACCCGTTTGCCTATTTCAAAAACGTGCAGGATGGAGACGACCCGGACAACAGCCTCGCCAACGTGGTCGGCTTCGATGGCCCGCGCGGACTCTACGCAGACCTCGCCGCGGGCCAGGTTCCTGCTCTATCCTTCATCGTGCCCAATCAGTGCGACGACCAGCATGGCCGCGGCAACGCCGATGCGTTCTGCGCGTTCGACTACGGCCAGAACAACAGCGGCTACACTTACGGCACGCAGGTTGGTCTGAATCCTGGCCTCATCCAGCAGGGCGACGTCACCATCGAGCGCCTTGTGAACGCCATTCACGCCTCACGCGTCTGGCATGAGGAAAGCAGCGCCATCGTCATCGTGTGGGATGAGAACGACTACAGCGGCAGCACCACCGTGATCAGCGGCCTGTTCCCATCACAGAACCAGAACCGGGTCGTCCTCACCGTCGACACCAACTACAACCACACCCACGGCGTGCAGAGCACCACCTACTACACCAGCTTCTCGCTGTTGAAGTCGATCGAGGGGGCCTTTGGGCTGCCTTGCCTGAACCACGCCTGCGATCCCGGCGTCCAGGTGATGTCTGACCTGTTCGGCGAGGAGCACCGGCAATAATCGCGCGGCTCTCACCGCCGAACGCAACGCGGGCTTCGGGACGCTGTCCAGAGGCCCGGCTTTTTCCTGAAGGAGCCGCCTGAAGTCACAAAGTCTCGGGGCCGCCCGGCATTCCGATCAACCTTCAAGACCTGCCAATCCAATTCCAGGATTTTCACTTCAGCGGCGCGGGCCCGAATCCGCTCGACCGCAGCGGCAATCTCCGCATCGTCCGATTCTCGCCGATGGCGCTCCACATCGCCCTGCATTCTCGACTCCTGCTCTTCGCTCATGGGAATGGCCTCATCTTCCGGCTTAAGCCCTCTGGTGGACCGCAATCCGCCCCACATTGATACGCTAGTTCCATGTCCGGCGTCGCCCTTTCACTCGAAAACAAAGTCGCTCTCGTCACCGGAGGGTCGCGCGGCATCGGTGCGGCTACAGTTCGTCTCTTCCGTCAGGCCGGAGCTCGCGTCGCCTTCAATTACCGCGCCGCTCAGTCCACGGCCGACGCGCTGGTCGCCGAATGCGGCGGGCAGGCCCACTGTCACGCCTTCGAGCAGGATCTCTCCACTCCTGGAGACGGCCGCGCCCTGGTTCATCGGGCTGTCGAGCATTTTGGACGCCTCGACATTCTCGTCGCCAACCACGGCGTCTGGGAATTTGAGAATGTCCCCATCGCGAGCATGCCCGACGCGCAATGGCGCAACACGATGGCCATCAACCTCGACAGCGTCTTCGGGCTCATTCAGGCTGCGGCGGCTCAGATGCAGAAACAGGCTCAGGCCCATCCACCGAAACCAGGCGAGGCGGCCGGCCACATCGTCCTCATCAGCTCCACGGCGGGGCAGCGCGGCGAGGCCTTTCACACCGACTACGCCGCAAGCAAGGGCGCCATCATCAGCATGACCAAGGGGCTGGCAACGGAGCTGGCCGCTCACAGCATCCGGGTCAACTGTGTCGCACCAGGGTGGGTCAAGACCGATATGTCCGCGCCGATTCTCGCCAAACCCGACGCTGTCGAGCGCATCACCGCCGCCATCCCGCTCCGCCGTCCCGCCGATCCCACAGAAATCGCCGGCCCCGTGCTCTTTTTATGCACACCGCTTGCTGGCTTTATGACCGGAGAGATCGTCAATGTAAATGGAGGAGCTGTTTTAGTCGGTTAGCCCATGCGAAAGATCCCCGTTCTCCTGATCCCGGCCCTGCTTCTTTTCTGCTGCGCTTTCACGCTGCGCGCGCAAAACACCACCCCCGATGCCCCGCCGCCAACCTCGAGCATCGCCGCGCCCACTTCATCCGCGGAGGACACCAGCAGCAGGAAGGCCCGCGAGGCCCTCAACGCCATGGTGCAGGCGCTCGGCGGCGACACCTGGCTCAATCAGCAGAACGCCTATATCGATGGCCGCATCGCTGGCTTCTACCAGGGTAAGCCCACCGGCGCCACCGTCCGCTATTGGGACTGGCTTACGCCTACGTCGGAGCGCATCGACCTGACTGAGGGCAAGAGCGACAAGCATAACTGGACCCAGATCTTCGTGGGCAAAGAATGCTGGGAGGTTACGTTTCGCGGCAAGAATCCCGTCCCCAGAGATCAGTGCGCCGAGGCCATTCGTCGCCGCGATCACTCTCTCGAAGCCGCGGTGCATCTCTGGATGAAAGACCCATCGACGGTCCTGATGTATGAGGGCCAGTCGCTCGCCGAGCGCCATCTGGCCCAGCAGGTCACGCTGCTCAATTCCGACAACGACTCCATCACCATTCAGATCGACGCCATGACGCATTTGCCGCTGCGCCGGACGTATTACTGGCGAGACCCTGTGTATAAGGATAAGAACGAAGAGACCGAGGAGTACGACGATTATCACAACATCGAGGGCATCCAGACGCCCTTTACCATCACCCGCCTGCACAACGGCGACATGACCCGGCAGAGTTTTGTCTTCAAGGCTGCGTACAATGTTCCGCTCCCGCCGGATGGGTTTGATGCAACTGCGGTGGCCACGCACCTGCACAAGTAGCGCAGCAGACGCACAAAAGCCGCATCCGAAGATGCGGCTCTGAATCCTGGGCGTCTAACAGCGTCCTACTTCACCTGTGGCGTGGCGTTCTCGGACTTCGCGGTGGTGTCCTGCTTCGCGGCGTCGCCATTCTCCGGGGAGCCTGAGCCCTTGATGCCGTCTTTAAATCCGCGGAAGGCCTCGCCCAGTCCCTTTCCCAGACCCGGCAGCTTGCTCGGCCCAAAGATCAGCAGGGCGATGACCAGGATGATGATCAGGTGCTCGGGTTTAAACAGGTTGTCAAACATTTTGGAATTCTCCGGGGACCGTGCCCCGCAGACCGGGCACAAATCCACACTCCAGCTATTGTCGCACATGCGATGATCTGCCGATGTAGTACGCAGGTGCCACCGGCTGGATCGCCTGAAATTCGGCCTCGCGTGTACCTTAAGTAGGACCCACTATGAGCGCCACCAGCAGCGCCGAAAAGACCATCGCCGAAAAAACTATCTGCATCCACGGCCACTTTTACCAGCCTCCGCGCGAGAACCCGTGGCTGGAAACCGTCGAGGCGCAGGAGTCCGCCGCGCCCTGGCACGACTGGAACGACCGCATCACCGCGGAATGCTACGCGCCCAATGGCGCGGCCCGCATCGTCAATCAGCAGAACGAAATCATCCGCATCTTCAATAACTACGCGCGCATGAGCTTCAACTTCGGGCCGACGCTGCTTTCCTGGCTCCAGCAGAACGCTCCGCGCGTCCACGACACCATCGTCCACGCCGATCGCCGCAGCCGGCAGACTTTCTCCGGCCACGGCTCCGCGATGGCGCAAATCTACAACCACCTCATCATGCCCCTGGCCAGCACCCGCGATCGCATCACGCAGATCCGCTGGGGCATCGCCGACTTCCGCCATCGTTTCGGCCGGATGCCGGAAGGCATGTGGCTTCCGGAAACGGCGGTCGACTCGGAATCGCTTGAATTGCTTGCCGAGAACGGCATCCGCTTCGTGCTGTTGGCGCCGCATCAGTGTGCGCGCATCCGGTCGCTGACTCTGCCCGCGCCGATCCCTAAAACCACCGGCTCAGGAAAAGAAGCTAAGGATCCCGCAGAGCCGCTCTGGATCGACACGCCCAACGCCTCTGTCGACACGACGCAGGCTTATCTCGTCCATCTGAAGGAAGGCCGCACCATCAACGTCTTCTTTTACGATGGCCCCCGCTCCCGCGCCATTGCTTTTGAAGGCCTCCTCAACAGCGGCGAAGGCTTTGCGGCGCGGCTGATGAGCGGCTTCAAGCCCGAAAGCAACGACGCGCAGATCGTTCATGTGGCTACCGACGGAGAAAGCTACGGCCATCACCATAAATACGGAGAGATGGCGCTCGCCTGGGTGCTGCACTCGCTGCAGGATCACGCTCTGAAACAGGATTCCACCGCCGTCCGGCTAACCAACTACGGCGAGTTTCTTGAGAAGCATCCGCCGCGCTACGAGGCGCAGATCGTCGAGGATACTTCCTGGAGCTGCGTGCACGGTATCGAACGCTGGCGCTCGGACTGCGGCTGCTCGAGCGGCCGCCCTGGCTGGAACCAGAAATGGCGCGCCCCGCTGCGTGAGGCGCTCGACAACCTGCGTGACGCTGTCGCCCCGCTCTTCCACGAGGCCGCGATCCGGCTCTTCAAAGACCCCGACGCCGCACGCAACGACTACGTCAGCGTGGTGCTCGATCGATCGAAAGAATCCCGCGATGCCTTTTTCGAGGCACACGCCAACTACGACCTCAACGAAGAAGAACGCACCCGCGCGCTGATGCTGATGGAGCTCGAGCGCCATGCCATGCTGATGTACACCAGCTGCGGCTGGTTCTTTGACGACATCTCCGGCATCGAGACCGTGCAGGTCATCGCCTACGCCGGCCGCGTCCTGCAACTCGCCCAGGAACTCTTCGGCAAGCGCGCCGCTATGCTCGAGAAGAAATTCGTCGACCGCCTGGCCGCCGCGAAAAGCAACCTGCCTGAGCAGCAGGATGGCGCCACCGTCTACAACCGTTACATCCGCAGCATGCAGGTCGGGCTCGAACAGGTCGCCGCGCACTACGCCATCAGTTCGATCTTCACCAGCTATCCCGACGAGGCCGACATCTTCTGCTATTCGGTGCGCCGGCTCGCTTGGGATTCGGTGATGTCGGGCCGTGTGCGCCTTGCTGTGGGGCAGGCGCTGATCTGTTCGAAGATTACCGAAGCTGCCGAGACCGTCTGCTTCGCCGTACTGCACTTCGGTGACCAGAACATCACCGCCGTGGTCAAGCGCTTCGATCCCTCGGATTCTGCGGACTACGACAAGTTCGTCGACGAAGCCAAAGCCGCCGTCAACCTGGCAGACTTTCCCGAGGTGGTCCGCTGCTTCGACCGCCATTTCGGCAGCCAGACCTACTCGCTGCGCTCGCTCTTCCGCGACGAGCAAAAGCGCATTCTGGAAATTCTGCTCACCGGCACGCTCGAGGAAGTGGAATCGAGCCTCTCGGCCATCTACGAGAATCAGGCGTCACTGCTGCACTTCCTCACGCAGAGCAAGCTGCCGCGGCCGGAAGCTCTCACCGTAGCCGCCACCTTCGCTATCAATGCGGGCCTGCGCCGCGCCCTCGAAGCCGAGCCCATCGACGCCATTCAGGCGCGCTCCTGGCTCGGATTAGCCAGGTCCGATCAGGTCACACTCGACAAACAGCTCCTCGGCTTCATCGTCGACCGGAAGATGAAAGACGTGATGCTGGCTCTGCACGATCGCCCCGAAAGCCAGCCCGCCGTCGAGGACGCTCTGCTGGTGGCGCGCACCATGCGCGAGCTGCCGTTCGAAGTGAACCTGTGGCAGGCGCAGAACCTCTGGTACGACACGTACCGTCATCACCGCGACAAACCGCCCTCCGCCGAGTGGCTGGAGAAGATGGAGGAACTTGGCCGCCAGATGCACATCGCTGTCGATGCTATCGCCTTCGATGAGCCCAACGGAAATGGGAACGGCGCTTACCACGACGCCGCTCAAATCGCCGAAGAAGCCGCCAGGACAACGCCCGAGCCGCAACCTCTCACGAAGATTTCTGCCGGCGCCCCCTGGGAGGCCTAAACTGCTTGCAAATAGCCTGCCCCACGAACGGTGTCGGGGCAACAATGGAAGATTGGCGACTGAACTCATTCGGCTTGCTGAATAGCCTCAGGGCCCTGTTCCCTAATCCCTATTCCCTATTCGCTGCTTTTCTTAACTCCGCCAGTGCAGCGTCACCGGCCCGTCCATCGGATGCTTCATCGCCCGGCCCGTCCGCTCCGCATCGAGCCGCGCCTCTTTCAGCGCGAAATACCACTTCGCCGGCTTGTCCGCGTCATCGATCAGCATCAGTGCCGGATCGTACTTCAGACCTTCGGCCTGCTGGATCATCGTCAGCTGATCCTGGCGCACGAACATATTTCCGAAGAAGCGCAGCATCGACGTCATGAAGGGCAGGTGATACAGCACGTTCCATGCCCCATATACGTCGATGCGGCACGCGCTCGCCGTTGTTGGCGTCACCGTGGTCAGGCTGGAGAACCACTTCTCCCCGCAGCGAATCGTCTCGTAGCGCCGATTCGGCAGCACAAAATCGATGGTCGTGGTGATCGGCTCGCCATAGACGCCCAGCAGCTTGTAAGGCGCGCTGTTCTTCGACGGCGCATGCGTCGCCATGCGAAACCCCTGCGGGATCGGCTCGAAGCGCTTCTCCTTTTCATGGATACTCGCCTCTTTGCGCCACCACCACGACTGATGCACAAACGGCCCGTGCGCCGGATCCATCAGCCCGATGATGCCGTGATCCACATTGCACGGCAGGTCGGCGGTCAGGTGCTCACTGCGATAGCGCTCGCTGAATTTCGGCAGCTCCGGCGCCGGACTCGCTGCCACATCCTCCGCCTTCACGCGGCCTCGCCCCGCCTCCGGCACATAGACCCACGCATAGCCGTCGCGCTCTTCGCACGGATACGCCATGCCGTGCAGGTTGCGCGGAAACGGATCGTCCTTCGTCAGCGACGGAATCTCCATGCACTGCCCCGACACCGGCTCAAATGCCCAGCCATGGTATTTGCAGGTCAGCGTCTTGCCATCGAACCAGCCGCACGACAGCGGAATTCCGCGATGCGGGCAGAGGTCCCTCATAGCAAAGAGCCGACCATCCTCGCGCCGCCCCAGCACCATCGGAATGCCCAGCAGCATCGCGGTCTGCATGCTGTTGCCCTGTAGCGCAGTGCTGCGCATCGCCGGGTACCAGTCGTTATAAAGCAGCGTTGCCGGAGGTCCGCTGATGGAGACGTTCGCCATATTCCTGGAGCCTTCGTCCCACTATACCGCCCGCGATTCGGCCCACCTGCGAGCAGGAATTTGTTGTTTTCAGGCTCCGAATTTCGCCCGGTTTTTCCTCAGAATTGCGCCTCAAAAAGACTGGCCCCGCAAGCGTCTGAATCCATTGGATTAAGCCGGGTTGTGCGGAGCTAACTCTTCCCGTATCATAAAGATAAGTCCTCGGTCGCTCCTTCCAGTTGACCCTCCTGGCGTGACCTCCGGCCAACAAAAATTATGGCAGACGATCAGAACCCTCTCCTTCCCCTCGGCGGCAATGGCAGCGACGGACCCGGTGGCCCGATTGGCCCAGGCGCCGCGAATCTCGTCCCCATCAATATTGAAGACGAGATGAAGCGGTCGTATCTCGACTACTCCATGTCAGTCATCATCGGGCGCGCGCTCCCGGATGCCCGCGACGGCCTCAAGCCCGTGCATCGCCGGATTCTCATCGCCATGGAGCGCGAGGGCCTGCAGTACAACAAGCGCTACTCCAAATGCGCCGGCGTCGTCGGCGAATGCCTCAAGA
>CAZHTJ010000038.1:0-36335 GCA_964535525.1 uncultured Acidobacterium sp. | reverse complement strand
ACGCGCTGGTCTGCAAAACCAGTATTCGCGGGTTCAATTCCCGCCCGGTGCTCCACAATTTTGGTGAGTGGGCTCAAACCGCTCAGGGGCTAAAGCCCTTTTTCTTGAGGCCTTTTCGGCACGACTGAAAGTCGTGCCCTGATACAGAACCGGCTTTTGAAACACGCTGAAGGTACCGGTACGTGAGGCTGGATCCTACGTACCGGCCCGGTCGGCATCATGCTGCCACTGATAGTTTGCCCTGCTTGAGGAATGCGAGCAGGTCGGCATTGATCTGGTCCGCGTTGGTTGTCGGCATTCCGTGCGGAAAGCCTGGATACACCTTCAGGACCGCACCCTTGACGATCTTCGCAGACTGCAAGGCCGCGGCGGCGATGGGTACGATCTGGTCGTCGTCACCGTGAAGAATGAGAGTCGGCACGTCGAACTTTTGTAGATCTTCGGTGAAGTCCGTCTCGGAGAAAGCCTTGATGCAGTCGTAGCCGGCCTTGACGCCGCCCATCATCCCCTGTAGCCACCATTTGTCCCGGATGCCCTCGGATATCCTGGCGCCTGGCCGGTTGTAGCCGTAGAACGGGAGGGTGATATCCCTGTAAAACTGCGGCCGATTCTTCGAATATTGGGCTCGCAGGTCGTCGAACACCGCGATCGGCGCGCCCGCAGGGTTCTTGTCTGTCTTCAGCATCAATAGCGGCACGGAACTGATGAGCACAGCCATAGCGACGCGCCTGGTTCCGTAGCGGCCGATGTATCGGGCAACTTCTCCGCCGCCGGTGGAGTGCCCGATGTGAATCGCATTTTTCAGATCGAGTTTTTCGGTGAGGACGGCGAGGTCGTCGGCGTAGGTGTCCATATCGTTGCCGTCCCAGGTCTGGGAGGAACGGCCGTGGCCCCGCCGGTCAGCGGCGATAACACGAAAGCCACGCTCGCCGAAGAACATCATCTGAGAGTCCCAGTCGTCGGCGGTCAGCGGCCAGCCGTGACTGAACACAATGGGCTGGCCGGTTCCCCAGTCCTTGTAGAAGATTTGTGTCCCGTCTTTTGTCGTGATCGTAGGCATAACTTCTTCTCCTTTGGTGTGATTTGAGTTAGAAATTTCCGTTTTTCGGGCCCAGTTGGGATAGCCTTTGCGCGAAGTTATTCGTTGTCCTGTCCTAAGTCGCGCGTTCTGTTTTGTTCGGGACCGACCGCCTGGCGAATTTCTTCCTCGACATACCAGGGGCAATGGGTTGTTGGCAATTCCAGCCGGAGGGTTCGATGTGGATGACGGATGCTCTGCCGGAGAATGCCTTGCGGGCCCGAAGGGGATGCCTATGCGCCTTTGGATTGTCGCCTGGGGAAAAGGATTCGATATAACTTGCGGGTTCGCCGCCGAGCGTCTCAATTCCCGCCCGGTGGTACAGGCGGGGGGCAGAGGTCCTGGTATGCCAAACCTAAAGTGGCGCTATTCCACTCGGAGCGTTTCAGGTTGCGATTGGCGACGGCGCAGGCATGCTGCGTCCACGTGTTGTAGTCGAGGCCCCAATCCCAGACCAGATAAGAGCCCATGGTTGCCCCGGTTACGATCTGCTTGCCATCAGGGCTGAAGGCGACGCCGCCGGGCGCATAGGCGCCTGGAGGTAAATTGGCCAGCACCGCCTGGAGGGGCTGATCCAGCATCCTGCGCGAAGAGACATCCCACAGATGGACCTCACCGCCGGGATGGGAAATCGCCAGCCAATGCCCATGGGGGCTGAAGGCGAGGTCTTGTACCGGTTGCTCGTCGGCTGCGGATTTCTGCCGCTGGGGCAGAGTCCAAAGAGAAAAGCCGCCCGGACCACCGACGGCGAGCCGCGAGCCTGAGACGCCGGGAGGCTGAGCGAAAGCGAGTACAGAGTAAGAGGAGGGGGATCGAGCGTCGATCTTATCAGCAGCGACACGATGCTGCTGAAGATCCCAAAAGACGACATCTCGCGCGTTGGGCACGGCCAGAAACCTGTCATCAGGACTGACGGAGAGGCCCGATTGAAGATTGGGGCCGGCGACGTTGCTTATCACTTTGACCGGAGTTAGAGCCGGCGGGCTCCAGATACGGATAACTCCCTCGTCGCTGACCGTGGCGACTTCGCCATTAGGAAGAAACGCCACCGCAAGAAGACGAACGTCTCCCCGTAAAGGGGCCGCCATAAGATCGGGCAGCTTTTGCGGCTTCGTTCCGAGGGCCAGGCGGTGAAGGATTATCCATTCTGGAATTCTCGTTTCCTGGGCGGCAAAAAACAGAGTGCGGTTGTCCCGGCTGAAAGCGACAACGGGGGTGAATCGCCCGATGCTGTAAGCGGAATAATGCCAGACAGGAGTATTGTAGGCGGCGTTCCAGAGGGTGATAACGCCGTCGAAGGTTCCGGTGGCGATCCACTTTCCATCGGAACTATACGCTACCCTGGCAACGGAGAGTCCGCCGAAAGATGGCGGAGAAGCGCCGAGGGAACGCCGGTTATCGGTGAGCAGGACATCTCCGTCTTCGTTTCTCCTGACGGCGACGACGCCGAAGTCCGGTGAGAATGCGGTGGTACAGGAGAGATGCTCTGCTCCACCGTAGAAGGGCTTGAGGGCGACGCCGGTGTTCACATCCCGGATACTGACCGAACCGTTCAGACTGGCCACTCCCAGCATGGAGCCGTCGGCGCTGAAGGCGAAAGCGGAGGGCGGGTTGGTTTGGGCGTCGGGAGCGAACCCGCGGAGAAGCTTGCGCGTTGCGACGTCAAAGAGTTCGGTTGTTCCGTTGGGCGCGGCGACCGCAAGGCGAGTTCCGTCCGGAGTGAAAACCAGGACGCCGGGATTGCCAAGCCTTGTGGCGTCCGCCGGCCGCACCTCCGCGATGCGGGTTCCGGATCGTGCGTCCTCCAGGACGACCTGGCCTGTATCGATCCAGTTGGCGAGGATGCCTGGATCTGCGGGATCGAAGGCCAGTTTGCCGTTTTCGACAGGTGAACCATCCGGGCATGCGGCATCTTCGGCGGAAAGACTTCGAAGTGGCTGGGGATCTTTGCCGGCGGCAAGCGACCACACCTGGATAATGCCGCAGTCAGTGGCTTCTTCTGCAAGGAGGGTTCCATCGCGATTGAAGGCGAGCGAGCTTATCCCAGACCCATATAAGCTTTGAGGCGCGCGGACCAACGGCGCGATGGTCGCAATGTGCGTGGGGTTTTGCCAGCCGTCGGTGGTTCGCCATAACTGAGGCGGTTTCAGGTCTCCGGCGAGAGCGAGCATTTGACCGTCGGGACTGAGAGCGATCTGGCGCGGCGGATCGCTCGTCGGGTGAGTCCAAAGCAGTTTCCTTTGGGCCACGTCCCAGAGCTCAATCGTGCCGTTGGGGCCGGTCATCAACAGGGATTTACCGTCCGGGGTATAGGCCATGAATGCCTGGTCGGCTGCGTGGGTGTAGAGGTAGGCGATCGCATCGGGCCGAGCCTCGTAGACGGAAGCAATGGCATCGCGTGCTTCGGGGGACGGGTCGAATCGATATGCGGCGGCACTGAGCAGCAGGGCGAGATCATAATGGTCGGCGATGGCCTCCCGCGCGGCGGTGGCGAGGCGCACGGAGTTCATCGTATTCAGGTACGAACCGGCCGCTGCAGCAAAGACGACGACGATGGCCAGGATAACGAAGAGGATGAGGGAAACGTGCCTGCGGTGGCGCCATCGGCTGGCGTGGAGCAGGCGCTTCTCATCGGAGGTGCGGGCGCGCATGTAACGACGGCCCCTGCGGACGAGGCGGAGATCGGCGGCGTCGAGGTAGTCGCCCTTCTTGCTGTTGGTCCAGCCGCGGGCGCGATCTTCGAGGATGCGGCGGGCGATCTGGCCGGGATTGTGGGAGAGATCGAATTCGCGGCGGACTACGGGAGCCAGTGTGTCGTGGGCGAGGACTGTTGCGGGTTCCTGGCCGGGGCTTTCCGGTTGGGAGGGCTCGGCGGCGGTGGAGATTTTTGCGTCGGGGTCGTCGGAGAGATCCGCCAGCAGGTGCAACTTTTTGTTGCTCTCGAGAAGACAGTCGAGATCGGCGGCGGAGATTCTATCTTCATATTTCTTCTTTAACTCGCTCAGGCCGCGGCGTTGTGAGGTTGCGAGGCCGGAGGTGTGCTCGAAGAGGAGATCGAGTTCGAGGCCTTTGTTCAGCGCGAGCCTGAGCTTTTTACTCAGCGTGGGCAGGTCGAGCTCGGGGTCTTTGATCGGCGTGGGGTTGCCGATGGCCGCGAGTTGATCGAGGAGGAACTGCCGCAGCGCATCGCCGGTGGAGATTTTGTCGTAAAGGCGGCGGGAATAGCAGATTTCGGCGTCGCTTTGGACGCGGCCCAGAGGATCCTTCTGCTTGCGGCAGGTCTCCCGTTCCTTCTGCGCGAGACTCGCAGGGTCCTGGAGCGCCTGCTGCGTGGTGGGATCGGTGGTGTGCCAGAAGTCCCATAGGCGATTCAGCTCGAGTTGCAGGATCGTGGCGATGGGCGAGTACGGATCGTAGAGGCGGTTGGCGAGGTATTGGGCAAAGCCGCCGGTATCCATATCGCTGCATTGCTCGAGGGCGATTTTGAATTTTGCGCGCAGGTCGTCGCGCACGGCAGGCCCCTCGACGATGTCGACGATGTTTTGCTCGCTGAGGCGTTCGAGCCAGAAATCCTGGACAAGGGTGGGGATGCGCTCGACGAGGGGATTGCGAATGTCCGCGAGGAATTCCTTGCGGAACGAGAGGATGAGACGGGCTTTGGTTTTGGGGACGCGCGGCTGTTTGGTTTGGGGGTCGAGGAAGATTGCGACGATGCGATCGAAAAATTCTGCCAGCTCGGTGTTGGGATCCGTTGCGGCTGTGGGGTATTTGGCGTTTTTCCGGAGGACGCGATGGGTGATGGCTTCTTCGACTTGATCGAGAAAGAGGACGTTGGGCTTTTCGCTGCGGAGCCATGCATCGGCGGCCAACGCAGGGTCGGCTATTTGAGTGGCGAGCGAGAGGCCTAAATTGAGATCGTCGACCAGGTTTTCTTCGCGACGGAAGTAGCCGACGCCGGCTCGCGGCTCGAGGCGTGGCCAGACGCCGGCGCGCAGCAGCGAGGACTTGCCGCTGCCCGATTGCCCGTAGAGGAGCATGATCGGCGACTGCGTATCCGACTGCGTATCCGACTGCGTGTTGTGGATGGCCCAGTCGTAAATGTGGCGGATTTCGGCGTTCCTGCCGAAGAAGATCTGCGCGTCCTCTTTTTGGTGGCCGCGGATGGAGACGTAGGGGCTGTCCGGGATCGGATAGTCGGGCCCGAGCGCGGGAATCCCGAGCAGGGGATTTCTGAGCGCGCTCGAGAGCGTCCAGTTTTTCGCGGCGCAGGGGCCTTCCGGATAAAGCGCCCAGGGCAGGCCGTTGGTTTCGTGCTCGAGGTCGCCAAAGTCGCGCGCGGCGCCGGTGAGCTCCTCGTTGATGCCGTGGATGGCGGCCTGGAAGGCGTCTTCAAGAGTGGCTTCGGCGGCGAGGGAGTTGTAGAAGTCCTGGGAGAACCGCAGCGCGATGGGATCGAGAACCTTGCAGGAAGTGGCGATGATGCAGAAGGCGCCTTTCGCGCGCTCGGTGAGTTTTGTGGCCCACAGCTTTGTGCTGCACGCGTTCAGAAAGATCAGCCTGAGGCTTTTCTGATCTTCGAGAAAAGGGACGATGGTGTCAGAACTGGTGGCAATGTTTCTGCCGTCCTCGGTCTGAAGCAGCAGGGCTTCGGGACTGGCATGGCCGCCGTAGTGAAAGATGGCGACACGATTCGTGTAGAAGGGCTCGGTGAAGGATCGCGGCGTGATGTCGTCGGTCGCGATCAGATCCCAGCTGTTGAGCAGATCGGCAAGCCGGTCGCGCTGGCCGGTGGTTTCAGGAGTGCCCCTGATTGCTGCCTGGATGGTGTCCCGCTCCTTATCGAGACCCAGCTCCTTGCCGGGGTCGACGCGGTCGTTGGCAAAAGCGATGTAGATGATCGGCTTCAGCGGCGCGGGCATGGGCGTTTATCGCGGGGAGCGGTAACGGCAGTGTACGCGCGAATCGGCGGATGAGCGCCGCTGTCGGCGGGGGGGAGCCGGTTTGCGCTTTGACCTATGATAGTGGCACGCCGTCAGCCCCCATGATCGCGCCGGACTCCGCATGACAGAGGAGCAGAATGGCTGAGCCAGCCACAAGGGCGATCTCGCTAGCCGCTCACCTTCGCTCGTCGAGTTTGGAACGCGACGCGGTGGTGCGGATCGCGAGCCAGATCGGCGATGAACTGGCGGCGGCGCATGCGGTGGGACGCGCCTGTGGAACTCTGACCAGCGCCGATGTTCTGATTCACAAGGAACAGGGCAGGCTGCGGGTCACGCTGCCGGGACTTTCAAAGGACACGCAGGGGACCGGGCCGCGGCTTGCGGATGCGCGGAGCCGCGCGTCGATAGCGGCGGATGAAGCGGCGGATATTTTTGCGTTTGGGACTTTGCTGCGGGAGATGTGCGCTTCGCTGAAGGAGAGCAGGGAGGAAGCTCCGGAGTGGGAGGCGGCGATTGCAGCGTGCCTCGACGCCGATCCGGCGCGGCGGCCTTCGATTGCCGGCGCGATGCAAAAGATCGGGCTGGCGGTGAGCGAGCCGACGCTGGCGGTGGTTCCCGCGCAGGCCGGTGCTCCGGGACCGGCGGGAAAATGGGGACCATTCCAGCTGCTGCAGCGGATTGGCAAGGGCGCGTTCGGCGAGGTGTACCGCGCGTGGGACCCGCTGCTGGAGCGGGAAGTGGCGCTGAAGCTGCTGCTGCCGCGCGACCTGAATGCGGAGCAGCAATTTGCGGAGATTGTGGCCGAGGCGCGGGCCATCGCGAAGGTGCGGCATCCGGGAGTGGTTTCTGCATACGGCGTCGATCGGCACGAGGGGCGGGTCGGCTTCTGGAGCGACTTCGTGCGCGGGCGCACGCTGCAGCGGATCGTCGAAACCGAGGGGCCGATGCGGGCGCAGGATGCGGCGGCGGTGGGGATTGCGGTGTGCGATGCGCTGGCGGCGGTGCACAGCGCGGGTTTGCTGCATCGCGACATCAAGGCCAGCAACTGTATGCGCGACGACAGCGGGCGCGTGCTGCTGATGGATTTCGGTCTGAGCCAGGAGCTGCGGCAGGCGGGCGGATTTGCGGGAACGCCGAATTACATGGCTCCGGAGTTGCTGGCCGGGAGTGCGCCGTCGGTGCAGACCGATATTTATGCGGCAGGGATTTTGCTGTACTACCTCTGCACGGGTACTTATCCGTCCGCGCCGAAGCGGGACGCTGGGGTTGCCGCGCAGACTTCGGTTCCTGCGCCACTGGAGAAGGTAATTCAGAAAGCCATCGAGCGCGATCCGGTACAGCGGTGGGTGAGCGCGGCTCGACTGGGCGAGGCGCTGTCGGTGGCACGGACGGATTTGGCGAGGGCTGCTGCCGGTGCGGGGTGGCGGACTCAGGTTCGGCGGTGGTGGTGGATCGGGCTGGGCGCGGCGGTGCTGATTGCGGCTGGTTTGATTTGGTTTCCCGCTCTGCGCGAGCGCGTGCGCGCTAAAGCTGCGGGGACGACGCCAGCGGTGTACCAGGATTATCTGGCGGCGGAGACGGCGCTGGACCGCTACGACAAGCCTGGCAACACGGAGAAGGCCATCGCGCTGTTCAAGAGCGTGCTGGGGCGCTCGCCTGGGTTCGCGATGGCGGAGTCTGGCCTCGCGCGCGCCAACTGGCGGATGTTTCTGAACACTTCCGATAAGCAGTGGGCGGATCAGGCGAACGAGGCTGCGGCAAGCGCCGAGAAGCTGAATCCGAATCTCGCCGCGGTGCAGGTGACGCTGGGGAATCTCAACATCGAACAGGGCCACACCGGCCTGGGCATGCAGGAATTGCAGCAGGCGCAGCAACTCGACCCGATGAGCGCGGATGCGCATGCAGCGCTCGCCGAGGCGTACCGCGTGCAGGGGCGGATGGATGCGGCGAAGAAGGAATTTCAGACAGCGATTGACCTCGCCCCGGACGAGTGGCGCTGGCCGTACCTGAGGGGAGCGCTGGAGTTGGACGGCGGCGACTTCAAGGATGCTGAGTCCGACTTTAAGATTGCGCTCGAAAAGACGCCGGACAACGCGACGGTGCTGCGCAACCTGGGCATCACGTATCGGAAAGAGAATCGTCTGACCGAGGCGCAGAAGACGTATGAGCAGTCGCTGCAACTGAACCCACAGGAAGACACGATGATGTCGTTGGGCAACGTTTTGTTGTTGGAAGGAGAGATGCCCGAGGCGACAGAGATGTATCAGCGGGCGGTGCGCGCGGATCCTTCGGACTGGCTTGCGTGGGGAAATCTCGCCTCGGCGCAACTTTGGAGCCACGGCGATGTGAAGGACATACGCGCAGCGTTGCTTAAAGCGGTTGAGACGGGGCAGGAGCAAATGAAGACCACGCCGAACGACTCGTTTCTCGTTGCGAAACTCGCGCAGTACTACGCAGAGCTGCACGAGCCTGAGCAGGCGCTGCCTCTGATTCGCAAGTCGCTCGTGCTGGCTCCGCATGATCCCGACGTTCTGGGGTGCAACGCCGAGTCGTACGAGGTATTGGGCAAGCGAACCGATGCGCTCAACCTGACGAGGCAGGCACTTCAGTACGGGCTGTCCCCTGATTATGTTAAAAAGGACCCGGAACTGAAGGCTCTCCGCGATGATCCCCGGGCCCCTGAACAGATTCGCAATTAGCGAAGCGCCACTTCCAGGAGGAATTCGTTATGAGCGACGAGAAGAAGACAGACGACGGCACACCCGGTGTGGATGATCGGACGGGGCGCGGTGTCGATGATCGCACGGGGCGCGGAGTCGATGACCGCACGGGGCGCGGTGTCGATGACCGGACGGGGCGAGGTGTCGATGATCGCACGGGGCGCGGTGTCGATGATCGCACGGGGCGCGGAGTCGATGACCGCACGGGGCGAGGAGTCGATGACCGCACGGGCCGGGGAGTGGATGATCGTACTGGGCGCGGCGTGGATGATCGTACCGGGCGCGGGCTCGATCCCAAAGACAATCAGGGCTAACGCCGCGTGATGATTTCGAGGTGACGCGTTGCGAAGTCGCCCGGGGGCGGCGGCGGCGCGGGCGGGGATGTGTCGATATCCCTGGTGGCCGGGACGTTCGTCAGTTTCGGCAAGGCGAAGGTGGAAGCGTCGAACGGGTCACGGCTGATCACCAGCACCATGTGATCGTGCACTTCGGTTGCGCCCTCCTTCAGCGTCATTTTGATGGGATCACCGTTCCGCATGGGGATCTCCTGGGTTGGGTCCAGGGTGATGCATTCCTGGGGGAGGAAAGCGGTCGTGATGCCCCAGTCGCTGTTGCAGACGAGTAAAGCGACGTTGAGCGTGCTCACACTGCGATTGGTCACGCGCATGCGGATTTGAGGCGGCTGATCGTGCTGGTCGCCCTGATACTGCAGGTTCAGCGTGGCGTGGGCCGGAACAAAGAGACCGTGGAACTGGTCGTGGTTCCGGTCATCCTGTTCGTAATAACTGACAGCGAGGTCCACATCGTCAACAGCAATGTGCGACGACTCGTTGCTCAGCTCGACACGCATGATCCATTGCGCCATGTGTTCCAGGGCAGCGACGGTGAGCTGGACACCGTTGGGCGTTGCGGCGAAGGGTCCGGGGACGTTCTGGGTCGAATTCGGAAGCTCGAAGCGGTAGCCATCGGCGCCGGCGTGGACGATGAAGCGCGGCGAGGTCCCCTCCTGCACGTAGACAGAGGACGCCAGCGCGGAACGCAGCGCGGTCTGGGCGGCGGGGTCGCCGTCGATAAGAATGTTGATGCGGCCTGCGCGCGACGTGACGACCGCTTTGTACTGCTGTGAGGAATCGAGCCGGGAAGGGTCGGCGAGGGCGATGGTGCTCTCGGAGGGTCCGGCTGCGATCAGCGTTGCGGTGGTGAGGGCCTTCGTCATGTCGGCCAGATCGCCGGCTGAGGAGTTCGCCGGATAGAGGGCAACGACATCGCGGACGCCGAGGTTGTGCAGGCGGCCGCCATCCAGCCGCCAGGCGCCCTGATCGCACCAGGCCATGAAGAAGTTGCCGCGCGGCATGGGGGCGAGGCCGAGGAACTGGCTGTTGCGCAACTCGTCTTCATCACCCGTAATCACCAGATGGGCGTGCTGCAACGGATACACAGACTGCAGCAAGTCGTGGGTGCGCGTATACAGCTCCTGGTTGCTGACCGGTGTGCCGTCCAGCAGGACCTGCAGGAGGCAATAGGTGAAGGCGCCGTGGGGTCCCAGAAACTCCGTGGCGCTCTCGGAGTCGCTGCAAGCGGCAAACAAAACATGGGATCCGGACGCGCCCTGCACGAAGCCACGCGCCTGGCTGGTTCCGGAAGGAGTCGGCGGAGCATCCATGTTGCGCAGCAGGGCGATGATTTCTTCGGGTTTGCGCAGGTAGGCCGAGTCGGGTTGGGGCTCCACGCGAGCGGGCGCCCTGCGCACGCCGGGCGGGATGACGTCCTCTGCGTCATCGGCCCCGCGGTCCGCCGAACCGGAGTGACAACTATCGAGTATGAGGGTAAGGCGCGCGCCGGTGGCGGCGACTTCCTGGATCAGGACCGCGACATCCTTGTCGACCAGATCGCAGCCCTCCAAATCCTTGTGGGCCAGATCGTAGCCCCTGGGAAGGCGGCTGTCGTAGCAGACGATAGTCTCGTTTTTGCCGTCGGGCTCAATGGCGAGGAAGGCACCGGTGGTGGGCTCCTGGGAGCCGTGGCCTGCATAGAAAAAGACGGCGATGTCGCCAGCCTTCGCCTTGCCAAGATGCCCGCGAAAACCGTCGATGATGGCCTTGCGCGTGGCATCGCCGTCGAGGAGCGTGAGGATCCGATCGGGCGGCACGTTGTACTGCTCGAGCAGAATGCGGCGGAAAGCATTGGCGTCGTTCAGGCATCCGTTCAGGGCCCTAACGCCTGGAGGGTAGTGATCGATGCCCACGACAAGCGCGTAGAGATTCGGCATGCTGCCCAAAATACATCGAGCGGCCACAGGGGTCCAGGTGGACGATGGCACGGCTGAGCGGAGCGGGGCAGGATTCCTGGCGCGACGAAGGTCATTCACCGTTGTAGACGCGGGTCACGCCATTTTTTAGCGGTTTTTGGCGGGCTCCGAATTTGCTTCGAGGGTAACCATCTCTGCACCTGGCTGGCCCTGGTAAGTCTTCTAATTCCATTAGGGTAGGGGTCAAAAGCCAAAGTTGTATGGCTGGTAAGGGGTTGGCAAATCATCATGTTGTAATGAGCCGCGGCGGCGTTGCGGGGATGAGGCTGGTTCCCGTCGTGGGACTGGTGCTCGGTGCAGGACTCCTCTGCTCCGCGCTGTGGGAGTGGTCCGCAGTCGCAAGACACAACACCATCCAGGAGTTGCAGGATCTGCCGGTGAATGCGCCGGTGCGGCTGATCGGGGCTGTGACGTATATCGATGAGCCTGGACAGCGGTTCTGGATCGAGGATGAAACCGGCGCGATACCGATCTCCGCGAATCCCGCGGGAGTGGGCGTTCGGGTTGGAGAGAACGTCTCGATCGACGCCACGAAGACGGCGCGCTACGAGCGGTCGCAAGGCCCGGTCAGCGTTGGACTGGAGCGGATCAGGGTTCGGCCGACGTCGGCACGGGTGAAACTGCCACAGCCGTTCCCGGTAACGCTGGCGAATTTCCCCACGGTGGAGAAGAACGGGATTCGCGTGCAGACGACGGCCGTGGTGCGCGACGCTGCCGTCGATGCGAGCGGGCGCGCTCACCTTTCGATTGCGGATGGCGGGCAGGAAGTAGAGGTCACGATCGCGAAGCCCGAGGGCGAAACCACCGGCCTGATCGACAGCAGAATTCGGATTGCGGGTCTTCCCGAGCAGGTGCGCACGCCGCAGGGAGCGGTGGTCAGAAACGAAATGTGGGTTCCGTCGGGGCACGATCTGCGGGTCGAAGAGGGCGCCCCGGCGCAGGCACCGCTCGACTCGGTGCGGACGCTGTATCGCGAGAAGTATGCGGGCCGGGGACATCGCATCCGGATTCGCGGGCGGGTGGCGGCGGCGAGCCCGGATTCGATTCTGCTCGAGGATCGCTGGGGAGCCACGGAATGCCACCTGGCAGTCGCGCATCTGATGAAGACGGGTTCGGCGGTTGAAGTGGAAGGATTCCCCAGCCGCGACGGGTTGCGCATCGATCTGTTCCACGCGACGACCACGGCTCTGGGGTCGGCACAGGTCGACGACGGCAGCGAGCCGGTACGGGATGCTTCGCCTCTGGGGACGGTTCGCGTGATTCGCGATCTTCCCGCGTCGCGAGCAGCGCAGGCGCTGCCGGTCCGCGCCGCCGGCGTCATCACGTATATCGATCCGCAGTGGCGGCAGTTGTTCTTTCAGGATTCCACCGGCGGCATTTATGTGAAGTACTCGGGCGATCATCCGGAACTCGCGGTGGGTTCGCGCGTGCTGATGACCGGGATCACAGACGCCGGCGATTTTGCGCCAGTCGTGGTGGCGCCGAAGTTTCTCGCGGCCGGCGTAGCCGCATTGCCTGCGGCGGCGCCGGTGACCATGGAAAAAGCCGCAGCCGGAGCGCTGGATGCGCAGTACGTGAGCATCGAGGGAATCGTGCACCCGATGAAGGTCGGAGAGGAATCCAACTATTCCTCACTGACGTTCGAACTGCTGACGCCGGTTGGGCGGGTTCACGTTTACACCTCGCCGTATTTCCCAGGCCTCCATGAGTCGAGGGGCCTGGAAGACGCGAGAGTGCGGATCCGCGGCGTGTTGGGAACGGTCTTCAATTCGCGCCGCCAGCTGGTGGGATACCAGTTATCGGTTGAGAAGCGCTCCGACATCGAGGTGATCGAGCCCGCGGTGGCCGATCCGTTCGGTGTGGATGCGACGGCAATTGGATCGCTGCTGCACTATTCGCCGAACGCCCGCTTCGGCCATCGCGTGAAGGTGGAAGGGACGGTCACGCTGGTCGAGCCGGATTACCTCTACCTGCAGGACGCAACCGACGGCGTTGAAGTGCGCGGCGACACGCACTCTCTGCATGTGGGAAGCGTGGTGGATGCCATCGGCTACCCGACGCTGGTCGGACGATACTCACCGGTGATGACGGACGCCGTGTTTCGGCCTGTTGGCCGCACCGGTTTCGTCACTCCGCACGATGTGACGGCGGAGTCTTTGCTTCGAGGTCGCGAGGATTCGACGCTGGTGACGGTGGAGGGGAAGCTGCTGGCGACTCTGGACGGGCCGGCGCGCAGAAGCCTTGTGCTGCAGTCGGGCGTGCGCACCTTCACGGCACAGCTGGACACCGCCGACCTGGGAAAGAACCCCTGGCAGTTGCGAGAAGGAAGCGTGGTGCGGCTGACCGGCGTTTCATCGGCGCAGGTGGATCCGGAGAAGCTGTATCGGATCCTCGAAGAGGACCCGGCCAGTTTCCAGATTCTGCTGCGCTCGCCGGGCGACCTGACGGTCATCCGCCCGGCGCCATTCTGGACACCGAGCGTGACTCTGGCGCTGCTGGCCGCATTGTCGCTGATGCTGTTTGCGATACTCGCCTGGGTAAATGCGCTGCGTCGCAGGGTGCGCACACAGACAGCCGCGCTTCAGAAGGCGCGGGAGACCGCGCAGGCCGTCCGCGATCTGTCCACCGCGATGCAGCAGGTTTCGACGGAGCGGCAGGTGGAGACCCAGGTTTCTGTGCGGGGCAGTGAGGAGATTGCGCATCTCGTGGTTGGGTTCAACACGATGTTGGCGGAGTTGCAGCAGCGGGATCGCGCCAGGAAGGAGGCCGAAGCCAGGTTGCAGCATATGGCGCTGGTCGACGATCTGACGGGTTTGCCGAATCGCCGCCTGCTGTCGGATCGTCTGTCACAAAATCTGGCCAAGGCGCGGCGCGAGAACCGGATGGTCGCGCTGCTTTATATCGATCTGGATGGATTCAAGCTCGTGAACGACAGCCTGGGCCACAGCATTGGCGATGTGCTGCTGGGCCAGGTGGCGCAGCGTTTGCAATCGCGCTTCCGGCAATCGGACACGCTGGCGCGTATCGGCAGCGATGAGTTCACGCTGATCCTCGATCACGTTCAGTCCCGCGGGGAAGCAGACAGTGCGGCGGAGGGCGTTATGGATGTGCTCAGGGCGCCGTTTGAGGTTGAAGGGCACACGCTCCGGATTACCGCCAGCATCGGCATCAGCATTTTCCCGGAGCACGGCATCGAAGGCGGACAGCTTCTGCAGCAGGCGGACTGGGCGATGTACGCGGCCAAGAAGCAGGGGAAGAACCGGGTTGTGCCGTTTGGCGACGATCTGGGGAATGCGGCGCGCGAACGCATAACCCTGGAGCGCGAGCTGCGGCACGCGGTCGAGTCCAACGAGATCGCGGTGCATTATCAGCCGGAGTTCGATCTGGCCACGAACACGATCGTGCGCTTCGAAGCGCTGGCGCGCTGGACGCACCCGAGGCTGGGAGGGATTCCGCCGCTGAGCTTCATCCCGATCGCAGAGGAGAGCGGGCTGATCGTCCAGCTCGGTGCGCAGGTGATGGAACGGGCGTGTGCGGACGCGGTGGTCTGGCAGGGCAGGGCGAAACGGCCGATTCAGGTTGCGGTGAACGTATCGAGCGTGCAATTTGCCCGCGACACGTTTGTTGAAGAAGTGGAGGAGATCCTCGAGCGCACCGGTCTGAAGCCGACGCTGTTGCAGCTGGAACTCACCGAGTCCGCGACGCTGAGCGGCGTGGAGCGCGCCGCGGAGATGATGCGCCGCCTGAAGAGCAAAGGCATCAGCGTTGCCATGGACGACTTCGGGACGGGGTACTCCTGCCTGAGCTATTTGCCGAAGCTCTCCTTCGACGCGCTGAAGCTGGATCGATCGTTCGTGAACGAGCTGGTGGTGCGGCCGGATACGCGGGCCTTTGTGCAGTCGATTCTGATGATGGCTCACAACCTGCACATGAAAGTGATTGTCGAAGGAATCGAAACCAGAGAACAGCTGGACCTGATGAGAGCGCTGGGCACGAACGAAGCGCAGGGATACCTGCTCGGACGGCCTTCTGCCAATCCACTGGAACAGCTCTCCTGGGGCACCGATATACCCCGGGGCGCGGAAAACCTGGAGACGATCTCGTAGGACCCTGAACGATATGGGCCTGATGATTCCAATTCGCAACAGACCATGGGTTGCGGCGGCGTGTGCGATCGCGGCGATGACTCTGGCGGCGCCAACAGCGTTCGCGCTCGATCCGGGCAAGGCCATCACGCAGTACATGCAGACTTCGTGGACCAGCGAGTCCGGTCTGCCGCAGAATTCCGTGCAGGCGATGACACAGACGGCGGATGGCTATCTGTGGTTCGGAACCCAGGAGGGCCTGACGCGTTTCGATGGCGCGCGGTTCACGACGTATACGCGGCACAACGCGCACGGACTGGCGTCGAGCTTTGTTCAGGCGCTGGCCGCCGGCCGCGACGGCAGCCTGTGGATCGGGACGGACAGTGGTCTGAGCCACTATCAGCCTGCGACCTCTACGGCTCCCGACGGTGCGTTCACGACTTTGACGACCAGGGATGGGCTATCCGGAAACAGCATCGTGGCCCTTTGTGAGGACCGCGAAGGCGGACTGTGGGTGGGCACGGCCCGGGGGCTCAGCCGGATCATCGATGGCCGCGTACAGAACTGGACGACAAGCGAGGGCCTGGCCGATCTTTCCATCAGCGCGATCCGCATCGACGCGGGTGGAACGCTGTGGGTCGGTACAGCGAGGGGCCTGGCCCGTTTCGAGCACGGACGCTTCAGAACTTTGACCACACACGACGGCCTGCCTGGCGACACCATCGTGGCGCTGGCCTCTGGCCAGGATGGCTCGATGTGGGTGGGGACACAGGACGGAGGGCTGGCGCAGATTCGCAACGGCCACATCACGGCGTTCCCGCAGCGACTGCCATGGAACGAAATTGCCGCGCTGCTCTCGGACCACGACGGCGCTCTGTGGATCGCCTTCGATCGCCACGGGATCGCGCGGTTATATCGCGGCAAGCTGGATTTCTACGACGCGTCGCGCGGCCTGCCCAGCGATCGCTGTGCCCATGCCCTGTTTGAGGATCGCGAAGGCAGCCTCTGGGTGGGCTTTCTGGATGCGGGCGTCGCGCAGCTGCGCAACGCTAAGTTCAGCGTCTTCGGCACGCCTGAAGGGCTCTCCGGCAACTACACCGGCAACGTGCTGCAGGCACAGGACGGCACGATGTGGATCGGAGCCGACGATAAGGGACTCGATCACCTGCTTGCTGACGGGCGGGTTGAAGTGTGGGGTCCGCGCAACGGCCTGCCCAACCAGGCCGTCTATTCCATGGCGCAGACGCGGGACGGCGATCTGTGGGTGGGCTATCGGCACGCAACGCTGGCGCGGATTCATCGTGGGCAGGTTTCGATTTTTCACGATCCTCACGCGGGCGATTCTTCGATCAATTCCCTGCTGGAGGATCGCGAGGAGACGCTGTGGATTGGCTTCGAGGGTAGTGGGCTGGCTCGCTTCGACCACGGGACGATTCACCATGTAACGGACACAGGCCGGGTCGCGGGTCTTGCCGAATCGGCCGATGGCGCTTTGTGGGTTGCGCTCGATGGTGACGGCGCACAGCGCGTCTACCAGGCGAAAACAACCAGCTTCACCACGGCCAACGGTCTGCACAGCGACCACGTGATAAGCCTGTATGCCGATCCGGACGGCAGCATGTGGGTCGGGATGCAGAGCGGCGGGCTCAGCAAGATCCGGGATGGCAAGGTGACAACGTGGACGCCAGACCAGGGTATGCCGGACACCTCCATCGGGGCCATTATCGGCGACGACGACGGCAGCTTGTGGTTCGGGGGCGATACCGGGATCTTTCGCATTGCAAAGAGCGAACTGAGCGGGCCTGCAACGACACTGCATCCAGTGCTCTACGGCACGGCCGACGGTCTTCGCTCGCGGGAGACGCTTTACGGCAGCATGCCGTGCGCGTGGAAGAGCCGCGACGGACTTCTGTGGTTCGGGACCATCGAGGGCGTTGCGGTCGTCGACCCGGCGCACCTTGCGGTCAACACGGTCGTGCCTCCGGTGTGGATCGAGCGCGCGCAGCTCGGGTCGCAAAGCATTCCTCTTGAAAATAATGCGCGGCTCGGTCCCGGCTCCGGCAATCTCGAAGTATCGTTCAGCGCTCCCAGCTTCGTCGCGCCGCAGCGGGAACGCTTTCGCTACAAGCTCATCGGCTTCGATCAGGACTGGACCTACTCCGGCGGCCGTCGCGCGTGGTACACCAACCTGCCGCCGGGCTACTACACGTTCACCGTGCAGGCGGAGAACAACGACGGCGTGTGGAATGAGAAGGGAGCCTCTTTCAGCTTTTCGCTGCGTCCGCCGCTGAGCCGCACACCTGTGGCCTACACGTGCTACGCAATGATCGCGCTGCTGATCGCGTGGGCGGTGGTTGCTTACCGCACGCGCGCCCTCACGCTGCGCCAGCAGGTGCTGACGCGCACCGTCGCGGAGCGCACCGCGCAGCTGGAGGCGGAGAAGGCGGCGCTGGAAGCGACGCGGCGCGAGCTGCATATCCAGGCGACGCACGATTCACTCACCGGGATTTTCAATCGCGCGGCGATGCTGGAACACCTGCAGCGCGAAATCTCCAGGGCTACGCGCGACCGGACTCCGCTGGGCGTGCTGATCGCGGACCTCGATCATTTCAAGAGCCTCAACGACAGCTATGGCCACCTATGCGGCGACGATGTGATCCGCGAATCTGCAGAGCGCTTCCGCTCTTCGATGCGCGGCTACGATATCGTGGGGCGCTACGGCGGGGAGGAATTCCTCATCCTGTTTCCTGGCTGGGATCCCGCAATCGCTCCCGGCCGCGTCAACGATCTCCTCGACTCCATCCGATCGCGCCCCTTCGTGAATGGCGCGCACATCATCCACCTGACCTGTAGTATTGGCGTTGCGACCTTCCATCCGGAAGTGGATTCCGCTTCGGTTCGCGAAGTGTTGAGCCGCGCCGATACCGCGCTCTATGTCGCCAAGAACTCCGGGCGCAACTGCTCGAGCTTCGAGGTGCGTGCTCAGTCCAATGCCGGATCGCGCATTCGCACCATGCCTGGACCGATGATTAACACGGACAATTAGCGCAGCCGGCCGCGGAAATGGCTGCCGCGGATTTGCCGCGTCTGTGCTTATCCGGCTCCGGTCATCAGAACGCGCAGGCACGCCACGGCTTCGTCGAGCTCCGCCACCGCGACGCACTCGCGGCTGCTGTGGGCGGTTCGCATATCGCCCGGACCGAAGACGATCACCTCGTCGGCAAAGGGGGCGAAGAGGCTCGCTTCTGAGCCGAACGGGATCGAGCTTGCGGGCCTGTCGGTGAGAGCCTCGACGGAGCGCACCAGGGACGCACCGGCGCTGGTTTCGAACCCGGGCTGCTGGCGGTGCGGTCTCACTTCTGCGTGAAACCGAGGATCGGCGTGACGCAGACGCTCGATGATCTGCTCGACTGATTCGAGGACGCCGTTGGCCGGCTCGCCCGGAATCGGTCTCCATTCCAGCTGAAACCGGCACAGACCCGGCACGATGTTCTTCGCTGTTCCGCCATCGATGGTGCCGATGTTGATGGTCGTGAAGCCGGGCTCGAAGAAGGGATGCGTTCTCGCGGCAAGCTGCGCGGCCAGTTCTTCAATGGCGGTGATGAGCCGTGCCGCGTGGTAAATCGCGGACGCTCCCTGTTGTGGATGCGCGCTGTGGGCTTCTTTTCCGAGGACGGTGACCTCCGCCAGGCAATACCCTTTGCCCGCGCGGGCCGGATGCAGCGACGTTGGTTCGCCGACGATCATGCGTCGAGGGCGCAGCACGTTGTTCGCCGTGAGATGGGCAGCGCCGATGCAGCCGATTTCCTCGTCAGCAGTGAGCACGAGGCGCAGGCCACCGGGCCAGTTCTTCGATGGCGCTTGCGAGATGATGGCGAGGAGGCAGGCTAGAAAGCCCTTCACGTCGCACGCACCGCAGCCGTGCAGGTCGCCGTCGCTCAGGATCGGATCGATGGCATTCGCCCAGTCTGTTGCAAAGGGAACCGTGTCGGTGTGGCACATCAAGGCGAGGTCCACGTCGGGTGCATCGGGGTTCTGGGCGGGCGGCGCGGCGATGAGGTTTACTTTCTCAACGCCGGCTGGATCGCGATAGGGCAACTCGCGCGCCGACCAGCCTGCGGCGCGGAGCAGACGCATCGCGTAGTCGATGACCGCGCGATTCGAAACTGCGGAGTTGGAGGGAATGCGAATCAGGTCGGACAGCAGGTCGACGACAGTCTTCATGGAGCCGCACCCGCAGCATCGCGCCAGACTCTCGCGTGCACCTCTTCGTAACGGGAAACGATTTCGTGGTGGAGCGCATGCTGGCCGTTGCGGACGATCAACTTGCCATTTACGGCGACATCGCGGATCGCTGTGCGGTTCATCCCGAAGACGATCAGCGGGAGCAAATTGTCAGCAGAATGGCCGGCGATGGAAATGTCGCGAAGATCGACGGTGAAGAAGTCGGCGAATGAGCCAGCGGCCAGCGTTCCGGTGGGGACCGCGAGGCTGCGCGCGCCGTTCACGGTTGCGCAGTCGAAGAGGCGCACCGCAAGACTCTGCCCGTCGATCTGGTCGAGGATGGCACGCCGCTGGTGCTCCAGACGCAGGTGGTAGTCCAGTTCGCGTGCATCTTCCAACGGATCGATCTGCGCCTGGCTATCGGATCCAAGCGCCACGCGAACTCCGGCTTGCATCACCCTGTCGGCTGCGAGAATCCCGTCGCCCAGGTTGCGCTCGGTTGTCGGACACGAACAGATGGTTGCAGCCGCGTCGGCCAGCATCGCCGCTTCTTCTGCGGTGATGTGGATCGCGTGTACGGCGGTAAAGTCGGGGCCCAGCATTCCGGCCTTGCCAATCAGTGCGACGGGAGTGGCGCCGTATTCGCGCACGCAGGCTTCGTTCTCGGCTATCTGTTCCGCCATGTGCATTTGCAGCGGCAGACTTTTGTCACGAGCCCAGGTGACAATTTGGCACAGATCGTCGAGCGGCACGGCGCGAATGCTGTGCGGTGCGACGCCGAGTCGGACTTCCGCCGAGCCACCCAGATACTCGCGCACCAGCGCTTCCATGTTGGCGAGGAATTCCGGCGTCGTCTCGAAGAACCGTGTCTGACCGGGGTCGCGGGGCAGCTGGTAGCCCGATCGCAGGTAGGCGCATCGCAGCAGCGCGATGCGGATGCCGATGGACTGCGCCGCGGCGATCACCTGTTTGCTGAGCGAATTCGGATCGTCGTAAGGACGGCCATCTGGCGCTGTATGCAGATAGTGGAACTCGCCGACTGTCGTCGTGCCGGCGAGCACCATCTCAAGGAACGTCATGCGCGCGACGTCGTAGACCTGCTGCGGATCGAGGCTCGCGGCCGCGTGATACATCGTCCGACGCCAGGACCAGAAATCTTTGCCGGCAACGGCGCGGGATTCCGATTTGCCGCGGATGAGCCGTTGAAATGTGTGTGAGTGGACGTTGACGAATCCCGGAAGAAGCGCTTTGCCGGGGAGGTCGATGATCGTGTCGGACGCCTTGTCGGACGTTCTGTCCGGCGCGGTGACACTTTGGCACCGGCCGTTGTCGTCGACCAGAAGGCCAGCTTGCGCGATGAAGCGGCCATCGGCGAAGAGAAGCTCGGGGCGATAGAGAGTGGTCATTGGGGTGGACCCTCGGCCGGGCAACGCGCGATCCTCTCGCCGCGGATCCAGACGTCGCGGACGGGATTGGCGCCGAGCGTGTAGACCAGATCGCGCCAGTCGGAGCCGTGCAGGACCAGGAAGTCTGCCGGGAGGCCCGGCTCGATGCGCCCAGCGTCATTGAGTCCCAATCCACATGCGGCATTCACGGTTCCCGCAGTGAGAGCCTCCTGGGCAGTGAGGCCGTTGAGACGGATCGAGAGCGCCAACGCCATTGCAGTGGAGAATAGCGGACTAGAGCCGGGATTGAGGTCGGTGCCCACAGCGACCGCGGCGCCTGCGTCGATCAGCGCCCGGCCGGGAGCTGGCGGAAGACCCAGATGCAGCGAGACTCCGGGCAAAATCGTGGCCACGGTCTTTCTACCGCCCAGGAGTGCGACCTGCTCGGCGCTGCACGCCTCCAGGTGATCGACGCTGAGCGCACCGAGGCGCAAGCCGAGTTCGAGGCCGCCGACGCGGTGGAACTGCTCGGTGTGCAGCTTGATCGCCAGGCCATGGTGCCGCGCGCTGACAAAGATCTGCTCGGCCTCAGGCGCGCTCCAGGCTTCTTTCTCGATGAACACATCGGCGGCGTGGGCCAGCTTGTCCCGGGCGACTCTCGGGATCAATGTCTGACACACATCGGACAAGTACGCTGCTCTGTCTGCGGCGCTCTTTGGCGGCACGTGAATGAGCAGCGTCGGAACAATGCGCGCCGGGCACGCGTCAGACAAGGCGCGGATGACCCGCAGCATGGCAATCTCCGCGTCGGACGAGAATCCATAACCGGACTTGACCTCGATCGTCGTTGCGCCGGAGCAGAGCAATGCTTCGATACGCGGCGTTGCGACGCGGAGCAGTTCCTCTGGCTGTGCGGACGCCGTTGCGCGAATCGTACCCCAAATGCCTCCGCCGGACGCGAGGATGCGCTCGTAGGGCACACCGGAGATGCGGGCGTCGAAGTCCGCCAGCCGGTCTCCTGCCCAGACAGCGTGCGTGTGCGGGTCAACCAATCCTGGAACGACGGCGCGATGTCCGACATCGATGGTCGTTGCTGCTTCGCCAGCCCAATCTGCCTCTGGTCCGACCCACGAAATCTTGCCGTCCGACACGGCCAGCGCTGCCCGCTCGATGATCCTCAGCTCGCGCATGTGCGCGCCGTGCTTCGCTCCGGGGCCTTCCGGCGTTACCAGCTGCGAAATACCGCGAATGAGCAGGCCGGCTTTCATCGGAGACTCGGCATATCCACACCGCGCTCACGCGCCACGCCGATTGCCCGTTCGTAGCCGGCATCGGCATGGCGAATGACACCCATCGCAGGATCGTTGCGCAGGCACAGGCGCAGGCGCTCCTCGGCTTCGTCGCTGCCATCGGCCACGACCACGAGTCCCGCGTGCTGGCTGTAACCCATGCCCACACCGCCGCCGTGATGAAAGCTCATCCACGAAGCGCCGCTGGCAATGCCGGTAGCGAAGTTGAGAAGCGGCCAGTCGGAGACGGCATCGGAGCCGTCAAGCATCGCCTCCGTTTCGCGAAAGGGACTGGCAACTGAACCCGCGTCGAGATGATCGCGGCCAATGACAATCGGCGCGCTCAGGCGGCCGTCGCGGACCATCTGGTTGAAGAGCAGCCCCGCTCGATCGCGCTGCCCATAGCCAAGCCAGCAGATGCGCGCCGGCAATCCCTGGAAGGGGATCTGGTCGGCGGCGTAGGTGAGCCACTGCGTCATACGCTGATCGTCGGGGAAAAGCCGGAGCAGCGCCTGACCGGTTTTCGCAATATCATCGGGATCGCCCGAGAGTGCCACCCAGCGAAACGGTCCGCGCCCTTCGCAGAACGAATCGCGAATGAAGGCGGGCACGAAGCCGGGATACGAGAACGCGTCGGTGACGCCGGCGAGCTGGGCCTGGGTGCGGAGATTGTTGCCGTAGTCGAAGGCGACTGCGCCGCGCTGCTGCATGGTGAGGATGGCGCGGACGTGGGCGGCAATGGAAGCCTGCACGCGCTCCACATATATGTCGCGCTGTTTTTCCCGGACGGTGTTCAGGTCCTCGTCGGCGCGGGCAATGGGGAGATAACCCCAGAGCGGATCATGGGCGCTGGTCTGGTCGGTGACCAGATCCGGCGTGAAACCGATCTCAACCATCTTTGGCAGAACTTCAGCGGCGTTGCCGAGCAGGCCGATGGAGATGGCCTGCCGCGCGGACTTCGCTTCGCGCGCCATGGCGATGGCCTCGTCGAGCGAGCTGGTGGCCTTGTCGAGATAGCGCGTTTCGAGGCGGCGCTGGATGCGGCTCGCGTCGACCTCGACGCAGATGCTGACGCCGCCCGCGAGCTTGACGGCCAACGGCTGCGCGCCGCCCATTCCGCCAAGACCGGCGGTGACGGTGATGGTTCCGGCGAGCGTGTTATTGAAGTGGCGCTGGGCCGCGCCCTGAAAGGTCTCGTAGGTTCCCTGCAGAATGCCTTGGGTGCCGATGTAGATCCACGAGCCGGCGGTCATCTGGCCGTACATCATCAGCCCCGCCCGATCGAGCTTGTCGAAGTGCTCCCACGTGGCCCAGTGCGGAACGAGGTTGGAGTTCGCGATGAGAACACGCGGCGCGAGGCGCTGCGTTTCGAGCACGGCGACCGGTTTGCCCGACTGGATGAGCAGCGTCTGGTTGTTCTCGAGACGGTCGAGTGTCTCGACGATTTTGTGGAAGCAGTCCCAGTTGCGGGCCGCTTTGCCGCGTCCGCCGTAGACGATCAGCTCCGCAGGCTTCTCGGCCACCTCGGGATCGAGATTGTTCATCAGCATGCGCTTCGCGGCTTCCTGAATCCAGCCGCGCGCGGTTCGAGTGTTTCCGCGCGGCGCGCGAATGGGCGAATCAGGCTGACTCATCGATATCCTCTTGAACAGGCCATTCTCGTCGGTTCGCGGACGCGACGCAAATCCGCGTCGCTACTCGGCCGCTTTTTGATCCTTCGGCTCCGCGGGCTCGGGCTTGGGGAACGGCGGCTGGTCGTATTTGTAGAGCACATTCAGGAAGAATTTGTAGGTGCCGTGCGACTGCGCGCGCCACTGCGGCTTGAATCCGCAAAGAAAAATGCGACCGCTGCCGTAGGGCACTTCGAGCGCGGCGATTTTGTCCTCGATGGCCTCGGGATGAAGGAGCAGGCCGCTCTCGAGAGGGTTGCTGTCCTTTGGATAGCGCGCCAATATAGCGCCGTGGAATCCAGGCTGCGTGGTGAACGCCGGACCCTGCTCGAACATCACGATGGGCTCGCTCGGCAGTCCGTACGTCACGGGGCGGTCGCCGGACCCGAGTTCGACACGGAGGAGCGCGCCGGAGCAGAAAAACTTGTCGCTCTTCAGGCCGTCCAGCGCGTCTTTCACCGGAAGAGACAACAGAGGAATCAGCGTTGCCGCGGTTTGGTTGAAGGCGATGAGCGTTCCGCCGCGACGAACGAAGTCGCGCAAATTATCGAGGCCTTCTTCGCCCAGGCCCCCGGCATATTGTCCAGGCACAATGCCGTCGCGATAGCCTTCCATCAATTGCTGGCGCTGCATATCGGGGAGGATCAGCACGTCGACGCGGTCGCGCAGGCCACCCGAGCGCATGTCGGCGTTGTAGAGGCTGATGGGAGCAAAGCCGTACTGCTCAAGAATCCAGCGCGTCCATCCTTCGTCGATGGAAGGATCCCACGGGCGATACAAGCCAACGCGGGCCTTGTGGACGGCGATCAGGTGCTCCGGCGCTTTGTCCGCGGCGAGGAGCGAAACTGCGTATTTCTTCGACAGATCCCCGAGGTTCGCCCGGCTGATTCCACCGATGACGATGGCGCCCTTCTCTGTGCCTTGCGGAGTTTTTACCTCGTCCTGGGCAAAACTGACCGAGCCTCCCGCAGCGAGAACGTCGTTAATGACGCGGAAGCTCGCGTTGGACTGATGACTCAGAACAAACGTGCCCCCGGTTCCCTGCACTTCCGACGACGGCGCGTCGAGGTCGGTCACGACTTTCAGGTGGCCCAGCTGCTCGTCGGTGATGGGGTCGGTGACGGGATCGACGCGTACGCCCATCTGCATCGGCAGCGTCCATCCGGTGACGTCGTAGGGAAGATCGAGAGGCTTCTGGCTTTCAGTGAAGAGCGCGGCCGGGTAGCGCTGCACCTCAAACAGCTCCTTGGCCAGCGAGGTGTACGGCTGGTTCATGAGGATGACCCAGGAGCCAGCGGGATAATCGCGGTCGTTGGCGTGGAAGCCCGCCTGCGACTCGCGAATCTCGATTCCGTTCTCCTGCATGATGCGCGCCAATAACTGCGCCTCGGACGCGTCGGCCTGCACGCTGGGGATGACATAGGCGAAGGGCGGCGCCTCCGCGAAACGTTTGATGTTATCGCGCGCGGCCTGATATCGGTTGAAGAGTAGCTGCTCGCGATAACGCGCGGCGGTGTCGAGTACCGACATCGATCCGGCAACCATATAGTCCACCGCATCTTTGAGACGCCACCAACCGCCTTGCCACGGTGTCGTGTACATGGTGAGCGCCTTCAGGTCCTGCATCTCTTTCGGGAATTCGTCGACAGTGTAGAAGCGCGGCGTGGCGTAACGGTAAAGCGCGGTCTCGGTGAAGAAGGAGATTTCGTTGCGGAACGAACCGGCGTAGTCGACAAAGCCAGGATACCAGTTATCGAACTCTGATTCGCTGATCGCGCCCGGCATTTGGTGCTCGTCGAGATAGGCAGCCATGTTAGTGCCAATAACATTGAACCAGCTGCGCACGTAGGGACTAATGTTCGACGAGATAGGATCGGAAAAAGGTGGAATCCAGATGCGCGCGGGAAAGGGCGCGGTCTGGTGCTGGCAGTAGAAGATGACGGGTGAATACTCGATCTCTGCTTGGGTGACGACCTGCGACTCCTTCATGTTCAGCATGTAGCCGTCGCGGTTGTTATCGTGCCCAACGTAGTCCTGGAAGAGCCACGGCATCGGGCTCACTTCGAAGCGAGTGCCGAGATTCTTGCGGTACCAGGACACAACCATGTCCTGGCCGTCGGGATTGAGCGTTGGCCAAAGAACCAGAATGACGTTATCGAGGATGGTGTCGATTTCGGGGTCGCCCTGGGCGGAGGCCAGCTTGTACGCCAATGCAATGGAATGCTGTGCGCCGGCGACTTCGATGGAGTGGAGACCGCCGTCGATGTGCACGATGACCTTCGAGGTGTGCGCCAGCTCTTTGGCCTGCGCGTCGTCGAGTCCCTGCGCGGTCGCCAGCTTCCGGGCGATGGATTTGTAGTCGTCGAGGCGGGCGAGATTCTGCGGCGAGGAGATGACGGCAATCTCGATATCGCGGCCTTCCGTGGATTTGCCGACGGTAAACATCTTCACGCGATCGGAATGCGCGGCCAGCTCGTGGAAGTAGTGAATCTCCTCTTCATAGTTGGCGAGGTAGTAGTCATCGCCGGGCGTGTGCCCCAGCACCGAGGCCGGTGTGGGTGCCTGCGCGAACAGCATTGGGACGGCGAATACGAAGGCGGAAGCAAGAACCAGCAGGCGCATCGGTTCCCTTTCTGATCTTTCGGGAGAGCGAGAAGATTGGCTCATCCGGCCAGGTGTTTGAAATGAAGGAGTAGTGTAATCACAAACTCGGCGGCAAAGAAGCGGCCGGGCGGCGCGGCCGTGAGGAAACAAGAGAAAAGCGCCGGAGACGAGTCTCCGGCGCCGGTTAGCTGGTGAGTTAGAAGTCGTAGCGCAGGGAGAACTGCATGCGGCGCGGTTCTACCAGCAGGCCCGGATTGTTGGTACCGGGGCTGGCGATGCCGAGAGTGCCGCTCGTCAGTCCCGAGCCGATGGCAGCGGGATCGAAGCGCACGGTGTTGGTGGCATTGTAGGTTTCCCAGGCGAACTTCAACGTTCCGTACTCGCGAATCTGGAAGGTTTTGTCCAGACCCGTATCGATGTCGAAGAAGCCATCGCCGCGGAAGTTGTTCCGTTCGCCAGCCTCACCCGGGTAAGGGAGGCGGACCGGCGAACCGTTGGCGATACCACCGTTGATGCCTGACCCGGGCGCATCGCAGGTACCACCTGGGTTAGCAAAGAACTGGGGGTTGCCATTGCAATCGAAGTGTCGCTGCATCTTCACTGGAGCAGTCACCACGCCATAGCTCTCGATCTGCCAGTCGGTGGTCCAACCCGGCTCGAAGAGGGAGAAGGGTAAGGCGCTGGTGGTACGGTTAATGCCGGACAGATCCCATCCGCCAAGGAGCACATTGGTGATGCCGTGCGCGTCGCCCAGAAACGCCCTGCCTTTCCCGAAGGGCATCTGGTAGACCGCATCGACGGTGAGCAGCTGATGAGTGTCGAAGTCCGAGACGCCCCGGTTGAGATAAGGCCTCCAGGTGTTCAGGATGTCGCTGAACGAGCCACCCGAACCGCTGGTGGTGAACTCGGTGCTGCGCTCGGCGTCCGATCCATAGTCAATGGACTTGGAGAGAGTCCAGGCAACGTCCAGCTGGAGCCCGTGTGAGAAGGGGTGACGCACCACCAGCTGCGCGGCGTTGTAGTAGCTCATCCCGATGCTGGACAGGGCGTAAAGAGAGGAGAACTGGCCCTGCCAGAAGCGGGACTGGAAGTTCGCAGGGCAGGGATAATTGACGCCTTCCGAGCCGCTGAAGCAGAAGAAGTCCAGGTCGGACAGAGCGGTGGTAGCGCCGAGGTTGGAGCGGAACGGCGCCCACTCATCGGAGTAGATGGCCTGGGTCGCGCTCTCACCGGCGTAGTCGAAATTCGCCATCCAGGGGAACATGTCTTCCCAGTACTTAATGGGTGAAACAGTAGCAGAAGCATTGCCACTGTTCTGATCGACCAGCCGTGACAGGGCGCTGCCGTTGCTGTAGTAATCGCCGCCACCGCCTGGATCAACAAAGTCGACCGGTTCGGTCAGGTCGAGGCTCTGGAGCAGATGGCGTCCCATGTTGCCGACGTAATCTGCCTCAAGCGTCCAGCCTTTGGGGAACTGATGCTGCACAGAGAGGTTGAAGGCTTCGGTATAGGGGGTTTTCAACTTGCTGTCCAGACCCCACGTGATCGCGAACCCTCCGGTCGGCGGCGCATAGGGGAAGGTCGCGGTTTGTGGTGCAGTGCCGGCCACGAACGGAAGCGTGGTGCGGCTGACGAAGCGTGGCGCGTTCTCAGAGTTGGTTTGTCCGGCAGGGTTGCCAATCGAACTACTGATGCCGTAAGCGCCGTGCTGATCGAAAGCATTCACCAGCGATTCGCCGTAATGGTCGTAGTAAATGCCTGCACCCAGACGGACGGTGGTCTTATCGTTCAGGGTGTAGGCAAGAGCCAAACGAGGGGCGAAGTTGTCCTTCGCCTTAGCCCAGAATCCGGGCTTGCCGTAGAACGGACCGGTCGGCGCAAAGTAGAGGTTGGGCTCGTAGATCTGCCCGGCCAGAGCTGCAGACTCGCGCTGCTCAAACCAGGTATGCGTGTCGATGGTGGGAGCCACCTGCTGGCCACTGGTTTCCCAGGGAGTTTGCAGCAGGCTTTGGCGCAGTCCAAGGGTGAAGATCAGCTTGGGAGTGACTCTCCACGCGTCCTGGACATACCACTCATACTCGTTGGATTTGAAATGACGGCTGATCGGAGCGCCATCGGCCAGCAGGGTGGCACTGCTCGCACTCGAGACTTTGTAATTGAACTGATCGGTGACCGAGGGAACGTTGCCGACAAGGTTGTTGTAGGCAATCACATAAGAATTACCGAAGCCGCTCGCATCTAGCCCGGGAGGATTCCCACCCAGCCAGTAGGGATTCGTTGAGGCGTTGCTGTAGGAATTGGCGTCGGATTCGCGATTCTGATGTACCTGACGCCAGTTGCCGCCCACCTGCCAGGTGTGCTTGCCCTTGGTCCAGCTGAAGTTGTCGATGATATTCGTCACCGGCACCGACTGAATCGTGGTTCTGGTTTCAGCGGTTGGAGACGCCATGAAGCGGAAGTCCACGAAGTCCGTTTTCCCCAGGCCACTCAGGCTGTTCCCCTGGCGGATGTAACCAAAGCGAATATCGTTGACCATGTTTGGAGAAATAGACCAGGTATCACCGGCAATGAGTCCCTTGGTGTTGTCCTCGAAATTCTGGGAGGGCGGCTGGCCCGGGAACTGCTCCGCATAGCCCTGGGTGTCTTTCTGCAGACCGCCGCGCACGAAGATGCGCTGTTTCTCGTTTGGGGTCCAGTCGATGCGCCCAATGCTGGTGTTGAGGGTGATTGGATGCGGCGAGGCGAAGGTGAAGGAGCCGGTGTTCAGGCCATCGCCGGCCGTGCTGCCGTTGGCCGCCGGCATGGACTTGAAGTAGGCGAGAGCGTTCGGATTGGGGCCCGGTCCGTACGGATACTGCGCAGTGTTGCACGATCCTCCGGGTGCGGCGCAGGGTGCGTCCAGCGCGGTCACCTGAGCCGGACTAAAGCTTCCGCCGGGGAAGGTGATAGTGCCGCCCTGATAAGAAGCGGTCGGAACAGTTTGCGTGACGACCTCGTCCTCGGCCTGGCGGTTCCCCTCGTAGTTGCCGAAGAAGAACAGCTTGTCTTTGATGATTGGGCCACCCACGGCGCTGCCGAAGATGTTGCGGATGAGTTTGGGCGGAGTGTTGGGATCGCCGCTATTCAGTTCTGCCTGCTTCACGAACCAGTTGTTGGAGACCGTTAGGGTTGGGCGATTGTATTCGTAGGCTCCGCCATGGAATTTGTTCGTGCCGGACTTGGTGATGAGGCTGACCTGCGCGCCAGCGGAGCGTCCTTCGTCGGAGTTCGTATTCGCCGTGGCAACGCGGAACTCATCGATTGCGTCCTGCGTTTCGCGGAGAACACCGGTGAACGCGTAGCCGAAGACCTGGTCGTTGTCGTCAACTCCATCGACGGTCACGTTGCCCTGATCGGAGCGGATGCCGTTGACGGCGCCGCTGCGGCTGTCGCCGCCGGGGTTGGATTCCGAAGCCCCCATGGTCGGCAGATAAAGCACCCCGGGCTCGAGGGAAAGCAAGTCGGGCACGTTGCGGGTTTCGCTGGGCAGCGCCTGAATCAGCGCGTTATCCATCGAGCCGCCCAGCGAAGCGTCCGTCGTATTCAGCGTCTGCGCCTCCGCGCTGACGTTCACGATCTCGGCCTGGGACTTCAGGGTCATCGTAAAGTCGATGTTGGCAGGCTGATCCACGATCAATTCCGCCGTCTTCTTTTGCTCGCCAAAGCCGGCAGCCGTGGCATCGATCGTGTATCCGGCCGGAGAGAGCTGCGTGAACAGGTATTCGCCGGTCCCATTCGAAGTGGCGCTGAGCGTCTGGCCTGTGGACACATTCGTGATGGTGATTTTCGCGTTGGGAACTACGGCGCCGCTGGGGTCTTTCACAACGCCACGCAGCGAGGTCGTTGCGATCTGGGCAATGCTGGTTCCGGCAAGAATCAGCAAGAACAAGAATACGAGCGCAGTAACTGAGAGACAGCGTCTGGTCACGTTTCCTCCAAAAATGCTTGCTGGTGCCTCGTGTGCAGGCACATTCCGTGGTTTTTTGTTCTTGAGTTTGTGACGAAATGCGGGCAGGGCCTGTTGAGTAGATTATTTTGGGGCATCACGGTTGCAAGTTCAAGGGGAATTGCAAAAAGCCGCTTAGAAAACTCAGGCTCATAAGCAAATCTTCTTTGCGTTATCAGCAGCGGCGACGTTGCGCGCGGGACGAAGCGCGTGTGGCGAGGGATGAGCGATGGGATGGGAGGGATGAGTCCTCATGCAACGCAGGCAAGATTTGCTTCAGGACTCATGTCCGGCCCGCAGGTTTACGTTGTAACGCCGGCAGAGCTATAGTTCTTCATCGGCACGTTCAGCGTCCGGCTGTCGAGAAACGGCCGCGCTTAAGGAGCAGCACATGTCGGATTCCAGGGAATCGACTCCCTCCCCCGCGGAGATCGACCCGAAAACAATGGCAACGGCGGGTTCTGGACGAAGTGGCATCTCGCGCCGCGGCTTTTTGAAGGGCGCGGGCCTGACCGCTGCCGGAACCGCGCTGCTCGAGGGCGTGCAGGGCTTCAGCGCCGAAGTTGCGGCCCACGCGCCGCACGGCGTCACCGAACTCGGTCCCGGACCAGTTCCGGTAAAGCTGCACGTGAACGGCGTTGAGCACGCGATGGAGATCGAGCCGCGGACGACGCTGGCTGAGGCGCTGCGGATGCAGTTGGGGATGACCGGCACCAAGATTGTGTGCGACCGCGGCGTGTGTTCCGGCTGCGCGGTATGGCTGGACAAGATGCCGGTGAACAGCTGCATGACGCTGGCCGTCGACGCGGTCGGGCGCCATGTCACCACTATCGAGGGTATTTCGTCCGGCGACACGATGCATCCGCTGCAGGCGGCATTTGTGAAGGATGATGCTATGCAGTGCGGATTCTGCACGCCGGGGATGGTGATGAGCTGCGCTGCACTGCTGGAGCGCAACCCGCATCCGTCGGAGCACGACGTCCGCCACGCTGTGTCGGGCAATCTGTGCCGCTGCGGCACCTATCCGAAAATCTTTGCCGCTACGCTGGACGCGGCCGGAACCCTGCGGAACGCATAGCGGAGGAGCACGATGACGAAGCAAACGATGGACGACGCGCTCATGGCCGAAGTTGCAGGGGCTTCCGCGAAGAAAACCGTGCAGATGCCGGTCGGCGTGCCGGGCTACACGCTGGCGGATGAGACCCGCGAAATTCCTGCGAGCGAACCACCCGTGTGGCCGATTAACAAGGACCTGAAATACGTCGGGCAATCGATTCAGCGCTACGACGGGATGGCGAAGGCTGCCGGGCGGGCTCGCTACACCTCGGATGTGCAGCTGCCGGGGATGCTGTACGCAAAGTTCGTGAACGCGAACGTCCCGCACGCGAAGGTCACTTCCATTGATACAACCGATGCGGAGAAATATCCTGGCGTACGCGGCGTGCATGTCATCCAGCACGTGCTGGGCAACGCGGTTCTGCGCGATCCAGCGCTGGAACCGGTGAAGTATCCGGTGGTGCGCTATGCGGGCCAGCCGGTGGCCGCCGTCGCGGCAATCACGCCCGCTGCGGCGGAGGAGGCCGCTGCGCTGGTGAAGGTGAAGTACGAGACGATCCCGTTCGTTGTGGATCCGATCAAAGCGCGAGAGCCCGATGCTCCTGCCGTCTTTCCGGGACCCGCGGACGAAGAGGCCAGCGCTGGCGGCGGAGGCGGTCCCAGCGACGTGAAGCAGACCGGGAACATCCACGGGCCGTCCATTCACAAACGCGGGGAGACGGAGCAGGGATTCAAGGACGCCGATGTGATCGTCGAAGGGCACTACGTCACGCAGGTGCAGACGCACTCGGCGCTCGAAACGCATGGCGTGGTAGCGGACTGGAAGCCGGAGATGCTGACGGTCTACGCGTCGACGCAGGGCACGGCGGGCGTGCGTGAAGAGCTCGCGGGATTCTATAAGATTCCGCTGACCCAGGTGCGCGTGATCACGGAATACATGGGCGGCGGCTTCGGCGCGAAGTTTGGAGCGGGCAATCCGGGCGTGGTCGCGGCGGCACTGTCGAAGAAGTCCGGCGCGCCGGTGCGGCTGATGCTCGATCGCGAGGAAGAGCATCTCTCCGTCGGCAATCGGCCCAGTTCCGATCAGCTGTTGCGGATCGGTGCGAAGAACGACGGCACCATCACGGCGATGCATCTCGTCGCCTATGGCACCGCGGGTTGTGGCACGGGCGCAGGATGCTCGGGTCCAGCGGCAAATCTTTACAAGAGCGCTTCTCTGCATGCCGAGGAGAGCGACGTCTTCATCAACGCCGGACCTGGCGCGGCGATGCGGGCGCCGGGTCATCCGCAGGGCGCCTTCGCGCTCGAACAGACGATGGACGATCTGGCAGTCAAGCTCAACATGGAGCCCCTCGACCTGCGCGACAAAACCGATGAGCATCCGGTGCGGCGCGTCGAACGGCAAATCGTGCGCGAGAGTGAGCTGTGGAAGTCGCGCAACCCTGTCGCCGGTGCCGACCGCGGCCCGGTCAAGCGTGGCGTTGGATTCGCGCAGTCGGTCTGGTACCGCTTCGTCAGCATGGGCTCATCGGCCGAGGTTCGTATCCACAAAGACGGCTCGCTGGAAGTGATGTCGGGGGTGCAGGACATCGGCTCCGGCATCAAGACGGTGATGGCCCAGATCCTGTCGGAGCAGTTCGGGGTTCCGCCTTCGCAGATCACCGTGAAGGTCGGCGATACCAATTATGCGGAAGGCCCGCAATCCGGGGGCAGCGTCACCACGCTTTCGCTCACGCCCGCGGTGCGCGACGCAGCCTGGCAGGCCTCGCAGAAATTCCTGGCCGACATTGCGCCGGCCCTGGGAACGACCGCGAACGATCTGGTTCTTGTCGATGGCGAGGTTCGCAGCCGGTCGGGCAAGACGCAACCGGTCAGCTTCAAACGCGCTGCCGCGAAGATGACGTCAACGCAAATCTCGGTGCAGGCGAAGCGCGTCCCCGACTACGACCCAAAGAAATATCTGACCTACGGCGGCGTCGACGTTGCCGAAGTCGAAGTCGATACAGAACTCGGACGGATTCACGTGCGGCGCGTTCTGTCGGTGCACGATTGTGGGCGCCCGATGAATCCCGAGCAAACCATCAGCCAGATCAACGGCGGCATCATTCAGGGAATCTCCTTCACGCTGCTGGAGAATCGGCTGCTCGATCCGGTTTACGGATTGATGGTGAATCCGGACCTCGAGCAATACAAGATCATTGGCTCGCGCGAAATCCCTGACATCGATGTGCGGCTTGTCGAAGCGTACATCGGCCAAAGTTCCACCGACGCGTCGGGCATTGGCGAGGCCGCCGGCGTCGTCTCCATCGGCGCGGCGATCGGCAACGCCGTGTACAACGCCACCGGGGTCCGCATTCGTCGAACACCGATGACGCCCGACGTGGTACTGGCCGCGCTGCACGCGACCGCGCAGGGAAAGGAGCTGGCATGAACCGCTTCTCGATGGCCGACTGCACCACCGTGGACGCGGCCCTGTCGCAACTGAAGGACGGCGCCGTGGTGAAAGCCGGCGGCGTGGACCTGCTCGACCGCATGAAGGATGGGATCGAAGAGCCAACGCGCCTGGTGAATATTCGCAACGTGGCGGAACTGCGCGGAATCCGCGAGACCGACCGGGGGCTGACCATTGGCCCGCTGACCACACTCGCCGAAATCAGCGATCATCCGCTGATTCGCGCGCAGTATCAGATCCTCTCCGACGCTTGTGGACACGCGGCCACGCCACACATCCGCAACATGGCCACCGTCGGCGGCAATCTGCTGCAACGTGTGCAGTGCTGGTACTACCGGTCCGCGGATTTTCAGTGCATTCGCAAAGGCAAGGATCTGTGCTTCGCCTTCGACGGACTGAATCAGTACCACGCCATCATGGAATATTCGACTTGCCCCTCGGTCGCGCCGTCGTCGGCAGCCGTGGCGCTGCTCGGCCTGAACGGCAGTGTGGAGCTGAGTTCGGCGAAGCGCGGCAATCGGACCGTTGGGATCAAGGAACTCTACGTCGTGCCGGACGCGAACCCGACAAAGTTTACGGTGATTGAGCCGGACGAACTGATCACGGCGATCCTTATTCCGAAGCCGGCGCCTGGAACGCGATCGGCCTACCAGAAATATGGTGAGAAAGAGAGCTTCGACTGGGCCATCGCCGATGCGGGCGTGGTGCTCGAAATGGACGGCGACGTTTGCCGCCGCGCGGTGATCGTCATGGGCGCGGCATCGCCGGTGGTGCGCCGCTCGACACAAGCGGAGGCCGCTCTCGCAGGCAAAACCATCAATGAAGAAACGGCGCGCGCTGCGGGCAAGCTCGCTGTCGAGGGCGCGACGCCGCTCTCGATGAACGCCTACAAACTCGATCTTTTTCCGGTCGCGGTCCATCGCACCATCCTGCTGGCCGCCGGGCAAAGAGATCGCGATCCCAGCGCGGCAGGATAACGGAGGTCAACGATGAGCACAACGACGACGAAGCCACCTTGCCAATGCCTCCGCACCAAGAATCCCTACGGCGCTACGCCGCAGAATGCCGAATCGTGGCTGCCGGGGATTCATATGGCTACGAGCTACTGGTGCCTGCGCACGATGAGCCCGGCTGGCCCCGACGATCACTACGTCCATCTTGCGCGCTGCGTGCCGGGACGCGCGTGCTATGAGCAGCGTGAGGAATAGATCGCCTCTTCCGGCTCGGCGTCTTCGGGCACGTGGCGCTTGCCAGCCCTGCTAGTCTTGAACTATGGATGGTTCCCTCGCCGCAGGCGTCGTGACTCTCGATCCGCGCGGCATTCTCTTTGACATGGATGGAGTGCTGGTCAGCTCTCTCGGCTCCGTGGAGCGGACCTGGGAGACCTGGGCCAGGGCACGCGGGATCGATCCGGAGCTCGCGGTGAAAACTGCGCACGGACGCCGCGCCATCGAGACGGTGCGCCTGCTGCGCCCTGACCTGAACGATATGGAAGAACTCCACTGGTTGGAGCGCATGGAGATCGCCGACAACGTCGGTTTGGAAATGCTGGCCGGTGTCGAGCGCATCCTCAAAAATCTGCCGGAGAAATACTGGACCGTCGTGACCTCCGCGACGGATCGCCTCGCGCGCAGCCGCATGGAACATGGCGGGATTCGCGTGCCGGCACGCATCGTCTCCGCCGAGATGGTCGCGCAAGGCAAGCCGCATCCCGAACCCTACCTCAAGGGCGCGGAGTTGCTCGGTCTGGCTCCCGCGGATTGCCTTGTCATCGAGGACTCCGCTTCCGGCGCGAAGGCGGGTCACGCCGCAGGGTGCAAGGTCCTCGCAACCCTTTATTCGCATTCGCTCGAAAGCCTCGCGGATGCCGACTGGATCCTGCGCTCGCTCGAGGACGTCCATGTGCAGGTCGGCAGGGACACGCTCGAAGTTCGATTCACGCCGATCGAGCGCGAGGCCAACTCCGCACGCATATAATTTTCCGGACCCCCATGGCTCTTACCGTACGAGTGGAATACGCCGACCAGCGCAAGATGCGGACGCGCAACACCGCCGGCTACCGCGCCGCGCACTGGCCGATCTGGATCTGGGTTTTCTTTCTCGCGCCTGGACCGCTGACCTTCGACCTGTTCGAACGCGGAGGCAGCACGCGCAATCTCGCCTGGCTGGGCCTGGTGCTGGCGGGCACCGGCATCGCTGCGCTCTTCGGTCAGCTTCCTGGCGCGGAGCCCGCGCCGTACATCCTGCGCTTCACTGAAGACCGCCCCAACCCTCGCTATCGACGCATCTGCTACACGTTCGCATGGAACGCGCTGCTGAATTTCGCGCTGCTGAACCTGGCCGGACTCGCGTGGGCCGTGATGAGCGGCGAGTGGCGCATGAAACAGATTTACGCGCGTGGCTACACGCCAGTCCTCATCGTGGTCCTCGCGCTGGGAGCGTTCGGCCTCCTGCCCCGCGTTCGCCGCTCCACGCAGGGCGAAGGCTGGGAGCGCCGCTATTTTTACGGAACGGTATGGTCCGTCACCGCAGCGCAAAC
>CAZHTJ010000037.1:0-36603 GCA_964535525.1 uncultured Acidobacterium sp. | reverse complement strand
CCGGTGCCCCCTGCTTTCGATCCCAGGGCCTGCGGCATGCCGTTGATGACGATTCCGGAGGGGAGGAAGAAGCTGGTGCCGCAGTGGCGATCCGCGAGGAGGAGCACGGCGGCGATGAAGAGCGCGCTGAAGGCGATGACGGTGAGACCGGAGCTGACCAGCCACGACCAGACGGTTAATGGCAGTCGGGTGATGGTCAGGCCGGCGCAGCGCCGGGCGATGATCGTAGCGAGGAAGTTGATGGAGGACAGAACGGCGGCGAGGCAGAAGAGGGTGATCGCGACGAGCCAGAGGTCCATGCCGGTGGCCTGTCCGGGACCGGCGGCGGCGAGCGCACTGAGGGGTGGGTAGCTGGTCCAGCCGGAGATGGGCGCGCCTTCGGGAACGAAGAATGCTGCGAGAAGCGTCATGAGCGAGAACGCGGTGATCCAGAACGCGGCTGCATTGAGGTGCGGGAAGGCCATGCGGTCGGTGCCCATTTGTGCCGGGAGAACAAGATTGGGGAAAGCGCTCTGCGGCACGACGGTGAGCACGAAGAAGACCATCAGCGTGCCGTGCATGGTGACGAGGGCGAGATAGTCCTCGGGGCGGATGATGCCGTGGATCGGGACTGCGAGGCCGGGCCACGTCCGGTGGAGGCGCATCAGCAGCGAGAGCAGGGTGCCGGTGATGACCGCGATGAGGGAGAGGAAGAGGTAGTTGCGGGCCAGGACACGATGGTCCGTAGTGAAGAGGCGGCGCGGGCGCGGAGTGAGGGGAGGGGTGGTCATTGGCCGCCTCGAGCCGCGCTGGCGCCGAGGGCCGCCTTTTCGCGAGCGGCGAGCCAGGTGTCGAATTGAGCTGGAGTCACGACGCGCAGACGGGCTTGCATGCGCCAGTGGCCAAGGCCGCAGACCTGGCTGCAGAGGATGTCGTAGTTGCCCGCGGTGGCGGGGGTAAAGCGGAGCATACCGGCCATGCCGGGGATGGCGTCCTGCTTGAGGCGCATGCCGGGGACGAAGAATCCGTGGATAACATCCTGCGACCGGAGGGTGATGTCGACGGGCTGACCGGCGGGAAGAACGAGGATCGAGGAGACGATGTCGTCTGCGGCGCGGGGGTCGGCGCGATCGAGGCCGAGGGGATTGCCGGTGGGCGCGCTGACGAGGGCTGGTTTTGTCACGCCGTAGATGCCGTCGGGGCCGGGATAGCGAAAGTACCACTGGAACTGGACTCCCGTGACTTCAACCTGGAGGGCGCGGCCACAGGTGGCCGCTTGTTCGCGGCTGGCAGCCCAGAGTTTGTGGCCAGTGACGTCCATAGCGACGTACAGGACGGTGAGCGCGAGGAGGGCGAAAGTCTCGACGACGACGAGCCTTCGGAGATTACTGGGGCGGGCCGGTGCAAGGGCCGCTTGTTCGAGTCGACGCGCGCGGCGGAAGAGAAATGCGGCGACGATGAGGATGTGCGCTGCGACGAAGAGCCAGAAGACGATGGCGAGGTTCCAGCGGAGGAGATGGTCGAGAGGCGCGCCGTCGAGCGCGCCGTTGGGTGGGAGGAAATCCATGAGCCGGTAGCCTTGCTGAAAGCTGGAAGCCGGTGGTCGGGAGCCAGCAGCAGCAACGGCAAACTCAGGCTACCAGCAGGGGAGAACGGCGGTGCGTCAGGATTGCGCGGAGCGCGCCTGTCGGGACGGCCAGTCCCGCACCAGATCGACGAAGCGCTGGTGGACGCGGCGGTCGGGGGAGAGTTCGGGATGGAAAGTCGCAGCCATGATGTGCCCCTCCTCGACAAGGACAGGGAAGCCGTCTCGCTCGGCGAGGATGGTGACGCCATCGCCAGTCTTCGCGATGCGCGGGGCGCGGATGTAGACCATCTCGAGCGGGCCGCCGAGGAGCCTGGTGTCGGCGGTCTGGATGGCGGAGTCGATCTGGCGTCCGTAGGCGTTGCGCTCCACGGTGGCGTTGAGAACGCCAAGGCTCTGTTGCGGCGGATGCGTGACTTCAGTGGCGAGCAGGATGCATCCAGCGCAAGTACCGAAGGTGGGCTTGTGCTGGACAAAATCACGGAGAGAAGCGAGGAAACCATCGCGCTCCAGAAATTTGAGGAACGTCGTCGATTCGCCGCCCGGGATGATGAGGCCGTCGATGGCGGCGAGTTCTTCGGGCTTGCGGATGAGGACAGGCTCGGCTCCGGCTTCACGCAGGGCCTGGGCATGGGCATCATAGTCGCCCTGGATGGCGAGTACGCCGATGCGTGGCAGAGAAAGGAGGGCATTTGCCCCGGTGTTGGCCGAATCTTTCATTGGTCTTTGATTTGGTCGAGGATTGCGCGTCGGAAAGCGGGAGACATCCGGAAGTTGGTACCGGTGAGTTTGGAAAAGGCGCTGGCGAAGTCGAGAAGGCCGCGATTTGCAGCGCGCTGCAGAATTCCGACTGTGCCAACCACCGTGAAACGATGCCGCGTTGCCGCGTGGCGTCCCTCCTCATCATCCATAAGGATGTATTGCGCTGCTACGCGCAGGGCAAGCGAGATTGCTTGCTGCTCTCCAACATCCAGGCCATCAGCGGGGGAATCCGCGGACTCGATTTGCGGATGGACTTCGAGCCACGCCGGGGCATTTTCCATCCAGCTCCGTACCAGCCCCGGAGTGCGGCGATGAGTGAGTTCCTGTTGAACAGCGGCGGGAATCAGAACGCGATCGAACAACGGAGGAAGTATGTCAATGTGGCCGAGAAGATACCGCAACGGCCCGGAATCCGCGACGACGATCATGCGCTGCGTTTTTCCCGTTCATCCTCGTCCATCTTTTGGATTGCCGTGAGATCCTGCTGATACTGGTCGACGCCATACGATCCAGCCTCGACATTGTGTGTGTATAGAAAATCGTCCAACTCAAACCGAGTCTCGAAACCAAGCAGGAGGCGAGCCTGCTTCGCGCTGAGAGCGCCACTGGAGTAACCCGCGATGACGAGCGCTTCAAGGGCTTCTCGGTCAGGATGTTCATGTTCCGTCAGATTGTCGGGCAACTCAACTGTGATCTGCATTCCGGCCCTCCTTCCCCAATTTTTTGGCGCCGAAGGCGCGTCCGCCTGGACGGCCAGTCCCGGCTAGTTCCCGCGGGTTTGGAGCAGTTGACTCTCTTCCAGCGCCGCCGCTGCCAAGCCCTTCATGGTGCCGGTGACCTGTTCGGAAACTTCGGCCAGGATCCTGGGATCGTTGTAGTGCGTGGTGGCGATGACGATCGCTTTGGCGCGCGATACGGCTTCTTCGCGTTCTTTGGGGTCTTTTTCCACGTCGAGCGGCGTCGCGCGCTCTTTCATGAAAATTCCCGAGCCTACGAAGATGGCTTCCGCTCCAAGCTGCATCATCAGGGCCGCGTCGGCGGGCGTGGCGATGCCGCCGGCAGAAAAATTCGGCACAGGCAGCTTGCCCGCTTGCGCAACCATGCGGATGAGTTCGTAGGGCGCCTGGTGCTCTTTGGCCGCCGCGTACAGTTCCTGGTCGGAGAGAACGGTGAGCGCCTTCATTTCCCGGGTGATTTGACGCATATGCTGCACCGCATGCACGACATCGCCGGTACCGGCTTCGCCCTTGGTGCGAATCATAGCGGCGCCTTCAGCGATGCGGCGGAGAGCCTCACCGAGATTGCGCGCGCCGCAGACGAACGGCGTGGTGAAGGCGTGCTTGTCGATGTGGTGCGCCTCGTCGGCGGGAGTCAGGACTTCGCTTTCATCGATGAAATCCACGCCGAGTTCCTGCAGAATCTGCGCCTCGGCGAAATGGCCGATGCGGGCCTTGGCCATTACGGGGATCGAGACGGTTTCGATGATCTGCTTTATCAGTTTTGGATTGGCCATGCGAGCCACGCCGCCCTCGGCGCGGATCATAGCGGGCACGCGCTCCAGAGCCATCACGGAAACGGCCCCGGCCTCCTCAGCGATGCGTGCCTGCTCCACATTCATGACGTCCATGATGACGCCGCCCTTGAGCATTTCCGCGAGACCGACCTTGAGCCGGAGCGTCGTCGGTGAATTGGGGGCGTGGTGGCCGTTGCCGCTGGGGACGTCGGGCATGGTAGGTCTCCTCGGGTCCGCTTCAAAAATTGCGCTGTGCTAAAGGCTGCTCAGGCACCGTGTTATAACACGGAACATCCACGAAGCGGACGTGGTCTGAAACCCTATTTTAACAAGCTTTGTTTGCGGGCCTTTGTTTACGAGCCTCGAGGAGCTCCGGCGTGACCGTGACGAAGACGGCTTTGGCTGTGGCGAGGATGTTTCCGGCCGCATCGGCCAACTCGGCTTCGATGTGGTGGCGCCGGCCGGTGGCTCCGGTGTGGCGCGCGGTTAGAGTAAGCGGCACGCCGAGCGGAACGGGACGAAGGTAGTCGACGGCGAGATGGCGCGTCATGGCGAGGATGCCGCGTGCGCGGTTCGATTTGCTCATAGCCTCGTCGAGGAGGGTGGCGATGATGCCGCCGTGTGCGTGGCCGGGAGGGCCGGCGAATCGGGAGGCGAGTCGCAGATGGCAGACGATGTTGTTGTCGGCGTCGATGAAGAATTCCAGGCGCAGGCCGGTGCGGTTTTCGAGTCCGCATCCGAAGCAGTGGTTGAGAGCGCCGTGGGCGAGGGGAGTGAGCGGCTTTTCCTGATGGGATTGGGTAGACATGCGTGTGCGATCAGAGTAGCGCGGTCGATGAGGAGGGGTCAGGTGGTTATGCGGTCGAGCTCGAGCATGTGGGTGGCGTGGGGATCGTCGATGGGGAGGAAGCCGAGCCGTTCGTACAGGCGCGCGGCGCCAGGATTTTCGGCTCGGAGGCGAACGCTGCTGAAGTGTTGGCGGGCCTTTTCGATGAGGAAGATCACGAGAGATTGTCCGACGCCTCTGTTGCGCCATGACGACCGGACGTAGACGCGGCGAATGCGGCCGATGCCGGGATCGCCTGCGAAGGGATCGCGATTGAGCCCGCCAACAGCGATCAGGACGTCATGATCGAACGCGCCCAGGAAGATTTCTCCGGATCCGTCGAATCGATTTTCGCCACCCTGCCAATCGTCAACGAGCCTGTCGAGGAAGTTGTAGCCTTCGGCGAGAGACTCTGCCCGAAGCTCTTCAATTCCGGGGACAGGCAGCTCGATCTTGCGTAATTCGGGCACGGATTGCGTTCAGAATGCCACATCCGCCCAGGCGCTGAGCGGAACGCCAGGCAGGAGCGCGAGGAGGGCCTGGTGTTCGGCGGCGCGCGAGGCGCGGAGGCGCGTGCGCACCCGGTCGAGGGCTGCATCGGGATAGCCGGGGTGGCAGACGAGTTCCCAGACTTCATTGGGGTTGCTCGGTATCGCAGTGAGTAAGCTGCGGAGCGTCTCGGTCGCGTCCGTCGCGCCCGTAGCCAGGACGCCGATGGTGCCGCTGGTGGTGGCGAGGCTCGAAGCGCGGACCGCGCGCTGGAAGGATCGGTGCTGGGACTGAAGCGCGAGAACGGCCGCGCGGCGAAGGAAGGTAGCTGATCCTGGTCCCGTGGAAGGGGTGGCGCGGAGGGCCCAGGCGGGCTCAAACGGATTGCGGATGGCGGGGACCTTGCAGGCCTGGGCGGCGGCGAGGAGCGGGCGCAGGATTCCGGGGAAGAGATGCGTGTGCTTATGCGTGTCGATGTGGGAGACGCGGATGCCGGCGTCCTGCAGGCGGCGGATTTGCGCGGTAGCCTCGGCGGTGATTTCCGCGGCGCGAATGCGGAAGGTGAAGAGGTCCCGGACGAAGGCAGTCAGGGAGGGGCGAAAGGACTTGCAGTCCGGGCAAAGCGTTGGGATCTGCGACGGAGGCAGAGCGGGCGTGCCGTCTACGAGGAGGACGTGGCAGCCGACTTCGAGGCCCGGGTTGGCGTGGGCGGTAGCGACAGCGTCGTCGAAGTAGGCTCCCGTCGCCATGAGCGTGGCAGAGGAGAGTGCATGGGCGCGGTGGAGTTCGGCGATGGAGCGGTTGACGCCAGGAGTGAGGCCGAAGTCGTCGGCGTTAACGAGGAGGGGCACCTGACAGGGTACAGGGTGCAGGGTACGGGGTGCAGCCGGGAGCTGGAAGCAGGAAGCTGGAAGCGCTTCCGGTAGGCTTCATGGCTTACTGCCGTAGATGGCTGGATTCAAGGTGGGGTCGTTGTACATCTTGAGTTGGCGGTAGATTTTGAAGCGGCGTCGTCCGGCGAGAACGTCGGACCAGAGCTGGTCGAGGCAGGCAGCGAGGTCGTTGCGCTGTTCAGTAAGAAGAGCCAGGCGCTCGCGATTGCGGTCCGTGTGGCCCGCAGGCGCATTGGGGCGATCGAGTTCTTCTTCTGTGTGGAAGATTTTGAGGGCGAGGATGGAGAGGCGGTCGATCATCAGGCCCGGGCTCTCGGAGTTCAACTGAGCCTTGAGGGTGGGCCCGCCTTTCGGGGGTGGGACTGCGGTGGCATAACCGAGGAGCATCGCGTCGCACCGTTCGGCGAGGTCGTTGCGGATCTGGTTGAAGCGGTCGATGGTGCGCTTGACCTCGGCGATGTCGGCGTCGGTGGCGCGGGGGGCGCGAGCGCGGTCTTCCACGTGCCAGAGATCGAAGTTCGCCCGGTGCTGGGCTACGACCGTGGCGTAAAAAGGCTGGTCGGCGGAGACAACATTCAAGGGATCGTCGTGCCAGAGGTGGGTGGCGCGGTCCTGGAGGGAGGCGATTTCGACGGCGGAGAAGTGGAAGGGTTCGGACATGCGTTGTTCGAGGCTATGGTAGAACACCAGTGACCGATGAATACGACCGGCAAGCCACGGATCTTTTGCATCAGCAGCTACGAGAAGGGCCAGGCCTTTTTGCAGGAGTGTGCCGCGCTGGGGTGCCACGTGGTGCTGCTGACTGTCGAAAAGCTGCGTCATGCCGACTGGCCGCGCGGGATTCTGGAAGATTTTGTGACCATGCCGGAGGGGCTGACGCTGGAACAAGTCACCAACACGGTGACCTATTTAGCACGGTCGAAGCGCTTCGACCGGATCGTGGCGCTCGATGAGTTCGACATGGAAACCGCGGCGCATCTGCGGGAGCATATGCGGATTCCGGGGATGGGGCGCACGCTGACTGCGCATTTTCGTGACAAGCTGGTGATGCGCGAAGAGGCGCAGACTGCGGGGGCGCTGGTGCCGGAGTTCACGCGCGTGCTGATGCACCCGGAGCTCCGCGAGTGGATGAAGCGCGTGCCTGCTCCATGGGTGCTGAAGCCTCGCAGCGAGGCGTCGGCGATCGGAATCAAGAAGATGCTCACCGTCGAGGATGTTTGGCGGACGCTGGAGCATCTCGGGGATCGTCAGACGTATTACGTGCTGGAGCGGTTTGTGCCCGGTGAGATTTTCCACGTCGACTCGATCGTGAGCGAGGGCCAGGTCGTGTTCACGAGCGTGAGCGGCTACGGCAAGCCGCCGATGCAGACCATGCATGAGGGTGGCGTGTTCACGACGCGGATTTTGGAGCGCGCGTCGGATACGGCGCGATCGCTGGTCGAGATCAATGCCAGGCTGATGCCGGCGCTGGGGATGGTGCGGGGGGTGACGCACGCGGAGTACATCCGGGCAAAGGATGGCGGGCAGTTTTATTTTCTGGAGGCGGCGGCGCGAGTGGGCGGCGCGTTCATTGCGGATGTGGTGGAGGCGGCCACGAGCGTGAACCTGTGGCGGGAGTGGGCGCGGATCGAAGTCGCGCACGTGCGCGGCGAGGCGTATCGCGTGCCGCAGCCGCTGGCATTTTATGCGGGGAGCGTGCTCTGCCTGGCGAAGACGGCGGAGCCCGATACGCGGAAATTTTTTGCGCCGGAGATCGTGCTGCGGCTGAAGAAGCATCATCACGCGGGGCTCATCGTGCGCAGCGAGGATGCGGAGCGGGTCCGTGTGCTGCTGGAGGAATTTGCAGAAGGATTTGCGCGGGAGTTTCTGGCCACGGCGCCTGTGCCGGAGAAGCCCTCTGCGTAAGACAGGGATTAGAGTTTAGAGTTTGGATTTTATCTAAAGACGAGCAAACCGCCGGCGAAATGCGAGCCTCATGCGAGCCAAACGCGAGTTAAGCAAGCCGGAGAGGAAACAACGTTGACGGAATCGTTGCAGTTTCCGCATCGGCGGTTCAATCCGCTGCGCAGGCAGTGGGTACTGGTATCGCCCCATAGGACGGATCGGCCGTGGCAGGGCGAGGTCAACAAGACTTCAGGGTTTTCGAATCTGCACTACGACCCGCAGTGCTATTTGTGCCCGGGCAATACCCGCGCTGGGGGAAAAGTCACGCCCCAATATGAAAGCGTCTACGTCTTCGACAACGATTATGCGGCGTTGCTGCCGGATTCACCGGAGCCGGTCCGGGCCCGCGCGCCGGAGTTGCTGCTGGCGCAGCGCGAGCGAGGCCGGTGCCGCGTGCTCTGCTTCCATCCCGACCACAGCCTGACTCTGGCGCGGATGGCGGTCGAAGATATCCGTCGCGTGGTCGATGCGTGGACCGAGGAGTACCGGACTCTGGGTGCGGAGCCGGACTTCCGCTACGTGCAGATTTTTGAGAATCGCGGCGCGATAATGGGGGCGAGCAATCCGCACCCGCATGGACAAATCTGGACGACGGAGCACGTGCCCGATGAGCCGCAAGCGGAAACGGAGGCGCTTCGCGAGTATCGGGCAAGCCACGGGAGCTGCTTGCTGTGCGACTATGCGGGGCTCGAGGCGCGGGAAGGTCTGCGGGTCGTCGAGGAAAACGCAGCCTTCCTGGCGGTGGTGCCCTGGTGGGCGGTATGGCCCTTCGAGACGCTGGTGATCGCGAAGAGGCACGTGCGTTCGTTGCTGGATTTTAACGAAGCGGACCGCGATGCGCTGGCCGAGATGCTGAAGAAGCTGACTACGCGCTACGACAATCTGTTTGAGACCAGCTTTCCTTATACGATGGGGTTCCACCAGGCGCCGACAGATGGAGAAGCGCATGAGGAGTGGCATTTCCATGCGCACTTCTATCCGCCGCTGCTGCGGTCCGCGACGGTGCGAAAGTATATGGTGGGATTCGAAATGCTCGGAATGCCGCAGCGGGACATCACGCCGGAGACGGCGGCCGAGCGGCTGAAAGTGCTGCCCGCGGTGCACTTTACGGAGCGGCAATAATGTTTCGCGTGGTGAGCCCGCTGGGACTCGAACCCAGGACCCACGCCTTAAAAGGGCGTTGCTCTACCAACTGAGCTACGAGCTCACACCAGCCGCCCGTTGCGCCAGGAGCGGTCTGACTCCAGGTTAACACAGCAAAAGTCGAAGTTCCGCGCGGGTTGGCATCAGTTCCGCGGCCAGATCAGCTTGAATGAAATCCAACGAGGGCGCTGAGGACTCAACCCCTGGACGGAATAAGAAATTCTGCTGGGCGGACAGACCGAGTGCGGAACCCCGCCGCTGACGCAGGCAGGAGTTTTGCCCGAGGGGGCCTGTTTTGCTCGGCCGCAGCGCTACTGTCGTAACGGTACCGCAGTTACTGAAGAGGAATGGTCCAGGGGGCTGCTAAAGGGTTAACTTAGTTAAACTTCTAGTCCAAAGGCGGTTTCCAGGCAGTCATCAGGTTGACGCAAAACTAAACAGCTCCCCGGCCGAATTCCAGACACGCAGGGCGGAGGAGTCGATGAAAACTGACTTTCGATTGCTGAGCGAATCGAGGTTCGGCAATGTGACGGGATGCAGGGCTACCAGTCTGCCAAGAGCAACAGTCACAGAGAGATGAGAGTCCCGTTGTGACCCGGGGGTGATGACGATGAAGCGGGATGAGGACTCCAGAAGCGGCAGGAACCCAGAGAGCAACGAGCAGGCCGACGACGTAGCGACTCTTTACTCCTGGGCCAACCTCCATGGGGCAAAATACCGCGATTTCAGCGCGTCGCGTCAGGAGATGCGGGCGCAGATGCGGCAGCGGACGCTGGCCGACCAGGCAAAACTGGCTCGCGAGGAGGCGCAAAAGGCCCCACCCGTGCTAAGCGAGGGCCCGCGCTGGGAGGACTTGCTGCCACGAGGCGGCAGGCAGGGCGCACAGGTCCGTCACGAAATTCCTCCAGAGCAAAGGGTTGAGTCTCCGGACCAGCTGAGGCGGACTTTGGGCTTGGCGCCCCCCGCGGTTGAGACGGTCGCCACCCTGCGGCCGGGGCTCACGGGCGCTCCTCATTTTAGGGATGAGCTGGTGGCAGAGCCGCGAGTTGCGGAGAGGATCGAAGAGCCGGAGCCAGCCGAAGAGCGTCCTGCGTGGCTGGCGGAACGGGTTCCGCCGCCCGTAGCGCCGATGCCAGTGCCAACCGCGATGCCAGCGCCGGTCGCAGCGCCAGCACCAGCCATGGCCCCGGCCCCGGCCTCCGAACCGGTCCAGCAGCCGCGCGATCGCGTTGGGAGCCAGTGGTACGGGCTGCGCAGCGTTCTTGGACGGAGCCGGGAGGAGATTCATTCCTCGCGGATGGAAGACCAGGTTCCGGTTCTCACGGTTTTCTCGCTGGCCGGCGGAGTGGGGAAGACGAGCCTGGTGGCAGGGATGGGTCGCGGACTGGCGGCGCGCGGCGAACGCGTGCTGCTGGCGGATTCCTGCTCGTTTGGCTTGCTGCCGTTTTACTTCGGGGCGCGGGAGATCAAGCCAGGCGTGGTGCGGACGTTCAGCGGGGGCACGAGCGATCCGCCGATTCGCGTGCTGACCCTGGACACCGAGCGATACGAAGCCGATCCGGATTTGCTCAGGCGTGAGATGACGCGTGGCGCGCAGGATGTGAGCCGCGTGCTGGTCGACGTAGCGACGGCATCGGCGCCGATGCTGCGGCAGGCGCTGCGGCTTTCCCCGTTGGTGCTGGTGCCGGTGGTTCCTGACATGGCATCGGTGGTGACGCTGCAGGCGCTGGAGGGATTTTTCCGGAAGCAGGAAGGACAGGGCGGGAAGCCGGTCCAGGCCTGGTACATTCTGAACCAGCTCGATCCATCTTCGCAGCTGCAGCTGGATGTGTGCGAGGTTCTGCGGCAGCAACTGGGTGATCGCCTGTTGCCGTTTGCCGTGCATCGCAGCCCAGCGGTGAGCGAAGCGCTGGCCGAAGGAATGACGGTGATCGACTACGCGCCGCAGTCGCCGGCTGCGGAGGACATCCTCGCCCTGGTGACCTGGATTCGCAACACGTCGGTCGCGGTTGGCGGAGGGCATCGCGGAGTGCGCTGGAGCGAGCGATGACCCAGGAAGAGATCTGGGAAGGTTTTGAGACCGGCCGCGGCCCGTTCTTCAAATTGCTGCGGCTGTTGCTGGTTGCGGTGGGAGCGGTTGCGCTGTTCTTCTTCGGCTCGCTACCGCTGTCCTGGCCGCAACAGGCCGTGTTGGGACTGCTGATGCTGGTCCTCTGCGTGTGGCTCAGCCGCGTCTCGGATTCCTATCTGATCACGCTGATGTTGATGATGCTGTCGATGTTCGCCACCTTCCGCTATGCATGGTGGCGCGTGAGTTCGATCATCGCGTTCTTTCAGGACCCGGGAACGAAATGGAGTCCGGTGGATGTTTTTTTCATCCTGCTGCTGCTGGGCGCCGAGGCCTATGCGTTCGCCATCCTCTACCTCGGATTTCTGCAGACGGTGTGGCCGCTGCGGCGCGCGCCGGTGCCGCTGCCCGATGATCCGGACGACTGGCCGGAAGTCGATCTGCTGATTCCCACCTACAACGAACCGCTGAATGTGGTGCGATATACCGCGCTGGCGTCGCTGAATATCGACTGGCCGGCGGACAAGCTGCACGTGTACATCCTCGACGACGGGAACCGCGAAGAATTTCGTGAGTTCGCGGTGGAGGCGGGGATCGGATACATGACGCGCGGCAACAACATCGAGGCCAAGGCGGGGAATATCAACAACGCGCTGGAGAGCCTGAGCGCGCCGTATGTGGCGATCTTCGATTCGGATCACGTGCCGACCCGCAGCTTTCTGCAGATGACGATGGGCTGGTTCCTGAAGGATCCAAACCTGGGGATGCTGCAGACGCCGCATCATTTTTATTCGCCGGATCCCTTTGAGCGGAACCTGGGGCAGTTCCGGGTAATTCCGAACGAGGGCGAGCTTTTCTACGGAATCGTGCAGGACGGGAACGATTTCTGGAATGCGGCGTTCTTCTGCGGGTCGTGCGCGGTGCTGCGCCGCGAGGCGCTGGACGAGATCGGGGGAATTGCTGCAGAGACGGTTACAGAAGACGCGCATACCTGTTTGCGGCTGCAGACGCGCGGTTGGAACACGGCGTATATCAATATTCCGCAGGCCGCGGGGCTGGCCACCGAACGGCTGAGCGCGCACGTAAAGCAGCGCATCCGCTGGGCGCGGGGGATGATTCAGATCCTGCGCATCGAGAACCCGCTCTTTGCGCCGAATCTGACGTGGCCGCAGCGGCTCTGCTACTTCAACGCGATGACGCACTTCCTGTATGCGTTACCGCGGCTGATTTTCTTAACCGCGCCGCTGATCTATCTGATCTTCGGATTCACCAATGTGCCGGGGTACTGGATCGCGATCCTGGCCTACGCGCTACCGCACCTCACGCTGTCGAGCGTGACGAACAGCCGCATCCAGGGCTACCACCGCCACTCATTCTGGAATGAGATTTATGAGACGGTGCTGTCGCCGTACATTTTGCTGCCCACGCTGACTGCGCTATTCAATCCGAAGCGGGGCAAGTTCAACGTGACGTCGAAGGGCGGCCTCGTGACGCGGACATTCTTCGATGCGCGCATTGCGCAGCCCTTCATTGTGTTGCTGGCGTTCAATGTCCTGGGCCTGCTGATGGTGATCCCGCGGTTCCTGCAAGTCCCGGGGCTCGGCTGGCTGTGGGACGGGACGCATCCGGGGACGATCATCACGAATGCCCTGTGGACCTTCTTCAATATTGTGGTTTTGAGCGTGTGCATTGCGGTGGCGCGCGAGGCGCGGCAGACACGCCAGCACGTGCGCATCACTTTCGCGGCGCCGGTTCGTGTGCGGATGGACGACGGACGGATGGTGCCGGGTCAGACCATCGATGTTTCCAGCGGCGGCCTGGCGATGGAGCTGCTGGAAGGGATGCGCGCGGAACCCGGCCAGGCGCTGAATGTGATCTTCCCGCTGCGGACGGGCGATGCGGAGCTGCCGGCTCAGGTGGTGGGGCTGACGAACGGCGTGCTCCGTTTGCAGTTCGATCCGTTGACCATCGCCGAAGAAGAGATGCTGACGACGGTGCTGTTCTCGCGGGCTGATTCGTGGCTGGGGTGGGGTGAGGCGCGCGAAGCGGATCAGCCGCTGCGCAGCCTGGCCCGTATTATTCGCATCGCGTTTCGCGGGCTGGGGATGGCGCTGAGATCCATCGTGCCTCGGCGCAGCAACACGCAGACAAAGAAAGAACCGCTGGCGGAGACCCTCATGCTGCTACTGGGCCTGGGGCTCGCCGGCTGGGTCGGTTTGAGTGCGAAGGCGCAAACGGTGGCCGACCCGGACAATCCCCAGACCAGGGCGGCTCCCTCCACGCCGGTACAGAGTTCATCGGATACCGCAGATGCGCCATCCGCAGGAACGTTTCACACCGAGACGAACCTCTTCGATCTGGGAACGCCGAACACGATCAACCTGCACGGGACCGATTCCTACGACACGATTTACTTCTCGCTCCCGCAGAACGAAGTGGTGAAGCAGGCGTCGATGCACCTGTATTACCACTTCTCGCCGAGCCTGATTCCAGCGCTCAGTCATCTGAAGGTGATCCTGAACGGGACGACATTCGCAACGCTGCCGGTTCCGGAGACTCCGTCGAATGGCGCCGCGATTCAGTCCGACGTCGTGATCCCCCCCGATCTGCTGGTGCGCAACAACCAGCTGACCTTCGAGTTTATCGGGCACTACGCGCAGACCTGCGAGGATCCCACGAATTCGGCACTGTGGGCTCACGTGGACACGAACACCAGGATTGCGGTTGCGGGCGAACTGCTGCCCTTGGCCGATGATCTCAAGCTGCTGCCGCTGCCCTTTTTCGATGCGCAGCTCGCGCAGCCGCCCTCGATCCCGGTAGTGTTTGGAGCAACGCCGTCGCTGAAGGGACTGCAGGCGGCGGGCGTGGTGACGTCGTGGTTCGGGGTGCTGGGCGATTACCGGTCGATACGGTTTCCGGTGTCCGTGGGAAAGCTGGGGGCTGGGAACGTGGTGCTGATTGCAGAGAACGCCGCGGCCTTGCCGCCGGGACTGAATCTTCCCGAGATAGCAGGCCCGACGCTGGCAATGCGGACGAATCCCGTCGATCCCTACGGGAAGGTTCTGGTGGTAGCCGGCGGCGATGCGGATCAAACGCTGGCAGCCGCGCAGGCGCTGGCAACCGGTTTTCCGGGACTACAGGGAGCGACCGCCGGAGTAACGGTGAACTTGCCGGCGAAGAGCACTCCGGACGATGCGCCTCGGTGGCATGTCGCGGATCAGGCGGGGCGAGTGCCATTGTGGACGGGCCCAGCCGAAGCGTTGCAGGGGGACGGGAGCGAGCCGCTGACGGCGTATTACAAGATTCCCCCCGATTTGTTTTTTCGCGACGCGCAGCAAAATGTAACGCTGCACCTGGACTATCGATATAACTCGATCCCCATTGGGCCGATTTCGAGCATACAGGTCGAGTCGAACGACGCGTATCTCGGATCGGTGCCCCTGGTTCCCGGCAAAGAGGCTACGAAGCAGACTGAGGTGAACCTGGCGATTCCGGTCGTGAACCTGCGCCCGTTTTCCAACTCCATGCGCTTCCGGCTGACTTTTCAGTTGCTGAAGGGCGGCGCCTGCGCCAACTCGATCCCGGGAAACCAGATGGGCGCGATCCTCCGGAGTTCGTACATCGACGTGCACAATCTGCCGCATTGGGCCGCGATGCCAAATCTGGAGCTGTTTTCGAACGCGGGATTTCCGTTTACCCGCTACGCGGACCTGAGCCAGACCGTGGTTGTGCTGCCCGAGCAGCCGTCGCGCGAAGAGATCGAAACCTACCTGACGATGCTTGGGCATTTCGGAGCGGAGACCGGATTTCCTGCGTTGCGCGTCACGGTGGATGGCCCGGATGCTCTGCACGCGGGCGCCGACGAGGATCTTCTCGTGATCACCACAGCGCAGAGCAATGGACCCATCGGGCAGCTGGCGGCCGGGATGCCGGTCACCTTCGGAGACAACAGCCTGAAGGTGCAGGACACGCGGGGGTTCTTCGCGCAGTTCCATAACGCGTGGTGGAAGATTCCCTCGAGCGGGGATCTGACGTCCGGCGAGGTGGGGACGACCGGGGTTCCGGACGCGCTGATCGAGGAGATCGAGTCGCCGTATGCGAACGGGCACACCGTGGTGCTGATCGACATGAAGAGCGCCGCGAATTTCGACGCAATGACGAAGGCGTTTCTCGAGGCATCGCAGTCGAGCGCGGTTTCAGGGACGGTTGCGCTGCTCCAGGGTACGCGATTTGAAAGCTATCGCATCGGCAACAACGTTTATCACGTCGGCCTTCTCCCGTGGTGGACGGCGGCGGGATTGTGGTTCACGCAGAATCCCGCGCTGATCGCACTGGGCGTGCTGGGAGTCGCGTTCGTTTTTGCTGTCTGGATTCGCAGCTGGCTGCGCATTCGCGCACGGCGGCGGCTGCGCGTGGTGGAGAGTTTCTAACGCCATGGGTCGAGTGAGGACAAGTCGAAGCGGGCGCGGGCTGCTGACGAGTCTGGCTCTAGCGGCGGTGCTGTGTCTGAGCGCGGCGCCGATGCGCGGGCAGTCCGCCGCAGAAAAAACCCTGCTGCAAAAAGCGCAGTCGCAGGAGCAGTCCGGGCACATGGATCTGGCCGCGCAGACCTGGCAGCAGATTCTGCTCTCCGATCCGAACAATGAAGAAGCGCTTGCCGGGCTGGGACGCTGGGCCAAATTGAGTGGGAACGACGCCGACGCGCAGACCTGGATCGACCGCCTGCGGGCGGTGAATCCGAACAGCCCGGAGATCGCCAGGATCGAGGCGCTGGTCAGCAACAAGACGCAGAACCAGCTGCTGGCGCAGGCGGCGGAGCTCGGGAAGAACGGGCACAACGAGGAGGCCCTGAAGATTTACCAGCAGGCCTTCGGGACCCATCCGCCCGACAACTGGGCGATGGCGTACTACGACACCGAAGCCGGGATTCCGGCGACGCGCGAAGACGCCATCAACGGATTGCGGCGGCTGGCGGCGAAATATCCGAGCGATCCGCAATATTCGATCGACCTGGGCCGCGTGCTCACCTACGACGCGCGGACGCGGACCGAAGGGGAGAAAATTCTTACCCGCTATCCGCAGGATGCCACTGCGCAGATGGCCCTGCGCGCGGCGCTGGGGTGGGATGTGCAGAATCCGGCGACGGTGCCGCAGGTTCGCCAGTATCTCAAGCTGCATCCCGATGCCGATTTGCAGAAGGAACTCGCCGAAACCATAGCGCGCCAGTCCCAGGCGACCACCGGTATTGCGCACACACCGGCCGAGCAAGCGGCGTTCAGAGAATTGGCGGCGAATCATCTGTCGGCGGCGGAGCAAATGTTCGTCGACCTGAGCGTGCAGCAGCCAACCAATCCGCGGGCGCTGGCCGGGCTCGGTTTCGTGCGCATGAAGCAGAGCAACTTTGCCGAAGCCGCGCAGGACTTCGAGCAGGCGCAGCAGAACGGCATGAACATCCCGCTCATTGCGCAGTCCCTGGCCACGGCGCGCTACTGGAACGCGATGCAGCTCGGGACCCAGGCCCTCAACGCGAACCGCCTGAACGAGGCGGTCGAGCAGTACCAGGCAGCGCTGGCGCTCCAGCCGGGAAGCGTGGACGCCCTGACCGGCGAAGCGGGCGCCTATATGAGGATGCAGCAGCCGGACATGGCTGTGCCTTTGTATCAGCAACTGTTACGAAAGCAGCCCAGGTCGGCGGCCTGGTGGCGCGGATTGTTTATGGCCCAGGCCCAGGCGCAGGATGGCAAGGCCGCCATTATCACCGCAGGGGAATTTCCTCCCGCGCTGAAGATCACCGTTGCGAAGGATCCCGAATATCTGCGGACTCTGGCCCAGGTTTACATGGCGGCGGGACAGGGCACGCAGGCCCAGAAAATTCTGTTGCAGGCGATGAGCCTGAAGTATCCGGCCGGCGAGGAGCGGATCAGGAACGAGATCGCGCTGCAGTATGCGGCGTTGCTGGCGCAGGAAAAAAATTACGCCCAGGCCGCGGACATCTACCAGCGGGCTCTGCGCAGCGATCCAAATAATGTACCCGCGTGGCAGGGGATGGTGTCGCTCGAACATATCGAGGGGCGCGATGCGGACGCCATCGCAATGGTCGAGCGGATGCCCCCCGATGCGTATGACAGTGCGCTGCGCGACGCCGGGTTCCTCTCCATGCTGGCGGGAATCTACCAGGGGCAGAATCATCCCGATGTGGCGGAGGGATTCCTGGAGCGAGCGATCAAAATTTATCAGGACAACGGGCAGGCACTGCCCGTTCCGCTGCAACTACAGGTGGCGGCGCTCGATCTGGACCGGAATCATGCGGATGGCGCGTACAAGATTTATCGCAGCGTTCTCACCGAGAATCCGAACCGGCTGGAGGCCTGGAAGGGATTACTCGCGGCGCTGCATGCAACCGATCACGATGCGGACGCGCTGGCGCAGGTGCAGCAGATTCCGCCGGACGTGCGGAAACAGCTGGCAACCGATGTTCAGTATGAGCAGACACTGGCCGCGATCTATGCCGCGAATGGCGATCAACGCGGCGCGCTGGCTCTGCTGACCCAGGTCGCGGATGCTTACCGCGCGGCCGGCAGGAAGCCTCCAGCGTCGGTCGATATTGCGAATGCGTGGACGCTCTACAACGTCGGCGACGATCGCGATCTCTACCGGCAGCTAATGACCCTGGGCGATCGCGGAGATATGACGGACGATGAGCGACGTCAGGTGCAGACCCTCTGGGCGACGTGGGCGCAGCGGCGCGCGGCTCAGGCTGTGGCTGCGGGCAATCCGCGGCGCGCAGTCGACATATTGATGGCTGCCGCGCAGGCCTTCCCGGGGAATCCCGCGGTGAGCCGTGCGCTGGCGGTGGGATTCGTTCAGGCGGGCCAGCCGAAAGACGCGATGGCGATCTATCAGGCGCTGGATATGACGAACGCGCCGGCGTCGGATTATCAGAGCATGGTCGGCGCGGCCATCGCCGTGCAGAACATGAAGCAGGCCGAGGCGTGGCTGCGCGAGGCGCTGGCAAAATTTCCCAACGACCCGAAGGTGCTGGCCTCGGCCGCCCAGTTTGAAACAGCGCGCGGCGATCGCGCCCGCGCAGCGGACTACTGGCGGGCGTCACTGAACGCAATGCCAGCGCCGTCGCCGACGGCAACGCTCGCGCACCAGCTCGACCAGCCTGAGTTGGTGAAACAGACAAGGCCGGAGAAACCGACCGATCTCGTGAACCTCCTGAATCCCGACGTTGAGACCGGGGCCGGGGACGGGGGTGTACCGCTGCCGAGTTTCCGGCATCCGAATCCAACCCATACGAACGGTGAACCTTTGGGGCCGGATCCTTACTATAGGGGCACGGCGCCGGTGCAGATCGATAACGGGACTGCTCCGAATCCCGGCGGCGCCTCCGACCTTCCATTGCCCGCTCCGAAAGGCGATGCCCCGCCGGCGGTGAATCCGGAGCCGGTCAGACCGGCTCCAGAGAGAACGCAGAACCCTGCCGTAAATCTCGCGCCGGGCTCCTCTGCTCAACCGGCGAAGCCAGAGCGATCGGAACCGCAAACGAAGCCCTACATCCCGCAGGCTTCGCTGCCGTCCGCGGGCACGGAGACGCAGGCCAGCGCAGCGAGCATTCCCGAAAAGGAGCCGGAGCAACTCGGCCTGGATACCAGCCCAGCACTGAAGCAGTTGCCGAACGCGACGGATGAGGCGATGCAGCAGGCTCAGGCGGCGCTCGATGCCGCGAAGAAGCCGATCAATCCATCGATGGTTTCGACGCAGTATGCGCCTTCGTCTGAGGAGATCACCCCCGAGCCGCAGGATTATTTCGAGCGGCCGACGAGCGCGACCGATGAGGAACTGATGAAGGAGAAGCTGCCCCCTCTGCGCGGGTCCTACGACCGGCCGGCGGTTGTGCGGCAGCGCGACCTGCGGGAAGAGGCCCAGATCACCTTGGCCAACATCAACGCGGGTTACAGCGCATGGCTGGGCGGCACGGGTGTCGTGAATCACCGCAGCGGCACGACAGGGTTCGACTCGCTGACCGCGATGCAGGCCCCGTTCGAGCTATCGGCGCCGCTCAGCACAGGCGGACGTCTGACCCTGGTGACCAACCCGGTCTTTCTGGATTCCGGATCGGCGACCCAATCGCCGTTGCTGCCGGGTGGCGTCGTGGAGCGGCTCGGCACAGCGCTGCCGAATGCAGTGCTGCCCCAGCAGAACGCGGTTGGCGTCGGCGGCGAGGTGCAGTTCACGACAGAGAACTTCGCGGTCAGCGCGGGGTATTCACCCTGGGGCTTCCTGGTATCGAATGTGATTGGGCGCGTCAGCTGGAAACCGGAGAACGGGGCGTTCACGTTTACGGCGAGCCGCGACTCGGTGAAGGATTCGCAGCTGTCGTACTCCGGGCTGCGCGATCCGGGATCGGTAGGGCCGACCTTCCCTGGGAGCATCTGGGGCGGCGTGGTCGCGACCGGCGGGGATGTGCAATTCGGCAGGAGCGATCCTGGTTCGGGCCTCTATGTCAGCATCGGCGGGCAGTACCTCAACGGCGTGCACGTGCAGAATAATGACCGGATCGATGGCGACGCGGGAGCTTACTTCAGGGTCAAACAGGTTCCAGACGAGGGCAACCTGACGGTTGGCATTAATTTTTTCGGAATGCATTATGCGCATAACTCAAACTTCTTCACTTATGGCCAGGGAGGATACTTCAGTCCGCAGGCCTACTATCTGGCCAATGTGCCGTTCTCGTTCCAGGGCAAATATGGGCCGAATATCCACTACAGCGCCGTTGCGGCGTTCGGAATCGAGGGGTTCCAGCAGGACAGCGTGCCATTTTTCCCGCTGGATACTTCACTCGAAGTCGGCAATAATAATCCGTCTTATTCGGCGCAATCGGTGGTCAGCGGCAACTACGACTTCAAAGGCGAGCTTTCCTATCACCTCAACGATCATTGGTTCGCAGGAGGCTTTCTCTCGCTGAACAACACACGGGACTACAACAGCCAGGTGGTGGGATTCTTCATCCGTTGGACCAACCGGGCGCAGGTGGAGTCGGATCAGGGACCAACCGGGCTGTACCCGTGGGATGGGTTGAGGCCGTATTTGGCGCCTTAGCTGGAGGTTCCGTGTTCGGCTTGCGCCGGCCGCGGATAGGCGGTGGGAAACGAAAAGGACTAAGCACCCGCAAATCGTCTTGAAGTAAGAGGTTGGAAGCTCCGCGAAATCGCTGAAAATTGTCTTGCATCCGCGCTGCGCGGGACATAAAAAGAAGCTAAATCTCTCCGCTGAATGCGTCCTTGCGGATTCCCGGAAATCCGCCTGGAATCTTACTAACGCTCCAATGTGTGAGGCCCTGCTTGGTTACAACCCTACGTCGTACGCTCCTGCTTGCGTCCTTCTCCTTCATCGCATCGGTTTCGGCATTTGCAGGCTCGAACTGGACGCAGCCAACCCCAGAAGAATTGAAGATGACCTCGGATCCGGCTGCGCCGAACGCATCCGCGGTCTACCTGTTTCGCGAAGAGATCGTCGACGACAAGCTCCATTTCCACCGGCTTTATGCCCGGATCAAGATCCTGAACGAAAAAGGAAAAGAACAGTTAAGCGACGTCGAGATGCCGTACGAGGCGGGTACGACCGACGTGCGCGCGATCGAAGGCAGAACCATCCATCCCGATGGGACGGTGGTGCCGTTTACGGGCAAACCTTACACCAAGGAGCTGGTGAAGGCCGGAGACACCAAAATCATGGCCAAGGTCTTCAGCCTGCCGGATGTGCAGGTAGGAAGCATCCTGGAATACCGCTACGAGTTGCAGTACGACAACAATATTGTCATTGAGCCGAAGTGGTATATCCAGCAGTCGGTATTCGTTCACAAGGCGCACTATCACTTTGTGCCGACTTCATACGACATGAACGAGATTTCGAGTAAGGACGCGTTCGGGAAGGAAAAATCGGCGAGCAGGCTGCTGTATTTCCAGGCGCTGCCCGCGGGAGGCAAACTGCGCGAAGGATTGGACGGCTTCGACCTGCTGGTGGACAACGTGCCGGCTTTGCCGGATGAGGAATACACGCCGCCCCTCGACAGCTTTTCTTATCGACTCCTCTTCTATTACTCGTCGGCTAATTCGGGCGCCGAATTCTGGAAAGAGATAGGCAAAGAATGGTCGAAAGATGTTGACCGATTCGCAAGCCCATCGGACCGGATTCGCCAGGCTGTCGCGGGGATTGTGGCCGCCGGCGACACGGACGACCAGAAGCTCAGAAAAATCTATAAGGCGCTTATGGAGCTGGAGAACACCCGCTTCACGCGGGAGCGCTCCGAGGCGGAGAACAAAGCGGCTGGGCTCCGCGTCAAAACGGCGGCGGACATATGGGATCAGAAAAGGGGAAGCGACGACGAGATTACGCGGCTGTTTATCGCCATGGCAAGGGCGGCGGGGCTGAAGGCCTATGCGATGGCGGTGACAGAGCGAAACAAAAACCTGCTGAATACCGGCTATCTGAGCTGGGATCAGTTCGAGGACGAAATTGCCATCGTCCAGGTAGGCGGCAAGGACGTTTATTTCGATCCCGGGCAAAGATACTGCGAGTACGGCAAGCTGCACTGGATGCACACCGAAGTGATGGGAATCCGTCAGACCGACGGAGGGACTGCGCTGGCCACTGCGCCGACGCAGGTGTACCCGGACAACCACACGATGCGCATCGCCGATCTGGACCTGGGCGCGGACGGGACCCTCAAGGGAGTTGTGCGTATCACGATGAAGGGCGCGGAGGCTTTACGCTGGCGGCAAACAGCGCTGCGGAACGACGAGCAGGAGGCCAGGAAGAGGTTCGAAGAGAATCTGCAGGAAAGCGTGCCGGACGGAGTGCACGTGACCACGGACCATTTTGTGAACCTGACCGACGGCGAGCAACAGTTGATGGCCGTGGTCAACGTCAGTGGTGGCATGGGGACACAGGCCGGTAAGAGAGTGATGCTGCCCGGCGGATTTTTCGAGGCCCGGGAGAAGCCCTTGTTCGCCCAGGAGAAGCGCGAGAACGCAGTGGACCTGCTGTATCCGTATGTCGTCAGCGATCAGGTAACGATCAGGCTGGCGCCGGGCCTGGCCATCGAGACCGCGCCGTCGAGTGTGAAGATCCCCTTCGGCCAGTTCGCTCTGTATCAGGCGATTTACAAGAACAGCGACACGACCTACACGCAGGTGCGGCAGATGGCTCTGGGAACTCCTATCTATAAGGTGGAGCAGTATGCCCAGCTCAGAGACTTCTTTCAAAAGAGCGGAGCGCAGGATCAGGCACAGGTGGTGCTGAAGAGGTCGGCAACAGAAGCAAGTGCGACTGCGGGGCCGGGGAAGAGCGAGTGAAAAACCAGGATGCAGGGAACAGGATCGAGGGCAATGTGTGCGTTGTGAAACGTCCAGCGAAATGGGCGCCGCGAACGGCGTGCATGTGGAGCGGAATTCTGTTGCTGGGGGGATGCGCGGCGGTCGCGCATGCGTCGAAGGATGCGCAGTTGCCCGACTGGGTGACCCAGGCGGCGACGGACTCGGCCCTGAAAGGCGAGTGGCGCGACGCGAAGGCAATTGTTCTGCTGGACGACACGCTGGTGACCATGGCGCCGGACGGGAAGATGATTCGGCGAAATCGGGCGGTGGTGAAGATTCTGCGGCCGCAGGGACGCGAATACGCCAAACCGGCGGCACAGTTTTCGGAGGAACAAAAGCTTCTCTCATTCCACGTCTGGAGTATCGGCCCGGACGGCCACCGTTATGCGATGAAGGACTCCGAGTATATCGAAACCGGCGATGTCGGCGCCGAGGAGGGGATTCTCTACGGGGACGCCCGGATGAAAGTAGCGGAGCCTCCTGGGGCGGATCCAGGCGGCATCGTGGCAGCCGAGGTCGTGCAGCAGTTGGCGGGTTACATGACCGAGAATACATGGTCATTTCAGAGCGATATTCCGACTCTGCGCACCACTTATGAACTTGACCTGCCGCCGGGATGGCACCAGGAAGCGGTGTGGTCGCGACACGACAAAGTGTCGCCGGTTGAAGGGGCGCCAGGGCATTTTCGCTGGGAGCAGACGAATATTGACGGTATCGATTTGTCCGATGTGCCGCTGCATCCGGTCTGGGAGGCTGTCGCGGGAAGAATGACCGTGCATTTCAGCGCCAGCCCGCTGCCGGAGGGAGATGCACTGTGGTCCAGGATCGGCAACTGGTACTACGGCCTGGCGGCGCCGCGCAGCGAGGGAGGAGCGGACATCGCAACGACCGCGAAGTCCATTGCCGGGGACGGCGATTTTATGGCGCGGCTGTCCAAAGTTGCCGACTTCATGCAGCAACAGATCCGATACGTCGCTATCGAGATTGGAATCGGCGGACTGCAGCCCCACCCTGCGGAGGACGTCTTTCGCAGCCGGTATGGGGATTGCAAGGACAAAGCGACGCTGATGATCACCATGCTCGATTCCGTGGGGATTCGCGCAACGTGGGTTCCGGTGGACGACCGGCGCGGAGTCGTCGATCCGGCCGCGCCGTCGATCATCGGCAATCACATGATCATGGCGATCGAGATTCCGAAAGGCTACGACAATCCGCGGTTGCAGGCGGTCGTGACGGCCAAAAACGGAAGACGGTATTTGATTTTCGATCCGACCAACCAGTACGTGCCCGTGGGCCAGTTGCCGGAGTACGAGCAGGGAAGCTGGGGTTTGCTGGCCCTGGGAGCGGACAGCCAGTCGATTCAGTTGCCTGTCCTGAATCCGGGTGCGGACACGACGGAGCGCAAAGCGACATTCGTTCTGGCCCCGGATGGCACCCTGAAAGGGGACGTGACTATTCTCCGTGCGGGGCCCTCGGCGTGGGCAATGCGCGGCAGACTGGCAATGGAAAGCGACAAGGAACAGCGGCAGCGGATGGAGCGCCTGCTGCAGCACGATCTTTCGACCTTCACTCTGGGAGATGAGAAAGTCGCTCACGTGCGGGAGCTGGACCGGCCCCTGGAGATGGATTATTCGGTGACGGCACCGCTGTATGCCAAGGGAGCGGGGAACCTGCTGCTGGTGCGGCCGCGCGTGGTGGGAAGCGTCGCGGAGGGCCTCGACGACAAACCCAGAAACGTGCCGATCAGTTTTGACGCGGTGGGAACAGAGCGCGACGAGTTCGATGTGAAGATTCCAGCCGGATACGCCGTGGACGATATGCCGGATCCGGTCAGCGTCGACGTGGGATTCGCCACCTATCACAGCGAGGTGAAGGCTGAAGGCGGGGTGCTGCATTACAAGCGCGAATACGTGCTGAAAAAGCTGGAGCTGGATCCGGAAGAGTATGGCAAACTGCGCAAGTTCGAAGCCGCGATCACGACGGATGAAAACAGCGACGCGGTGCTCAGGAAGCAGTAGAGTACAACGGAGGCAAACAGAAGAGGCGGCCCGAAAGGCCGCCTCCTCTGTCGAGCGCGAAGCCGAGTTTATTGCGGCCGCTTCACGTGATCGCCAACCTGGGGCGCGCCCGAGCCGCTGAACTTGCCGACAGCCGAGTCTGGATCGACGCTGGTGATGGTAAGAGTGCCTACCGGCGAGTCGACAGTTCGGAGCACTTTGCCGGTCGCTGGATCCTTGACGGTGCGGACGACGCGGGTGATGGCGAGGGTGTCGCCCACTTTGACTCCCGCAGCCGTGCCTACGTTGATGATTATGTCGCCGCCCGATGCGTCAGCCACCAGCCCGTCGACCGGCGTTGGCGGAGGAGCGACAGAGGCGGGCAGGCCGCTGGCTTTCTGATCGAGACCGGTGGCCACCTGCACGACTGAGGCTTTGGTGGCCTCACCGATAATGGTCTGGCCGAAGTTGGAGCTGCCCATGTCGAGGTGCCCGCCGCCACCATTCCATCCCGAGCCGCCGCCGCCCAGCATGTCGGTGCCGGAGCGCTGCGATTCGCCGCGGCCGGTGACGGAGGCGAGGATTTCGCCCGTGTTGACGTCGACCATGCGCGCCGTAATCTCGACGACAGCTTTGGATTTGTGGACCCCGAGGCCACCGACGCCGAACTTGCCGAGACCGTATCCGCCGCCGCCGGCGCCATAGTTCTTATCGTCGCGGCCGAAGGTAGTGATGTCGCCAATGATGATGGTGTCAACGCCAAGCACTGCGCCGATTTTGGCGGCGGTGGCGGGATTAGCGCGATCGCTGTTGGAAAAATTCTGCTCCTGCAGGATCTTGTCCAGAGCCGCGCGCTCGATCACTCGGTAGGTGCCGTCGTTCACGAGCTGGTTGACGACCAGGTCGGTGATGCCCTTGCCAATGTCCTGGTTGGTTCCGAAGATGGCCTGGACGCTGGTCATGACGGTGCCATAGCCGAAGTCCATGACGGCGACGCGGCGCTTTTCCTGTGCCGACGCGGGCAGTGAGGCGAGGATGCTGAGGAGGAGAGTTGACACAGCCTTACGCATACGTTCCATCTCCGATTCGTGGGTTCTGACAGCCAATTACGCGGGAGCTGATCCCATCAGGTTCGGCACAGGACATGGACCAGCGGTTCCGGAGGAATTGGTACAGCGGAACTGGGAAGCACTATACCCTGCACAGAGGCCGGGGACAACCCATTATGCGCGGGGCCTTTTCCTCCCCCATGATAGTGCGACGTCCGCCGAGGTCGTTTCGCAAATTCGCCACGGATTCCGCTGGGCCGTGAGACCAACCGGCGTGCCAGCGCCTTCAGACGGCCTCTTCTCACTTTCTTTCCCTTTGGACGGGGACGACCTGGACAGTGGTGTCGCGCATCTCGTTCAGGAAGCGGTTGATGATAGAGCCGCCGAGCAGGATCTCCCACCGGGACCGGGCGGACTGGCCGAAGACGACGTGGGAGATATTCTCTTTGCGAGCGAATTCGATGAGAGCGTCGGCGACCTTCCTGTCCTTCAGATTGACAACCTGGGCGCCGAGATCGCGCGCCATGCGCTCGTAGTCTTCCAGACGCGCGAAGGCTTCCGGATCGCCATGGCGATGGTCCGTATCCGGAGTCTCAACGTAGACCACGAACCAGTTGGAGGCCAGGCGGCCCGCGATGCGAGCGCCCACACGCACCAGGCGCTCCATGCCGGGGCGGGGTGAAAGGCAGACCATGACTTTCTCCGGGATGGGAGCCTGTTCCAGTCCCTGGATGCGGCGGTATTCGGCGGCGGCGGTGCCGACCTGCTCGGCGGTGGTACGCAGCGCCAGCTCGCGGAGCATGTTGAGATTGCCCCTGCGGAAGAAGTTTGCGAGAGCCTGCTCGACCTTTTCAGGCGCATAGATCTTGCCCTGGCGAAGACGGTCGCGCAGTTCCTCGATGGTGATGTCGACGTTGACCACCTCGTTGGCACGGCGCAGGAAGCTGTCGGGCACAGTCTCGCGGATCGTGGTGCTGGCGGACCGGGCCACCGCGTCGTTGAGCGTCTCGAGGTGCTGGACGTTCATCGCGGTCATGACGTTGATGCCGGCGTCAAGGAGATTGAGCACATCCTCGTAGCGCTTGTGGTTACGCGAGCCGGGAACATTGGTGTGCGCCAGCTCGTCGACGATGCACCACGCCGGATGGCGGGCCAGAATGGCATCGAGGTCCATCTCGCGCAGAGTGACGGAACGATACTGGATTTCCTTCAGCGGGACGATCTCAAGGCCGTCGACCAGGGCGGCGGTATCGGTGCGGCCGTGTGCCTCGATAAGGCCAATGACAATGTCGATGCCCTGGCGGTGCATCAGATGCGCGTCCTCGAGCATGCGGTAGGTCTTGCCAACGCCCGGGGCGGCGCCGAGATAGATGCGGAGACGGCCGGGCTCATGGGTTTCGCCGGGCGTTGGAGTCAGGTCGAGTGCGAGCGGCTGCGGCTCGACAGGAGGCGGAATGGAAGCGGGCGCCATTATCCGACCTCCACAGGATGGCGGTCGGGCTCGGCGACGGCAAGGGGCAGAGTGAAGCGGAAGGTAGTGCCGGCGCCCAGGCGGCTTTCGACGGAAACCTGACCGCCCTGCGATTCGACGAGGCGGCGAACCAGAGCCAGGCCGAGGCCGGAGCCGCCGCTCGCGGGGTCGCCGGTGAAGCGCCCGAAAATAGTCGGCAGGCGTTCGGCTTCAATGCCGCGGCCGTCGTCGTGAACGAAAAACTGCACGCGCTCCTGTTGCTCCGCGGCACCGACTCGGATGTGGCCGCCGTCAGGTGTATAGCGAAGAGCATTGGCGAGCAGGTTGTCGAGGATGGTGCGCAGCGCGCGACGGTCCGCCTGAACGTAGGAGATGTCTTCAAAGGCGAGCAACTCGATGTCGATGTTCTTGTCATGCGCGGCGTCGCGGCACCGAACGACCGCATCACGGAGCGCGTCGAAGGGACGGATCTTCTCGATGCGGAGTTGCCGGCGGCCGGTTTCCAGCTCCGCGACCTCGATGAGGTCGAGCATGAGATCGTCGAGATGTTCGGCTTCATGCGCGGCGCTGGTGGCCAGTTCCATCTGCAGCGGGCGCAGCTCGCCGGCGTGGCCCTGGATGAGTGCATAGAGCGATAGACGCATTCGCCGGAGAGGTTCGCGCAGCTTCTGCGAAGCGACGGAGAGGAATCGGGACTTGAACCGATCGACCTGGGCGATCTCGGTCACGTCTTCGAGCAGCGTGACAGCGCCAAGGAGCCTGCCCTCGCTGTCACGCATCGGCGTAGTGCGGAGGCGGTAGCTGCGTTCGGCTTTCCCGATGCTCATGGGCAGAAGCGCGGGTTCGCCTTCGGCCGTCCCCGTCGTGCGCTGCATAGAAACGGCCGCGCGGATCGCGTTCAGGATTCTATCGCCGCCGCGCGTGCTGGTCAGGACCATGCGGTCGACCTCAGCCCCTTCCGCGGAGCCCCCGAGCAGCTCGATAGCGGCCTGGTTGAGCTTAAGGACCTGGCCTTTTCCATCGGTGACGATGACGGGCTCAAAAATGGAGCGAACCACCGCGTCGGCGAGCTGGAACTCCATTTGACGGCGCCCCGATTCCGTTTCACGGAGATCGCGCAGACGGATGGCGAGCCGGTTCAGTTCGGTGGCGATGGTGCCGAGGTCATCCTTGGCGCGCCATTCGACGCGCTGGTGAAGATCGCCCTGGCCGATGCGGCGGGCGACGCGCGCGGTCAGGCGCAGCGGCCTGATGACCAGAATAAGCATCACGGCTGAGATTGCCGTGGCAGCAGCGATGGAGAGGCCGCAGGCGGCTATGAGGCGTGCGCGGAGCGCGTTCTGCTGACCGCGCAAAGCCGTGACGCTGGTGTAGCGAAGCGTCGAGAGCTGATTGAGGTCGCGGCGCAACTCGATGTGGAGTGCTTCGAGCGAGCGCGTGAGTTCAGTCGGGTCCCTGGGTGGATGCTCGGCCAGCCGCTCGTGATCGCGTGCGAGACGATCGATGGGGAGAGCGCGATCGAAGCTGTACACGTCGTCGGTGGCGGCGCGCAGCAGCAGCTGCGTGTGAGCGGCCTGATCGCGAAACTCGGAAACGGTGGAGTCGCCCATTGCTATGCGGGCGGCGATCAATTCCTCATGCGCGATGGCGCCCTGGGCGGACGCCAGTGAAGCGACGGCGGTTTCGGCCACCCGCACCTGCTCGTCCACAGCAGCGAGGCGCACGAAGGATGTGCGCACCAGCAGGCTGACCGAGGCGACCAGCGCGATGAGCAGGAGACAGCCGAGAATCAGCCTTTGGTAGAGACTCAGCATCGGAGGACGCAACGCACAAGCTTGAATCTTGAGCGTAGTGGGGGAGGAGTTGCGATGCAAGCGAAGCCGCGGAGGGGGAGCCCGCTTCGAGATTGGCCTCGGCAGAGAGGCAGACTGGGCCGCCTGACCCTTCATTCTGAGATGAAAATCAGGCGCTGAGCTAACTCGGTCTATTGCCCGGCAGCAGCGTGCGCCTTGATCAACTCGTCCAGGTAGTCGGGCCTGGACTCATCGCGCGTGAGATGCGGGTAGCGCGCGCCTCCATGGTAGTCGATCGTCGCGGTCCTGATGTAGTCATCGGTGACGTAGAGCACGGTGATGGGCGCGGAGGAATCCTTCGCGGCGGCAATCGCGTCCTCGAGCAGGTCGTGCGTGTAGATGCGGCCGTTGACGCCAATGATCTTCACGCCGGAGCTGATGCCCGCCTTATAAGCGGGACCTCCGACAACAGAATCGCCAACGGAGCCGTCCTCGCCAATCTGCAGGCCGATGGAATACGTGTCGCCGGCGCTGCCGCGGCGTCCGGGCAGGTGTATGGGCTCGGCAGAGTATGTGACCTTCCAGCCACCATTCTCGATGCCGCCGTTCGGCGCGTCAGGCGATTTGGAGTCGAGGCGCTCGCGGAGAAAGCTGGCCCAGTCATACGGCGCGACAGAGTTGAGAGTCGAAACAAGCTGATCGAACGTATAAGTTTTGACCTCGGGTCCATTATTTGGACCCCCGTGGAAGACGTGGCAGAAGTCGTCGATGGACTTCTGGCCTTTGGTGACTTTGTGGATGATGGTGGCAACTTCCAGCCAGACGAGGTCGCCCTCGTCGTAGTAGTCGGTGCCGCGGCGCCAGTTCATCCATCCGCCGCGACCCCCGCCTCCGCCGCTCATGGGCTCGCCGGTCGCGGTGTCCTGCAGCGGTCGCCAGGTGCGTCCTGGACGCCCCGGACCGAGGGAAGCAGAAATGCTGGCGAGATACTCCTGGTATTGCTCCGGGGTCCAAAGTCCGCTGCGCGCGGCCAGCATCGGCCCAAGGTAGTCGGTGAGCCCCTCATACCCCCACAGGAGATCGGTCTCCATCGGCTTCTCGAACTCGGGCGTGGTCAGGTCGGCGGGTCGGCGGAATTTGCCGTTCCAGGAATGCATGAACTCATGCGAAAGCAGCCCGCCGACGTTGTACGCAGCTCCCGGCGAAATGAGCACGCGCTCCGGAAGACGGCTGTCATTCGATTCGTGATGCTCGAGCCCGAAATGTGCGACGTGATCGCTGAGGGTGAGGAGGAAGTGGTAGTCACGATAATGGCGTGTGCCGAAGAGCGCACCGGATTCGGCGACGAGGCTCGTCATGCCCTTCTGGACCGCGGGGGTGATGGCGATAGCGGCTTCGCTGTCGGCGACCAGGTCAAGCTCGTGGTGGACCGGCTCCCCGGGCGGAGTGATGTCGACGACCCGGTAGTACTGGCCCTCGATGACCGGCGAGTCAACCAGCAGATCAAAAGAAATGGGCTTGAAGGTGACCTTATTGCCGGAGTCGCTGTCGACCGGCAGCGAGGTGCCGTATTTCCAGCCGTCAGGCAGGATGAGCGTGGCATTGTAGATGAGCTGCGCGGACGGCGTGCCGGCGGGGTAAAGCGCGACCTCATTCCACTCGAGGACGAGCAGCTTGTCGGTCGCCGAGAAGCCGGCAGCTTCGATGTAGTCATAGCTGGCATCGAGGTGGGTGATGCCCGCAGGCACATCGACATGGAAGGTGTAGACGTCAAGAAGATCGCGCTGCCAGGCAATGTCTTTACCGTCCGCGGTGAAGTGCAGGCCGGTGAGGGCGATGATGGGGCCATCGGGTCCGTGTTCGCCTGGGATCCACTTGGGGTAGTAGAGGGTAAGAGACCCAGGATGGACGGGGATAGATTCGCGGACGTGAAGAATCTTGTCCGGCGAATGAGTGGTGTCGACCGTGAGAGTGATGGGGCCGGATTGAGCAATGGCGGCGGGAAGGGCGAGGCCCAGCGCGAGAACAGCGGCAAAAAATTTCACCATGGGGGGATGATACAAGGGGCGCCGGGCGCAGGGCACCGGGTACTGGTTCTCCCACGCGAACAGCGGGGCGAGGCAGGGCGCCCGAAGTTGATCTGATCAGGGTGTTGGAGGCGTGGCCGGCGCCAGAAGGGATTTAAGGTCGCCAGCCAGGGTGGCGTTGGCGTCAGCGATGTTCTTGCGCCAGGTCCCTTTGAGGTTAGCAGGACGCACAGGTTCGGTGACCGTCCAGAGCTGGAAGTGCGTTTTGGCGTCGAAGACGGTGATCTCGATCTGAAATTGCCAGGTGGTGTTGGCAAGGATGTGCTCAAAACCCCAGGTGGCGTGGTTCCCGACATTGGTGATCGGCGCCGTGAAGCGGATATCGAGGACGATGTCGGAGTCGGCGGGCGAGGCCACGAGTTCATATTTGCCCCAGCTCTTGACGGCGGCGTAGAGGGAGTCGTAAGCGTCGGTGCCATTGAGCCCGAGTTCTTCAAACGCCTGGAGGGAGAAGGCATCCATACCACCGTTGGCAATGAAGATTTTCTGCGCGGAGACGATGGGCGCGGGAACCGGCCCCGGCGGCGGGTTTTGGGCGTTCAGGAGGGGCGCTGCGAAAAGAACGAGAACAACCAGGGCAGACAAAGTTGCAAAGGCGGATCCGAAGGATTTCATGACGTGGCCTCGAGGCTTGACTTTCTGCGCGATGGCAGTCGCACGTTGAGGGACGGCGGAGCAGGTAGAAAAGACCCCGCAGAGTTTTTCATTCCGAAGAAGTAGGGAATTCCGGTATATATGCTTATGCCGCGAACACGGCTCCAGGTGAATCGGGAATTGGTACCGCACCTTTGGGTACTGGGCGGGATGATTGCGTTCACACTGCTGCTTGCGTTGGGTCCGCAGTGGGTCCTGCACGCAGGCTATCGGTGCCAGCTGCAGCTTCTGTTTGGCCTGAGGTGTCCGTTTTGCGGGATGACCCGGGACTTTGCGGCGATGCTGCAGGGGGAGAGGCCGACTCTGAATCCATGCTCATGGCTAGCCGCCGTGGTGGTGTACGGTTTGTATCCGGTCGCGGTGCTGGTTGGTTGGCGCAGACGGCGATTGCAGTTCTTTCATGGTGCGACAGTGAAATATGGGGTGCTGACGGCGCTGGCGGCAATGCTGGTGCTCAACAATCTGCGTTGAGGGAGAGCAATGGGAAACAACGGTACTTTTCTGCTTTCGATCGTGGTGGGAGCGGTGGCTGGCTACTGGGTCTACACCGACGCGAAGAAGCGGCCCATGAATGCGACGGGATGGGGGATCGGGACCTTCCTGCTGTGCATTGTGTTTCTGCCGCTGTATCTGATCATCCGCAAACCGGAGCTACCTCCCGGTTATCCGCCGCCGGGAACGCCCGGCTATCCACCGCCGCCGCCAGGAACGGCCGGTTATCCGCCGCCGGGGACCCCGGGGTATCCGGTCTACACGCAGCCTCCACAGCCGCCGCAGTTCATGCCGCCCCCGCCGCCGGTACCGCCCGCCGCGCCGGCCGCCGGCCCGGTGCATTTCTGCCCGCAGTGCGGGCAGAAGGTCGAGGGCACAGTAAAGTTCTGTCCGAACTGCGGCGCCACTCAGTCGTAAAGAGTCTCCGTTCTTCCCACTCTGTTTCCTCGGAATCAGGGGACAGGGTGGGGCATCCGCCGAGGCTTGATTCATTGGAGGACGCTTTCCCGGAGTGAGAAGGGTCACAGAATTCCTAAGGTTTCGTGGGGTTTCCGCGTTTCACTGGCTCAAGTTCTTTGTACCTGGCACCGATGAGAGGGTACAGAGGGCGAGACCAGAAGCCTGAGGGGGATTCCGTGATCTGCAAGAAATGCTATTCCGAGGCGATGACTGCATTTCCGGCAGACGTTCGGCTCTATCTGAACCGCGCCAGAACCAGAAGTGCGGCGCCTCTGGTTCCGGCACCGGAGATCGCGGTTTGCCTCGACTGCGGATATGCGCAGTTCGTGATTCCGCCGGCGTGGTTATCGGCAGGGTGGCTGCGGGAGTTCAAGGACAAGCCAGAGATCCTGCTGAAGGGGTTGATGAAGGCGGCGCGGCAGGAAAAAGAAAGGGTAGAGGAGCAGGCGGGCCATCCGGCGCCCCACCCCGCGGCTCAGAAAATCGCCGAGCCACAGGATGGGGCACCAGGCAAACTTAGTGAATACGGACGTCGCCCGAGCCGGTTTCGACGCGAACGGTGGGACCGCCTCCATTGATGTCGCCCTGTACGTGGTGGCGCTCAATCGACCCGTGCATGGTGATGGGCGGATCGCTGTGAACGGAGCCTGAGCCGGTGCTTGCATCGAGGGTGAAGTGCGCCCCGCCCACGCTCAGCGTCACCGAGCCGGAGCCGGTTTCCACCTTCCAGTCCGAGCCGGGGTGGCCCCCGATTTCGATGTCGCCCGAGCCCGTCTCCGCGAACAGCGCGCCTTCAACGCCCTGTAGATGAATGCTGCCGCTGCCCGTGGTCGCCTTCACGTCGTTGGCCGACTGCAGCTGCCCGCGAACGTCGCCCGAGCCGGTCTGCAGCTGGACCCGGCCGCTGAAGCCGCTGGCTTCAATGGATCCGGAGCCGGTATTCGCCTTCAGCGGACCGCCGAGATCCTGCAGGCGAAGATCGCCGGAGCCGGAGTTGGCCTCGAGCTGCGTGCCTTTCGGAGCGGTTACGTCGTAGTCGATGGAGACGTTACGCATCCAGTCCTGATGACGGCCAATGTTGATAATGTTGCCGGACTGATCGATGGGGGGATTGTTGACCACCTGCTTGACGCGGTCGTCGGCGGAGGCGTTGAAGCCCCAGCCGTTGGCGTGAACGTGGCCCACAATGTGAACCTCGCTCGAGGAGCCGGGAGTGACGTGCACGTATCCGGAGCCGGTGGAGACTGTCAGCATGACCTGCCCGGTGGTGTGTAGAGTTTTGTCGAAGGTGCCGTCGGCGGCAAGCGCCGCAGCAGGGATGAGCACGGCGATGGCGGCGGCCAGAGCCGAATTTCTGAGTGCAACGTGCATTTTCATAACCTCCTCAGGCGAGCGGATGGGGCCCGGGCTGATTTTCTTCCTTGCAAGTAGCGGTTACGGTTACAAATCCTGCATCGAGCGGCTTTCTATTGTTGCAGAACAACCGGCTCTCCTTCCTTAAGACCGGAAAGAATCTCGGTGCGCGTGCCGTTGGAGATCCCGGCCGTGACCGGCAGCTTCTTCTGTCCGTCTTTCGATTTCGCATCGGGCACCCAGACGAAGGCGTTCTTGTCGTTGTCCCACGTCATGGACTGCTCGGGCACGCTGAGCGCGCCATGATGCTCAGTGACCAGGATTTCGGCGTTAGCCGTCATCAACGCTTTCAGCTCGCCCGTGGGGTTGTCGATCGAGACCCGTACCTCAAAAGTGGTGACGTTGTCCTTCTCGACGCCGAGCGGGGAGATTTTCGTGACTCTGCCGTTAAAGGTCTTGTTGGGAAACGATTCAACGTGAATGCGCGCCGGCTGGCCAAGATAAACGCTGCCGATGTCGGCCTCGTCGACTTTGCCGTCGACGTAAACCTGATGGATGTCGCCGATGGTCATCACCAGCGTCGCGGTTGAACCCAGCACCAGAATGGAGCTGACCGCGTCACCGACTTCAACGTCGCGCGAAAGCACCATGCCATCGATGGGTGCGACCAGCGTCGTATAGCTTAGCTGCTGGTTGAGCTGGTCGAGGCTCGCCTTCGCCTGCTGCACCTGTGCTTCGGCCTGGCGGAGCTTCGCCTGGTCGACGCCGATCTGCGCCAGGGCCGCGTCGCGCTTGTTCTTCTGCGCCAGGTAGTCGCGCTCGGCGTTGTCGAGAGCCTGCTGCGAGACGATGCCGTCCTTCAGCATTTTTGCGTTGCGATCATAGGTCTCCTGGTACATCGGCAGGTCAGGTGCCTCGGCATTTACCTTGTCCTGCGCGATGTTGGCGGAGAAGGTCGTGACGTTGGCCTCGGCTGCGGCAAGCTGCGCGCGCTGAGCGGCCACCTGAGCCAGAATCTCCTCCTGGTCGAGCTGGGCAAGAACCTGGCCCCTGGTCACCATCTGATTGATATCGACGTAGAGCTTTTCGACCAGGCCCGACGCTTTCGATTTGAGCTCGACCTTGGTGATGGGCTGGATGGGTCCGGTGGCGACCACGGATTTGGCGATGTCGCCGCGAGTGACCTTGGCCAGGCGCGCAGCCGGAATCTTGGGATCGCCCGCGCGCAGCGCGAACGCCGTGACGGCTACGACGATGACGACGACGGCCACCAGGCCGCCCCAAAGCCAGATGCGACGCTTGTGCTTGCGAACTTGATTCACGGCACACTTCCCTTTCGTCTGGGATGAGGTACGCAGGTTAGACGGGATTGGTTCCCGGAGGCACTTGGGTCGCGAGCACGCGGGTCAGGAGCGGACTTTGGGGGCGCCGTTGGTCAACCCGAACCGCGCCGCCATTTCGGCGTGGAGGAAGCCGCAGCCCGGGCGATACGGCTGAACCCACTCCCCATCGATCACGAACTGCGGAATAGCGCGTTTGCCCACGTGGGCGACCACCTCTTCGGCGGCGCCGGGCGTCTCCTCAATGTCGATTTCTGTGTAGGGGATATCGTGGGATTCAAGAAAGCGCTTGGCCTCGCGACAGTCACGGCACCAGGAAGCTGAGTAGACAAGGACCCGCATCGGTTTTCATCGTACCGCAACAATAGCGCTGCAAAGAGTGATGCGAGTCACATGATCGGGGTACAGATCGGGCATCGCGGAAAGGCGCCCCGGTCCCGAAACAAGTCCGTCCTGAAAACGAACCGGGGCGCCCAGTCTTCAACCTCAGTTGGTGCCGAGAGAGAAAACCACATTGATGGTGGTCTCCACTTCCACCGGTTCGCCATTGAGTTTCCACGGACGGTAGCGGGCCTGGCGGATCGCTTCGACCGCAGCGCTGACAAGCATCGGCGGACCGCTAACGACGCGCAGACTCTCAATACGGCCTTCCGTCGAGATGATGGCCGCCACAACCACGGTTCCCTGGGTGTGCGTGGCGATGCCGATGGCCGGGTATCGTGGCTGGATGGGCACGAGGAGTTGGCCGGCCGCGACCCCTTCAGAGAGTTGAAGAGGGCCGGTGGGTCTCGCGGGACGAACGCGCTGGACAGGCACAGGCGTGCCAGGGCCAACGCCTGGAACGCCAATGACGCCGTCACGAGCGGTGCCGAAGTCGATAGCGCCCGGAACGGTCATTCCGGAGTTAGGCGGATCGACGACCTGGATGGGGCCGTGCGGGATCCTGGTGGGCACGGTCATGTCGATGACGATGGGCTGCGGACGGGACGCGGCTATCGCGGAGGGTTGAGCGGCGATGGGTGCGGCAGGCGCGGGCGGCGGAGCAATCAGCGGAACGCTGAGGAATTTGTGCGGCAACATGTCGGGAAAAACGTACGGGATGAGAATCAGGACGGCGACCAGCGCCGTCTCGAGGACGAAGGAACCGGCAGCGTAGCGGCCACTGCGGGTGTGGATGCGTCCGGTGGATTCGACAAGGCTGTCTTCGAACATGGGGCTCCCTCCTGTGCATCCATGGGCGTTCGGTGTTCGGCGTTCATCACACAGCTCGGATCGAAATCCTAAAGCGGACGCGGCGCGCCGGAGAGAGCGAGAGGAGAGATTCG
>CAZHTJ010000036.1:0-38108 GCA_964535525.1 uncultured Acidobacterium sp. | reverse complement strand
TCGTCGACCCCACCGAGGACCACAGCCAGCGCGTGGTCGCCTACACCTGGGAGTACGACTTCTCCGGCCTCCCCGCCGAAGTCCAGAACGTCCTCAAACAAGGCTCAAGACACGAAGGCCGCTCCCTGTTTGAACTGGACGGCAACACCTGGAAATGGAAAAGCTACCAGTAGCGCGGCGTGGCCCACGGCCACAAAGTCCCGAGTCCACCCACTCGCGCGGATGCGCGACGGGATGCCGAAGCAGTTGGCCATTATCCTTAGGCGCCTCAGAGCGTTTCGGTCAGCTCACCGATTTCCGACGGTTCATATCTCTCCCACATGGGGCCGCAATCGTAGTCGCTGATAGCGAAACTTTCTTTCTTCGCCCAGTGAATTAGCGGCTGACCGAGGAATGAGATCCAGGCGTCCAGAAGATCTTGCGTCTCGACACGGCTAACAAGTCCGATCGGGAACATCCTCTGAGTATCAGTGCCCTCCGTCCATGCATAGAGGGTCTGCAATATTTTGGACCCGTCTTTCTGAATCTCAAGCGTATATCTGGACGCCATTGGGGCGACCGCGATCCGTGACGGTTTCGCGAAATCGCGTTGCCGATAGATCGCCAATTGGTGACGTGCGTCCTCCCCTATCTGTTCCCGCAGATTTCTGTAGCGTCTAACAAGCTCCTTCCACACTCGTCGGTAGAACGCCTCCAGACTCATACTCTCAGGAATCGGGTTCTCGTCGCTCTCAACCGAAAGCCGCAGCGGAAAGGGAAAGATAAACATAAGGAAAACGCCCGCCTTGAGCGCGTTTACGATGGCGTCATTCGTCTCCCGGTCGTTATACGCGCGTAACGGGGCTTGAAAGCAAGCGCAGACCAGTGACTTGATTGGTGCTGGTCGCTCCCTTAGCTCGTCAAATAGCGAAACCACGTCTCCCGCTATTCGATGGAAATAGACTTCCATTTTCTCCCGACTCACACCGAATGCCCCAGAAAGAGCATTCATCTCTTTGCCGGATGGGTGAATCCCTGCGGCTTCAAACAAACTGATCCGCCTCTGTAGATAATCCACGCTGACATCTTCGACGTACTTCTTCATTTCGATTGCCAAAGAGCGCTGAGTCTCGAATCGACCCTTTCTAAACTCGGCAAACTTCGCATTCATGCGGCTCCCTCATGATTTATGGAATATACACGCTGAATATTTGTGGGAATTCTGGCGTATTTGTTGAAATCTAGGCAAAAGGCTCTTCATTATAGCTGAAAACGAGGGATTGCGCAAGAATACCACGTATGGCTAAGATAAATCATTTTTATCAGCCAGTTTTTAACATTTTTCATCATGATTACTGCCATAATCCTGATGTAGTCCGGGCCCGTTGTTGAATCGCCGCCGTCAATCAGGAGAAGCAACCATGCCCAGGAACTCGCACCACAGCCCTCACGATCGCCGCGACATGCGTAACGTGGCGTTGGCGATCGTTGCGATCATGAGCATTTATTTGCCCCTGATCTGGTCCATAGCCTTGTTGACCTTTGTGTTCTCTGTGTTCGATTTTGGACCGCGAATTCACCCCAATCCCGCTTTCCATATGCTGCTTGGGAGCGCTTTCGCGTATCTGATTCTTGTCTCTTGGTGGCATTGGGTACTCCACACGTAGACAATTTCCCCGGCGCCCCCGGAAGGGGGCGCCGCTTAGACGGGGCCTCGTCACTTCCAACGATTTCGACGGCCGGAGTCTCTTCACCCCCTTCTCGGATCTCCCCAAATGCCCGACCCCGTCTCCGCGAATCCCAGCAAAATCAATCAAAACCCCAAAAGGGAGGGGGAGCAGGGTCATCCCAAGGAAAAACTGCCGCGCCTTTCCTAATCCCTAATCCCTAATCCCTCTACTCATCCTGCTCGCGCAGCTTCGCAATCACCGAGAAATCTTCAAGCGTCGTAACATCGCCCTTGATCTCCCCGTGGGTCGCCATCTCGCGCAGCAGTCGCCTCATAATCTTCCCCGACCGCGTCTTCGGCAGTTGATCCGTGAACCGAATATCGTCCGGCCGCGCCAGCGACCCGATCTCCTTCGCCACCCACGCCCGCAGCTCGTCCTTCGTCTCCTTCGTCGGCGTGTATCCGCCTTCGAGCGTCACAAACGCCGCAATCGCCTGCCCTTTCAGCTCATCAGGCCGCCCAACCACCGCGGCTTCAGCCACCTTCGGATGCGCCACCAGTGCCGACTCGACCTCCATGGTTCCCAGCCGATGCCCGCTCACGTTGATCACGTCATCCACGCGCCCCATCAGCCAGAAATATCCGTCCTCGTCCATGCGCGCGCCGTCGCCCGTGAAATACGAGCCAGGAATATCCGACCAGTACGCCTTCTCGTATCGCTCCGGATCGTTGAAGATCGTCCGCGCCATCGAAGGCCACGGTTTTCGGATCACCAGCAGCCCGCCCTGTCCGGCCGGCACCGGCTGGCCTTCTTTTGTAACAACCTCAGGCACAATTCCGAAGAAAGGCCGCGTCGCCGACCCCGGCTTCGCCGCAACCGCTCCCGGAATCGGTGAAATCATAATCGCGCCCGTCTCCGTCTGCCACCACGTATCGACAATCGGACACCGCCCTTTGCCGATCACCTCGCGATACCAGATCCACGCCTCGGGATTGATCGGCTCACCCACCGTCCCCAGCAGCCGCAGCGTGTCCATCTTGTGCTTCGCCGGGTGCTCATCGCCCCATTTGATAAAGGCCCGAATCGCCGTCGGCGCCGTGTAGAACACCGTCACCTTATGGTCATCGATAATCTTCCAAAACCGGTCCGGCCCCGGATGATTCGGCGCGCCTTCATACATCAGCGTCGTCGCCCCGTTCTGCAAAATCCCATAGACGACATACGAGTGCCCGGTCACCCACCCAATGTCGGCAGTGCACCAGTAAATATCGTCCTCGCGCAGATCAAACACGAACTTACTCGTTAGATAAGTCCCGACAGAATAACCGCCCGTCGTGTGCATCAGACCCTTCGGCTTCCCCGTAGTCCCCGACGTATAGAGGATGTACAGCGGATCCTCGGAATCCAGTTCCTCTGCTGGACACTCCGCCTCGGCCTTCGCCATCAGCTCATGCCACCAGTGGTCGCGCCCCGCCTGCATGGCGATCTCCGATCCCGACCGCTGGTACACCACCACGTTCTTCACCGTGGGACACTGCCCCACCGCCTCATCGACCGTCGCCTTCAGCTTTACTTCATTGCCGCGCCGGTACGATGTGTCCTGCGTCAGAATCGCGACGCACTGCGCGTCGTTCACGCGATCCACAATCGCGTTCGCCGCGAACCCGCCAAAGATCACCGAATGCACCGCGCCGATCCGCGCACACGCCAGGATCGCAATCGCCAGCTCCGGCGTCATCCCCATGTACACCGCGACGCGATCGCCTTTCCTGATCCCAAGCCCCTTCAGCACATTTGCGAATTTCTGCACCTCACCATGCAGTTCGCGGAACGTCAGCTTCCGCACCTCGCCCGGCTCGCCCTCCCACAGGATCGCCGTCTTGTCCGCGCGCCCATTGGCCACGTGCCGGTCCACGCAGTTGTAGCAGAGGTTGATCTTCCCGCCGACGAACCATTTCGCCCACGGCAGGTTCCAGTCCAGAACCTTCGTCCACGGCTGAAACCAGTGCAGTTCCTTCGCCGCCTCGGCCCAGAATCCCTCCGGATCCCGCACCGAGCGCTGGTACATCCTCTGATACTCGGCCAGGCTCTTGATGTGCGCCTGCTTCGCAAACTCCTCGGGCGGCGGAAACACCCGATGCTCGCGCAGAATCGTCTCTAAGTTGGGGTTGATGGTGGTTTCGGATGCCATGCTTTCTCCACGATCACACTACCGTCCCCACCCGCGCCAGCGCAACCGCCCGGACGGGTCATGTTCCGGGATCGTTACAGCACGTAAACCCCTGAGGAATAGCCGCGCCAACCGTCAATTCAGCTTCGCGTCCAGCGAAAGCTGCTTCGCAACTTCCCGCAGCCTCTTATCTCGCGTCCACAGCCGCGTTTCCGGCGTCAGCAGCACCGACGCCAGCAGATGGACATCCATATAGCCGATGCCGGTTCCGGACAGCTCCCAGTCTTCGATAATCCGGAGAACTTCCTGATCCTCCGCAACGCTGGGCATCGGGAGATCGCGCAACATCTCGAGTGTTGCGATGCGATCCGGCCAGCGTCCGACCGCTATCTCTCCGATCACAAAGGGGTGGATCAGGAGATCTTTAGCCACGAGCACCCCCTGCAAGGCCCGATCCTGCCGGTGAAGGTGGTCAATCCAGACGGAGGTATCTGCCAGGATCACGCGGCTCTCGCTTTGCGCCGACGCAGGGCAGCGGCGACCGGCCTCCGGCGGGCGGGCAGCTTCAATCCAGGCGCCGATCCGCCCAGGCGTGCAAGCCGGTGGGCCGCTTCCCTCTCCACCAGCGCCTTCAGTGCTTCATTCACCAGCGCACTGTTTTCCGCGATGGCGGTATACTTTCTTGCCTTCGCCACCAGCTCGTCATTCAGCGTCACCGTCGTCCGCACCGTCACCTCCGCGCATCAATTCTAGCATCAAATGATGCGTACTTTGATGCGCCCCCCCCTGTCCCCGCTACACTATCCCAGAGGTTCCCCGTTGCCCTCCACCTTCGGCCACGTTCTCGCCGTCATCCCCGCGCGCCTCGGCTCCACGCGCCTGCCCCGCAAAGTCCTTCGCGAAATTGCCGGCGAGCCCATGATCGCCTGGGTCTATCGCGCCGCCCGCGCCTGCCCCCTCCTCGACCAGGTCCTCATCGCCACTGACTCCGACGAGGTGCTCAACTTCGCCCAGGCCCACTCCCTCCCCGCCGTCTTCACTCCCGAGGACTGCGCCAGCGGCACCGACCGCGTTTGGGCCGTCGCCCAGTCCATCCCCGCCGACATCTATGTCAACATCCAGGGCGACGAGCCCCTCCTCACCCCAGACCACTTCACCCCGATGCTGAACCTGTTCGCCCGCCCCGAAGTCCAGGTCGCCACCCTCGCCGTCCGCTGCCCGCCGCACGATATCGACAACCCCAGCGCAGTCAAAGTCGTCACCGCCAGCGACGGCCGAGCCCTCTACTTCTCCCGCGCCACCATCCCCTTCGATCGCGACAACTCCGGCTTCGCCGGCTATCGCAAGCACCTCGGCGTCTACGCCTACCGCAAAGCCGCCCTCGAAAAATTCGCCACCCTCCCGCCCTCCTGGCTCGAAAAGGTCGAACGCCTCGAGCAGCTCCGCCTCCTCGACAACGGCATCGATATCCACGTAGCCCCAGCCCCGTCGGACACCATCGGCGTCGACACCGAAGAAGACCTCCGCGCAGCAGAAGCGATCCTCACCGCCCGCCGCTAAATAAATCTTGTCATCCTGAGAGAAGGTCGCCAAAGGCGACCGCAGTCGAAGGACCTGCGTTTTCGCAATTCGTCGCCGCTCCAGGGCTCCAGGCTCCCAGTTACAGGTTGCCCTTTAGCTCCGTCCCCCGCGACTCCCGCCCAAAAGCCGCCACCAGCGCCAAATAGCATCCGACAATCGCCACCGTCCACGCCAGCACTACCCCATACCCGCCCAACCGCTCCGCCGCCTTCGCCTGAATCACCGAGTTCTTCGACGCAATCAGATTCCCCAGCTGATACGCCAGCCCCGGAAACGTAGCCCGCACCGGCCCCGGCGACAGCTCGCTCAACCACGCCGGAACCACGCCCCATGCGCCCTGCACCATAAACTGCATCACGAACGCGCCCCCCGCGAGCGCCACCTCGGAGTGCGACAACGCATACAGCGGGATCACCGGCAGCGCCAGCAGCGCCGCCAGAATAATCGCCCGCTTCCGTCCGATCCGTTCCGAAAGGCTGCCAAACACCATGCCTCCCGTCAGCGCGCCAATGTTGTAAAGAATCGCAATCGCCCCCGTCAGCTGCGCCGAAAACCCATGGTCCTTCTGCAAAAACGTCGGATACAAATCCTGCGTCCCATGCGAGAACGCATTGAATCCCGTCATCAACAACACCAGGAAAACAAACGTCCCCGCATACTGCCACAACCCCTTCCGCAGCCCCATCTCCGGAATCGTCCGCTCCTCCAGCGCCCGCCGCTCCTTCCACGCCGGCGACTCGTCCACCTTCCCGCCAATGTAGAACACCAGCAGCGCCGGAGCCGCACCCACCAGGAACATCCCCCGCCATCCAAATGCGTGCCCGTGCCAGGTGAAACGCGAGAACCAGGGGAACAGCAACGCGTAAGCGGCAGCCGCCACCAGATACCCAACCGCGTACCCCTCCTGCAGCAGCCCCGAGAAAAATCCGCGATTCTCCTTCGGCAGTGTCTCAAACGCCAGCGCCGCACCCACGCCCCACTCCCCGCCCATCGCAATCCCAAACAGCGCCCGCAGGATCAGCAGCGTATGCATCGATCCCGCAAACGCGCACGCCAACTCCAGCAGCGAGTAGCAGGCAATGTTGAACATCAGCGTCGGCCGCCGCCCAAACCGATCCGCCAGCGTCCCAAACAAAAACGCCCCCACCGGCCGGAACGCCAGCGTCAGAAACAGCGCTTCGGCAACCTCCGACGCAGCCACGTGAAAATCCGCAGCCACCGCTGAAACGCAGAAAACCAGAATGAAGTAGTCGAACGCATCGAGCGACCAACCCAGAAAGCACGCCGCAAACGCGTGTCGTTGCCGCGAACTCAGGCTCCGGAACGGGCTCGGCATTGCGCCAGCTTACCAGAGGCACCAGGCCCCGTCGGTTTCTGCTTCCGCCCCCCTCCGCATCGCAGTACAGTGTTGACGGGCGCGACCTCTGGACGTCTGGTCGGCCGCGCGCCGGTGGAGTGGCGACTATGAAGAATGAAATTCGGACGCGATTCGCAAAGCTGAGAACCAAAGCCGTACACTTTTCCGCGATGCTCTCTCTCTGTTCCGCTGCCCTCGCTCTCGGAATCGCAGTCTCTGGCTGCAGCGGCTCCTCCAGCAGTGGAGAATCCACACCGCCTCCCAATCAGTCCACCGCGATCCCCTCCATCGCCGTTACGGCAGTCCAAAACGGTGCCGTCGTCGTCGCTCTCATCGACAGCACTTCCGGCGCGACCATCTACTACACCACCGACGGCACCACCCCCACGACCTCCTCACCGAAATACTTTGCGCCCTTCCTTGTCGCTTCCAACCTCACCGTTAATGCCCTTGCCGCCGCACCACCGCTGCTCAACAGCTCCGTCGCAACGCAGACCTTCTCTCTGAACATCGCCTCCGGCGCCCTCGTCTGGAGCGACGAGTTCTCCAGCAACACCGCAGGCCCCTCCGCCTACGGCCAGCCCAATTCTTCCACCTGGACCTATGACACTGGCACAGACTGCTGCGGCAACAACGAACTCGAGACCTACTGCAACTGGGCTTCGACCGCCGGTCCATGCAATCCCTCCAACCCTAATGCTTATGTCGGCGCCGACGGCTATTTGCACATCGTCGCGCTGAACCCCTCAGCGTCTGTCTACACCTCGGCCCGCCTCAAATCCGAAGGCCTCTTCAGCTTTCAATATGGACGTATCGAAGCCCGCATGATGCTCCCCGAATCGCAGGGCATGTGGCCCGCTTTCTGGCTCCTCGGCAACAACATCACCACGATTTCCTGGCCGGCCTGCGGCGAAGCCGACATCATGGAGCACATCGACGGCAGCAACCCGCCGCCCTACGTCGGCGGCACGCCTCCCGGCTACGACTGGATCGCAGGCTCGGTCCACGGCGGAACCAGCAGCAGCGCTGAAGTCAACGGCAGTCAGACCTATCATCCCGCCGCATTTTCCGCAGCCGCCTGGCACACCTACGGCATGATCTGGACCAAAGGACAGGTCCAGTACTACGTCGACGATCCCACTAACATCTACGCCACCTTCAACACCAGCAACTTCAACGGCGCCTGGCCCTTCGACCAGGGTCCGATGTTCATCATCCTCAACCTGGCCGTCGGCGGCTCCTGGCCCGGCAGCCCCGATTCGACCACCGTCTTCCCCTCGCCGATGCTGGTGGATTACGTCCGCATCTACACTAATTAGCGAAAATGTCATCCTGACCGGAGCGCGGCCACAGCGCCTCCCAGCGGTGCGCGAAGAACAGTCCGCGCGCAGGGGAAGGCCCCCCCCGAAGCAGCACACTGTGCAATAACAGCTGGTCTTAATGCGCAGGGGAATCGGTCGCGCAGCGGCCGACAAAGATCTCCATCGTGGAAGAAGGGCGACTCTCCAACTCGGGGCCAAACTCTCAATCTTGCACCGAGCTCTCGCCGCCACCCTCACTCCCGCCCCAGCATCCACCGATCCATGATCGTGTGCACGCACCGCGCCCCGCACAGATGCTGGATCTCGGCCGAATGGGAGAGAAAATTATTCCATCGCGTCACCCTGATCGAAGGCTGATCCGCCTCACTCGCGGCGGGCGAGAACTTTTCCGTCCACGCCAGCCACCAGTCTTCCGACTCCTCGCGCTTTTCCTTGTTGCAAACATCGCAGCGGAACGTCTCTGCCCACGCCATTGCCATAACTCCCCATGATTTTTCCCGAGACAGTTAACATATTAGACAAAGGAACGTCGAACCTGAACCGTCTTGCCGGCTCACCCCGGCAGATGAATCCTGACAGGTGAAATCCTGACCCTGGGCAAGCCGTCCGCAACCGGCGTGCCGAACCGGGAAGGACTTCAGACCGGAGCGCGCATGATCTTCGCCCCAGCCCGGATCCATCGGCGCCGCCAGGCCGGCCTCCTGCTTTCCCTGGCCACGCATGCTGCTGTGCTGGTGGTCGCGTTCCTGTTCACGCTGCACTGGCAGAAAGTGCGTCCCATCTATCGCGACAGCCGCTGCTGCACCGCCGCCCTCTATTGGACCGGCAACACCGGCGTCAACGATTCCAGCCCAGCCTCAGCCCGCCTCAGGCACTCGATCCCATCGCCGATTCCGGCACCCAAATCGACCCTCATCGAAAATCCCATCCGTCTGCGCCAGCCGCGCGTCCCGCAACACCCGTCCCCCGCGGCGCAAAACCGCCTCGCCCAGTCCGGCATTCCTTCCCGCCAGCAGCAACCGAGCATCGGAACCGGCTTTGGAACGGACGACGCCGAGCCCGCCTTCCCGACTTACTTCCCTCGTCCCACCGTCACCGATCGCTCCGTGTTGCCCGCTGCCGAGCAGAAGATCATCGTCAACGTCACCATCAGCGCGCAGGGCGACGTGACCGACGAGAAGCTGGTGCAGGGCCTCGGCAACAGCCTCGACGATCTTGTGATGAAAACCGTGAAATCCTGGCGGTTCCACCCCGCCACCCTCAACGGCAGCGCCATCGCGTCCGTCGAACAGCTCGTCTTTCCCTTCAATCGCGACTATCCCTCCGACGACAGCTCGCCTTCGTAGCCTCGGGGAACCGGCCATCTGCCCGTTCGCGCGCCACCATGGCCCTGAACCAACTTATCCACTTGACGGGCCTCGCCTGAACGGGATACCACTTCCTCTATCTCAGTCAGTTCACTTTCACGGCGGACGATATGCCCGTAAAGTATCTCGCCATTACCATTGCCGGCGCTGTCTCTCTCGGCAGTTACGAAGCCGGAGCCACTTATGAAATCCTCGACGCTATCCGCCAGCATAACGACGATCCGGAAACCGCGGCCAACGGCGATTTCATCCGTATCGACGTGCTCACCGGCGCCTCTGCCGGCGGCATGACCGCTGCTATCCTCGCCCAGAAGCTCCTCTTCGCGAAAAATGCCTTTGTCGACGCCGCTGGCAAGTCCGCCCCCTACGACAATCCCCTCTACAACACCTGGGTCAAGGGTATCGATATCCGTCCGCTCCTCGATGCAGACGACAAGCCTCTCCCCGATGGCGATCCCGCCACCTTATCTATCCTCTCCTCCAACCTCATCGAGAGCATCTCGAAGAACCTGCTCGCCCAGGCCGATGCCAGCGGCCAGATTCCCCTCGACGGCGGCCCGCACAACGCCGTCGATCCCAACCGCGGAATCCAGCTCGGCCTCGCCCTTACCAACCTCAACGGCGTCAACTACGCCTACCCCATGTTCGACGGCCAATCGTCGTTCCTCTACACCGACTTCAGCGACCAGATGATCCGCCCCCTCGGCGTCAACAGCCGCGCTCTCGCGCCGTGGCAGGAACTCGCCGAAGCCGCCGTCGCCTGCGGCGCTTTTCCCGTTGCCTTCCGCACCAAAGATCTTTCCCGCAAGTTATCCGACTTTCTCCCCGACGGCACTCTGGTTCGCTTTCCCGACCCCACCACCTTCACCTATACCGACGGCGGCGTCCTGCAAAATCAACCCCTCGGCATGGCCAAGAATCTCGTCGACGTCAACGACCAGCACCTCGAGAACGACTTCCGCTTCTACCTTTTCGTCTCGCCGTCTCCGATGGACGGCAAACAAAATCTCAATCTCCATGAGGCCGGCGCCTCCATCCTCGACGTCCTCAAGCGCCTCGTCGATGTCTACACCGGTCAGTCCATTTTTCGCGACTGGATCCAGGCGAAGGAGATCAATACCCAAATCGATATTCTCGACAAGCGCGCAACCGGCCTGGCCGCCGCCCTGGCCGGCAACAAAATCGACTCTGCTTCCCTTGCTCGCGCCTCACAGCAAGTCGTGAATCTTCTCTACGCCACCGAACCCGGTGCCGAATCCCAGGCCCGGGCCCTCCAGCGCCTCTCCCTGCAATATGCTTCCGAAGTCACCGGTCTCGGCGGCCCTGCCTCCGCCAATGCCAACGCCTTCCTGCTCGGAATCCTCGCGCTCGAAAAATCCGCCGGCCTCGGTGAGCGCGACAAAATGCAGATCTACGGCATCGTCACCAAAGACGGCGAGCTCGCCGGCGCCGCTATCTCCGCCTTCCTCGGCTTCCTCGACCAGGCCTTCCGCGACCACGATTACGACTGGGGCCGCACCGTCGCTCAGAACCTGCTCTCCAATCCCGCCTTCAACGCCGCAGGTCAGCTCGGCCCCATTCGCTACACGCCCGCGCCCATCCACGCCATCAATCCGGCCCTCACCGGCCTCCGCCTCGATCAGGTTCCCGACACCGACGTCGCCGTCTTCAAAAAAGGTCTCACTGCCCGCATCAACGAGATCCTGAAAGACCGCTTCACCAACCCGCTCGAGCGCTATCCGGCCCAGCTCGGCGCCGACCTCATCCTCAAGCTCGCCCTGGGGTGGGAATTCTCCCGCGACATCCAGGAGTGACCGGCCTTCGCGCATCTCGAACACCTCTCCCACGACAGCCTGCCCTGAGTGCAGACAAAGGGGCTAATCCCCGCAGCTGCACTCCTCCTGCCCGCAATACGAGCAACAGCTGTATGGACCGCGGTTTTGCTCTGGCTTTTGCCCTTGCGCGAAGCGCGTATCGCAGGGCGCGCAGCCCCCCGCGATCGACGGGATCACCAGCACCTCATCCCCATCCCGGAACGCATACTTCTCGTTCCCCAGAAACCGGATGTCTTCCTCATTCACATAAAAGTTGATGAACCTCCGCACCTGGCCCGACTCATCCCGCAGATGCGTCTTCAGCGCCGGAAACGTCGTCTCGATCTCCGTGATCAGCGCCGGCAAATTGCCCGCACTCGACTGAATCTCCCGCGCCCCATTGGTGTGCTTCTGAAATGCCCCCGGCAGCAATACTCTAACCGGCATAAACACCTCCCAGTTCCAGCTCTTTCTCTTCGCTTCTCTCAGCCACATAGTTTTCAAAATCGCCCAGACGAGGACGAATCGCCGCATGCTGCTCATAAGCTCCTTGCAATACGTCCGTCGTCTTCAGCCCGTTGCCCGTAATGCAGCACACCGTCAGCTCGTCCGGATGAATCCGCTCATGCGCGTACAGCCGCGCCGTCACCGCCGTCGTCACCCCGCCCGCCGTCTCCGTAAAGATTCCTTCGGTCTCCGCCAACTCCTGGATCGCCGAAACAATCTCCACGTCGGATACATCCTCAGCCCAGCCGCCGCTCTCGCGAATCGCCCGCGTCGCATAGATCCCGTCCGCGGGATTCCCGATCGCCAGCGACCGCGCTATCGTCGACGGCCGCTGCGGCTCGATATGGTCCGCGCCCGTCTTCACCGCCGTCGAAATCGGCGAGCACCCGGTAGCCTGCGCCCCAAAGAACCGCACCGGCTTGTCTTCAACCAGCCCCAGCGCGACCAGTTCCTTAAAGGCTTTCCGGATTTTCACGATCAGCGACCCGCCCGCCATCGGCACCACAACGTTGTCCGGCAGCCGCCACCCCAGTTGCTCCGCTATCTCGAACCCGACAGTCTTCGACCCCTCCGCGTAGTACGGCCGCAGGTTCACATTCACAAATCCCCAGTTGTAGCGATCCGCAATCTGCGAGCACAGCCGGTTCACGTGGTCGTAGTTGCCATCGATCCGCACCAGCGTCGCGCCGTATACCTGCGTGTTCAGAATCTTCGCCGCTTCCAGATCCGCCGGCACCAGAATGTAAGTCTTCAGCCCCAGCCGCGCCGCCTGCGCCGCCACCGCATTCGCCAGGTTTCCGGTCGACGAGCAGCCTACCGTCTCGAACCCGAACGCCCGCGCATTCGCCAGCGCCACCGCCACCACGCGATCCTTGAAGCTCAGCGTCGGCATGCACACAGCGTCATTCTTGATCCACAAATTCCGCGCGCCAATCCGTCCGGCGAGCCGCGGAGCCCGCTGCAGCGGCGTCCACCCCGCCGGCACCGGGGTCCCCAACGCGCCCGATGTTGGCGCGGTGGGGTGGGGCGTCGCTGGCGCATAGTTCGCCGGAACCGGCAGCAGCGCCTGGTACCGCCACATGCTCGATGGACCCTCGGCAATCGACGCCCGCGTCAGCGTCCGCCGCGCCTCGTCCAGATCCACAACCACTTCCAGTGGAGAAAAACACTCGTCACAGATCGACAGCGGAGCGTTCTCATAACGCTTCCCGCATTCCCGACATCGCAGTTCGTACGCAGCAGCCATCGCACCCTCCGGACCACGGCGAACAAGTTCGCGCGGGGCCCCCTCTCGCATTCGAGAGCGGCGTCGAGATACAAAAACACGGGCACGCGTGACGCTTGTACTTCGCTACTTCTGGCACTGCTGAGGATTGCGCGAGATGCGATACTGCCTGCACCCCGAATCTCATGTTCCCCGCCTCACGGCGAGCGAGAGTTGACACCGTTGTCCTGAATTGCTCAGGCCGGTTGTCGTGGCGTCACAGGGCCCGTCCCTCAGCCACTCTGCATGAAATCCAGGCTCGCTCTCTAGGAGCAAACTTGAATACTAGTTAGATATCACAACTCATCCCGCCACGCAACTCCCACCCTCGGGCCAGGTCGGCGGCCGCTTCACGGAGACCATGTCCTCGTTCGCTGCCGATACCCCGGGCAACTCCATCGGCGTCTCCGCCATCCATCCCGAAACAACTGGAAATCCGCGTCTTTCGCGAACTCCACTCTTTCGCGGGTGGGCTCCGCTCGTTTATTATCCGTGTCTGCCCAGGCAGGCTTCGTCGGATAGCTTCCAGCGTGTGCACGACGAAACCCCGCATCGAGGAAAGACGAAGCCATGCTCGCCAAGCCAAACCCGCTCGCCGCTTCGATCCCCCCTCCTCCTTCGCATTCCCCCCGTCTCGTGCCGGGCATTCACGGCGACGGCGAAATGGCCGACCTCATCCGCGCCCACTCCTGGAGCAGAACTCCTCTCGGCCGCGTGGAAACCTGGCCGGAAACCCTTCTGACCACCGTCAATACTGTGCTTGGCTGTCAGTTCCCCGCCCTCGTCTTCTGGGGACCCCAGTTCATCCTCCTTTACAACGACGCTATGATCCCGCTGCAGGCGGAGAAACATCCGCGCTATCTCGGCCATTCGGCTCAGGAGTGCTGGCAGGAGGCCTGGCACCTCATCGGCCCTCAGCTCGAAGCGGTCCTGCATCGCGGAGAGCCTTCCTTCCACGAGAACGTGCTGGTTCCGGTCATCCGCGAAGGCCAACTCACCGATGTCTACTGGACCTACAGCTACAGTCCCATCCACGAACCTTCCGGCAAAATCGGCGGCATCCTCGTCGTCTGCCACGACGTTACAGAGGAACGAAGAACCGCCGCCCTCGCCCGCGACAGCGCGGCCCGCCTCGACGCCATCTACAACACCTCCCTCGAATACATCGGTCTGCTCTCCACCGATGGCATCGTTCTCGACTGCAACTCGGCCTCCCTTCGATTCGCCGGCAACACGCGCGAAGACCTGGTCGGCAAGCCTTTCTGGGATTGTCCCTGGTGGACGTACACTCCGGGTGCTTCCGATGCCGTCCGCGAGGCCATTGCCCGCGCCGCCGCCGGCGAACACATCCGTTACGAAGCCCCACTCAAACGTCCCGACGGCGAAGTGATCGTCTTTGACTTCTCCCTCTCCCCCGTCCGCGACTCCAGCGGCAAAATCGTCTTCCTCGTCCCCGAGGCTCACGACATCACTCACGTTAAGCGCACCGAGGCCGCCCTCAAAGACAGCGAGAAACTCGCCGCCGTCGGCCGCCTCGCCGCCTCCATCGCGCACGAGGTCAACAACCCACTCGAGTCCGTCACCAACCTTCTCTATCTGTCCCAGACCACCGAGAATCTCGAAGAGATCCGCGAGTATCTTCGCCTCGCCGACCGCGAACTGCGCCGCGTCTCCGTCATCAGTACGCAGACCCTCCGCTTCTATCGCCAAACCACGGGGCCGAGGCCCGTTCAGTCCTTCGAGCTTTTCGACAGCGTCCTCTCCATTCACCAGGGCCGCATCGTCAACGCGCGCATTCAGGTTCAGCGCCGCCTCCGCGCCACGCAGCCTGTCGAGTGCTTTGAAGGTGAGATGCGCCAGGTCCTCATGAACCTCATCGGCAACGCTGTCGACGCCATGCGCGACGGCGGCCGCCTCATCGTCCGCAGCCGCGAAGCCACGCACATCCCCTCCGGCCGCAAAGGCCTCTGTCTCACCGTCGCCGACACCGGTCACGGCGTCGACCCTCAGACCATGAAGAGAATCTTCGAGCCCTTCTTCACCACCAAGGGCATGTCCGGCACCGGGCTCGGCCTCTGGGTCACCCAGGGCATCGTCGACCGTCACCATGGCGTGCTGTCCGTGCGCAGCTCGCAGCGCCCCAGCCGCAGCGGCACCGTCTTCCGCCTCTTCCTCCCGTTCGACGGCGTCGCGCCTTCATCGGCTTCCTGACTCGCATCCTGCGACGTTGTTCCGCGCCCCGAATCCAATATTTGCCTGCGGAGGGTTTCCCTGTGAACGCCGCCGTCGTCGATTCCTTCGAAAAACCGCCCCGCTATGCGGCCTTCGCCGATCCTGTCCCCGCCAGCGATGAAGTCCTCGTCACCGTCACCGCTGCGGGCCTCCATCCCATCGTCAAAGCGCTGGCCAAAGGCACCCACTACGGCAGCACAGGCCTGCTCCCCTTCGTTCCCGGCGTCGACGGCGTCGGCCGCACGCCCGACGGAGCCCGCGTCTTGTTCGGTGCATCGCGTCCTCCCTTCGGCACCTTCGCCGAGCGCAGCCTCACCAAACCGGCCAGCTGCACCCCCATCCCTGACCCGCTCGATGACGCGACCGTCGCGGCCATGATGAATCCCGCCATGTCGTCGTGGGCCGCGCTCGAACATCGCGCTCACTTCGTCTCCGGCGAAAGCATCCTCATCCTCGGGGCCACCGGATCCGCCGGCCAGCTCGCCGTGCAGATCGCCCGCCGTTTCGGCGCAAAGCGCATCGTGGCAGCGGGCCGCAATCACAAGGCCCTTGAAGAAACAAAGGCCCTCGGCGCCGACGCCACCATTTCCCTCCACCAGGATCACGACGCGCTCGTCTCCGCTTTTCGCGCCGAGCTGGCGGCAGGCAAAATCGACGTCATCCTCGACTACCTCTGGGGAGCGCCCGCTGAAGCTCTCCTCGCAGCGATCGTTCAAAAAGGCCTCGACCACGATGCGGCGCGCCTGCGGTACGTCCAGATTGGCAACAGTGCCGGGCCCAACATCACTCTGGCCGCCGCCACGCTGCGCAGCTCCGGCCTCGAACTCCTCGGAAGCGGCTTCGGCAGTGTCTCCATGGACAAAATCTTCGCCTCGCTCCGCGCGGTTCTCGCAGAGGCCGCGGAGAGACCTTTCCAGATCAAGGTCACCAAAGCGCCTCTGCGCGACGTCGAAAAACTCTGGAACGCCCCCGAAGACGCGCGCCTCGTCTTCCAGCCCTGATCGTTCCCAACACCGTCCATCGTTGCCGCGTCTTCTGATATCAGCTCCACGGCGGTGTTCCTTCGCTCCCGAAGCCCCGATCTTTCCGGTTCTCTGTTCATCCCCCGGAACACCTGCAAAATCGTCACACTTCCCGCCGCGCCGGTCTGGTCCGTTGTACCCTTGTCCCCGTCGCAACCGTCCCTGCACCCTGTACCCTGTACTCAAGAGGCCGCATGCAAAGCTTCCTGCACGACCTGCGCTTCAGCGCCCGCACTCTCCGCAAATCCCCTGGGTTCGCGCTCACCGCCATCCTCACGCTGGCCCTCGGCATTGGGGCGGTCACCGCCATCTTCAGCGTTGTCGACTCGGTTCTGCTCAAACCTTTCTCCTTCCCGAGTCCCGACCGCCTCGTCATGCTGCACGAGTACCTGCCCGACCTCGCATCCAGCCCGCTGCCCGATAATCCCAACCATTTCCTCAACTGGCAAACCAATGCGAAGACCTTTTCCGGGCTCTCCATCATCAACAACGCCAGTTCCAGCATCGCGGTCGGCACCGACCATCCGGAACTGGTCGCCGGCCTCAGCGTCGAGCCCAATTTCTTCAACCTGCTCGGTGTCCATCCCTTCCTCGGTCGCGGCTTTCGCCCCGCCGAAGCCACGAAAGGTAACGATAAGGTCGTTGTCCTCTCCTGGAGTGCATGGCAGCGCTACTTCCACGGCGATCCCAACGCGATAGGTCAAACCCTCCGCGACGGTGGCTCCCCTGAAACCGTCATCGGCATCCTGCCCGAGGGTTTCTCATTTCCACGCGTCAGCGAAATGTTCAGCACCGTCTCGCAAACCGCGGAGCCGGCCTATGAGCTCTATCACCCGCTCGTGCTCTCCATCGACGAGCGCGACGACGAGGGCGATTACAACTTCATGGCCATCGGCCGCCTGCGCACCGGTGTCACTCCGCAACAGGCCCAGACCGAGCTGGCCACCCTGCAGTCTGCCTACAACAAAGCGCACCGCCTCTCCACCAATCCCACCGCCCTCGTCTTTCCCCTCATTCAGGAGATATCCGGCCGCATCAGCACTGCTCTCTGGCTCTTGCTTGCTGCTGTGGGCGCCGTCCTGCTCATCGGCTGTGTCAATCTCGCCAACCTGCAACTGGCCCGCGCCGTTTCCCGCGAGCGTGAGCTGGCCGTCCGCGCCGCTCTGGGGGCAGGCCGCGATCGCCTCGTTGGCGCAGCCCTCGGCGACTCTATCGTTCTCGCCCTCGCCGGAGGCGCGCTCGGTATTCTCCTTGCTTTCGGGGGAGTGCGGCTCTTCATCGCCGTGGCGCCGGCCAGCTTGCCCCGCATCGACGCCATCCACGTAGCCTGGCCAATACTGGCCGCTGCCGCCGCTCTCTCCGTCCTCACCGCGCTCTTCTTTGGCCTCCTCCCCGCACTGCGCTCCATGCGCGTCGATCCCCAATCCGCCCTGCAGACCAGCACCACACGCGTCTCCTCCGGGCGCGAGAGCCGCCGCACCCGCCATCTCCTCGTCGCTGCCGAAGTCGCCTGCACCGTCACGCTTCTCATTGTTACGGGACTGCTCGTGCGCAGCTTCTCCACGCTCCTCGGCCAGAATCGTAACTTCGATTCCAGCCGCGTCACCCTCGCCCGCGCCTTCATGTACGCGCCGCAGTACAGCGACACCGTCCCTCATTCCGACCTTGTCCGCGCCGCCTTCATCGAGCACACCCTCGCCAATCTCGCCCAGATCCCCGGAGTTCAATCCGTCGCCACCATCTCCGAACTGCCCCTGGCTGGCGATACGTGGGTCGACGACGTTACACGCCCTGATCATCCCGTGCAGCCCGGTCATGAGCCCACCGCCAACATCCGCTGGATCAGCCCCGGTTACGCCTCCACCCTCCGCATTCCGCTGGTAGCCGGTCGCGATCTCACCCCGGACGACAAAAACCACCCCACCAATGTCCTCATCTCTCAGGACGCGGCCCGCACCATCTTTCCTGACACCAATCCCCTCGGCCACGTCTTCACCACCAACGACCCGACAGTGAAATTCACCGTAGTCGGCATCCTCGCTGACGCCCGCATCAACCAGCTTGATCGCACCGCGCCCATGATCTACATCCCCTACTGGCAGGGCCCCTGGTGGCGCGTCACCTTCCTCGTTCGCAGCCCGCAGTCGGCTTCCGCGCTCGCCACTTCCATGCGTCGCGCCATCTGGAGCGTCGATCCGCAGGTCGCCATCCCCATGCTCAAATCGCTCGACCAGCAGGTTTCCGACTCCGTCTCCACCGAGCGCTTCCAGACCCTCCTGCTCTCGAGCTTTGGCGCGGCCGCGCTTATGCTTGCGCTCCTCGGCATCTATGGCGTCCTCGCCTACTCCGTTTCGCTGCGGCAACAGGAGTTCGGCATCCGCATCGCGCTCGGCTGCGACAAGTCCGCCCTCATGAGCCTCGTCGCCCGCCAGGCCGCGTTGCCGGTCGCCGGAGGCATCCTCGCCGGACTCGCTCTTGCTTTCGCCGCGACCCGCTTCTTGTCCAGCCTGCTCTATGAAACCAGCGCCGCCGATCCTGCCGCCATCGGCGCCAGCATCGCACTGCTCGTGGTCGCGGCGCTCCTGGCGGCGCTCATCCCGGCTCGTCGCGCCGCCCAAACCGATCCCATGGCCGTCCTCCGCAACGAATAGATAAATAAACCACTTAATACCGAAATCGGTTCCATGTTTCTTTCCCATGGTAGACTTCTACCAAATAATGGTAGAATGGTGGAATCATGAGTCTCAACATCAAGAACGAAGAAGCCCACTCTCTCGCCCGCGAACTCGCCGCAATCACCGGCGAAAGCATCACCGGCGCGGTGACCGAGTCTCTTCGTGAACGGCTCAAACGCGCTCGCCGCTCCAGCCGGGCAGGAATGGCAGAGCGCCTGCTGAAAATCGGCGCCGAGTCCGCAGCCCGCCTTCCCGAAGAATTCAAAAACATGAACCCCGATGACCTGCTCTTCGATGAGAAAGGTCTGCCAAAGTGATTGTCGACTCGTCAGCGATCGTCGCCATCCTTCGCGGTGAGCCCGACGGACCCGAGTTCGCTCGCACCATCGCACAGAGCGACTGCAGCATCTCTGCGGCGAATTACGTTGAAGCCGCTGTGGTGATCGACAGCGTCCGCGACGCCATCGTCAGCCGCAAACTCGACGATCTGATTCGTGAGAGCGAAATATCCATCGAACCCGTCACCGAACGCCAGGCTCACATCGCACGCGAGGCGTATCGTGACTTTGGTAAAGGCAGCGGCCACCCCGCCAGGCTCAACTTCGCCGATTGCTTCGCCTACGCTCTGGCCAAAGACCTCGGACAACCTTTGCTCTTCAAAGGTAGCGACTTCGCCCACACAGATGTAACCCCCGCCCTGTAGATTCCTCGACACCGCTCCTGCTCACCTGCGCCTCTGTACTCGCGCGTCACGGTTGCCCGCCGAAGTCCACCTTCAGCCGCCTCCCCTGCCCGCTGCTCTCGCGCGCCAGCTCAATCAACCGGGTCGTTCGCCACACCTGCTCCGGCTTCACCTCCAGCTCCGCTTTGCCCAACAGCGCGTCGCGCAAATTCTCGTAGAACCCGCGATAGTCCCCGCGCTCCGTCTTCACCCGCCGGGTCGCCGGACTCGCCCCGCCTGCGCAGATCTTCAGCTCGCCCCACGCGCTCTCCGCCTCCTCGCCGAACCCCGGCGCATCGAATCTCATTCCCGCCTTCAGCTGATCCTCCTGCGGATCGATCCCCCATTTCACGAAACTCCCCTTCGTCCCATGGATCGAATAGCGCGGCCCCTGAGCGCAGGCCGTCAGCGTCGCGCGCAGCACCACCGTCTTCGGCGGTTGCGCGTACTCCATAAAAATGTCCCACGCATCGTCGATCACGGCCTCGTCGCGCTCCACTCGAATGCTGGCAAAAATGCTCTCCGGCACGCCAAACAGTGTCAATGCCTGATCGATCACGTGCGGCCCGAGATCGAACAGAATCCCGCCACCCGGCCCGCCATTCTCGCGCCACACACCCAGCCTGGGTTGCGCGCGGAACCGGTCGTAGTGCGACTCAAAACTCACCAGCCGCCCCAACGCTCCGCTCGCAATCACCTGGCGCACCGTCTTGAAATCGCCGTCCCAGCGCCGGCTTTGATACGCGGTCAGCAGCAGCTTCCGCTCGCGCGCCATCCCGATCAGCTCCGCCGCCTCTTCCGACTTCAGCGTGAACGGCTTGTCGATGACCACGTTGCGCTGCTCGCGCAGGCACTGCTGCGCCAGCTCAAAATGCGAGTAGCTCGGCGTCGCGATTACCACCAGCTGAATGCTCGCATCGCGCAGCATCTCTTCGATCGACCGCGTAACGTGAGCTTCGGGATATTCCCTTTTCGCGTCGTCGCCGCTGCGCTGCACAATGCACGCCAAGTTCAAACCGGGCGTTGCCTGAATCACCGCAGTATGAAAGATCTTTCCCGCCAATCCAAAACCAACCACGCCCACACGAATCGGTTCGCTCATAACACCTCTTTGACGAAAGAAAACTATACCCTCTGCGATAAAATGGGATGTCAGGGGAGAAACGGTCCATGACCTCCACGAACATTTCGCTGCCCGAATCCCTCCGGCAATATGTCGAGAGGCAGGTTGAAAGTGGCGATTGGGGCACTCCCGGCGAATACATTCGCGAGTTGGTGCGCCAGGACCGCGATCGCCGTCTCGCAGCGCTCGAAGAGAGCCTACTCGAAGGGCTTGCATCTCCGCGCTTCGAGCTCGATGCAGATGAAATCCGCAGCAAAGGCGTCGTTTCTGCTCTGCGCAAGATTCGGCCTGAATGAGCCGGTTTCGTCTGGAGATAGCAGAAACTGCTGTCTCTGATATCCTCGAACAGTCCCGCTGGTACGCCTCGCGCGCGAATCCGGACCTGGCCGCTCGATGCGAGAGCGCGGTAGGCAGTACGTTGCTCTTCATCCTGGACCATCCCATGGCGGTCGCGGCTTGCGGATTGCAGAATCCGGCTCTCCGATATCCGCAGAACCGCCGTTCGCGGTTTCACAAGACACCTCGTCTTCTATCGCGTGCTCGGCGAGACTGTGGACATTCTCCGCGTTCTTCATGGTGCGCGCGATATTGATTCTCTGCTGGCTGGACAGTAGTTCTATGGTCTGATCCTTCCTGCTTCCAGCTTCCTGGTCTACGCTGTAACCTGAATTGCCATGCTGCTCGAGCTCCGAGCCGAAAACTACGCGGTCATCGATCACGCCATCGCCGGTTTTGGTCCCGGCCTCAATCTGCTCACCGGCGAAACCGGCGCGGGCAAATCCATCCTCGTCGACGCGCTCGCTTTGCTCATGGGCCAGAAAGCTTCGACCGGCCTCATTCGGCACGGGGCCGATCGCGCCGTGCTTTCCTGCGTTTTCGAATCGACTCCGGGCGCGGAACTGATCCTCGAAGCCAACGGGATCGACATGGACGCCGACGAAGTCATTCTGCGGCGCGAGATTCTTGCCGACGGCAAAGGCCGCGTTTACGTGAACAATCAGCCCGCGACGGTCGCGGTTTTGCGGGCGCTCGCGCCGGAGCTGGCTCTGGTTCACGCGCAGTCGGAAACCGTTTCCGGCTTCGATCCTGCACAGCAGCGTTCGCTGCTCGACCGCTTCGGCGGCGTTTCGCTGGACGCTGTTGCCGAGGCCTTCGCGCGGTGGCGCGAAATCCAGGAGCGGCTGAGCGAACTCGAAAAAGACGAGCAGGATCGGCTCAAACTTGTCGACCTTTGGAACTTTCAGGCCCGCGAGATTCAGTCGGCTGAACCGAAAGTCGGCGAAGACGCGGCCCTCGAAACCGAAAAGCGCGTTCTGCTGAACGCCGAAAAACTGCAGGCCGCGGCGATTCACGTGAACGACGTCCTCTACGAAAACGATGCCTCCGCCGAGGCCGCTCTGCAGGCCGCGCAAAAGCATCTCGAAGAACTCGCGCGCTTCGACGCGCAGTTCGCCGAGGCCGCTGCGCAGATCGCCGCCGCCCGCGCGTCGGTCGAGGATGTGGCCGCGACCGTGCGCGCCTACGGCGAGCGCATCGACGCATCGCCCGAGCGCCTTGCCGCCATCGAAAGCCGGCTCATCGTGCTCGATCGGCTCAAGCGGAAATACGGTTCGACCCTTCCCGAAGTGATCGCGTCCGGCGAAGAGGCGGCGCGCAAGCTCGCCGACATTGAGAACCGCGACGACAATCTCAAGTCGCTGCGCGCGGACCTGGTGAAAGCGGCTGAGGCCTTCAAAACCGCGGCTCGCGCTTTGACCCAGGAACGCGCTGCGGCGGCGAAGAAGCTCGAGAAGCTCGCCGAAGCCCAGATCAACGATCTTGCCATGAAGGCTCGCTTTTCGATTGCGGTAACGCCGAGCCCCGGATCTCCTGACCCCGACCAGGCTTCCTGGACCGCGCACGGCTGGGATGCGGTCGAGTGCCGCATCGCGACCAACCCCGGCGAGCCGCTGCAGCCGCTCGACGAGATAGCTTCGGGCGGCGAAATGTCGCGGGTTTTGCTGGCGCTTAAAGTCAGCGTGGAAGAAGGAGCGAACCGCGGCCGCGCGAAGAAGATGCAGATTCCCCGGACGCTGGTTTTCGACGAGATCGACATCGGCATCGGTGGCCGCGCCGCTGAAGCTGTCGGGCAAAAACTCAAAGCTCTGTCGCGCGTGCAGCAGGTTCTCTGCATCACACACCTTCCGCAGATCGCCGCCTTCGCCGACCAGCATTTCCTCATCGAAAAGCAGGAAAAGCAGAAGCGGACGCAGACCTCGATTCGTTTGCTCACCGCCGACGAGCGAGCCGAGGAGATCGCGCGCATGATTTCAGGCGCAACCGTCACCGAGACCTCGCTCCGGCACGCCGAGCAGATGCTGAAGTCGAGCGCCGGTTAAGCCGGAAGCCGGAAGCTGGGAGCTGGGAGCCGGGAGCCGGGAGCTGGAAGCCTGGGTGCCCCATTCAAGCCCGGTGTTGGCTTGAGTGGGCTGGCACAGATCCCCGAAGGCGGGCTGTCAAATGCCGCATCCCCCGATAACGCTGCGGCCCCCAGGCTGGGAACGAGAAGCTGGAAAGCCGCGCTCTTCAGGCCGGGGAATAGCGGCTCTCCCCGGAGAATCGGCGTTGCAATCCCGTTCAAAGGGGCGGACGAAGAATGTCCCGCGGGTTCAAAGTCGCACTCGCATCCCTGACGATCCTTACCGGCGCCCTTCCCGTCCCCGCGCAGTGCGGCTTCTTCAGCAAGCCCGTCGCAGGATTCACCTGGTACCGCGCCGAAGGATGGCCAACGCCCGGCGTCGAAGACGCCAAAGCTACCGTTCCCTTGAATGCGAAAGGGCGTCCCTATGGCTGGCCGGAAGGCCTGACCGTGTCGCAATTCGTCCATGAGCTGAACCACCACATCGTCTTCCCATCGACGATCTTCGAGGAGAACGGCGAGCGCAAGCGAACGCAGCCAGCGGCTTTCATCCTGACCGGGCTGTGGCGATGGGAGATGGATGGCAAGCCCTACGCCTACACTTATACGATTCTTTCTGATACCGTCGCCTGCGGATTCTCGATGGATCTGATCGACAACCGCGGTGACGGCAAGTTCCGCCTGATGCAATCATCGGATCATGGGGTCACGGGATATCCACCCCTCCCCGCATGGGCCGCCCAGCCGAAGTCGTAATCTGGCGACTTTACTCCGCCCGGCACATCCCGATCCCCGGCTCAGGCCCGAAACGAAGTCGCCACCACGGAAGCCCCCGCCCAAAACCTTGCGAACGCCAGGTTCACCCCACAGCAAGAAGCTTCATCTCCCCCGATCCGCCGGTCAATAGATTTGCTCCTGCGTCTCAATCCGAAGTACCCTCAATTCCCGTTTTGGGCGGGAGTCACTCCGCTTCCAGCTCCTGCCTTTCGCTCGCCTTTCGCTAACCGCCTCCTGGCTAACCCGCTTTTAGCCGACCGGTTCCTTGCTGACCCAGGCCACTCTTTCGCCTACAGTTCCAGGAGCTACAGGCCACCGGCTACCGGCTACAGACTGTTTGTGGAAAATTTGTCAAGCCCCAAGCCCAAAATCCAAAGTAATGACCCCTGACTTATAACCACTTACAAGCCATCCAACCCAAAGATATTTGGCAGTCTAATTCTCTCCATGTGATATTCTGAACTTATAGAGTAGAAAAAGAAATAAGCTCCGCTAACCCGCGGAGCTTTTCCTTTTTCGCTTGTAGCATTCGGGACTCGAGGGGCTCGGCTGGCGGCCGAGCCCCTCCCTTTTTCCAGAAATTGTCATCCTGAGCGGAGCGCGGCCAAAGCTCCTCCCAGCGGTGCACGAAACACGAACCGCGCGGAGTCGAATAGCCTGCCCTGAGCAAGTCGCCGCAAGGCGACGCGCCGAACGGGGACCCCCCGTAGCAGAAATATGCCGGCTTGCGAAGGGTCTCAGCGCGGAGGGGAATCGGTCGTTCGCCGCGGCGAACGGCCGAAAAGATTCTCAAGCGGTGGCTTTGTAGTTTTCGCGTCCCGACGGAGCCGAAGCCGCCGGAACCAAATCTCAACGGGTGTACGCACAAATGTGCGAACACCCACACAGGAGGAACAATCATGCCCGACACTCAACCGGCCGCAACCACGGCCCTCACTCTCACCCAAACCGAAACCACCACCCGCCACGGCAAACGCCGCTGCCGGCACATCCGCACCGCCGGCAACCAATGCGAAGCCGTTGCCATGAACGGCCAGCACTACTGCTTCCACCACCTCAAAAACCGTCACCCTCTCTCGGGCAAGGTCGCCGAATACACCCTCCCCTTCCTCGACGACACGGCCTCCATCCAGCTCTCCGTCTCCCGCGCCTTGCAGGGCCTCCTCGACAAAACTCTCGACCCGGTCTCCGCCCGCACCGCTCTCTATGGCGCCAGCATTGCCAACGCCACCCTTCGCACCAGTCTCATGCAGCAACGTTTCAACACACAACGCGGCCACCCCGCCGCCCCCGAGCCCGTCTCCGACGTCGAGCTCGTCGATTTCGTAATGCTCGCCCCCGACCAGGAATATCGCGGCCCCAACAATACCTTCGAGCCGCATTGGTCTTTATCCAAACATATGTATGAACAAGAGTGCGAGCGCCTCGGCATTCCCAAACCCACCTGCGCCGCCGACTATCCCGCCGACGGCTGGCTCACCGAAGAAGAAATGGAAGAGCAGAAGGACGATCCCTCCGCCCTGGTCGAGCGCTACCAGGCTCGCATCGCCGAGTTCAAAAAGAATCGTGAAGCCGTCGAAGCTGCGCGAGCCGCCGCAAACGGCTCCAGCCCCGCCCAGGCCACGCAGGCCAACTCCTCGAACCAGCCGAAGCCCGAGCGCTCTCCCGAACAACGCGAATCACCCCCGAGCGAGCCCGCCACAGCCAACGAGCCAAACGCTGAACGCCGCACCCTGAACGCCGAAACCGACTCGGGTGGCCCATTCAAGCCCGGTTTTGGCTTGAGTGGGGAAGCGCCAGGCTCGGAAAGCTGCTGGTGCGGCGGACCTGACTCAGTCTTCCCCTGTCACATCTGTCGGGCAAAGAAAGAAGAGGCAGAGAAAACGCAGAACCCCACCAACTCCGCGCCCGGCAAAGGCCTCAACCTCAACGCAGCAGCGAACCAGGCTGTCGCTGACCGCTGGCAGCTGGCTGCTGACCGCTCCTCTGCACCCTGTACCCTGCACCCTATACCCTGCTCTCCGGGTACTCGACAAAATCTGTTACTACAGAAAACGCTCAAAACAAAGACCTGCCGGAGACCATCCCCCAGGGGGCACGTAGTCAAAACAACTCACGCACGAACCGGTCAGCTAAGCACCGGTCAGCTGAAAACCGGTCAGCTAAAAGCCGGTCAGCGCCAGGCGGGCGAGTCGAGGCTGGAGGTTTAAAGATCGAGCGGCGACTCCAGCCTGCTCAGGCCCGAAATGGAACTGGGCGGTACTTTCGGACGGTACTTTCGGACCCAGGCACAGGGGCGAGTGGTATTGAAAGTTGGGCGGCAGAGGCCGAAGCTTCTTGCTGTGGGGTGAACCTGGCGTTCGCAAGGTTTTGGGGTTGTTGTTGGTGTTTGCTATAATAACCCATGCGGCTTGGGTTTTTGAGGCATTGCCTGGTCCTGAAAAGCCATGGGCTCGCTGACTTTTGACGGCATCCGATTCGTCGTGTCCTCGAACGATCGTCCGCCGCGGCATGCGCATGGATTTCTGAGCGAGACGGAGGCCGTCGTCGATTTGCGCGGCGATGGGAATGTTGCCCTGGCCGAGCGGGAAGACGCGGTGCGGCCTGCGAATGCCAAACGGTCGGACGTGCGGAAGATTCTCAACTGTGCTGCTGTGCACTTCGAGGAACTGGTTGCATTGTGGGAGAGTATTCATGGCCAGACATAAGGTGATGACGACGGATGCCGAGATTGATCGCGCGATCAAGGCTGCGGCAAAGTTGGCGGATGAGCCGCGGGTGACTGCGGCCGATTACAAGCCGGGCCCGGGTCTCAATCTGCTTATCCTGACACTGAGCGACGGGCGGCGGCGCGCGATTCCAGTGGAGGAGATCGAGGGGTTGGAAGGGGCGACGAGGGCGGAGATCGCTGAGGTAAAGATCACCGGCAACGGCACGGGGATCCGCTGGCCGCGTCTCGATCTGGATTACTACGTGCCGAACCTCTTGCGCGACATTTACGGAACCCGGCAATGGTTGGCGGAAATCGGGCGGCGAGGCGGGGCGGTGACGAGCGCGGCGAAGAGGAAGTCGGCGCGGGCGAATGGGCGCAAGGGCGGACGGCCTCGGAAGGTGGCGATGGTGGGGTGAAGCGGCCACCGGCGGGCGCAATGAGCCCAACTCTTAAGTAATCCCCGTGGCGCCCCAAAGAGACCCCACTCCCCCGCATGGTGTATGCCGGAGCCGGTTATCCAGAGTTATACTGCGCGCCATGCGGGGCCCTGGATTCCTGATCGTTCTGTGCCTTTCTACCGCGGCTTACTGCCAGTCAAGCCAGTACCCCACGCCCGTTATCACTGGCTATGTGACGCGCGCAGTTTCCGGATCGGATTTCGACGTGAATGCGATCCGGGTGATTTGCGGACCTGACACGAGGTTCGGTTCGTCTGCGGGCGCCTTCTATGAGTCGGGGTGTCCTGAGGTTGCGCCTGCTTTCGGACAGAAGATCGACGTGTACGGCCACGTTAATAAGAAGAAGGGTACGGTCGCTGCTGAACGGTTGGAGATCAAACCGATCGCTCGCGATGACATCTCGGGCTTCGCGGTGATCGATGCGGTGGTGGGGACGGGCGCGGGGGCGGCGGGCACAGCGCAGGTGAGGGCGGATGGCTATCGCATCCTGGTGACTGCTGGGACCGAGGTCAGCTTCGAGGCGCCGCTGGGCTCGATGGCCGACGTGATGACGAACGTCTGGATAGAGTATGACGCGAAGGCACGGCCGGACGGGGTGTTGGTGGCGCGACGGGCGAAGTTTTCGCAGAACCTGATCAGCGACAAAGAAGACGCGATGCGGGCGAAGAGCGAATACGATCCGGCGGCGGTGCCAGCCGAGGCAAAACAGAATGTGGTGGCGATCGCGGTCGGGATTCCTCCGGATCCGAAGAAGATACCACCGTGGCCGGACCAGGAGATGCAGGAGCGGCTGAACGCGGTCGGCGAGAAGCTGGTCCCTGCTTATCAGCATCAGTTAGCAGCTTCGGATCCGAGCCGGATCGAGTTCCGCTTTCAACTGACGGACGGGAAGCGCTGGCCGCTGGTGATGACGCTGCCGAGCGGGATCATTCTGGTGCCGCACCAGGTGGTGGAGCGGATGGAGAACGATTCGCAGCTGGCGGAGGTTCTGGCGGACGCGATCGCGTGCGCGCTCGAGAAGCAGACGTATCGGATGCGGCTGGCCAGCGCGGCGGTGACCACCGGCGCGCTGGCTTCGTGGGCGGAATTTGTTCCGCTGATTGGCGGCCCTGCGGCGCTGGCGGGAATTGGATCGGGGACAACCCAGCTTGTTGTCATTCGTAAGGAAGAACACCAGAGCGGGCGGGTGAGTCTGGACCTGATGTATGACGCCGGCTACGACGTGCGTGAGGCGCCGATGGCGTGGTGGCTGCTGAATTCGCGGAAGCCGAAACCGGTGGAGGAGATTGATATGCCGGATCGCGCGGCGTATTTGTATCGGATAATTGCGGAGACGTGGCGGGCGGCACGGAGCTAGTCTTCGGGATTCGCTTAAGATCTTTCTCGGCCGCTGCGCGACCGATTCTCCTCCGCGACTGAATCTTCCGCTGATGCAGTCCTGGCTGCTACGGGGGGTCCCCGTTCGGCGCGTCGCCTTGCGGCGACTTGCTCAGGGCAGGCTATTCGACTCCGCGCCGCTTGAGTGTCTACACCGCTGGACAGATTTTTCCCGGCGCTCCGCTCATGATGACATTTTTGCCCTAGTGTGGCTCCCGGAAGTTCGTGACACAACTCGCAACAGGCAACCGCAGTCATACATCTCGCGCGGCGACACCCAGGAAGATGGGAATGAGGGCTATTCGGCCAAAAGCAACCGCGGATCCCTCCGCTGCGCGTTCGGGATGACACTTCGCGAGAGGAAGCAAGATTGAATTCTCAGGGCAGATCCTTCGGCTGAGTTCGGCCGAATTCTCGGCCAAACCCGCTCAGGATGACAGCGGCAGATTATGAAGCGGATTTCCGGGACAGGACACTAGCCGCGTTCGGCGGCGGCGAGGTCGCTTACTTTGCGGTTGTAGACGCCGACCAGCGAGTTCCAGCGGACGTAGAGGAGTTCTTCGAGCATCTTGATGCCGTCGCGAAGGTAGCTGATGCGGGAGCGCTCGTCGTGGCCCCAGGTGACGGGGACTTCTTTAATGTTGTAGCCGCGGCGCAGGGCGATGAAGAGGATTTCGGGGTCGAAGCCCCAGCGCTCGATGCGCTGCAACTGGAAGATGGTCTGCGCGGCGGAGCGGCGGAAGGCTTTGAAGCCGCACTGGGTGTCGGCGAAGGGGAGGCGCATGATCATGCGCGTGACGAGGTTGAAGCAGCGGCCGAAGAACTGGCGGTAGAGCGGCTGATGGATGGTTTGGCGGCTGACTTCGAGCCAGCGCGAGCCGATGGCGACGTCGGCGCCGTTGCGGATGGCGTCGAAGAGGCGCTCGGCTTCGGGCATGGGCGAGGAGAGGTCCGCGTCGGTGAACATGACGACGTTGCCGGCGCCGTGGAGGATGCCGTTGCGGACGCTGTAGCCTTTGCCGCGGTTGACGCCGTTTTCGATGAGGCGGACGCGGGGATCTTTGGCGGCGAAGGACTGAATGATGGCGGCTGTCGAATCGGTCGAACCATCGTTGACGACCAGGACTTCGGCGTCCCAGCGCTTTTCGTCGAGGGTGCGCAGGACTTCCGTGAGGGCGCGGCCGATGCGGGCGCTTTCGTTGAAGGCCGGAATCACGATGGTGTATTGAGGGTCCACGTTTGGCTCAATCGATTTAGTATCACAACCAAAAACGACTACTTCATTAGACCCGGAACAGGGGCCTCGGTCGCAGAAAGCCCGCAACTGTCAGGGGGGTCTACATTTATCATACCCTCTTTTGGCCCTCTTTTGGCGGGTTGCGGGGGCGGGTTGGGTTCGGCAGGGCCGTCGGGGCGGTGCCGGGTGCGGGGGCCGGTGCTACACTCGGCCTTATGGAAGAGCCACTTACACCTGAAGCTGGCACACCTGAGGCTGGCACATCTGCAACTTCGTCGGCTGCGGCGAGTTCGGCTACTGCTGGTCAGCCTGCTTCGCCGGCAACTTCCGCGGCTTCGGGTGGTTTTGGGCCGGGCTATGGGTCTGGGTATGGGCCTGGGTATCCTGCTGGGTATTCTGCGCCTCCCGTGCGGCGACGGCGGCTTTGGCTGTGGCTGTTGATTGGCGGGGGGGCGGCGGTGGTGCTGCTGGGGGTTTGCGCGGTGCTGTTGTACTCGGCGGTGAAGTCGCTGAGCGGGTCCGATGAGGGGCTTACGCTGAGCGACAGCATTGGGGTGGTCGATGTCGATGGCGAGATTGTGTCGGCGGAGTCGACGGTGGACCAGCTGCGGAAGTACGACCAGGACGATGACATTAAGGCGATCATTCTGCACATCGATTCGCCGGGCGGGGCGGCGGCGCCTTCGCAGGAGATTTATCACGAGGTGCTGAAGATTCGCGACGGGAAGAAGAAGCCGATCGTGGCGTCGATTGAGAGCGTGGGGGCGAGCGGCGCGTACTATGTGGCGTCGGGGGCGAACAAGATTTATGCGAACCAGGCCAGCGTGGTGGGATCGATTGGCGTGATTATGGAGTGGACGAACTACGGCGATCTGCTGACGTGGGCGAAGATGAAGCCGGAGGTGATTCACGCGGGATCGCTGAAGGACGCGGGGGATCCGACGCACGCGATGACGCCGGAGGAGCGGGTTTATTTTCAGGGGCTGGTCGATAACATGTATGGGCAGTTTGTTGCGGACGTGGCGAATGGGCGGCATCTGCCGGCGGATCAGATTCGGGCGCTGGCGACGGGGCAGGTTTGGACGGGGGAGCAGGCGCTGCCGCTGCATCTGATCGACAAGCAGGGCGGGTTTCGCGATGCGCTGCTGGAGACGGCGAAGTCGGTGGGGATTTCGGATGAGCCGAATGTGGTGAAGCCTTCTGTGCGCCACAAGTCGATCTGGGATTTGCTGGAGAATGCGGACGATTTGGTGCATCAGCCGACGAAGTTACTGGAGCGGCGGCCCGGGTTTTATTTTCTTTGGCGGTGAGGAGCCGGGAGCCTGGAGCCGGGAGCGGGGAGCGGGCTGAAAATCCTGCAAATGATTGAATTTGCAAGGTCAATAGATTGCATCTACTATGGTTAGCAGAGGGCCAACCCAAATCGGAGCCAACCCCACCATGACGAAAGCCGACCTTGTTGAGGAAGTGACGAAGCTGGGCGATTTGACGCGTCGCGACAGCGAGACGATTGTGGAGACCATTTTCGATTCGGTGATTGGAGCGCTGCGCTCCGGGGACAAGATTGAGATTCGCGGGTTCGGGAGCTTTCGTATACGGCAGAGGAAGCCGCGGATTGGACGGAATCCGAAGACGGGGACGAAGGTGGATGTTCCGGCGAAGAAGGTTCCTTATTTCAAGCCCAGTAAGGAGCTGCGGGATTTGGTGAATCCTGGCGGCAAGGCTGCGGAGGCGCCGGGTGCGGCTGCTCCGGCGAGTCCGGATGCTGGGACTGCGGCGTAGCAAGCCGGTAGCCCGTAGGCAGTAGCCTGTAGCTTGCTGCAACCCGATGACAATGGAATAACAACTCCGACCTCTCCTGCTCTTCCGGTCCGCGTCCAATCCTTTGTGACCGTCCGGATCGTTGCATTTCTGCTGCTGCTTCTTGCTGCTTCTTGCTGCTTCGCAGCAGCGTGATCCGCACGGCCGAAATACTGCGCCGAATCGATCGAACGCCGAGGGAGGGGCGGAAGCACAAGTCAGAGCTTCGGCTTCTGCAACCATCCGCGGGGCATCATGGCCGCGCCGTCGTTTCTGAGAGAATCTCCACTATGGGTGTGACAAGCGTTCTCGAAACAGCTTCGACCGGTTCAAAATCGTCGACGACTTATCCGATACGCCGGATGGCGGTGCTGGGTGCGGGCACGATGGGCTCGCGGATTGCGGCGCACATGGCGAATGCCGGGTTTCCGGTTTTGCTGCTTGATATGGCCCAGGAGGGGGAGCGCAACAAGCTGACTGCGCAGGCGGTGGAGGGGCTGAAGAAGTCGAAGCCGGCGGCGCTCGCCAGCCCGGAGTTTGCGGCGCGCATTGCTGTTGGGAATTTCGACGATGATCTCGCGAAGCTGGGCGATTGCGACTGGGTGATTGAGGCGGTCGCGGAAAATCTGGAGATCAAGCGAAGCTTGTTGGCGCGGGTTGTGCCGCATCTGCGAGCCGATGCGATTTTGACGACGAACACCAGCGGGCTGCCGGTGGCGGAGATTGCCGAGGCGCTGCCCGAGACGGTGCGCGGGCGGTGGTTTGGGACGCACTTTTTCAATCCGCCGCGGTACATGCAGCTGCTGGAGATGATTGCGACGCCCTGGAGCGATGCGGCGGCGATGGCGGCGGTGGCGCGGTTTGCGGAAATTTATCTGGGCAAGGCGGTGGTGGCGGCGAAGGACCGGCCGAACTTCATTGCGAATCGCATTGGGACGTTTGCGATGCTGAACACGATTCGCGTGATGCAGGAGCAGGGGCTGACCGTGGAGGAAGTGGACGCGCTGACTGGCAGGCCTCTGGGCTGGCCGAAGACAGGCACGTTCCGGCTGGGGGATATGGTGGGGCTCGACGTGTTGGGCAGCGTGGTGCGCAACTTCGCGGCGAATACGAAGGACGAGCGCGGGGATGTCGGGCTGCCGGGATTTCTGGAGCAGATGTTGGAGCGGAAGTGGTTCGGGGACAAGACGGGGCAGGGGTTTTACAAGAAGCAAAAGGGAGGCGCGGGGGCTGGCGGTTCGAGTGAGGAACGGCTGGTGCTGGATCTTGCGACGCTCGAGTACCGGTCAGCGCAGAAGGCGAAATTTCCAGCACTCGATGCGACGAAGCCGATTGAGGCGCTGCCGGAGCGGATTCGCGCGTTGCTGGGGGGGAATCCGCAGAAGGATAAGGCGGCGGCGTTTTACTGGGCGATTTTGCCAGAGCTGTGGGTGTACGCGGCGAACCGGATTGGCGAGATCAGCGACAGCGTTGCGGATATCGATCGCGCGATGCGGACGGGGTTCAACTGGGAGCTGGGGCCGTTTGAGATGTGGGACGCTGCGGGTGTGGTGGAGACGGCTGCGAAGTTGCGGGCGAGAGGCACGGCGTTGCCTGTTGCTGTGGAGAAGCTGCTGGCTGCGGGTGGCACGGGGTGGTATCGCAACGGCGGGGCAGAGGTATTCGATCCGCAGGCGGGTGTTTGGGCAGAGACGGAGCCTGAGTCGGCGGTGGTCACGCTGACGCGCGCGAAACGCAGTGCTATGCGGGCTGGTGGTTTGGTGGCGGGCAATCCTGGGGCTTCGCTTATTGATGTGGGGAATGGGATTGGGTCGATCGAGTTCCACACGAAGATGAATGCGCTGGGCGGCGACATTGTGAGCTTCGTGCGGCAGACACTCGGGCCGGATTCGGAGGCGGTGCGGAATTTTCGGGGATTTGTGATCACCAACGATGCTGCGAATTTTTCCGCAGGGGCGAACCTGGTGCAGTTGCTGCTGGCCGCGCAGGACGAGGAGTTCGACGAGATCGATTTGTACATACGCGCGTTCCAGGAGATGACGCAGGCGATCAAGTTTTGCGCACGACCGGTGGTGGTGGCGCCGTTTGGGCTGGCGCTGGGCGGCGGCGCGGAGGTGACGCTGCATGGCGCGGCGCGGCAGCCGCATCTGGAGCTGTACATGGGGCTGGTGGAGACGGGAGTGGGGCTGATCCCGGCGGGCGGGGGATGCAAGGAGATGACGCTGCGGGCGCTGGAGTTGGCGGCGGGGGCCGCGCCGGCTGGGGCGCGCGATTCGGTGGAGTTGCATCATGCTATGAGGACGATTTTTGAAAACATTGCGCTGGCGAAGGTGTCGACGTCGGCGTATGAGGCGCGGGAATTGCGTCTGCTGCGGCCGTCGGATGGGGTGACGATGCATCGGGATCGCGTGTTGCACGATGCTGTGGAGCGGGCGGTGGCGCTGGCGGAGGCGGGGTATCGTCCGCCGCTGCCTGTGACGGATGCTCTGGCGCCGGGAGAGAGTGTGCTGGCGGCGCTCAAGCTGGGCATCTATATGTTGCGGCAGGGAGAGTACGCGACGGATCACGATGTGACGGTGGCGACGCATCTGGCGGAAGTGCTGTGCGGGGGCGCGGTGACGCCGGGGACGCCGGTGAGCGAGGAGTATTTGCTGGATCTGGAACGGGAGCATTTTCTGTCGCTGTGCGGGGAACGGAAGTCGCAGGAGCGGATTGCGCACACGCTGAAGACAGGGAGGCCGCTGAGGAACTGAGAAAGGCAGCGAACCGCGAGCGAAAGACGAGTGGAGAAGCGAGCGAAAAGGCGAGCAAGAGGGACGGGCGAGGGATTCAATGCGGGATGCGGTGATTGTGAGTGCGGTGCGGACGGCGGTGGGGAAGGCTCCGCGAGGGGCGCTGCGCTCGACGCGGCCTGACGATCTGGGGGCGGTGGCGGTGCGGGGCGCGCTGGAGCGAGTGCCTCAGTTAGATGCTAAGGAAATTGACGATGTGATTCTGGGCTGCGCGATGCCGGAGGCGGAGCAGGGGATGAATCTGGCGCGGATTGTGGCGCTGCGGGCGGGGTTGCCGAATGAGTCGGCGGCGATGACGATCAACCGGTTTTGCGCGTCGGGGCTGCAGGCGATTGCGCTGGCGGCGGAGCGGATTCGCGGCGGCGGGGCGGAGGTGGTGGTTGCGGGCGGGGCGGAGTCGATGTCGATGGTGCCGATGGGGGGCAACAAGATTGCGGTCAATCCGTGGCTGGTGGAGCATCGGCCGGGATCGTATCTGACGATGGGGCTGACGGCGGAGCGGGTGGCGGCGAAATATGGGATTATGCGCGAGGACTGTGACAGATTCTCACTGGAGAGCCACCAGAAAGCAACCGCGGCTGTTACAGATGGCAAATTCCAGGATGAAATTGTGCCTGTGACGGTGACATTTTCGACGCCCAACGGGAGTACGAGGTTGAAAACGACGACGACGGAGTTCCGGGTGGATGAGGGTCCGCGGGTGGACACGACTTTGGATGCGCTGGCGAAGCTGGCGCCGGTTTTTCATGCGAAGGGGACGGTGACGGCGGGGAATTCATCGCAGACTTCGGATGGGGCGGCGGCGGCGGTGGTGATGTCGGTGGAGCGTGCGGAGCAGTTGGGGATTCGGCCGCTGGCGCGGTTTGTGTCGTTTGCCTATGCGGGGTGCGAACCGGAGGAGATGGGCATGGGGCCGGTGTTCGCGGTGCCAAAGGCGCTGAAGATGGCAGGGCTGACGCTCGATCAGATCGATGTGATCGAACTGAACGAGGCGTTCGCGGCGCAGGCGCTGGCGGTGATGCGTGAGTTGGGGCTCGATCCGGCGAAGGTGAATGTGAACGGCGGAGCGATAGCGCTGGGGCATCCGCTGGGGTGCACGGGGGCGAAGCTGACGGCGACGATTGTGCGGGAGCTGGAACGGCGGAAGGCGCGGTACGGGCTGGTGACGATGTGCGTGGGCGGGGGGATGGGGGCAGCGGGGGTGTTTGAGAATTTGATTTGAGCAATCACGCGGCGCGGACACGGGTAGAGCCGAAGAACGGCTGGGGCAAGATCATCCCGTTTGTGGGTGTTCTGGCGGTGCTCACGTTGGTGGCTGGGCCGTGGATCTATCACTGGTGGTCGTTGCCAGATGACTCGTGGCCGGCCTACGAAGGGCAAGTACTTGAAACGCGCGTAGTGATGGTCGGCCCCACAGACAGCCAGTACGGGAATTCAGTGCTCTATCGCGTAGAGGTACGTGCCGCGTGGATGGAGAACGGGATGCGGCAGGACGCGTGGGTTCCGACAAGAAAGACGGGCGGCGACAAAACATATCTGGCGCTTTGGGCTTCGCAGCAGGGAAATGAATGCTCGGTGCGAGTGGCGCCGCGGAATCCTGGGGAGCGGATGGCGTTTTTCCGCAAGTGATGCGTGGGCGCGCGATGATAGCGACACGATATTGGAGTGGTTCAAGTTAGCCGATAAAGTCGGCGAGGGGTGCGAAATGAGACCTCGCATGAACATCCACGATTTGTATCCCAGGAGACGCGAACGTGGCGTGGTTGAAGGCCGGCGTAATCGTCGACGTAGAGAGATGGGGAAATCGTCGCCCGCATTGAACCAGCACCGAAGATCGTCGGAAAGAAGCCGCCCAAGTCTCGGCCAGCCCGGAAAAAGCACGGAGCCCCCAAGGCACGCTGATTTAGCCATTAGACGATGCGCGGGCATAGTCGTTACAGACAAAAGCAGGTCCATTCGACTCGCGTCTGAATTACTTGTCGCGCGAAAAACGCGCGACGAATTCGGAAGGCTCGCTCAGGATGACAGAGCTTTCTCTTATCCGAAAAGCCGTGGTGATACCGGCGAATTGCAACCCCACCCGTGTCGCGCTTGGATGGGGCTTCGATAGTGAAGACCGGCTGATTCACGCTGTGGCGAAGTGGGCGGCGTAGGATGGTTTTTCGGAGGCTGACCTATGGCGACGTCGACCTTACCAAAGACGATTCCGGGCGGACAACCTAAGGCAATTCCTGGCGGATATTTTTTGCTGCAGAATGGGGCGGCGGAGGATGTTTTTGCGCCGGAGGATTTTTCCGAGGAGCAGCGGGAGATTGCGCGGACGACTGCGGAGTTTGCGGAGAAGTCGATCGTGCCGCGGATTGCGGAGATCGAGGCGAAGAATTTTGCGGTGACGCGGGAGCTGCTGCTGGAGGCGGGCCAGCTGGGATTGATGGCGGTGGATGTGCCAGAGCAGTATGGCGGGCTGGCGCTCGATAAGGTGACGTCGGCACTGGTGGCGGATCGGATTGCGGTGTCGGCGAGTTTCTCCGTGAGCTTCAGCGCGCACGTGGGGATCGGGACGCTGCCGGTGATCTGGTATGGGACGGCGGCGCAGAAGGAGAAATATCTGCCGCGGCTGGCCAGCGGGGAGTGGATTGCGGCGTATGCGCTGAGCGAGTCGTCGTCGGGGTCGGACGCGATGAATATCCGGACGCAGGCGCGGCTTTCGGCGGACGGGCAGCAATATGTGCTGAACGGCGAGAAGATGTGGATCTCGAATGCGGGGTTCGCGGATTTGTTCATCGTGTTCGCGAAGATCGTGAGCGACAGCGGCGAACAGTTTTCGGCGTTTCTGGTTGAGCGAAACACGCCGGGGCTCACGGTGGGTGCGGAGGAACACAAGCTGGGGATTCGCGGGTCGTCGACGTGCCCGCTGGTGCTTTCGGACTGCGCGGTGCCGGTGGGGAATCTGTTGGGCGAGGCAGGCAAGGGGCACCACATCGCTTTCAATATTTTGAACGTTGGCCGTTACAAACTAGGGGCAGCGACGCTGGGCGGGGCGCGGCATACGCTGCGCAACGCGGTGAAGTATGGGAAGCAGCGGATGGCGTTTGGGAAGCCGATTACGTCGTTTGGGCTGGTGCAGGAGAAGATTGCGGAGACGGCGGCTGGAATTTTTGCAGGCGAGGCGCTGGTGTATCGCGTGGTGGGAGCGATTGACGGGGCGCTCGCGACACTGTCGGCCGATGCGACGGCGGCCGAGGTGCAGAAAAAGATCGAGGAGTATGCGGTCGAATGCTCGATCGTGAAGGTGTGGTGTTCGGAAATGATGGAGCGCGCGGCGGATCACGCGGTGCAGATTTACGGCGGGTATGGGTATGTCGAGGAGTATCCGGCGGAGCGGGGTTATCGCGACTCGCGCATTAACAGGATTTTTGAGGGGACGAACGAGATTAACCGGCTGATCATCACGGGATTTTTGCTGAAGCGGGCGATGCAGGGGCGGCTGCCGCTGCTGCCGGCGATCGCGAAGGTGATGGATGAGGTGATGGCGGGGCCGGGGGCGCGCGGCGAGCAGCCACAGGGTCCGCTGGCTGCGGAGCGGGCGCTGCTGGGGAGCGCGAAGAAGCTGGGGCTATTTTGTTCGGGGGCGGCGAGCCAGAAGTATCCGACAAGCCTGCAGGATCAGCAGGAGATCATGGGGGCGCTGGCGGATATTTTGATTGAGGTGCTGGTGATGGAGTCGGCGCTGCTGCGGGCGGAGAAGTTTG
>CAZHTJ010000035.1:0-38128 GCA_964535525.1 uncultured Acidobacterium sp. | reverse complement strand
CCTCTTCAAGCGCGCCGGCTGGAACATCTACGCCGACGGCCGCTCCTACTTCCCCAATATCGACGACGCCGACATCGAGTGCATGCTCATCCGCGCCCAGGAGATGGCCCGCTATGTCGACCACGGCGTTCTCCACGCAGGCCTCACCGGCATCGATTGGGTCGTCGAGAGCGGCCTCGACGTCGAATCCATCACCAGCCTCGTCTACGCCAAGCAGAGCCGCCGCCGTGTTCGCTGGGTCCTCGCCGTTCCGGAAAGCTCCCCCTGGCAGAGCGCCGAAGATCTCTCCGGCAAAATCATCGCCACCGAGCTCGTCGAAGTCACAAAGAAATACTTCGCCGGCAAAAACATTCCCGTGAAGGTCGAATTCAGCTGGGGCGCCACCGAGGTCAAGCCGCCTACGCTGGCCGACGCTATCGTTGAAGTCACTGAAACCGGCAGCTCCCTCCGCGCCAATCGTCTTCGCATCATCGACACAGTCATGGAAAGCGAGACGCATCTCATCGCCAACCGCACCGCCTGCGCCGACCCCTGGAAGAAACAGAAAATCGACAACCTCGCCCTCATGCTACGTGGCGCCATCGATGCGCAGGGTCAGGTCGGCCTCATGCTCAACGTCGAAAAAACCAATCTCCCCGCCGTCCTCAGCGTCCTTCCCGCGCTCAATTCGCCAACCATCTCCGAGCTCAGCGACGCCCGTTGGGTCGCCGTCAACACCATCCTCGAAGAAAGTACCGTCCGCGAAGTCATCCCCAAACTCAAAGCCGCCAAAGCCACCGGCATCGTCGAATATCCGCTGAACAAGGTAGTGCTGTGAAGGTAATCCGCACAACCGGCCGAGGTCTGGAAGCGATTACTGCGGTAGCAGATCGTCGCTCCGCTCCCTGGGAGCGCCTCCTTCCCCAGGCTCGCCGTATCGTCGAGTCGGTCCGCCGCGGTGGGGATCCCGCAATCCTGCGCCTCCGCAACAAATTCGACAGGATTACGCCACAGTCACCGTTACGCATTCCTGAGGTTGAACTGAAGCTCGCCTGGGAATCCACTCCCAAGCCCATCCGCCAGGCCCTCAGGACCGCCGCCCGCAACATCCGCGCCTTCGCCGTTCGTCAATGTCCCAGGGACTTCGACCTGAAACCAGCACCCGGAGTTATAACAGGCCAGCGCGTCATTCCGCTCGCCTCGGTCGGCTGCTACATTCCCAGCGGCCGCTACCCGCTGCCCTCCACGCTTCTCATGACCGCGATTCCCGCGCAGGTTGCCAGGGCCGGCCGGATCGTCGCCGTCTCCCCTCATCCTGCGAAGGAAACCCTCGCGGTGGCATTTCTACTGGGGATTACCGAGTTCTATCGAATCGGCGGAGCTCATGCCATCGCCGCCCTCGCCTACGGAACACAAAGCATTTCACCCGTCGACAAAATCGTCGGTCCCGGCAACGCCTGGGTCACAGCAGCCAAGAAACTCGTCGCTTTCGACTGCTCCATCGACATGCTCGCCGGTCCCACTGAAGCGGTCATCACCAGCGAAACCGGCGATCCCGCCTACATCGCGGCCGATCTCGTCGCTCAGGCCGAACACGATCCCGACGCGCTCGTCATTTTCATCACTACGCAGACGGCCCTGGCCAAATCTGTAGCCGCCGCTGTGACACAATCTGCCCGCGGCAATACAATCGCCACAGCTGCGATTACAAATAATGGCCTCGCCATCGTTGCGCGTTCCGTCCAGGAAGCCCGCGACCTCACTAACCGCATCGCTCCCGAGCACCTCACCGTCGATTCAGCCGCCGACCTCGCCTGGGTCCGCAATGCCGGCTCCGTTTTCATAGGCCGCTGGTCTGCGCAGCCTCTCGGCGACTACGTCTCCGGCCCCAACCACACCCTTCCCACCAGCGGTCTCGCCCGTACACGCGGAGGCCTCAGCGTTCTCGACTTCGTCAAGCTCGTCACGGTCCAGGAATATTCCAAACAAGGCGTCCAGCAACTCGGTCCCGCCGCGCTGCGTCTAGCTGAAGCCGAAGGACTCACGGCTCATGCGGAGGCCATCCGCGCCCGAGGCGTGCATGACTGACCTCAAAGTCCGCGGCCCGCAACCATCCTCCGCCGTCCGTCGGATGAAGGAATACCACCCGCCCCTGGGCGACCGCAGCGGCCTCCGCCTCGACTTCAATGAGAACACGTTCGCCTGCTCACCCCGCGTTCTCGAAGCCCTCGGCAAGATCTCCCGCGGCGACCTCACCCGCTACCCCGAGCGCGAACCCGTCGAGGCCCGCGTCGCCGCCCACCTCGGCCTTAAGCCACAGCAACTGTTACTCACCAACGGCGTCGACGAAGCTATCCATACTCTTTGCCAAACCTACCTTGATGCCGGTACGGAAATTCTCCTCCCCGTCCCCACCTACACCATGTACGAGGTGTATGCCTCCGGGACGCCCGCCCGCATAGTCACTGTCCCGACAGAAGAAGGCTTCCGTTTCCCCTTCCGCGCCCTCCTCGGCTCCATCACCCCGGCCACGCGCCTCATTGCCATCGCCAATCCGAACAGCCCCACCGGGCAAACCGCATCGCGCGCAAACCTTCTGCGCCTCATCGAAGCCGCGCCGCGCGCCGCGGTCCTCATCGACGAGGCCTACTTCCATTTCTATGGGGATACTATCCTCGACCTGATCGGTCGCGCACCAAATGTAATCGTCGCGCGCACATTTTCGAAGGCCTACGGCCTCGCTGGCCTCCGCCTCGGCGTCCTCGCCGCAGCCGAAGACCAAATGCAGTGGCTTCGCCGCGTCATTTCCCCCTACAGTGTCAACTGCGTCGCCCTCACCTGCCTCACCGCCGCGCTCGACGACGAAGACTACCTTCGCTGGTATGTCAGCGAAGTTCTCGCCTCACGACCTCTCTTTGAAACCGCCCTAAAGGACCTCGGCGTCCCCTGGTGGCCCTCCCAAACCAATTTCGTCCTGGTCGACATCGGCCCCAAACATCGCGAATTCGTAACAGCCATGAGGACAAAAGGCGTCCTCGTCCGTGATCGCTCCAACGATCCCGGCTGCGATGGCTGTGTTCGCATCACCATCGGCACTCAGGAGCAAACCCAGCAGGGAATCGCCGCCTTGCAGGAATCTCTGGCCGAAATCGGATGGTCGCGATGACAAGAAAGCGAGCGGCGGAGATCGACCGCAAAACCGCCGAAACCGAAATCCACCTCAAGCTCACCATCGAGGGCCAGGGCCGCTACACCATCTCGACGGGAATCCGCTTTTTCGATCACATGCTCGAACTCTTCACGCGCCACGGAGCCTTTGACCTCGACCTGCGCTGCAAAGGCGATCTCGACGTCGACCAGCACCACACCGTGGAAGACGTTGGCATCGGGCTGGGTGAGGCCTTCGATAAGGCCCTCGGCGACAAGCGCGGCATCCTGCGCGCCGGCTACTTCCTCATGACCATGGACGAGACCCTCGGCCTCGCTGCTGTAGACCTCAGCGGCCGCCCCGCGCATCACGTCGAAACCAAAGTCCGCACGCGCCTCGTCGGCGATCTGCAATCCGAGCTCGTGGAGGATTTTTTTGAAGGTTTTGCACGCGGTGCCCGCGCCAACGTCCACGTCAAAACGATGTACGGCCGCTCGAACCACCACAAAATAGAAGCTATCTTCAAAGCCTTCGCCCGAGCCCTGCGCTTTGCCTGCTCGCGCGATCCGCAGCTTAAACAAATCCTTCCCAGCACGAAGGGGCTCTTGTGATCGCCGTCGTCGACTACAAAGCCGGCAACCTGACCTCGGTGATGAAGTCGTTGCGCGCCGCCGGCGCCGATCCTGTCCTCACCGACGATCCCGCCATCGTTCTACGCGCAGATAAGATCATTCTTCCCGGAGTGGGCCACTTCGCCGCCACAAAATTCCTAGAAGAACAGGGCCTCAAGGCCGCGATCCAGGAACGAATTGCCGCCGGAGTGCCCTTCCTCGGCATCTGTGTCGGCCTGCAGTGGCTCTTCACCGGCAGCACCGAGGCCCCGGGAACCCCCGGCCTCGCCGCCTTCCCTGAAATCTGTGACCGCTTCGCACCGGGCAGGAAAGTGCCCCACGTCGGCTGGAATTCCCTCTCCATTCGCCCCGATTCCCGCCTCTTCGCAGGAACAAGTAACAACAGCCATGTCTATTTCACTCACTCGTGGCGTGCTCCCGTGGTAAACGCCACCGTAGCGGTTACAGAATACGGCGAGCCGTTCACCGCGGCTATCGAGTGCGACAACATCATGGGAGTCCAGTTCCACCCCGAAAAGTCCGCCGAAGTCGGCCTGCAGGTCCTCCGCAACTTTCTGGAGTGGCGCCGGTGCTGACCAAACGCATCATCGCGTGCCTCGACGTCCGAGACGGCCGCGTCGTTAAAGGCGTCCAATTCGTCGACCTTGTTGACGCCGGCGATCCCGCCGAGCTTGCCGCGCGCCACGCGGCCGCCGGCGCCGACGAAATCGTGTTCCTCGACATCACTGCGACCCACGAAAGCCGCGGCACTCTGATTGACGCGGTCCAGCGCGCGGCCCAGCAGATCTTCGTCCCCTTCACCGTCGGCGGCGGCATTCGCACTGCCGATGAAGCCGCGGCTATCTTCGATGCCGGCGCCGACAAGATCAGCATCAACTCCGCCGCCCTCGGCCGCCCCGAGCTTATCGGCGAAATCGGCGCAAAATTCGGAGCGCAGGCCGTAGTCGTCGCCATTGATGCTCGCCGCCCCGACCCACAATCGCCGCCTGACAACGCCGAAGTCTTCGTCTCCGGCGGCCGCAGACCGACAGGACGCCGCGCCGTCGAGTGGGCACGCGAGGCCGAATCCAGGGGCGCAGGAGAAATTCTTCTCACCTCCATGGCCGCCGACGGCACGCGAGCCGGCTTCGACTGTGCACTCACCGCCGCCGTCAGCGAAGCCGTACAGATTCCGGTCATCGCCTCCGGCGGAGCCGGCAACGCGCAGCACTTCACGCAGGTGTTTCGCGAAGGCAAAGCCGACGCCGCTCTCGCCGCCAGCATCTTCCACTTCGGCATCGCCGACGTGCGCACCCTCAAAGAAGAGCTGCGCCGCGACGGCATCCCGGTGAGGCTGCCATGCTGATCCCTTCCATCGACCTTATGGGTGGCCGCATCGTTCAACTCGAGCAGGGCGAAAAGCTGCGCCTGGCCTTCGATGACTTCGAATACTGGATCGAGCGCTTCAGCAAGTACCCGCTAGTTCAGCTCATTGACCTCAACGCGGCCAAACGCACAGGCCACAACCGCGCGCTGATCGAACAAATCGCGAAGCGCTTGCGAGTGCAGGTTGGCGGCGGAATCCACACCGTAACCGATGCGCAAACCCTCCTCGACGCCGGCGCCCGCCGCGTGATCCTCGGCTCTGCCCTCTTCCTTCGGAACGGAATCGACTCCAGCGCGGCGGCCGCAATCTCAGCCCGGATCGGCCAGGAGCAATTCGTAGCAGCCATCGATACAAAAGCCGGCAGAATCGCCGTCCGCGGCTGGCGGGAGAACGTCAACCTCACTCCCGCACAAGCAATCGCCGCCCTCAATCCATTTTGCGGCGCCTTCCTCTACACGCACGTCGATACCGAAGGCACGATGCAGGGTTTCCCAATGGACGTCGCTTGCTCCCTGCGTCCCCTCACCTCCCGGCAACTGATCGTCGCCGGTGGCATTCGAGCACAGTCTGAAATCGAAGCCCTCGACGCACTCGGCATCGATGCTGTCGCAGGAATGGCGGTCTACTCGGGCCTCCTCGTGACCTGAGAAATCGAAATTCCCCGATTTTCGCCCTCTGTTTCTCAAAAATGCTCTAACCTTAAACGTCCATACCGGCGAGTGACCCGCGCATGACCTCAACAGCGAAATCCATCCATCTCGCAAAGCGCCTCGACGAAGTCGGCTTCTCCGACATCGTGCAAATCCGCAATAAAGTTCTGGAACTCCGTGCAGCCGGCAAGCCTGTCCACGCCTTCCACGGCGGGGAGCCTTTCTTCGAAACTCCGGAAACCGTGAAATATGCCGGCCTTAAAGCCCTAGCCGAGAACAAGACGAGATACGCACCGTCCTCCGGCATCGATCCGCTCCGTGCGGCCATCGCGAAAAAACTCCAAACCAAAAACCACATCGACGCCGGTGTGGAAGACGTCATCGTCACCGTCGGCGGAGCGCATGCCCTCTTCGTCGCCTTCCAGTGCGTCCTCGATCCCGGCGACGATGTCCTGCTCTTTGCACCTTACTGGACCCCGATCCGCGATATGATCACCCTGGCGCAGGCCCGGCCGGTGATGGTGCCTACCACCACCGCGCGGCGCAACGGACTGACCGCCGCGCTCGAACACTTCTCAACGCCCGCTACCCGCGCCATCTACTTCAACACCCCCCAGAACCCCTCCGGCGCCGTTTTTTCGCGGCAGGACGCCGAAGAAGTCGCGGCCTTCGCCAGAAAACACAACGTCGTCGTCATCGCCGACGAGGCCTACGAGGACTTGGTGTATGAGGGCGATCATGTCTCGATCGCGTCGCTTCCCGGCATGAGCGAGCGCACCATCACCGCGTACACCTTCTCCAAGACGTACGCCATGACCGGTTGGCGCGCCGGCTACGCAGTCGCGAAGGAACCCTTCATGACCGGCCTGCGCAAGCTCGTCCTCTACTCCACCAACGGTGTTTCCACGCCGACCCAGTGGGCCGCGCTCGAAGCCATAGCCATTCCTGAGGACACCATTGCCGCCCGCCGCGGGGAATACCGGCAGCGCCGCGATCTGCTCGTGAAGGGCCTCAATGAACTTGGCCTCGAGTGCGATCTGCCTGCCGGCGCCTTCTACGCGTTTCCCAGCGTTCGAAAAATCCACAAAGACAGCCGTCGCGTCGCCGCTGAGCTGCTGGAAAAAGCTCACGTCGCCACTATTCCCGGCGTTGTCTTCGGTGCGCAGGGCGAAGGGCACGTTCGCTTCAGTTATGCCATTTCTCCGGAAACCATCCACGCTGGCCTCGACGCTCTGCGAAAAATCCTTGTGTAGCGGCGGCCGCACAGCGTGACCTCGGGGTCATCCGGAAAAACCTGAATCCTCGTACTTCTTTTGCGCGTCCATTAAATGCGCCCGCGGAGTTACATGGCGCATCTAAGTCGTGAGTCTATGGATGAATTTTCACGCTCCCGCCGACGGTGCACGCTGGCCGTTTTCGTCCTGATCGGGCTTCCGCTGTTGCCCGCGATGGCCCAATCGGACAGCAGCTCTCTTCCCGACGATCCGGGCACCACGCTTATGAGCCAAACCGCGAGTCCGGCCGCCGCCGCGGCGCAGCCACAGCCGTCTTCGCCGAAGAGCGATCCGCAGAATGGCAGCCTTGAAGGAAAGCAGACGAAGCGCATCCTCGGCATCGTGCCCAACTTCCGTTCCGTTTCTGTCGACGTAAAGCTGCCGCCGCAATCCCCCAAGGACAAGTTCCTTGAGGGCACGCAGGACGCGTTCGATTATTCGGACTTCATCTATGTTGCGGCCCTTGCGGGAGTAGGCCAGGCCGAGAACTCCTATCCTGAATTTCACCAGGGCGTCGCCGGCTACGGCCGTTATTATTGGCACGCACTCGCGGACCAGGTGGACGAGGATTATCAGACGGAGACCATTTTCCCGATTCTCCTGCGTCAGGATCCGCGCTTTTACACGCTCGGCCGTGGCGGGTTCAAGAGAGCGATTTACGCATTCAGCCGCCTGGCCATCACGCGCACCGATCATGGTAATGAGACATTCAACGCGTCTGAAGTGGTTGGGGCGGGTGCGGCGGCCGGCATCTCCGATCTTTACTATCCCTCCCTGGAACGCACCTGGACCAAGACCGGGCAGCGCTGGGTTCTGAATATGGGTCTGGATGGCGCAACGTACGTCTTCCAGGAATTCTGGCCCGATCTCAACAGCAGGTTCTTCCACCAGAAAAACTGAGGCCCCTCGCGCAGAGCTCTCCCGGCGGGTCCCTTTCCATGGCCTCGGTCTGTGTCAGGGCCCCGCTATAGCGTTAGCATCGAAGTATTCCCTTTGCAATGGAGCCGCGTTCCATGCTCAAGGTTGGCGTGTCCGACGCCGTCGATCACAATCTGCACCGTCTGCTCCCTGATGGAATCTCGCTGGAGCTCATCCCTCTTCGTCCCGCTTCAAGCTTCGATGTGGAGTTCTGGATCGCTCCGCCATGGACGCATCACGCCAAGCAGCAATTGCCCTTCCTTAAGGGTCTTCGGGTCATCCAGGCGACCGTCGCCGGCGTCGACGGGCTGCTCAAACTCAAGCCTCCCGGCGCCGTGTTGTGCGATGCGCGCGGTGTTCACAACATCTCCACCGCCGAGTGGACCGTCGCCGCCATACTTGCCTCATTCAAATATTTCCCCCTCTTCGCGGATCTACAACACGCCGCCGTCTGGTCGCGTCGCAAGGAAGCCGAGGCGCACTACTATGCCCTGCATCCGCCCGTAAACCGGCCCTACCCCAACATCCTCTGCGAAGAGCTCCACGGCCAGCAGGTTCTCATCGTCGGCTACGGAGCCATCGGCCGCGCAATTGAACAGCGCCTCGATCCCTTCGGCGTTCATTTCGTCCGCGTGGCCCGCACAGCGCGCGATGGCGTCTTCGGCGTCAACCAACTTCCTGAACTCCTGCCCTCCGCCGACATTGTCATACTGATCGTTCCCTTCACCAGCGAGACCACCGGCTTGATCGGCACAAATGAACTCACAGTCATGAAGCAGGGCGCGCTGCTCGTCAATGCCGCGCGCGGACCGGTCGTCAACACCGACGCGCTCCTGGCCGCCCTGCTCAGCGGACGCATCCGCGCCGCAATCGATGTCACCGATCCGGAACCCCTGCCCGACGGGCACCCTCTGTGGAACGCGCCGAACCTCCTCATCACTCCCCATATTGCCAGTTCCACGCCCATGTTCATGGTTCGCGCCATGCAATTCGCCGCCTCCCAGATCTCCCGCTACCTCGGTGGCGAGCCGCTTGAAAACATCGTCACCGGCGAGTACTAGCCCCGCTAGCATCTCCAGGCCGTGCATGCGCCCCAACGAGGCAATCGCGGCGACCCGCCAGGGATTGCGCTTTCTTGACCCGCCTTTTTCTGAAACCTACAATATACAGAGGGGGAATTTATCCTTTTCCCACCGTTTCGGGTGCATCTGCATGGGCTCTGAGCCGCGGTTAAGTCCTCGCGAACGCGCAGTCCTGACGGCTATCGTCGAGACCTACATCGCCACCGGCGAGCCGGTCGCATCGCAGGCCCTCGCGCGCCATTTCGGTAACAAGGACGGCATGAGCTCTGCCACCATCCGCAACGTCATGGCTTCGCTCGCCGACGCCGGTATGCTCGATCAGCCACACACCTCCGCGGGACGCATCCCCACCGCGCGCGCCTTCCGCTTCTACGTCGAGCTCCTGGGCGGACCGCAGGTCGCCATCCTGGCACCCGAGCGCCTCGAGCAAATCGAAGAGAGCTTTGCCGGTATCGGCACCAGCCAGCAGTATCTCGAACGCACTTCGCACGTCCTCGCCCTCATCTCCAGCGGTCTCGGCGTAGCCCTGGCCTCCACCCAGGAGCTCCACACCCTGGAGCACATTCACTTTTCGCGCCTCGCTCCGGGTCGGGTCCTTGCCGTGGTCATCACCAAAGCCGGCACCGTGCTCGACCGCGTGCTGCTGCTCGATCATGACCTGGACACCGATGAACTCGACACCGCCGCCCGCTTCCTCAACGAAAACTTCCACGGCTGGTCTATCGAGCGGATCCGCACCGAGTTGTCGCGCCGCCTCGAAGCCGAGCGCAGCGAGTATGACCGCCTGATGCACTCCATCGAACAACTCTGCCGCAAGGGCGCTCTTGCCGCCGATGACGCCGCCGCTCCGGTGATCTTTGTCGAAGGGGTTGCGAACCTGCTCGCGGGTGAAACCGACCGCGAGCACCTGCGCACCATGTTGCATGCCCTCGAAGCCAGGGAACGTCTCATCGAACTGCTCAATGCTTATGTCGACGCCCGCCAGCGCACGGTTCGCGTCGTCGTCGGCCTCGAGGACGCCATTCCCGAACTCCGCGATTTCGTTCTCATCGGCGCCACGGCGCGCATGGGCGAGGAGAACCTGGGAACTGTCGCCGTCATCGGGCCAACCCGCATTCAGTATCAGGAAACCATTAACGCGGTCTCCTACATCGCTCAGCTTTCCGGCAGGATTTTCCAGCCGCCCCAGTGAGGCACGCGCTGCGTGCCGAAACCACAGCGAACAGGCGCCGCAATCGCCGCCTGCGTAGCGGAGTCGAGTTCGAAGTATGCGAAGGATTATGGTCGAGAAAAAACACGCAAACCAGGACAGAATCGAAGCGGCTCAGGTGAATGACAGCAGCAGCGCAGGCAACGCTGTGGCAGGTGTCGCCGATGCCGACGAGGCGAAGGAGCCTCTGGTTCCCGTCGAAACCGCAACCGTTCCGCAGGAAGAATACGATCGCCTGAAGGCCGAGCGCGACCTGCTCTTCGACCGCCTCGCGCGCCTCCAGGCCGAGTTCGACAATTCCCGCAAACGCGAATCGAAGGAGCGCGCCGAATTCCGTGACTACGCCGTCTCCAATGCAATCGAGCAGTTCCTCCCCGTGCTGGATAATTTTCAGCTCGCCCTCAAGTCGACCGGCTCCGCCGAACAGCTGCGCACGGGCGTCGAACTGATCGTGAAACAGATGGAGGAAGCGCTGCGCTCGTTGAATGTCCAGCCCGTTGAGACCGTTGGCGCCGTCTTCGACCCGCGCGTCCACGAAGCTCTGGAAATGGTGGAGCGCAGCGACCTGCCCGATCATCAGGTATTCGAGGAGGTGCGCCGCGGCTATCGCATTCGGGATCGTCTTCTGCGTCCCGCTCTCGTCCGGGTCGCCAGTAACCCGCAACAGAAGGAAGCATGAGCAGAACACAAAACGTGATCAAAGCCGACTATTACGAAGTCCTTGGTGTTACCCGCACGGCCTCCGATCAGGAGTTGAAAGCCGCTTATCGCAAGCTGGCTCTCCAGCATCATCCTGATCGCAATCCAGGCAATGCCGAGGCCGAGGAGCGATTCAAGGCTTGCAGCGAAGCGTACCAGGTCCTCGGCGATCCGCAAAAGCGCGCCGCCTACGATCGCTACGGTCATGCCGGTCTGGGTGGTGCCGGTTTTGACGGCAATCCCTTCGGGTCCCAGGACATCGGCGACATCTTCGGCGATCTCTTCGGCGAGATGTTCAACATGAGCGGCGGCCGCCGCAGCGCCTCCCGTGTGCAGAAGGGCCGCGACATCCGCCACGACCTCACCATTGAATTCGAAGAGGCGGTCTTCGGCAAGGAAACAAAGGTCACGTTCGGACGCATGGAGGCTTGCAAGGATTGCCGTGGCACCGGAACCAGCAGTGGACGCGGACCCACCACCTGCCCCCATTGCCAGGGCCGCGGCCAGGTCCGCTATCAGCAGGGATTCTTCTCCATCGCCCGCACCTGCAGCGCGTGCAGCGGCGCCGGCACTGTCATCAGCGACCCCTGCGCCACCTGCCGCGGCGACGGTCGCGTCGAGCGAAGTCATGAGATCAGCGTCAGCATTCCCGCCGGCGTTGAGGACGGCACTCGCATCCGCTACCAGGGCGAAGGCGATGTTGGCCGTTCCGGCGGACCTGCCGGCGACCTCTATATCGTGCTGCGCGTTCGCCCACACAAATTTTTCGAGCGCGATGGCAACGACCTCCATTGCCTCATCCCTGTTTCCTTCCCGCAGGCGGCGCTGGGCGCGGAAATCAATCTCACGACGCTCGATGGCGAAACGAAGCTCAAGATTCCTGAAGGCGCGCAGAGCGGCCAGGAATTCCGCATTCGCGGCAAGGGCGTCCCTCACCTCAACGAATACGGCCGCGGCGACCTCATCGCCCAAATCATCGTCCGCACGCCCACCAAACTCAACAAGGCGCAAAAAGAACAGCTCCGCCAACTCGGCGAATCCATCACCGTCGAAAACACTCCCACCGCGCGCGGCATTCTCGGAAAGGTCAAGGAAATGTTCTCCTGAGGATAGGGATTAGGGAACAGGGATCAGGGTTTGGGCTGGCGCCGTCGGTGCCAGTTTTTCTAAACCCTAACCCCTATACCCTCGTCACTATTCCAGCAACGCCGCCGCCACGGCCAATGCCGTAATCGCCGCAGTCTCCGCACGCAGAATGCGCGGCCCCAGACTCACCGCCTTCCAGTTCTCCGCATCGAACATCGCCTCTTCCTCGGCCGCCCATCCGCCCTCCGGCCCCACCGCCATCCGAATCGGCGGTACATCGTCGCCGGCCGCCTCCAGCGCCTCGCCCAACGCATGACGCAGAGTCGTCGACCGCTCCTGCTCCGCAAGCACCAGCCGCACCCCCTCCACCGCCTTCACAGCAGCCTTCAGCATCAGCGGTTCCTCGATCCGCAGAACATCCGACCGCCGCGCCTGCTTCGATGCCTCCAGCGCCACCCTCCGCCATCGCTCCACACGTCCCGCTGCCGCCTGCGCCAGATGCTTCTCGCTCCGTCGCGCGATCACTGGCACAATGCTCTCCGCCCCCAGCTCCGTAGCCTTCTCGATCGCCCACTCCATGCGATCGAACTTGTAGACCGAAAGCAGCAGCGTCACCGGCAGCGCCGGATCCGCCTTCACTTCGGCAATCAGATTGAATCGGACCGTGTCGTCTGAAATCCCGGCAATCACGGCGTGCCACACATGCCCGCCCGCCGCTACGTCGAACTCCATGCCCGGCTGCGCGCGCAGCACGCGGATCAGATGCGCCGCCTGATCTCCCGCAATCGAAGCCGTCGCTTCGTCCCACGTGTCGGCGATCCATCGGCGTCGCGTCACAACTCCATCCTGCCACCGTCCGCCATCGCCGCACGCAGCGCCCGCCGCACTCCCGCAACCCTCATCATCGAAAGACGTCCCCTAAAAACCTTGGGGGGACGCTGATCGCGTCCCCCCAAAGTGTTGCCGATGACCTCTTACTTTTTCTTTGAGGTCTTCTTCGCTGCCTTTTTCGCGCTCTTCTTAGCTGCCTTTTTTGCTGCCATGTTGTCTATTCTCCCTTTTCGATGTCTACATCGAAGTCTGCAACATAAAATGCTGCAGTTAACGAATGTATAGAGTTCTGCGCATACAGTGTCAAGAAAAAAATACAAATTTTCTCTACAACTTTCTTCTCTCTCACTTGCTCACGCCGTCGCGTCGCGCAAAACAAATCTCACACCAGATGAAAAAACCGCACCAATGCGAGCATCAGTCCGCTGAAAATGTCGTGCCACGCGTGCGCGATCATTCCAGGACGAAGGCTCTTCGTCACCAGCACCAACGTGCAGAACATCGCGCCATACGCGGTGATTGCGATCATTCCCGCCGCGCCTTCGTATCCGTGACTAGCGCCGAACAGCAGTGAAGAGCAGGCCACGCCGAGCCACACACCTCCGCCCACCGATGCAAATTGCCGCAGAAAATATCCGCGAAACACAAATTCTTCGCAGAATCCCGCCGACATGCTCAGCACCATCCAAAGCAACACCTCCATCGGTGTGCTCGGCGCAATCGCCGTCAATGTCTTCTGCGGACCCGACAATCCCGCAGCCTTCAGCGACAAGCCAATCACCGCAAGCACGATCAGCGCGGCAATCCAGAACACCGCTGCCGCTCCCACATCTTCCGCCAATGCCCGGAAACCGCGCCGGAATCCCAGCAGCTCTGCGACAGGAATCCGCCGCGCGCGAAATCCCCCCCCAGGTAATCAGCAGCAGCACCCACTCCGCGCAGATTCCGTAAACGTAGCGGACGACATGGTGCGCGCCCAGGGCTTGGTGATGCGCTGCCCGCGCGCTTAGCAGCGATGAGCCCAGCAGCACCACCACGATCAGCGCCGTGTGCCACCAGGGAGCCACCGCCGCGCCCAGGCGGCTCCGCACCTCGGGCATCGTTTCCGGCGGCAAATCGTGCATCCCACCCTCGCTCTCTGCTATCTTCCTCTGGATTCTAATCACCTGTCTCCCGCATCGAATCAGTAAAGGGAAAATCCATGGATCAGATCGTCATCGTCAGCGGAGTCCGCACGCCGGTCGGCAAATTCCAGGGTTCGCTCTCCGATGTGTCCGCCACGCGCCTCGGCGCTGTCGCCGTCCGCGCAGGCGTCGAAAGCGCGCACCTCCAGCCCGAGCAAATCGACGAGTGCATCATGGGCAACGTCGTCTCCGCCGGACTCGGGCAGAATCCCGCACGCCAGGCCGCGCTCTTCGGCGGACTTCCGCCCGAAGTCAGCGCCGTCACCGTCAACATGGTCTGCGGCTCGGGCCTGCGCGCCATCGCGCTCGCCGCGCAATCCATCCAAACCGGCAATGCGGACATCGTCGTCGCCGGCGGCATGGAGTCGATGACCAACGCTCCCTACCTGCTCCCGCAGGCGCGCGCCGGCTTCCGTATGGGGAATGCCACCGCAGTCGACTCGATGGTCCACGACGGCCTCTGGGACGTCTACAACGACTTCCACATGGGCCAAACCGCCGAGCTCGTCGCCGAGAAGTACGGCATCACCCGCGAGGATCAGGATTGCTTCGCGCTCCTCTCCCACAAAAAAGCCGCAGCCGCCTGGCGCGAGGGCCGCTTCGCCGCCGAAGTCGTTCCCGTCGAAATTCCCGCAAAGAAAAAAGGTCAGCCGCCGACTCTTTTCAATTACGACGAGTCCATCCGCGAAGACTCGACCATCGAATCTCTTCGCGCCCTCAAGCCCGCCTTCAAAAAAGATGGGACGGTCACCGCGGGCAACGCGCCTGGCGTTAACGATGCCTCCGCTGCCGTCGTTGTCATGACCGCGGCCAAAGCGGGTGACCTCGGATTGAAGCCGCTCGCCCGCATCGTTTCGCACGCCACCAGCGGCATCGATCCCAAATGGGTCATGATGGCCCCCGTCAACGGCGCCCGCAAAGCTCTCGACCGTGCCGGGTGGACCATCGACAGCATCGATCTGTTTGAGTTCAACGAAGCCTTCGCCGCCCAGGCCCTCGCCGTCACCCGCGAGCTTGGCGCGCCGCCCGACAAAGTCAACGTCAACGGTGGATCGGTCGCCATCGGCCACGCCATCGGAGCCAGCGGCGCGCGCGTCCTCGTCACCATGATGCACGAACTCATTCGCCGCAACGCCCATCGTGGACTCGCTGCCCTATGCCTCGGCGGAGGCAACTCCGTCGCGATGTGCATTGAGCGGGACTAGCCGTCCATGCGCAACTTAGCGCCTAAACTCTCATGCCTGCGGGTCTCATCAGCACTCGATAACGTTGAGAGCCAAGCCAGCCAGCGACGTTTCCTTGTACCGCGACTGCATGTCGAGCCCGGTCTGATACATCGTTTTGATTACCTGATCCAGTGAAACCTTGTGCCCCTCCGTCTCGTTCATCGCAAGGCGACACGCCTGCACCGCCTTCACCGCGCCCATCGCATTGCGTTCGATGCACGGAATCTGCACCAGCCCGCCAATCGGATCGCACGTCATCCCCAGGTTGTGCTCCATACCGATCTCCGCCGCGTGTTCTACCTCATCGTTCGTCCCGCCCAGCGCCGCCGCCAGTCCGCCCGCCGCCATTGAGCACGCGACCCCCACCTCGCCCTGGCATCCAACCTCCGCCCCGCTGATCGAAGCGTTCTCCTTGTAGAGAACCCCCACCGCCGCCGAAGTCAGAAAATACCGCAGGATCCCCTCTTCATCCGCGCCCGGAATAAAGTCGCGATAATACCGCGCCACCGCCGGAATCACCCCCGCAGCGCCATTCGTGGGGGCCGTCACCACCCGCCCTCCCGCCGCGTTCTCCTCATTTACCGCCATTGCAAACACCGTCACCCAATCGAGTGGAGCCAGCGGATCCACCGACCCTTTCGACCGCAGCCGAGCCGCCAGCCGTGCAGCCCGACGCCTCACGCTAAGCCCGCCCGGCAAAATCCCCTCGGTCGTCATCCCGCGCTCAATGCATGCCTGCATCACGCCCCAAATGTGCAGGACACCGTTACGTACTTCATCGCGGCTCCGCAGCGCGCTTTCGTTTTCGAGCATCAGCTCCCAAATCGCGAGCCCCTTTTCCGCAGCCATCGCCAGCAACTCCGCCGCGCTCGCAAACGGATACGTCGAACTCACGTCCGAGGTCGTCTTCGGCAGCGCATCCTCCCCGTCCGCGACAATAAACCCTCCGCCAATCGAAAAATAAGTGCCGGTCATCAGCACATATCCCGCCGCGTCGAAGGCGGTAAAGCGCACGCCATTGGGGTGCTGCGTCACCGCACCCGGCGGAATCATCTGGTCGCGATGAAAAATCAGGTGCTCGGGTTCTCGGAAGGGAATCGAATGTTTGCCCAAAAGAACCAGCCGCCCCGATGACCGAATCCCCACCAGCTTCGTTTCAATCGTTGCCGGATCAATCGTCGCGGCCTCTTCGCCGCTCAGACCCAGCACCACCGCCCGATCGGTCCCGTGCCCCAGCCCCGTCAGCGCCAAGGATCCGTACAGCTCAACCCGAACCTCGGCGACCCGCGCCAGCACGCCCGCCGCCTCCAGTTCCAAAGCAAATCGCCGCGCCGCCCGCATCGGCCCCATCGTATGCGAACTAGAGGGCCCAATGCCTACCTTGTACAGATCGAAAAGGCTCGTCTTCACCAGTACAGGGTACAGGGCACAGGTAACGGTTTGCATGACCCAGCCCTGGGCGGAGGAGCGGCTGGTAATTGGCCCTGGGCGGTTCCCAAACTCTAAACTCTAAACTCTGTTTCCTTCTAACTCGCCCCCACATACACAAACCGCGCCAGAAAAAGCAGCGACAGCACATACAGCAGCCAGTCTTTGCGATTGAAACGCCCCATCGCCAGATGCAGCGCCGCGTACGCGATGATCCCAAACCCCAGCCCATTCGCAATCGAAGTCGTCAGCGGAATCAGCACCAGCGTCAGAAACGCCGGAAACGCAATCAGCGGCTCCTTCCACTCGATCTCCCCCAGCGTGTGCAGCATCAAACTTCCCACCACAATCAACGCAGGAGCCGTCGCCGCCGTTGGCACCATACTCACAAACGGCGCCGCCACCAGCGAGCACAGAAACAGCAGCCCCGTGACAATCGCCGTCACGCCCGTGCGCCCGCCCGCCGCCACGCCCGCCGCGGACTCAATGTAGCTCGTCACCGTCGACGTCCCGACCAGCGATCCCGCCACCGTCGCCGTCGCGTCCGCGAAAAGAATTTGGCTCAGCCGCGGTATCTCATTCTTCGGCCCCTGCAGCCCCGCATGCTTGGTTACCGCCACCAACGTGCCCAGGTTGTCGAACAAGTCGACAAACAGAAACACGAACACGATCTCCACCAGCCCAATATGCAGCGCCGCCGGAATATTCAGCCGAAACGCTGTCTGCGTAATCGCCGTCACGCTGTACGGTGCGGGATTCCAGTGCACCAGCCCAAACGGAATCGCCGCTACTGTAATCGTCAGCACACCTATAAGGATCGCGCCGCGCACGCGCCAGGCCAACAACGCCGCCATCAACAGCACGCCCAGCAATGCCAGAAACGTCTGGGGCTGTCGCAGATTGCCCAGCGTCACCATCGTTACCGGATCCGCCGCCACGATCCCCGCATTCTTGAATCCGATAAACGCGATGAACAACCCAATCCCGCCCGCGACCGACGAGTACAGCTCGTGTGGAATGCTCGCGAGAATCGCCTGCCGCAATCCGGTCGCTGTCAGCAGCAGAAAAATCGTGCCCGACAAAAATACCGCGCCCAGCGCTGTCTGCCACGGCACATGCATCTTCATCACAACCATGTAGCTGAAATACGCGTTCAGCCCCATCCCCGGCGCCAGCGCCAGCGGATACCGCGCGATCACGCCCATCAAAATGCTGCCGAACGCCGCGGAAATGCACGTCGCCGCCGTCACCGCCGGAATCGGCAGCCCCGCCTTGCCCAGAATCGAAGGATTCACCACGATGATGTACGCCATCGTGACGAAGGTCGTCAGGCCCGCGAAGATTTCCGTCTTCCAGGTAGTCTTCAGCCCCGCAAAATCGAAATACCGTTCCAGTCGCTCGCGCATGTTCTCCAGGGGGGACTGCAGGTTGGTGTGAATGCTATGAAACCACAGCTGCGCCGCATCCCTGAAAACTTTTTTCGCCGCTACCACCCGCATCTGCATTCTCGCCCCAGATCGGCGCCCCGGATCGCCGATGCGCGGCCCCGCCTTCGCTTGATATTCTTGACCGCAGTGGCTCTCAACTCTGCCAGATGAAATACTTCCCCGTAATCGCCTGCGCGTTGCTGCTGGTCTGCCTGGCGGCGGGCTGCTCGCGTTCAGCCCACCACCCCGCATCCAAAATTGAAGCCACAGCCGCCGCGCGCGAGCACGCCCTCCAGCAGGCCCGAGCCGCCGCCGCCGCCCGCGACCAGGATCGACAGCAACTCGAAAACATTCCTCCGCCTTCAAAAACCCTCTACATGGCGATTCACACCCGCCAAAGTTGGACCAATCCCTTCCTCATTGTCGGCGCGTCTACCGTGAATCTCAGCATCCTCATGCCGGACAACGGTCCGGCAGGATCGCCGGGCAGTGAAGTCCTGCGTCCCATCGCTGCGCGCCGCCGCGTCCTGGATCTGCGCCTTTCCGACCTGCCCGAAGCGCTCGCCGCCTTGCCCGAAAGCACCTGGCCCTACGGCCGCGTCATCGCTGTTGAAGAAGATCCTCTCGAACAGAAACAGGACCGCGCCCAGGTCCGCGGCAACGTTGAAGCCACCATGCAGGTGCTCAACGACCTCGGTGTCGTCATCTACGACTGGCCTCCGCCTGGCGTCCGCTAATCGCTAGGGGCTCTTCTTTGTCCCCACTTGTTCCACGGAAAACGGAATTCCCGGCTCGTTCTCAACGGCCACATCCTTCATCCAAACGATCCGCCCCTGCCACTCCAGTACCGGCCAGGTTCTCCGCGCATCGGCCTCGACATTCATCCGCTCAAAAATTTCCTTCAGCGGCTTCGCTCCCCGCGTGTAGCGCAGGTGCACGCGATCTCCCGCCCTCGGCGCTCGCAGAAGCGCAGCTGCAACGCTGCCCGGCCCCGGGTCCGCGGTCAATGTCACTCGCAACGTCACTCCCAACCCCGTAGCCCCACCCGGAATCGCCACCGCAATCGGCCCCAGCGCAACGCCCTTCGCCTCATCACCGGACGAACGAACCAGCCGCAATTCCCGAGCCGTCTTTTCCGCGCGCAGTTCCGCCGACAGCTGTTGTTTCCTGGTGCCCGCCGCCTCGCACATCGCCATCAGCCGCCGTGTCTGCTCAAAATTCAACCCGCACCCCAGCTGCTCCGCTGCGGCCCGCAAAACCCTCCTCCGCACCGCAGGAGCCAGGGCCCGCAATCGCTCCAATTCCATCCCCACGCTGCCCTCATCCGGCCGCGTCGATACCGCGCGCCCACCCCCTCGTACCGCGCGTCCAGGCAGCACCAGAGACGGCAGCACCCGAGCCATCTCCGCCTCCCACCAGGTCTCTTCATCGCGCGCGATCGTCGCCATATGCGCCAGCTGCTCCGCGATCTGCGGATTGAACTCCGCGAGCCGCGGGAGCAATTCGCGCCGAATCCGATTCCGCGTATGCGCCGGATCCTCATTCGACGCATCCTCCCGCCACGCCTGCTCAGTCTCCTTAAGCCATGCGCGAATCTCCGCCCGCCGCGTCTCCAGAAACGGCCGCACAATCACACCCCGCGCACACCTCACCACAGGATGAATCCCGCCCAACCCCTCCGTCCACGCGCCCCGCAGCATCCGATGCACCACCGTCTCCGCCTGATCGTCCAGCGTGTGCGCCGTCGCCACTACATCCGCCTTCCCCTCGGCCAGCAGTTCGCGAAACCACCCATACCGCAAACCCCGCGCCGCTTCCTCGATCGTCTCGCGCTTCTCCTTCGCGACTCCAGGCGTATCGACCCGATGCAAATAAGACTCGAGCCCCAGCTCCGATGCCAACTCCGCAACAAACCGCGCATCCTCATCCGCGTCAGCCCCGCGAATCCCATGGTGAACATGCGCCACCGCCAGCACCAGCCCAATCTGCGGCGCACAATCGACAAGCGCGCGCAGAAGCCCCACCGAATCCGCGCCGCCAGACACGGCCACCGCCAGCCGCATCCCGGCACGCAGCTCGCTTCGATCGATCTCCGGCCTTGGCGCCACGCTCTTATCCTAAAGTCTTATACTGCTCATCATGCTGAAGACGAGGCTGGCCACCGCCGCCGACGCTCCGCTCATTACCCATCACCGCCGCCGCATGTTCGTCGATGCCGGCCGCCGCGACGATCAGGTCCTCCAGCTCATGGCCCGGGCCCACGAGCCATGGGTAGCGCGAGCCATCAACGACGGCCGCTATCTCGGCTGGCTCAGCGAAGACGACGGCAAGGTCATCGCAGGCACCGGCCTCCTCCTCCTCGACTGGCCCCCGCATCCCCTCGACCCGCACTCCAGCACTCGCGGCTACCTCCTCAACGTCTACGTCGAGCCCGAATATCGCCGCCGCCATCTCGCCAGCAACCTCATCGAACTGGCTCTCGCCGAATCGCGGCGCCGCGGCATTCGCGTCATCGCCCTGCACTCCACAGAAGAAGGCCGCCGCCTCTACGAGGCCGCCGGCTTCCGCACCACCAATGAGATGTTCTATGTCGAGTCCATCGAACCGTGATCAGGCTCAGTCTGCCGGACCCTGCGCCGTGACGCTTCGCCTTCGCTCCCTCGCCTGCACGCTCTGCGCATTCGCCGCCGGGCTTTCTCTCCACATTGCTCAGGCCCAGCAGCTCCGCTCGCCGTGGGATGATCTTCCCATCACTCTCACCGACGCGCCCTGGGACTGCCCGCAGCCCCCGCCCTTCGACAAGACACTTTACGCCGAAAGCTATTACACCGACGCGCATCATTCCGTCATCGATGAGAAGAAGCGCGAAGCCGAAGAGAAGGCCACAGAAGCGCCCACGCATCTCGGCCAGTGGTCCGGCCTGGCCGCCGATGCCTACCTAACCAAAGGCAGCCGCGCCGCCGCGGCCTGCGTCTACTCCTTGCTTGACGCCGCCGCAACGGCGCACGCATGGTCCGGCGAGATGCCCACCGGCCAGGGCCACTACGAGCAGAAGTGGCTCCTCGCTGGCGCCGCGATCTCGTACCTCAAGGTCCGGAGCAGTGGCGTCGGCACGCCCGATCAGCAAAAAGAAATCCTGAAATGGTTCAGCTCCCTCGCGAATCGCGTCACCGACTATGTCGACACGAAGAAGGTCAACCCCGACAGCGATGCCTGGAACAACCACCGCTACTGGGCCGGATTCGCCGTCGCCGCCGCCGGCATCGCCGATAACGACAAGCGCGAGTTTCGCTTTGGCATTGACTCTTACCAGGCTGGCGTCGACCAGATCCGTCCCGACGGCGTCCTGCCGCGCGAGATGGACCGCGCCGCACGCGCCCTCCACTACCACCTCTACGCCCTTGCGCCCCTCATCATGATCGCCGAACTCGCCCAGGCCAACGGCGCCGACCTCTACAGCTACAACAAGGGCGCCATCCATCGCCTCGTCAGTCTGTGCCTCGCGGGCATGCAGAACCCGGAAATCTTCGCCAAAGCTACCGGCGTCCCGCAGGACATGACCGCTGGCCAGCAATTCTCAGGCTCCGACATCGGCTGGGCCGTCCCGTATGTCAAACGATTTCCCAACGCGCAGCTCTCTGCGTGGATCGCTCAGGCAGCAACGGTGCGCTTCTGGCAGTGGGGTGGCCTGCCCCCCGGCGCAAATTCGTAGCAATCATTGTTACCTGAAGGACCGAACAGGCCGCGGAACCGAGCGCCAGATTCTATCGCAGAATCGGAAACGCGCTCTGCGTCCCAGCGCCGCCGTAATCCAGATCGAACCCCAGTTGCAGCTTCGCCGCCTCTGACATCCTCCCGGGCGTCCACGGCGGATCGAACACCACCTGCACCTTCACCTGCTTCACTTCCGGCAGCCGCGCCAGCTTCGTCTCCACATCCGCCTTCAGCACGTCTGACATGCCGCATCCTGGCGCCGTCAGCGACATCGCTACGTCGATCTTCTTACCGCCCTGCTCATCGTCCCCAATCTCACACGCGTAGATCAAGCCCAGGTCGACGATGTTCACTGGAATCTCTGGATCGTACACCGTCTTCAGCTGATCCCACACCATCCGCTCGCTGAACGTCGGCGGCGTGTGCATCTCCGTCGCCGGCCCGCTCAGCCCCAGCGCATCCGCATCCGTCCCTTCGATGCGATACAGCGCCCCACTCGCCGAAACCGTGTAGCTAGTCCCCGCCGCCTGCGTGATCCGCACCGAGGTCCCCGCCGGAAGCAGCTGCTTCGTCCCAGAGGGAATCGCAATCGCCGCGCAATCGCGCTTCAGAGCAACGGTTTGGTTGGTAATGATCATTGCAATGGTTGTGAAGCTGGTGTTGCCTTTCACGGCTTCCAGCTCATTCCGTAGAAACCTTCTCCTGCTTGCCTTCCAGCGCCGCCTCCAGCGTGTGCCAAGCCAGCGTCGCGCACTTCACCCGCATCGGAAACTCCGAAACCCCCGAAAAAACCGCCAGCTTCCCCAGTTCCGCCTCTTGTTCGTGCGAGTGCCCGGTCACCAGCTCGTGGAACCTCTCGAAGATCTTCTCCGCCTCGGCCTTCGTCTTGCCCTTCACGCTCTGCGTCATCATCGACGCCGACGCCTTCGAGATCGCGCACCCCGCGCCCTGGAACCCAATCTCGCGAATCTTGTCCCCATCCATCTCCAGATACACCGTGAACCGATCCCCGCACAGCGGGTTGTACCCCTCGGCCTTGTGATCCGCACCCGCCAGCGCCTTGAAGTTCCTCGGCGCCTTGCTGTGCTCCAGAATCACTTCCTGATACAGATCCCGCAGCTCCGGCATTACGCAAACACCTCGTGCACCTTCTGGATCCCCCGCGCCAGCGCGTCCACTTCACTCTTCGTGTTGTACACCGCGAACGACGCACGCACCGTAGCTGGAATCCCGAACCGCTCCATCACCGGCTGCGCGCAGTGGTGCCCTGTGCGCACTGCTATGCCCTCCTGATCCAGAATCGTCCCGATGTCGTGCGGATGCACCTCGTTCAGCACAAACGACAGCACGCTGGCCTTCTCCCGAGCCGTACCGATCAGCCGCACGCCCGGCAACGCACCAACCACTTCCGTCGCGTAGTTCAGCAGCTCGTGCTCATGAGCGGCAATCTTTGCAATCCCAATTCCGTTCATGTACTCGATTGCCGCCTTCAGCCCCGCAACCCCCGCCATATCCGGCGTGCCCGCTTCGAATTTGTGCGGCAGCTTGTTGTACGTCGTCTTCTCGAACGTCACCGAACTGATCATGTCCCCGCCACCCTGGTATGGCGGCATCGCCTCCAGCAGCGCGGTCTTGCCATAGAGGACGCCGATCCCCGTTGGCCCGTACATCTTGTGCCCGGAGAACGCATAGAAGTCCGCATCCAGATCCTGCACGTCGACAGCAAGATGCGGAACCGCCTGCGCCCCATCGACAACCACCGGAATCCCCTTGCTATGAGCGGCCGCAATCATCTGCTTCAGCGGATTGATCGTTCCCAGCGCGTTCGACACGTGGCTCACCGCAACGATCTTCGTCCGCGGTCCCAGAAGCTTCTCGAATTCCGCCAGCAGCAGTTCGCCCTCATCGTTCATGGGAGCCACCCGCAGCTTCGCGCCCTTCTCTTCGCACAGCATCTGCCACGGCACGATATTCGAGTGGTGCTCCATCGCCGTAATCAGCACCTCGTCGCCGGCGCCCATGTTGGCCCGCCCGTAGCTCTGCGCCACCAGGTTGATCGCCTCCGTGGTCCCGCGCGTGAAAATGATCTCGCTGGTCCGCGCCGCGTTCACAAATGCCCGCACGGTCTCCCGCGCCTGCTCAAACGCCTCCGTCGCGATCTGCGACAAATAGTGCACGCCGCGATGGATATTCGCGTTCTCGCCCTCGTAATACCGCACCAGCGCGTCAATCACTGCCTGCGGTTTCTGCGAGGTCGCTGCGTTGTCGAGATACACCAACGGATGTCCGTGGACCTTCCTCTTCAGAATCGGAAAATCCGCCCGAATCTTTTCCACATCGAACGGCGACTTCACAGCCTCTTCGTGAATCGGAACAGCGGTTGCAGCGCTCATCCAACTTCCTCCACGACTCTCTCTTCCACGCGGCCCAATGTCCCATCCTGCGGCGCAATCCCCTCAGCGAACAGCAAATGCTCGCTGATAAGCCGCTGGATATGCGCCCGAGCCACCGTCGACTGCATCCGCTCCACGCACTCCTCAGCAAAGGCCATCAGCAACAGCTTCCGCGCTTCCAGTTCGCTGATCCCGCGCGACTGCAGATAAAACAGTGCATTCTCCTCGATCTGCCCAATCGTTGCGCCGTGTGTGCATTTCACATCGTCGGCGTAAATCTCCAGCTGCGGCTTCGTGTCGATCTGCGCATCGTCGCTCAGCAGCAAATTTCGATTCGTCTGTTTCGCGTCCGTCTTCTGTGCGATCTTGTGTACGACGATGCGCCCGTGAAACACCCCGTGCGCATGCTCATCGAGGATGCCGTTGTAAAACTGCCGGCTTCCGCAATGCGGTGCCGCATGCTCTACATGCATGTAGTTGTCCAGATGCTGCGAGCCCGTCCCGAGAAACAGCCCGTTGATCAGGCACTCCCCGCCCTCGCCCGCCAGCACCGGATGCACATTGTTTCGCACCAGCCCGCCGCCCAGCAGCACCGAGTGCGACGCCACGTTCGCGCTCCGCCCCTGCTCGATCCGCAGCGTCGACAAGTTAAACGCCTTCAGGTGCTCCCGTTCGATCAAATAATGCTGTGTCACCGTGTTCTCGCCCGCGATCAGTTCGGTCACCGCGTTCGACAGCACCACCGACTCACCGCCAACCGACGCGTAATCCTCGATCACCGCAACCTGCGCCTCATCCTCGGCGACGATCAAATTCCGCGGATGCGTCATCGTCGGCGCATCTTCCTTCGTTGACAGATACAGCAGATAAATCGGAGCCTCAACGACCACGCCCCGCGCCACATGCACGTACGCGCCGTCGCTGATGAAAGCGGTGTTCAGCGCGACAAACGCGTCCCTCTGCGTATCGGCATACCGCCCCAGGTGCCTTTCCACTTCTTCCGGATGCGACGCAATCCGCTCCCGCAGGCTCGCCACCGTCACGCCCTTCGGCACGAAATCCAATTCCGAAAGCTCCGCACAGAATCGCCCGTTGACGAACACCAGCGTCGCCGCCGCATCGTCCACGCGCCACGCAGCCGTGTCGCCAGGAGCCAGCTTTACATCACTCGCCGGCTGAAAAGCCGTTCGCGCAATTCCGGAGACGTTCGTGAACCGCCAGTCCTCATCGTGCGTCGTCGGAAAGCCCACTTCGCAGAACCGCGCAAACGCATCCTCGCGCAGCCGCTTCAGCCGCGCTAAGTTCTGCCCGGAAGCGCCCTTCGCCGATTCCGTAAAGTTCTCGAGCCAGCTATCCAGCTGTTCGACTGTCGCCACCTCCGTATCCCTCACGCCCGCGCTCCCACCGGCTCGTGTTCGGTCCAGCTGTAGCCCTTCTCTTCCAACTCCAGCGCCAGCTCTTTGCCCCCCGAGCGCACAATGCGCCCATCCACGAGCACGTGCACAAAGTCCGGCACGATGTAATTCAGCAGCCGCTGATAGTGCGTCACCACCACCATCGCCCGCTCCGGGCTCCGCAACGAATTCACACCCTGCGCCACAATCCGCAGCGCGTCGATGTCGAGCCCGGAATCCGTCTCATCCAGAATCGCCAACTTCGGCTCCAGCACTGCCATCTGCAGAATCTCGTTCCGCTTCTTCTCGCCGCCCGAGAATCCCTCGTTCAGCGAGCGGTTCAGCAGCTTGTCATCCATTTCCAGCAGCTTCAGCTTCTCGCGAAACATGGGAAGAAAATCCATCGCGTCCATCTCATCTTCGCCGCGATATTTCCGCTGCGCATTCAGCGCCGACCGCAGAAAATAAGTGTTCCCGATCCCCGGAATCTCCACCGGATACTGGAACGCCAGAAACACACCCTCGCACGCCGCCTCCTCCGGCTTCATCTCCAGCAGGTCTTTGCCCTCAAACAGGATCGACCCCTTCGTCACCTCATAGGCATCGCGCCGCGCCAGCACCTGCGCCAGCGTGCTCTTGCCCGACCCATTCGGCCCCATGATGGAGTGGACCTCGCCGGCATTCACCGTCAGGTCGATCCCCTTTAGGATCTCGTTGCCGCCTACCGACACATGCAAATTCCTGATTTCCAGCAAACTCATCCGTCTCTTTTCTCCTGATCTTTGTTCTTGGCTGGCAGCTAATAACCAGCAGCTAAAAGCTGCTTTATCCAACGCTGCCTTCCAGACTCACCGCCAGCAGCTTCTGCGCCTCAACCGCAAACTCCATCGGCAGCTCCTTAAACACCTGCTTGCAGAATCCGCTCACGATCATCGACACCGCATCTTCGGTCTTCAACCCGCGCTGCTGGAGATAAAACAGCTGATCCTCGCCGATCTTCGACGTCGCCGCCTCGTGCTCCATGCGCGCCGAAGCGTTTTTCACTTCGATATACGGAAACGTATGCGCACCGCACTTGTCCCCGATCAGGAGGGAATCGCACTGCGTGTAGTTCCGCGCACCCTGGGCGCCTTTAAGGATCTTCACCATCCCGCGGTACGTGTTCTGGCCGTGCCCCGCGCTGATCCCCTTGGACACAATCGTGCTCTTCGTGTTCTTGCCGAGGTGGATCATCTTGGTTCCGGTGTCGGCCTGCTGATAATTGTTCGTCAATGCGACGGAGTAAAACTCGCCCACCGAGTTATCGCCCTGCAAAATGCAGCTGGGATACTTCCACGTAATCGCCGATCCCGTCTCCACCTGCGTCCACGAAATTTTCGAGTTCCTCCCCAGGCACTTGCCGCGTTTGGTCACGAAGTTGTAGATCCCGCCCTTGCCGTTCTTGTCGCCGGGATACCAGTTCTGCACCGTCGAGTAGCGAATCGTTGCGTTATCCAGGGCCACCAGCTCCACCACTGCCGCATGCAGCTGATTCTCGTCGCGCATCGGAGCGGTGCAGCCTTCGAGGTAGCTCACGTACGCGCCCTCATCGGCGACAATCAGCGTCCGTTCGAACTGCCCCGTCTCTGCCGCGTTGATGCGGAAGTAGGTCGACAGCTCCATCGGGCAGCGCACGCCCTTCGGCACATACACAAACGACCCATCGCTGAACACCGCGGCATTCAGCGCCGCATAGAAGTTGTCCGTATGCGGCACCACTGACCCCAGATACTTCTTCACCAGCTCCGGATGTTTCTGCACGGCTTCTGAAAACGAGCAGAAGATCACGCCCGCCTCCGCCAGCTTCGCTTTGAACGTGGTCGCCACGCTGACGCTGTCGAACACCGCATCGACCGCCACATTGGCCAGCAGCTTCTGCTCCGCCAGCGGAATCCCCAGCTTCTCGTACGTCCGCAGAATCTCCGGGTCCACTTCTTCGAGGCTCGTCAGCTGTTTCTTCTGCTTCGGCGCAGAGTAGTAGGTGATGTTCTGGTAGTTAATCGGCGGGAACGTCACATTTGCCCACTTCGGCTCCGCGTCCGCCTTCGCCTGGCTCGCCCAATAGCGATACGCACTCAGCCGCCACTCCAGCATGAACTCCGGCTCCCGCTTCTTCGCCGAAATCAGGCGGATCACGTCTTCGCTCAGCCCCTTCGGAATACGGTCTTCCTCAATATCGGTGACAAATCCCCACTCGTATTCCTTGCTCGCCATCTCGTGGACGACATTCATATCGGTGCTCATGCCACTCTCCTGAATCTGGCTCTCCGATTCTCGAATCGGATCAACGACTCGTCGGTTTTTTCGATTATTCGCGCCGCGCGTCCTGGAGGCCGAGGCTCCCAGCGGCCTAATATACGACTAAAGCAGTCCTATATCAGAGTGTACCCCGACTCCCGCCGCATTTTCAACCCACCCAAAAACTGCCCAACCTTAATACATAAGGATGCCGACAGAAACCGCCGCCTGAGCCGCTTTGCGGGCGTCCCAGCCCGCTGGCGAGATCCGCAGCGGGGTGAAGGAGCGCGTTGCAACAGCCTTCGAAGATGCCGATGCTGCCCACGAACGGAACTTCAACTTGAGGCGTTTTTACGGGCGTCCGAGCCCGCAGCCGCAATCCTGAGCGAGCGCAGCGAGTCGAAGGACCTGGCTTCACTACATGGTGCCCGGAGGGGGACTTGAACCCCCACGACCTGTTAGAGTCTGCGGATTTTAAGTCCGCTGCGTCTGCCGATTCCGCCATCCGGGCTCAACCTTATCCTAAGCCCGCCCCGGCCCGCACCGCCGACCCTGCTCGCATCTCCATCGACATAACCTCACCCGCAACCCGCGTCAAAGTCAGCACGGTAATGTCATCCGCCTGCCCGAACTTGAGCGCCGCCTCCGCAATCGCATCCGCCGCCTGTGCGCTGATCGCCCGTGTTCGCTCAAATCCAAACAGCGTCCCCTGCGCATCGCGAGCCTCCACCACCCCGTCCGACAACAGCGTCAGCCGATCTCCCTTCTCCAGCCGAAACCCGTGCTCCGCGTACTTCTCCTCCGGCGCCATCCCCAAAGGCAAATCCGGCTCCAGCAGCAACTCCTCCCCATTGTGATACGGCGGCAGATGCCCCGCGTTGGCCACCGTCACCTCGCCATGTGGACCGATCCGCGCGCAAACGCATGTCACGAATCCCTCCTCGCCCGTCTCTACCAGTTGCCGGTTCAGCCGCGTCAGCACGGCTCCCGGACCGAGGCCCTCCGTCGCCAGCGCCCGCAGCGCCCCCATCGCCAGCGTCCCCGTCATCGCCGCCTTCAGGCCCTTGCCGCTCACATCGCCCACCAGCACCAGCTTCGTCCCGCCCTTCGATTCCAGCACCTGATAGAAATCGCCCCCCACTTCCTCCGCCGGAAAATACGCCGCCTCGATCTCGTATCCCTCAATCTCCGGCAACGTCTCCGGCACCAGCCGCCGCTGAATGTCGCGCGCCGCCGCCAGTTCTGCAGCTGTCCGCGCCTGTTCCCGGCTCACCCGCGTAAACCGGAAGAACATCACTACCCCGATTGCCAGCAGAAACAGAAAATCTCCCAGGTCCGCGATCTGCAGCGGCACCGGACCCGCATGAAGCGGGTACGTCAGGAAATCCGCCTTCCCCCACCCGGTAAAAATCGAAGCCGATCCCACATCGAAGATCGCCGCCGTCGCCGCCGGCAGCAAGCTCGGCACCATCAGCCATCCCGCCTCGCGATTTCCCCTCCGGTACCACACGAACAGCAACACGGGCAGCAGCAGCGCCGCTGGAAGAATCGCCGCCGCCTCCACCAGCACATAGCGGCCTCCCGAGAATTTCCCCGTGGTCACCAGCACCGAGACCAGAATCGTCCCCAGCAGCGCGTACTCGTACACGCGCCAAACCCGCGTCACCCGCTGCCCTGCAAAGCTGAACGTGAACTGGATCTGCATGATCGTGAACACATAGATCAGCGGGTCGGCCAGCAGATTGTTCCAGGCCAGCGACACAACTCCGTTGCTCGAGCAATCCAGCAGCAGGTTCGACAGCCCCAGCAGAAACAGATACAGTCCCAGCCACCTGTACTCGACATGCTTCCGCTGGCTGCGATAAAGCGCGAACGCGGCAATCCCCGCCAGCATCAGCGCCAGGTTGATCGCGATCGACGGCAGCGCCGCATACAGCCGTCGGCTCTCCATCGCCTGCTGCTCGTGCTCGATCGCTTTCACCGAACCGATCGACGCCGTCAGAAACAGCGGCAGATACCAGCTCGTGTACACCGGCTCCGCCGACGTCCGCAGCGCCACCACCAGATCCGTTCCCACATCCCCCAGCGAGTACACCTGCTCCGTCGGCCGCTTCAGCCCGAACAGCGTCCGCAACTTCGGCTCCGGCTCCTGCTTCCCGTCGATGAACAGCTCGTACGTCCCCTCGCCGCCTGCAAGAAGTAAATGCAGGCTCGGATGCTCCGGCGCCAGCTTTACATGCAGCCGATACCATCGCGTACCCGGTGTCGCCGCGCCCAGCTCATCCAGATCGATCCTCTCCCACCCGCTGTCGTCGAAGCCTGGCTGCGCCCAAGCCGCGTTATCTCCGTCATGCACACGCCACCCTTCCAGCAGATTCACCGAGCCGATCCGGTATTGCGTCGCATCCACCTGCGCCATCGCCAGCGGCACAAACACCCACAGCAACAACACAAGTCCGCGCAAGCACCGCCATCGTTGCAGCCGCGCCAATCTCGGCGGGAAGAACCATCCCCGCCTCTCGCAAATGGCCAATTGCTTCAAGGGAACCCAGTCTACCGTCCGCCCTTCCGGCCCAGCAACCAATCCAGGCTTCTCACGTCTCCGCACCCCAGGCCTCTTCGGAACCCATGGTGACGTATCCTCTTTGGGACGTATCTAATGGATAGCGATGCACCCCGCACGTCTCATCTCGTTGGCTCTCGCGCTTCTGGTCCTCGCGCCACAGTCGCCTCTCAATCTCTTCGTCCCGATCGAGCCAACGGCGGCGGCGCAGAAATTCAACAACAAGCGCCTCATCCTCAAAGATGGCTCCTGGCAGGTCGTCACCAAGTGGGAAGTCAAAGGCGACCGCGTCCGCTATTACAGCGCCGAGCGCGCCGAGTGGGAGGAGGTTCCTTACAACCTCGTCGACTGGCCAGCGACCGAGAAGTGGAACAAGGAGCATGAAGCAGGCACTCTGCCGCCCGCTTCCAGCAATCGCCCCGGCGCATCCACCGCTACTCCCCCAACCACCGAGGAACAGCAAAAAGAAGCCGCCGCCATCGATGCCGCCGCCGCCGCCGAGCGCGCCGAGCAGCAGGCCCGCACGCCCGTCATCTCTCCCGGCCTCCGTCTACCCGACCGCGATGGCATCTTCGTCCTCGACACGTTCCAGAGCATCCCCGAGCTCGTCCACCTCGACCAGAGCACCGGCAATGTTAACCGCGACACCAACCACAACGTGCTCCGTGCCGCCATCGGCTCCTTCAGCGGCGCTAAAGAGCCCATCCGCCTCAATGGCCAGGCCGCCCGCGTCCGCGTCCACGTTGACGATCCCGCCCTCTACGTCTCGCTTGATACCGGCAATGCCGAGGAGGTCGCGCCCGAGGACGCCCTGATGGTCAACACGCACGGCGCAAATTCCGTGAAGGATCCCAACGAGTACAGCTCACCGGACAGCCGTTACGCCATCGTCCGTGTCGATGTTCATCCTGGCGAGCGCGTCATCGGCGCGCTGCGCATCTCCCGCGCCGGCGCCGCCACTCAGTCCGAAGACATCGTCCCCACAAAATCCGAAATCATCAGCAAACACTGGATGAAGCTCACCCCCAAAGAGCCGCTGGACATTGGCGAGTACGCGCTGATGGAAGTCCTCGCCCCCGGCGTCATCAATCTCGATGTCTGGGATTTCGGCGTCTCCCCCAACGCCCCCGAAAACAAACACCCCCTCACCCCCATCAAAGACCAGTAGTCAGGGGATTAGAGTTTAGGGATTAGAAACCGCTCGTAGCTTGGTCAGCAACGCCGACAGCATTCTGCCAACCTCCGATGCCAGGTTTTCTGCTCCTTCAAATTCAGGCGAATCCAAAAAACCGAGCTTCCGGGCGATCACCAGCTGGGTTTGGAGTTCCATGTAAGAGCCCAGTGCGATGGCGACGAACTGCTTATACTCCCCGCGTGATCCCCGTCCATACCCCTCAGCAATGTTGCTGGCAATAGAAACGCTCGCCCGCCGGATCTGACTCGTCAATCCGTAGATTTCTTCTCGAGGAAATTTTCGCGTGAGGTGATAGATCGCGGCGCACAATTCAATCGCGCGCTCCCATACGATCAGCTTGCAGTGGAATCTGGCGGGAGCTTGCCCCATCTATCCCTTGTACACGCCAGACGGGGCGAGCGCAGCCTGCCTTTGGTAACGGGCCTGGTTTCTAAACTCTAAACTCCAAACTCCAAACTCCAAACTCTCGTTCTCAGCCCTTCTGCAATGTCGCCAAAGCCGCCAGCACATCCGCACTATGCACGTTGGGATCGACCTTAGTCCACACTTTGACGACCTTGCCACTGGGATCGATCAGAAAAGTGTTCCGCATCGCGATCACCATCGGCCCGAAGTTGCCAAGCGACCCATACTGCGTCACGACCTTCTTATCGGGATCGGCCAGCAGATTAAATGTCAGCGAATCCTTCGTACAGAATTGCTTGTGGCTATCCACCGAGTCTACGCTCACGCCCAGAATCACAGCATTCGCAGCCTTGTACTTATCCAGATCGGCCTGGAACTTGTGCGCCTCAATCGTGCACCCCGAGGTCATGTCCTTTGGATAGAAGTACAACACCACCCACTTGCCTTTGTAGCTCGCCAGATCGACCGGCGTGCCTTCCTGATTGGGCAGCGTGAATGTTGGCGCAGTCTGTCCCACCTCCGGCATGGGCGCGTTATCGGCAGCAAAGCCGCGCTGAATGACAAATCCTGCAACCACCAGAACCACGACAAGACCTGCGACGATCCCGAAGATCTTCGACATACGATTTCTCCTTTTGCGTAACGCGTGCGAGGCCCGGGTAATTGTTTCGACTTATCTATAAGACGCGCTGCTGCTGAAAACCAAAATCCGAGTAAGCAAGACCACCGCCGGCAAGATCCAGCTTTGAACGGGCACGGCTTTAGCCGTGCCGTAAACCGCGCAGAATACCTCCGGCTTTAGCCGCTGAGGGATGGTTTTCGTGATCACCATTCTCTTCTGCGGCGTGTTCGACCATTATCCGTGTTCCAGGCCGATTACCGCAATTCCCGCCCCATCCGCCTCTGCCCGCACTGCCTCCAGATCGAAGATCAGCGTCTTGTGCGCCTCGAGCGCCAAACAAGTTGCCCCTGCCGCCTGCATCGTCCGAATCGTGCCAATCCCAGTCACCGGAACATCGAACCGCAGATCCTGTTTCGGCTTGGCCACCTTCACTACCGTCAAACTCCGCTCAAGGGTAGACGCAGGATCGCCCAAACTCCGCATCAGAGCCCCCGCCCGCTCAATCGTCGCATCGGTCCCCTCCATCGCCTCCACCGCCACGCACGCCTGTGCCGCAATCACCACCGTCTGCCCCAGATCGAATGCCGCCAACCCCCGCGCCACTTCGCGCCCATACGAAATATCAAGAAGCTCCCGCTCATTCGGTGCCCGCGCCGTCATCACCCCCGGCTGTGCCAACAAAGGCTCCAGGTAAGTCGTCGAAGAAATCAACTCAATCCCCTCATCGCCCAGAACCTTCGCCACCGCCCCCAGCAGCATGTCTGTGTTCCGCGTCCGCAGATTTAGCAGCAGCTTGGCCAATCTCCAGTCAGGCCGGATGCTCGAAAAAATTTGCTTGTGCTTTACCTGGCCCGCCATCACCGCCTTGTGCACGCCCTCGCCCTGAAACGTCTCGATCAGCCGAGACAACTCCCCCAGCGAAAGCCAGTGCACCCGCACGCCCGCATCCGCTGCGGCCCGCGCATTCATCTCGGGATCGGTCTCTTCCTTGATCGCCGCAACCACTACCTCGGTCCCATGCGCCCGCGCCGCATCCAGCAGCAGAAACGGAAACCGCCCATTCCCCGCAATCAATCCCAGCTTGTCTGTCACAACACCAGCCTACTTCGCTGCGGGTTTGGAGAGATGATCGAAGTTCAGAATCGCATTGAACACCAGCGCATAACTCCCCACCGTCTCGCCGCGATAAATCGGATTGTTGGCGAACAGCAGCACATTCCCCTCACCATAGTGCGCGTCCACCACGATCGGCTTCTCCTCAATCGCGCTGCCGCCCTCCAGCAATCCCGACAGCAGCAGCCCCTTCGACGAAGCAAATCGCAAAATCACATCCGGCTTGTACTGCTCCGGAATCACGTACGGATTATCGCGCGCCTCCTCCTCATTCAGCGGTGTCGCCTCCCACGGCTTCGGCGAAGGCAACGGCTCTGGCTCTACAGCCGCGCGTCCCTGCGGAATATCTTCCTCCTCCGGACCCCCGCGCCCCGTCGCCCGGTGATAATCCTTCTCCGTCTCGATGTGCCGCGGCACCGTCATATTTCCAACAGTGAATGCCATCCCATCCGCGCTGTAAACCGCAAGCGAATCCCCATACCCCCACGCCAAGGGGCTCTTGTGATCCACAAACTGCGCGCCCAGCACGCTCCCTACCACATGCACGTTGCCGCCGCGATTCACAAACACCCCCGGCGCCATCCCCTCATCAATCGCAAACTGCGCCGTGTCCTCAGACGTGATCAGCAGCCCACCCTTCTTCACAAATTCCTGCAGATGCGCCACGCCATCGAGCCCCAACCCCGGCCGCATATCCTCCGTCGAATCGATCGTCAGGTTCGGCGTCAAATCCGTCTTCTGCCACGGCAGCGCATTCCCCCACATCGGCAACCCGTTCACAATTTGCTGCGTCGACGACCGCCCCACCGGCGCAAAAATAATCACGTCATACTTATCGCGCAGCCCGCCCTCGTGCGAAACCGTCTGCGTGCTGATGTAGTCGTAAGGCACGTGCAGCTTATCCAGCGCCTCCCGCCACCAACCCTCGGTTTGCGTCCCGCCCCACGTGTGCATCATCGCAATCCGCGGCAGCGGTGCGTCATGCATCGGAACCGGCGGCGCGGCTTCGACTCCAGCAGATTCAAGATCGGCCTTGACAGCCGCCGCTACAGTTTCTGCCTTGAAACCCTGGATGATCAGCGATCCGGCGCCGAAGTGTTTGCCTGCGGCGTCAAAAGACTTCTCGGCGACGGAGACTTTTGCATCCTTCAGCGCGCAGCGCAGGCCGAGCAGACTAATGTCGCCAGTGTTGTTGATTAGAAGAAAGCTGCCTCCACCCGTCACGGAACCCAACGCACGAGTCACGCCCGACACCGACTCCATTTTGGCCTTCAGGATCGAAGCGTCCGTCACCCGCGCCGCAGGCACACTGAACAAATCAGGAAACGACCACCCCGTGTCGTCATAAGGATGTTTCTGCGGATCATCCGGAGCCCAGTACTGCCGATCCAGCAGCGCATCCGCAATCCGCGAATAAGGCTGATCCATCCGGATCACATAACTCCCCGCCGGAAAAGTCTGCGTCTTCCCGCCGCCCGCATCGCCCTTCTCATTTTTCTCCTCGTCTTTCGGCTCGCCTTTCCCCTCGCCTTTCTGCTCGCCTTTCTTCTTCTCCGGATTTGTAACCGACACCGCTTCTGTTAACTGGCTCACCTCCACATGCTGCAGCGCCAGCACCCGCAGCAACTCCGCCCACCGGCTCGGCGACTGCCCCTCCGCCGAAATCACATACGCCGCCGGCCCCGAACTCTCCGGCTTCTCGACCGACCGCTTCGCCTTCAGGTAGTAGTTCTCCAGCCACTGCGCGCTGTTCTGCGCGAAATACGAAATCGTCGTCAGCAGCGCCGTCTCTTCATAATTATTGTTGTTGCGCTGCGACCACGTCACCACCGGCAGCGGCGGATTCTGCCTGTACCACGTCCGCTCGTACTCGTCCGGCCCCAAAATCCGCTTCTCCGTATCCGCCCCGCCATTCCCAAACGTTTCATACAGCCGGCTAATCCCGTTGTGCATCGCCGCCAAAAACATCAGGTACCCCGGGCTCCACGTGTCGAAGTCTCCATGGGTAAAAACTCCCGGCATCCCGAACTCCGTCATCTGCTGTACATTGTTCCAGCCCATCTCCGCCCACTCGCCCGCAAGAATCGGATCGATCCACGCGTTGTACGGCCCATCGCCCACAGTGTTGTCGTATAAAAACGGCACCGACTCATGCAGATCGTGCAGCACCTGCGCATGCCATCCCAGATAGGTATCCAACACGTTGCGCGTCAGGTCCAGCGTCATCCCCATCGCATCGCGATTGTTATCGTGCGCCACATAATGACCCCAGTACACCAGCCGCGGCCAGTTCGCGCCCGGGTGCGCCAGATGCCACTTGTAAATGTCCACCATCCGATCGCGCCCATCCACCTCCACCACCGGCGTGATCAGCACAATCATGTGCGACCGGATGAACTTGATGTACGGCGAATCATCCACCGCCAACCGATACGCCAGCTCCATCAGCGCTGTCGGCGCTCCCGTCTCCGGCGAATGGATCGTGCCCGTGATGTAGTACACCGGAAACGACTGCTTCACCAGCTCCGTAGCCGCTTTGTCATCCAGTCCGATCGTTCGCGGATCGGCCAGCTTCGCCAGCCGCGCATCGTTCTCCTTCTGCTTCGCCAGCAGCGACTCATCCGCAATCGCTGCCGCAATCATCTCGCGGCCCTCTTCCGTGTGCCCAATCGTGTACACCTTCACCCGCGGAGAACTCGCCGCCAGCAGCCGAAAATATTTGTAGACATCCTCGGCATAAGGCAGCATCCCCGGCGCACCCGATACATCCCCCAACACTTTCCAGGGCGTCGGCACCGTCTTCGAAGCCGGCAAATAATCTGTCAGCGGCGAATTAAAAAAAGGCTCCGTCGTGTACTTCTTGATGTGCTCCGTGTACTCCAGATCCACCGCCTGCTGCGGATCGCGCCCATACGTGCCGCCAATCGCCGTCTGTGCGTAGACCGGAACCGCAGCAAGAGAGGGCAACGAAGCAAGCAACAAAAAGAGCAAACTCCGACGAGTCTTCATCGAACCACAGCCTCGGTCAAAAGGGATTGGCAGCGAAGGATGCAGAATATCAGGACTGGCCATCCAGGCGGGCGCGCCTTGCGGCGCTAGAGCTTTACTATTGTTCAAGGTGGTCACGCTAACCGAAATCACCCTCATCCACGGACCCATCGAGCGCTGCTTCGATCTCTCCCGCAGTATCGACCTTCATAAGGCCAGCACCGCACGCACCGGCGAGCAGGCCGTCGCCGGCGTGACAGCGGGCCTGATCGGCATGAGCGAAGAAGTCACCTGGCGAGCTCGCCATCTCGGTGTCTGGCAGGAAATGACCTCCCGCATCACGGGGTTCGACCCTCCCGCATATTTCCAGGACACCATGGTCCGCGGCACATTCCGCTCCTTCCAGCACGACCACTTCTTTTCGGAGAAGGGCGGAGCAACGGAAATGAAGGACGTTCTCCGCTTCGCAGCCCCCATTCCAATCCTCGGCCGTCTCGCCGAAATTTTCCTCGGCCCCTACCTCCGACGCTTTCTCGGGGAGCGAAACAGGCTGTTGAAGGGCGTTGCCGAGAGCGATGGGTGGCACAAATACCTATACCCTGTCCCCTAAACCCTATCCCCTCGAGCGCAGCTCGCTGCGCGAGCTACTCCCACTCAATCGTGCCTGGCGGCTTCGACGTAATGTCATACACCACCCGATTAATCCCCCGCACTTCATTCACAATTCGGCTCGAAATCGTCTTCAGCACCTCGTACGGCAGCGGCACCCAGTCCGCCGTCATCCCATCCTCCGAATGCACCGCGCGAATCGCGCACGTGTACGCATACGTACGCTGGTCGCCCATCACGCCCACGCTCTTCACCGGCAGCAGCACCGCAAACGACTGCCAGATCTTCGTGTAAAGCCCGGCATTTTTGATCTCCGACACCACAATCTCGTCAGCTTCCTGCAATAGAGCCACTCTCTCCGCCGTCACCTCGCCCAAAATCCGCACCGCCAGCCCCGGCCCAGGAAACGGCTGCCGCTGCAGAATGTCTTCCGGCATCCCGAGATCGCGCCCAATCCGCCGCACCTCATCCTTAAACAAATCCCGCAGCGGCTCGATCAGCTTCATCGTCATCTCTTCCGGCAGCCCGCCCACATTGTGGTGGCTCTTGATCGTCTGCGACGGCCCCTTCACCGACGACGACTCAATCACGTCCGGATACAGCGTCCCCTGTACCAGCCACTCCAGTTTCGCGTTCGGACCGCCCGTCTCTTCCGCGATGCGCACCGCCTCATCGTCGAACACCGCAATGAATTCGTTCCCGATAATCTTTCGCT
>CAZHTJ010000034.1:0-38473 GCA_964535525.1 uncultured Acidobacterium sp. | reverse complement strand
GGCTGGTTCAACGGAGCGGCCTGGGTAACGGCGGTAGTCGTCAGCATCCTCTCGATCATTCTCATGGTCCAGCAGATCTGGCCGGCGAAGCACTGAGGCAGGTCAGCCGAACCCAGAAATAGGGGGGGTAACCCCTCTGCAAGCGGTTGATTCCACTATGGCGAAGGTTGGGGGAAGGCCTACATAGTAACTATGTAGTTAATATGAGCAGGAAGGTCCTCTATCAGAGGCGCGATCCGGGTCCCGGAGTCGCCTCTTCTTCGTGCCGACAGTCGCAGTTAGCGCGGGCGGCCGCTGAAGCCGGACCGTGGCCTCAACCCGTAATCACGTGTAAGACGACAATGGCCAGGATCGCGGCTGAGGTCGCGGTAGCCAGAGCCACGATCAACAAGGCGAAATGCCGGCGGATCGCTCCCGCACACTCCTGGGTCACCTGGCGCAGAGCAGGATCCGAACGCCAGCTCCGCACCAGGCTCACGCAGCCGATGACCAGCACCGCCAGCGGAAAAACCATGAGGAAGAGCCAGAGTCCGATATGCATGCGCGCGGCGTACCAGTCGACGATGCGCTGGGCCGTGTGCGCGGGCTCGTACTGCTGCGGCTGCAGGCTGCGCACGATCAGCGCAGTCATGAAGAGCGTGGCAGGAACGATCAATACCAGTTCCAGGGCGGCGAGGGCTCGCAAAGTTTTCATAAGTTTACTTTGTAACATACAATACTTTGCATTGTAAAGTTACGGGCAATTCAAGCCTTGTGGGTAAGCGCCGACCCAGAAGCTCAGGGCCGCTGGCTGGGCGGCGAAACGTCTCCTTCGACAGGAAGGCGGTTACGGAGATTCTGGATCAACGAGAGGAGGCGCGGCTACCGGAGTGATAATGGTTCGTGTGGATTCGACAATCGGAGTATGCGGGGCACTTCGCCAAGAAAGTATTGCTTGATTTCGTCCCATGCTACAGGTTCCAGCATCAGGGGCATGGGATCCTTCTCAGCATCGGCAAAAAAGACGAGAGATTTCAGAATGTGCGTCTTGCTGTAGTGCACCTGCGCGTATTTTTGTTCAAAGAGACTCAGCAGCTCAGTGAGCCCCAGCTGGCGAGCACAGAAATAAAGGTCGACAAAATCGCGCTTTGTTCCGCGACCGGCAACGGCGCTGATCTTCATGCAGGCGATATCGCGGACATCGGCAATGGCAAGACCCAGGAATTGACCAAACGGAAAAAGCACGGGATATTCATATCCGAGAAAACTGACCTTTGTTTCGCCAAGGGTCGCGTGAAGCGTGTGAGGTGCCCGCGAGAGGAGCGAGAAGTCGCGCGCAGACTGCAACTTCTGGAGAAGAATCTCCTCGTCAAAGTGGTGCTGGGAGAAAAAATCCAGGTCGCGCGAAAGACGATGACCATATTGCAGCGCCAGCCCAGTGCCGCCCGCGAGATAGAAGTCCTCGATGATTCCCAGGTCGCGCAGAATGACCGCGGTCGACTCCGTCGACGCGGGAACGACGTTGCTGTACCAGGTCGCGGACTCTGCATCGGTCATGAGTGTCAGAACCTTTCAGAGCGGCCGGTCTTCAGCGCTGCAACTTCCTGTGTGGGAAGTCCATAGATGAGCGCCCAAAAATTGGCCGACCTTGGCGAGAGGCGGCCTTCAGAACGAATCACGTTACACACTTCTGGCTCCGAGAAATTGTTCCTAATCCAGGCCACGGCTTCTTCGTCGCCGAACTCCAGCACGCGGAAGATCGCGTACTCTGGATAGGCGCCGGGGCTGAAGGTATCGAGGTCAATATCCCAGAACAATGAATGTAAGTGCTTGGGAATCATTAATTTATATACTAGACCGCGTTTGGAGTAAGTCAAGTCTGCTCGTAGTCCGCGCCCAGAGAAAATACGGCGCTTATAGCAGCTTCCCGGCAGCCAGATCCCGCACCAAATCCCGATCCGCCGCCAAAAAATCATACTCCGGCAAATCGCGCAGATGGACCCAGCGGACATCCTCAAAGATATGGTTCACCAGCTCGCCTTCGAAGCTGTGCACCGCGAAGAACTGCAGATCGACCGCGCCTCCGCTGCGGTACGTGTGCCGCAGGTGCGCGATGTGGGTCCCCACCACCGCCTGGATGCCAAGTTCTTCGTGAAGCTCGCGTTTGAGCGCCTGCTCCGGTGACTCGCCGGCCTCAATCTTGCCGCCCGGAAACTCCCACTTGAGCCCCATGGGCGAACCGGCCTTGCGCTGGCAGATCAGCACCTCGTCCCCGCGCAGGATCAGCGCCGCCGCCACCAGGCGGAGCGACCTCGTCTCCTTGCCGATTTGGGCTGTATCCCCCATCTGTCCCATAGTTTAGACGCAGCCGGTTGTGGATCGACTCGGGTCGAGGGCGCGAATTCCCCCGGTAGTACCGAAAAGGTCAGGGTGAAGGACATTGGCGATGGCCCGCAGGCCCTGCACCAAAGTTGGTGCAGGAGTATTCAGCAGCTCGTCATCAATGCAGTAGAGCCGGCCGTCGCGGATGGCGCGGATCCGCTCCCAGCCAGGGCGCACGGCGAGCTTTTCCAGCGGAACCCGATCGCCAGCGCCGCACCAGGCCGCCAGGATGACGTCAGGATCGGCCTCGGCGACTGCTTCGGCGGTCGTGACCGAACCCGGTTCCCCCAGAAAAACCCCGCCCGCAGCTTCGACCAGCTCACGAACCCAGAGCTGCGAGTGGATCAGCGGCTTGCCCCATTCTTCGCAGTAGACCAGCGGATTGTGAGCCACGACGGAAGTTCGGCGTCGCACCTCATCCACAGCCGCCCTCATCCCGCCGATAATCTCCTCCGCCCGAACTCCCGCTCCGGTAACCATCGCGATCAGCCGAATGTCCTGCTCGATGTCGGCGAGCGAGTGAGGCGCAAGCGTGAGTACCGGGCAACCCGCCTTCAGAATTGCCGCCAGCGATTCGTTGCGATACGGGACTGAGGCAATAACGAGATCCGGACGAACCGCGAGCAGCTCATCCGCACCCGTGGACCAGGAATCCCGCACGACGGTCAGACCGCGCCCGCGCAGCGCCGGCACCGCGGCGAGGCAATAGCGGGTGCAGGCCACGAGCGCATCGAGACAGCCGAGCTCATCGAGGACGAGGCTGATGCTCGGCTGCAGCGATGCGATTTTCACGACTGGCTTTTCATGACTGGGTTTTCTTCACTATTTAGTGTGGTCCGCCAGCACAGCTTCCGGGTAGAAGATCCTCCAGCCGCGTCTGGCGGCGATCTCCACCAGCGCCGGCGTGGGGTTCACAGGGAACGCGCGCGCCGCTATCTCCAGCATCGCGGCGTCGTGGATGGAGTTGCCGAAAACCACGTCGGGGCGCGCAAGGCCGACGCGGCGCAGCACTACGGCCTTGCCTTCGTCCGTGGGGACGTCGACGAGGTCACTGGTGATCAGGCCATCGTGCACGCGGACAGCCGCGGCCATGGTGCGCTCGGGGCCAATGCCGAAACGCCGCAGGCCCTCTTCGATGACCCAGTTGTTGGTGGAGCTGACGGCCCACAGGTCGGCGCCTGCCCCGCGCAGGTCGGCGACCATAGACTGCATCTCAGGAAAAATCTGCGCTTCCACGTGCGTCGCAAAGTAGCGGGCAGCCGCGCGGCGCAGCTCGTCTTCGCGCAGGCCCGCGTAGACCTGCACCATCTCGCCGCAAATTTGCAGCTCAGAGACTTCGCCCTGCCTGTAGAGCCGGTGGCGGGCGTCGATCCAGTCGCTGGCGTCGCGGGAAAGCACGCCCGCCTCCATGGACCAGGTCATAAACCCCAGGCCGGCGTCGCCGTCCCACAGCGTGCCATCGCAGTCAAAGACGGCGATGCGCGGCGGCGGAGACAGAACTGCGCGGCGCAATTCTTCCAAATTGAAACGGACCACGGATGGCACTTCAAGCGACATCAACCGCAACACCTCCTCTTTACCCTATCAACTTCACCACGGTATTTCGAATGGTTGCCCGTTTTCAGTATGAAGGCGCCGGGATTGCAATCAGTTGAAAAACAGTAGCTTGAGTGGTTCGTCCCAAATTGGGAAAGTTGCAGGGCTGTTCACGAAGCCGAAAACATCGGAAATGATGCCAAATGGTGACGTTGCGCGCCGGGCCCGGGCGGTAACGGGACCAACCCGCATAACTTTAGCTTCGTCGACCAAGTTACCCGACGCTGAATGGCGCTTCTACAACTTAGATAAGTCTTGACTCGGTACGGCTCCCGATGGGTATGCTCCGACAGGCGGACCGAGTATGCTCACGGACGACTGCAAAGCCCCCCTTGAACCCCGGCTGAAGCTGACTGAGAACTCCGAACTGCTCCATCTTTTTATCGAATATGCCCCGGCGGCGCTGGCCATGTTCGATCGCGAGATGCGCTACGTCGCAGTGAGCCGGCGCTGGCGTGAGGATTACAGGGTCGGCCCCTTCGACATCGTCGGCCGCTCTCACTACGAAATCATCCCGGAAATCCCGGAGCGATGGCGAGCCATGCATCGCCGTGCGCTGGCCGGCGAAGACCTCTATTGCGATGAGGACCGCTTCGTTCGTGAGGATTTTTCGATCCAGTGGCTCCGCTGGGAGATTCACCCCTGGCGCGTCGCGGATGGAGACATCGGCGGCATCGTCATCTTTACCGAGGACATTACCCAGCAGAAAAAGGACAAGGAGCAGTTGCAGCTGGCGGCCAGCGTCTTCACCAACGCGCGCGAGGGTATCCTCATCTGCGATCCGCAGGGCGCGATCCTCGACGCGAACGAGATGTTCACCCACATTACCGGCTACACCCGCGCGGAAGTCCTGGGCCGCAATCCCCGCATCCTGAAATCCGGCCGGCAGAGCGAAGAGTTTTATCGCGATATGTGGAGGGCCCTTTTGGAGAACGGGAGCTGGTCGGGCGAGGTCTGGAACCAAGCCAAAGACGGCAGGATCTTTCCGGAGACTCTCACCATCAACGCGGTCTACGATCGCTCGTCCCGCGTGCAGCATTACGTGGCCCTCTTTTCCGATGTCACGCAAACCCGGGAGCAGGAGAGCCGCCTCGAGCACATGGCGCATTTCGATGCCCTCACCAATCTGCCCAATCGAGTACTGCTCACCGATCGCCTGCAGCAGGCCATGGCCCAGACGCATCGTCACGGACAAATCCTCGCCGTGGCTTGCATCGACCTCGACGGCTTTCGCGAAGTCAACGACAACTATGGCCAGGATGCCGGGGACCAGCTCCTGATGGGAGTGGCCCGCCGCATGAAGAAGGTTCTCGGCGAGTCCGACACTCTGGCTCGCATCGGTGGCGATGAGTTTGTAGCGGTCCTGCTCGATTTGCCGGTTTTGGACGCCGCCGGGCCTGTTCTCGACAACCTTCTCGCCTGCGCCGCGCAGCCGGAAATGTGCGGCGAAGCCAGCGTTCAGGTATCCGCAAGCATCGGCGTGGTCTTTTATCCCCAGACCGAGCAGATCGATGCCGACCAACTGCTGCGCCAGGCCGGACAGGCCATGTATCAGTCCAAGCTCGCGGGCAAGAATCGCTACCAGATCTTCGATCCCGCCCACGACATCAACATCCGCACCTTCCACGAAGACCTCGAACAAATCCGCCGCGCCCTCACCGCCAATGAATTTGTTCTGTATTACCAGCCGCGCGTCAACATGAGCACCGGCAAGCTGATGAGCGCGGAGGCTCTGATTCGCTGGAACCACCCCACTCGCGGCCGGCTGCTGCCCGCCTTGTTTCTCCCCGTCATTGAGAATCACCCCCTCATCGACGACATCGGCGAGTGGGTCATCGACCACGCGCTGTCGCAGCTGGAATGCTGGGAAGCGAGTGGACTCACGATTCCTGTCAGCGTCAACATCGCCGCCCATCATTTGCAGCAGCCCGATTTCATCGATCGCCTGCACTCCCTGCTCGCTGCTCATCCAGGCATTCCCCCCTCCCGTCTGGAGCTGGAGGTGCTTGAGACCAACGCCCTGCATGATGTCGCCGAGGTATCCCATGTGCTGGCCGCTTGCCGTGAGATCGGTGTCTCCATCGCTCTCGATGACTTCGGCACCGGATATTCCTCGCTCACGTACTTCAAGCGCCTCCCCGTCAACACCCTCAAGATCGATCGCAGCTTCGTTCACGACGTGCTCGACGATCCGGAAGATCTCAGCATCCTCGAAGGGGTCCTCGGGCTGGCCATCGCCTTCGATCGCATGGCCATTGCCGAAGGCGTGGAGACCGTCGATCATGGCCGGCTCCTGCTGCAGCTGGGATGTGTGTATGGGCAGGGAAACGGAATCGCTTACCCCATGCCGGGCGACGATTTGCCGGCATGGTTCGCTGCCTGGAACCCCGATCCAGCCTGGGCAACCGTGGCTTCCGTGACCCCGCGCAAACGTTTGCTGCTGCATGCTGCCGTGGCTCACCGCGCCTGGATCGCCGCGATGGAGTCCTTTCTCCTCGGCGCGCGCCGTTCGCCGCCCACCCTCGATCCCCACCGCTGCCGCTTAGGCCGCTGGCTCGACAGCGAACGAGCGAGCCCCCTCGCAGCTGCGGCCGCATTCCAAAACATCGACCGCATCCATCAGCAGATTCACGCGCGCGGCGATCTTGCGTCTGCGTGGGAACCCGCGGTGACAGGCGTCGACGTCAAGGCACAGGTGCAGGAACTCCACAGCCTCCGCGACGCGCTGCTCGAACAACTGAATATGCTCCTGCTGGATGCGGTCGCTTAGCATCGGCGACCAAAATGCTTTCTTCGTGTGGACACGCACCTGTCGTCAGGCAACGTGGCCTTTCAGAATCGGCAGAATCTCGGCTGCGTCTTCGATTTGGAACGAGGGCTTCTCCCCTGCGGGCTTGTTATCGGCGTGCGCCGGCGCACTGGTGTCCTCCGGAATCCACAGGCCAGCCTCTTTCCTGGCAGCAACTATGTAGCCGTCGAATGCGACCGTGTAATCGCCGTCGGGCAGGTCCATCGGCGCGTCGATCACACTGCAACGGGAGTAGACTGCCTGCCCGGTATCCCGTTGCGTCTCCAGGATCGCCAGCATCTCGCAGGGTGCTTCGCGTTGCATTCCCCTCAGCAATCCACGAATCAGCACTACTGAGCGCATAGGTCCCTTCCTGGCAAGTCCGTTACGTACGTTGTGTGCCAGGATGCGCCCTGCGAATCGTAGAGTTGCCGGAAAATGAACAGAGTTTCCGGGGACCGCGGTTACTGTGGACATCGTCACGCCAAGCGCCTTCGCCTAACATGAAAATGTGACGCCGTTTGCCGAACGCCTGACTCGGGTGGAAGAGCGCATCGCAGCCGCGTGCCATCGCGCGCGCCGCCCTCGCGAGGAAGTCCGGCTGATGGGCGTCTCCAAGCTGCATCCCGCGGAGACCATCGCCCAGGCGGCCGCCGCCGGGCTCCTGCTCTTCGGCGAAAATCGCGTGCAGGAATTTGAAACCAAACGCGACCAGCTGCGCGAGCTCGGCGTCTCGGGCGCGGAAGTCCACCTGATCGGACATTTGCAGTCGAACAAGTCAGCGCGTGCCGGAGAGATTTTTGATGGAATTGACAGCGTCGATTCTCTCCGCCTGGCGCAGCGTCTGAACGACACTGCCGGAAAAATGCGCAGGCAGCTTCCTGTGCTGATCGAAGTGAAGCTCAGCGCGGAGCCAACCAAAGCAGGCCTGACTCCGGACGACCCTGAACTGCGCTCGTTGCTGGAACATCTGCCGGATTTGTCGAACGTTCCCCTGCGCGGCCTGATGACGATTGCCCCGCTGGACGACGACCCGGAAATAGCTCGCTCCTGTTTTCGCGAATTGCGCGCCTTACGCGACCAGCTTGCGGCAAAACATCCCCGACTCGATTTTCGCGAGCTGTCCATGGGCATGTCCGGCGACTTTGAGATCGCGATTGAAGAAGGCTCAACACTGGTGCGCATCGGAACCGCGCTCTTCGGCGATCGCGCAGCAGAATGACGATGCGCATTCCGGTGAAGGACACCACGCAGGGCGCGAGCTTCCTTGTCCGCGTTGCACCACGCGCCAGCCGCACAGCCATCGTCGGAGTGTTAGGCAACGGCGAAAACGCTGCGCTGAAAATCGCGCTGCAGGCGCCCGCCGTGGAAGGGCGCGCCAATACAGCACTGATTGAGTTTCTGGCCGAGCTGCTCGTGACGCCGCGTTCGGCCATCGCCATCGCTGGCGGCGAACACGCGCGCAACAAAAGGATCGTCGTTCGGGGGAGGCGCGCGACCGAGGTGTCCGTGGCCATCGACAAGGCCCTCGCCACTCTCGATCGCCAATGACCGCCGTGCGCCTCGGGGCGCAATCAGGCGGGCTTAACCCGTCTTTCTCTTCTTCTGCGCAGCCCGCTGCGGCGGCTTCTTCTCCGTCTGCGCAACTTCATGAATGTGCGTGTCCGCCGCCTGCCCCATGCTCTGACGCAGTGCCTCCATCAGGTCGATCACCGGCGCCAGCTTCCTCTTCGCCTGCTTGCCCGGCGCAGGCGCCTGTCCCTGCTTGCTCTCGATCAGCTGCTCCACGCGGCCCTCGTATTCATCCTTGAAATTCTCCGGATGAAATTCGCCCGTCAGCTGCTTCATGAACTGCTCTGCCAGCTCGACCTCGGCCTTCTGTACTTCGACGTCGGGCTGGTTGTCGTACTCCGCGACAGCGCGAATCTCTTCGGGGTAGTAAAGCGTGTGCAGCACCAGGCCTTTCTCAAACGGGCGAATCATCACGATCTGCTCGCGCTGGTGCAGCGTGATCTTCGCAATCGCGCCCAGCTTCAGATCCTGCATGCCTCTGTGGATCAGCGAATACGCCTTGCGGCCCGGATCCTCGGCCACGCTGAAGTACGAAGTCTGGTAGTAAAGGGGATCGACCTCCGGCAGCTTCACGAATTGCACGATCTCCATCGTCTCCGATGACTGCGCCTCAAGCCCCTTCAGCTCTTCGTTCGAGACGATGACGTAGTTTTCCTTGTCGACGGGATAGCCTTTGACAAGCTCGCTGCGTTCGACGACGCGGTCACACGTCGGGCAGAACGTCTGCTGCTTGATGCGCGAGCCGCACACCTGGTGGATTTGATTGAAGCTGATGTGGCTCTCGCGCGCCGCGACGAACAAACGGATCGGCACCGAGATCAGCCCGAACGAAATGTAGCCCTTCCAGACCGTCGAAGCCATAGGAAGCCAAGAATATCCCAGCGAAATTGGAGAAGAAAATGAAAAAATCTGCAGGAATCGCGGCGATAACTCCCCATTTCGCCTTGTCTTCGCCTGTACTTTCGCCTCCTGCCCAGGCCCCGCCTTGCTTCCTGTTATTTCGCTCCCGGCTTACTTAGCTCTCGGGTGCGTGCGGTCGTAGACCTCCGCCACCTGCCCGACCGTCAGTTGTGTGTACCTCTGCGTCGTTGAGAGCCGCTCATGCCCGAGCAACTCCTGAATCGCGCGCAGATCGGCCCCCTCCTCCAGCATGTGCGTGCCAAAAGCATGGCGCAACGTATGTGGATGAACATCGGCAGGAAGCCCGTGCGCGAGCGCGATGTGCTTGACGATCCGTCCCACACTGCGAGTGGTGAGCCGGCCATCGCCGCGCAGCCGCAGATTGAGTAACAGTGCCGGTGACGATTTCCCCGCCCCGTTTCTCGCTTCCGCCAGTTTCTGCTCGCGCAGTGGCAGATAGACCCGCAAAGCCTGCGCCGCAGCATCCCCCAGCGGAACGTACCGCTCCTTGCGCCCCTTGCCACGAACCAGAATCGCCTCGTTCGCCCAGTGAATGTCGCCGAGATCGATCCCGACCAGCTCCGCGTTGCGAATGCCGCACCCATACAGCAGTTCAAAAATGACGCGGTCGCGCTCCGGCCACGCAGCCGCATCGTCCGCCGCGCTCTCCACCACGCGGTTCATCTCCTCGATGGTTGGCACGCGCGGCAGATGCTTCGGCAGCTTTGGCGTGGCCACCAGCGCAGCCGGACTCTGCTCCACCAAGCCCCGGCGCGCGAGCCACTTGAACCACGACCGAATCGCCGCCAGCGCGCGTGCCACCGAAGCCTTCGACAATCCGCGCTCGTACAACTCGCCGAGGTAAGCGCGAATCTGTTGATGCTCGATTCGATCTACCGCCCAATCCGGGCCAAAGCGCTCCACAACAGACGTTGCAAACCCGTGCAGCTCGCGTTCATACGCGCGGACCGTGTGGGGGCTGGCCTGGCGTTCGTTCGCCAGCATCGCGAGAAACTCGTCAACCTGACGGATAACGAGCGCCCTCTTCTCCCCGCTGGTCACGGCGCCACTCGCTTCGCGCGAGGATGATGCTCGCGATGCACCGTCTTGAGCCGCCCCAACGCAAGATGCGTGTAGACCTGCGTGGTGGCAATGTCAGCGTGGCCTAACAATGTCTGCACGGTCCGCAGGTCCGCGCCGCGCTCCACCATGTGCGTTGCGCAGCTGTGGCGCAGCATATGCGGACTCGCCGCATGATCGCTTTGCTTCACCAGATGCCAAATCCATCCCCGGCTGAGCGACGCCCCGCGCGCCGATAAAAAAAGCCGGCTCGACGATTTCTTGGCAAGCGCAGGCCGTCCGCTCTTCAGGTACCGCTCCAGCGCCGCGATCGATGCGCGCCCCAGCGGAACGATCCGCTCCTTGTCTCCCTTGCCCCGCACCAGCGCGCGCCCGGCATCGAGCGACAGATCGGCGACATTCAACCCCGTCAGCTCCGAAACACGCAGCCCCGCGGCATACAGCAGTTCCAGAATCGCGCGATCCCGCAGAGCAACAGCATCGGCCTGCTGATGATCCGCCGCCAGCGCCGCGCGCTCCATCATCCCGTCGACTTCAGAAACCGCCAACGACTTCGGCAACACTTTCCACGTCGCCGGAGATTCGAGATTCAGCGTCGGATCGCGGTGAATGCGTTTATCCAGCAGCAGCCATCGATAGAATCCGCGCAGGCACGAAAGCTTGCGCGCTGCCGAACGCGACTCGACGCTGTGCTTCGCCAGATGCTCCAAAAACCCGGCAATCAGCGCCTGCGTCGCATCAAGCAGAGCAGCATTTTCCTGCTCAAGAAACTCAGCGAACTGCAGCAGGTCGCCCTCGTAAGCCTCGCAGGAAAGCGGACGCAGACCCTTCTCCACCCTCAGATACGCAAGATACTCCGTCAGCAACGCCGAATTGCTCAGCCTGGATTTGCCCCGGTCCGCTCTGCGTGAAGCACCCACGCTTCCATTATCGAAGAAGCAACCACCCGCGATCAGTACCCAACAAGGTTCGTTTTGCCGCGAACGGTCGCGCTAGGTCTCGCGATAATTCAGCAGCAGCAAACCGATCAGGATCAGACACACGGGCCAAACCCACGCCGCAACGCGCCTGGATCTCGAGTCCTGGCCCGCAACCGCGGGATCGTACAGCCGCAGCTCCAGCCACCGTCCCCATCCGGCCGCCGCTCCCAGCACAGCGATCGGAGTGTGGCTGAGTTCAGCGAAGACCTCGTCGGTGCCTTCGCCCAGCGCGTGCGTGTGCGTCAGCAACAGCGCGCCGCCCGCCGCGCAAAGCAGTGGGAAAACGCAGCGAGCACGCGTCCAGCGCAGTCGTCCAGTCTGCACGCCGCATTCGAAAACAGCGAAAATCGCAATCAATGCAGCATACAGTCGATGCTCCAACACGTCGGGCGCGGTGAAGCTGCCCCAGAAGGGCCGCGGCCCCAGAGGCCAGCATTCAGGATCGGCACGCAGCAGAAGAAAGACGGACAACCCCAGGAAAAACAGAGGCCAATATCGCGACCATCGCTGACGAGGCAAACGCGAGATCAGCGCCAGTCCCCCAGCGGCCAGGACAATGAGGCCAGCCCAGTGATGGTTATATTCCGACCACGCGCGGTCGTTGGCGTCGCTCGCGCTGCCTCCGGTGTAGGTCGCCTCGCGCACCGCGACGCTGAGTGGGGTAGGCGGCGCAAGCTGCGAAACAGCAGGCGTGTGGAAACCGGGCCAGCGCCATTCCATCCGCTCGACCACCTGATGTCCGGTCAGCGTGTCCTGCGGAGTCTCATCGACCGAAGGCGACTGCGCAGTCAATGATGCCGCTGCAAGAATCACCGTGAAGCCAATTCCGATTTCCGCTTCGCTGAACCGTCGCAGGCGGGAAAGCAGCGGCGCCGAATCGGTGTTCACCTGCCGCAACAGCAGGAAGTTCCCCCCGCCGAGAACCAAAATCAGCGCCGTCAGCACAATCTTCGCCGAGAGCAACAGCCCGTACGAGGTCCCGTACATCCCCCGCCACGAGCCTGCATAAAACCACGAAAGACCAGCACCGGCAAAGACCAAGACCGCGACACTAATCAAGGCCATCGCAGAAAAGCGCCCAGCCATTATCTTCGAAACCGACGGGCCCTGGCTGAGACGCAGCGCGATCAACAGAAACGCGAGCGCCCCCAGCCACGCCGCCATCCCCAGGTGATGCGCCGCCGTAAGAATCAGCAACAGCGGGCGATGATCCATGCGCGAAGCAGCATGGCTGAGCGAAACCGACGCAGCAAGCGCGACCAATCCGGAGTACGCAGCCGGGACAAGCCTCGAGCTGAAACGAAGCAGCAGCCACAACACCAAAGCGGCGGCGGCAAAAACGCATCCGGAAACAAAGAACGCTGCGGACGAAACATCGCGCGTCCCCATACCCGACGCGCTGCCCATCAGCACCGCCGACGTCGTCGCGATGACGGCGATCTGCGTGACCGCGAGTCCCAGCGCAAATCCAGAGGCGATGCGGCCCAGACGGTTCTGCGAATCAGGGGGCAGGTGCGCCGGCCTCGCGCAGAACAGCAGGAAGCAGACTCCCCCGAAAGCAAGCGCCTCCAACGCGAACGAGACAGCCCGCAACACGAGCGAGAGCAGATCGAAATCGCGAACGAACCAGATCAAGGTTGCACTAGCGCACAGTGAAAGGGATTTCGCCGCGCGTGATGTGGCCGTCCGGGGCCAGCGCCTGCCAGCGCAGAGTGTAGCTACCCGGCTTCAGCGTAACGTGCGCGTTGAGATTGTTCTCGGCGCTCTGGTTGCCGATCGACAGAGGCTGTGCGCGGCCATCGCCCATCACCAGGGTCAAAGAGGAGTGGTGCCCGTCGACGCGGGAATTAAATCGCAGTTCAATGGCGATATCGGGACCGTGCACCGTCGCGTTCGTCGTGGGCGTGCTGGAAAGAAGGTGAGCGTGCGCCAACGCGAAGCGCGGAAGCAGCAGCGCTGCACAGGCGACGAGAACGACGATGGTGATTCGCTTCATCTGCATGACTTGCGAGAACCTCACGATGAGGACTATTAGAAATCAATTTCGACGACAACGTCGCGGACCGCAGTACAGGAGATCCGCGAAACCCACAACAGCCCGCAGAACCTTCTAGCGCGATGCGGCGCGTACCGACTTGCCGCTGATCTCCGCCGCACGCGCCTCAGCGTACGCGGCAGCGCCCATCAAAGCCGCACGGCTCTCCAGAATAATGTGCACAGGAGTGTGAATCAGCAGATCGCTCAACCGCCCTTTGTCGGTGAAGGCCTGCATAAACGCGCCGCCCTGCATCGTCTTCAACATCTTTGGCGCGATGCCGCCGCCCAGATACATGCCACCGGTTGCGAGCACCTTCAGCACCATATTCCCGGCCTCAGCGCCATAGGACGCGGCGAACATATCCAGCGCCTTCGCGCACAACTCGCTCGTCCCCGCCTCGCCCACTTCGCCGATCACCGCGTTGGGATCCTCGGATTCCATGCGCTGGTGCAGCCACTCCGGCTCCCCCATGTGCTTCTGGTCCCGAAGAAAAGTGTAGATGTTGGTCAGTCCAGGACCGGAGACAACGCGCTCGAAGCTCACTCGTCCGTTGAATTTCTGCATGAGCCAGTTGAGCAGCTCGATCTCGAGCGGGTTGCGCGCGGCGAAGTCGCAATGGCCGCCCTCGGATGCCATCGGCACGTGCGTCTTGCCGTTCCACACCAGCACGCCTTCGCCGAGTCCTGTCCCGGCCGAGACCAGCGCACGATTGCCCACCACGGAAGAATCACCCTGATTGAGCGTCAGAATCTGGTCCGGCGAAAGCTCCGGGATCCCGTAGCCATTTGCCTCGAGATCGTTGATCAGGAACAGATGCGAAATGTTGAGCGCCGCCGAGAGCTCATGTGTATCGAGCACCCAGGGCAAATTGGTGAGACGCAGGCGGCCGCCACGCACCGGGCCCGGCACCCCGAAACACGCTGCCGTGATCTCCGGGTTGCCGCTCTCCTTCAGGAAGCGCTGAACAATTTCCAGCAGCCCGCTGAATTCGTGCGCCGGAAAGCGCTCATCGCGGACGTGAACCAGCTGTCCGTGCTCGAATCCATACAGCGCGAGGTGAACCTTGGTGCCACCCACGTCCCCGGCGAGAATCATCGTTCGATCTCCAGCGTTCCTATGCCGTCGGCGCCGGGCGCGGGCAGCTGCGCCGCTGCCGCCGAGTCCAGCAAGAATAACAGCCGGCCATTCTGGGGCTGGATGAGTTGCGATGGCAGCGTCTCCGGATCGTAAGGCCCCTGCAGCACGCGCCCCAGTGGGTCGGCCTTCGCAGGTCCATCGATCAGGAAGAAGACATCGCGCGCTGCATTGATGACGGGCCACGTGAGCGTAACCCGCCAGCTTTGCTTTTGCTGCGGAACGTGATTTGCAACCGCGAGGCGGATCATCTCATGCAGCGCCGCCGTGTGCGGAAACAGCGATGCGGTATGGCCGTCGTCGCCCATGCCGAGCTGGAGCACATCGAAGATGGGGCCCTCCGCGCCCTCAAGCCGATAATGCCCGCGAATCGCCGACTCGTAACGCGCGGCCGCCTCTTCCGGATCGAGTTCGCCCTCGATGCGGATCGCGTGATCCTCCGGCACCGGCACTTTGCTGAGCAGCAGCTCGCGCGTCATCCCGTAGTTGCTGTCCGGATGATCCGGCGCCACGCAGCGTTCGTCGACCCAAAAGATCCAGACGCGATCCCAGGGAATCGCCGTGCGATAGGGCTCCTTCGGATCCGCCAGCAGCGCGAACACCGGCTTCGGACTGCCTCCACCGGAGATGGCGATGCGCGCGATGCCGCGCGCCGCAACCGCGGACTGAATCCCCCGCACGAACTGTTCCGCCGTCGCGCGCGACAACGCGTCCTGCTGCCCGAAGACGCGATACTCGACGTGGAGCTTCTTTGCCATGGTTCCTGACGCGCGAATGGTCCTGGCTTTAGCAGACAGCGTGCGCAACGCAAAGGGGCATTCTATCGCCAATGAAGCAAGCACGAAAGCGGCGTGCTATGGCCTGGTCGGCGGATGCATACCGTACCACACGTGGCCGTCGCGCCCGATCAGCTCCTCGCCGCATTCCGGACCCCAAGTGCCCGCCGCATAATTCGGAAACGTCTGCGGATACTTCTTCGCCCAGGCGTCGATCACCGGTGTGTAGAGGGCCCACGTGGTCTCTACCCCATCGCGATGGGCAAACAACGTGGCGTCGCCCAGCATTGCGTCCAGCAGCAACCGCTCATATCCGTTGGCGGAAGATGCGCCAAAAGCCTGAGCATAGCTGAAGTCCATGATCACCGGGCAAACCGCCATCTGCGGCCCCGGCACCTTGGCGCCAAAGCGCAGCGAAATGCCTTCGTCCGGCTGAATCCTCATCGTGATCATGTTGGGCTGAATGTCGGCGCATGGACCATGCATGTTCGCGCCAAAAAGTAACATCGGCGGTTGCTTGAATTGAACCGTGATCTCCGTGGCCCGGTCGGCGAGCCGCTTGCCGGCGCGCAGATAGAAGGGAACTCCGGCCCAGCGCCAGTTATCGATCTCAAGACGGATCGCCGCGTACGTCTCGGTCTGCGATTTAGGGTCGACGCGATCTTCTTCGCGATAGCCCTTCACCATCTGGTCATCGATAATGCCTGGCCCATATTGCCCGCGCACGCAATCGAAAATGTTGATCGGCTTGATGGAACTCCACAGCTTGATTTTTTCGCCACGCACCGCCTCAGAGGCAAAACTCGCGGGCGGCTCCATGGCGACGAAGGAGAGCAGCTCCATCATGTGGTTCTGCACTACGTCGCGCAGGGCGCCGGCCTTCTCGTAGAACGGGCCGCGGCCTTCGATGCCGATGCTCTCCGCCGCCGTGATCTGCACGTGGTCCACGAAGTTGCGATTCCAGATGGGCTCGAAGATGCCGTTCGCAAATCGAAACACGAGGACGTTCTGGACGGTTTCCTTGCCCAGGTAGTGATCGATGCGGAAGATCTGGTTTTCGGTGAAGACGGTGTCGACGTCGTCGTTCAGCTCCTTCGCGCTTTCCAGATCGTGGCCGAAAGGCTTCTCGATGATGATCCGCGCCGTGCCCACCTCCGGCTTCGCCATTCCCTGCTCGCCGAGCCGATGCACGATGTCCGCAAAATATTCCGGAGCCGTCGCGAGATAGAACAGCCGATTGCCGCGCGTGCCGTAGTCCCGATCGTACTGTGCGAGCAGCTGTTTCAGCGCGACATAGCCCTGGTCATCGTCGAAATTCATGGCGTGGTAGCCGATTTTCCCGACGAACTCGTCGAGTTTCTCCGCACTCTTGTCGACGCCACCGAACTCAACAATCCCCTGCCGCATATCGTCGGCGAAACTCTGGCCCAGGTCGCGGCGCGCCACACCAATGATGCGGAAGTGCCCAGGCAGCAGGCCCGCCTGCTCCAGATGAAAAAGCGCGGGCAGCAGCTTGCGCTTCGTCAGATCGCCCGATGCTCCGAAAATGACCACGACGCTGGGCTCGGGAATGCGCTCCTGCACCTGGGACGCCGCTTGCTTCACGTCCTCTGGAGAAATCCTGACTTCAGTCGTTGCCATCGATGCCCCTTTCAGCCATGCCCCTTGCGGCGACGAGTGGCCGAGCCCTCTACGCCGCCTCTTCCTTCTCCGTCTTCACCGCGTGGCCGCCGAATTCGTTGCGCATAATGGCGAGCATGCGATCGGTAAAGTTGTATTCCTCGCGGCTGCGAATTCTCCGCAAAAGCGATTCCGTGATGACCGGCGCGGCAACGTTCAGGTTGATCGCCTCGAAGACCGTCCAGCGGCCCTCCCCCGAATCTTCGACGTACGGCTCAAGACCTTTCAGCTCAGGATTTCTGCACAGCGCATCGGCGGTCAGATCGAGCAGCCACGAGCGAACCACGCTGCCGTAGCGCCAGATCTGCGCGATCTGCGGCAGGTCCAGATCCATTTCCTTCTTCTTCTCCATGATCGCGAAACCTTCCGCGTAGGCCTGCATCATGCCGTACTCGATGCCGTTGTGAACCATCTTGACGAAGTGGCCGGCACCGGCGGGACCCACATGCCCCCAGCCCTTGTCTTTGGCAGGCGCCAGCGTTTCGAAGATCGGGAACAGCCGCTCGACGACATCGTCGTCGCCGCCCACCATCATGCTGTAGCCCTCTTTCAGGCCCCACACGCCGCCCGACGTGCCGACATCGACGAAGTTGAATCCCTCCGGCTTCAACTCGCCGTACCGGCGCTGGCTCTCCTGATAATTCGAGTTCCCACCGTCGATAAAGGTGTCGCCCTTCTGCATCAGCGGCTTCAGCTTCGCGATCGTATCGTCCACCGGTTTGCCCTGGGGAACCATGATCCAAATCGCGCGTGGTGCCGTGAGGTTCTTGACCAGGTCTTCCAGTGAAGAAACGCCCGTCGATCCCGACTCCGTCAGCTTCTTCACCGCGTCGGCGCTGAAATCGAAACCGACCACCTTGTGGCCACCGAGGCGCAGCCGCTCAGCCATATTGCCGCCCATTTTGCCCAGCCCAATGATTCCGAGTTCCATCGTCATTCCTCCTGCGGTTGAGTCCTGATCTTCGGTGGCCCGATCCTGAACGGTCCGGTCCTCTGCAGTGTTCCGCAGATCCGTTAAGCTTCTCGCACTCTAAGTCCCTGAAATCGATCCTCTGTTAACACAACCCCCAACTGTTCGAGGTCGCTGGCCAGTTTTGCCGAGCCCTCATAGCGTATGCCGTGAATGCCTAATGTAACAGCCGCTGCGACATTCTCCGGGCGATCGTCGATGAAAGCGGCCCGCTCGGGATCGCGCTGCAGTACGTCGAGCGCGGCCTGATAAATCCTGCGGTCGGGCTTGCGCAAACCGAGATAGCAGGAACTGAAGAAAGCGTCGAAGGAATCGAGAAGATTGAATTTTGTCAGCCGGAATTCGTTCATTGCGCGGGATTCATTGTTCACCGTGGCAAGCACATACTCTTCGGATGCGGCAAGCTGGCGAAGGATTCCTATGCCGCTGTCGTCGAGCACCCTCGACTGCGCGCGCATCGCTTCGAGAAATTCCGCCTGAGTAAAGCTGCGCGGCTCAAAAAATACCGTCTGACGCAGATACTCATCCACACCAATCTCGTCTCTCTCCCAGGCCTGGTCGATCTCGGCGTGGCGATGCTCAAAGTCGGCATGGTCCAGTCCGAAGCGGGTGAGCACAGCCTCGCGCTGCTGGCGGTCCCAGCCATTGCTGAGCAGCACGCCGCCCACATCCCACAGAATAGTGCTGATGCCGTCCATGCCACTCCAGATTGAATTCGCGCGGAAGTTATGAAGCCTGGGGCCCTTCCCGGTCGATTCTACGGATTAGCTGTTTCCCGCATGTTACGAGCTTCGATGGCTTTCACTTTGTTGAGCCGGCGCACAAAACGTTCCTCCTGGGACTGAAAGCGGGCATCGAGGAACGCGGCAACCAGATCGAATGCCAACTCCTGGCCGATGATGCGAGCCCCCAGCACCAGAACGTTCATGTTGTCATGTTCCACGCCCTGATGCGCGGAATAGTGATCGTGGCACATGCAGGCGCGGATACCGAACATCTTGTTGGCGGCAACGCATACACCTACACCGCTGCCGCAGATCAGAATGCCCCGCTCCGCGCGGCCCGCCTGCAGCGCGCGCCCCACTGCCTCGGCGAAATCAGGATAATCCGAAGGCTCCGTATTGAACGCGCCCAGATCGATCACCTCGTGACCCAGCCGTTCGAGATAACCCCGAACCTCTTCTTTGAGAAGATAACCAGCGTGATCTGCCGCAATCGCCAGCTTCATGGTTATTTCCCCGCCAGCGCCGGCTCGGCCTTGCGCGCGCGTTCCACCAGCGCCTTTGCGCGGGCGACAACATTGTCTGTGCCAAAGCCCAGCTTCTCCAGAGCCGTCGCGCCTGGAGCCGAAGCGCCAAAACGGTCCAGCCCAATCACGTCCCCATCGCGACCAACGTATTTCCACCATCCCAGCGTCGATCCCGCTTCGATGGCCAGCTTGGGCAGGTGATCGGGGAAGATCGAAGCCTTATAGCTGTCGGACTGCTCGTCGAAGATATGCGTGCTGGGCATCGAAACCACCCGCGTGACAATGCCCTCCTTCTTGAGCTGCTCAGCAGCGCGAATCGCAGTCCACAGTTCAGAACCGGTACCAACGATCAGCAGATCCGGCGAGTCGCTGCCCTGCTCCACAATGTAAGCGCCCCTGCGAACGCCTTCAAAAACACGCTGCCGCACGGGATCGAGGAGCGGAAGATCCTGGCGTGAGAGCGCCATGAACGACGGGCCCTTGCGTTCGAGCGCCAAACCCCACACGGCAGAAGTCTCATTGGCGTCAGCCGGACGAAAATCCGTCAGATGCGGAACCGCGCGCAGCATCGTCAGCTGCTCCACCGGCTGATGAGTCGGCCCATCCTCACCGAGCCCAATCGAATCGTGCGTGAAGACAAAGATCGAGTGGATCTGCATGAGCGCAGCCAGCCGCAGCGCGGGCTTCGCATAGTCGCTGAAGCAGAAAAACGTCGAACCGTAAGGAATGATCCCGCCATGCGCCGCCATTCCGTTCACTGCGGCACACATGCCAAATTCGCGCACGCCAAAGAAGATGTTGTCTCCAGCGGGATCGAGATGAAAATTCCCGCTGTCCTTGATCACCGTCTTTGTCGAAGTGGAAAGGTCCGCCGCACCGCCCAGCAACTCAGGAACATATTTGACCACGGCGTTCATCACCGTGTTGCCCGCCGTCCGCGTCGCGACGGGTTTGCTGTCCGCCGGGAACTGTGGCAGGCTCTGCCCCCACCCGTCCTTCAGGCGGCCTTCCTGCACGCGCTCGAACTCCGCTGCCAACTCGGGAAACGACTTCTTGTAGTTCGCGAACAGCGCGTTCCAGTCGGACTCCTCTTTTGCGCCACGATCCACCGCCTGCAGCCAGTTCTTCGCCGCATCTTCGGGAACGTAGAACGTCTTGTCCTCAGGCCAACCCAGATTCCTCTTCGTCTGCTTTACCGCTTCAGCGCCCAGAGCCTCGCCATGAGCCTTGTTGGTCCCGGCTTTCGGGCTGCCGTACCCGATCACGGTACGCACCGCGATCAGCGAAGGCTTGTCCTTCACCCCCTGCGCCGCCTCGATGGCGTTCGAAATCCCCTCCAGATCGTTGCCGTCCTCCACAATCTGAACGTGCCAGTGGTACGCCTCGAAGCGCTTCAGCACATCCTCGGTGAACGACAGCTCCGTTGGCCCATCAAGCGAGATGAGGTTGTCGTCATAGAGGAAGATCAGCTTGCCGAGCCCCAATGTGCCGGCCAGCGATGCCGCCTCGTGCGAGACGCCCTCCATCAGATCGCCGTCGCCGCAAAGCCCATACGTGTAGTGGTCGACAACGTCGAAGCCTGGCCGGTTGTAAATCGCGGCCAGATGCTTCTCCGCCATCGCCATCCCAACGGCCATCGCAAAGCCCTGCCCCAGCGGGCCCGTGGTCACTTCCACGCCGTCCGTATCGCCATACTCCGGATGTCCCGGCGTCTTCGATCCATACTGGCGAAACTGCTGCAGATCCGCGATAGACAGGTCGTAGCCGGTCAGGTGCAGCACTCCGTACAGCATCGCCGACGCGTGCCCGTTCGAAAGCACAAAGCGGTCGCGATTCGTCCACTTCGAGTGCTTCGGATTGTGCCGCATGTATTTGTGAAACAGCAGATACGCAATCGGCGCATCGCCCAGAGGCGCTCCCGGGTGGCCGCTGTTCGCCTTTTCTACCGCATCGACGGCAAGAAACCGCAGGGCGTTAATCGACAGCTGGTCGAGTTCGTTCATGATCCTCGTCTCTCCTCCTGGGTTTGTTGCCTGGTTTTCCTGTCCGGATGGCGCGAAACCAGCCGCCGGTCACTCCTGATTTCCTGTCTCTGCTGGTTGGATGACGCAAACACGAGAACCGTCTCACGACGGCGATTCCAGCAGGACTTCGAAGTTGCGGCCCTCCCAACGACCCGGGGTCCCCGGCGAGTCGCTGTTACTCGCTGGGGTGGAACGGTTTTCTTCCGGCCAGAACAGAGTAAAGGAAAGCGCGCCGGTTTGCTCGGGACTGGTCGGCAGATCGGCGTAGGAACCGGCGTAGCCCACCTGCGTACTGTCCAGCGTCTGCTTCGACTGCCAGTTGTCGCTGGTCCACACAACCTGGAAACGCGAAGCCGAAGTGATGCGCAGGGTTTTGCCCGCGGGGATCTGGCGAATCCGGCGACGCGATACTTTGTAGACCTCGATGTGACTGGGCGCGTGATTCCGTCGCACGTAGCGCTCCTCGACAACCGGGATGCGGTCGACCACCTGCCCATCGTGTGTGGAGCGCAACAGCTTCAAATACTCGGAATGCGCCCACACCAGCGGCATCGCTGAGCCGGCCGGCCCCCCGAGCACCAACCCGTTCAGATCGGGCTGGTCCCAAATCTGTTCGGGCAGCATACCGCCGATCGAGGCGAATTGCTCAATGGTCTTAATCAGAGGGCAAACATCTCGTCCGGCCGCCAACTCATAATGCGCGCGTTCTCCTGTAAGCAGTGGCCAGGCGTGACCCTTGCCCCATCCAAGAAACGGCCCGCCGTCCTCGCGCTGCCCGTAGCCGTCGTGGTTGTAGCGCAGCCAGCATGGGCCCTTCGGCGTGTCGACCTTCAGCACACGATCGACCACCTTGAGCGAGTCGACGATCAGCGGATCGTCCCACCCCCGCACCCCGTACCGGACCAGCTCCAGAAAGCCGGCATCGACAATCTCGCGCGCCTCAAAGTCCGCCCTTTCCCCGGGAGGAACATTATTGAGGTGCACAATCTCGCTGCCACACTCCTCGTGCGCGTACGGATCGCCGCATTCCGGCGGACGAATGCGCATGTAGTGCCGTTTCACTTCCGGATCCAGCACGCCGTTGTTCGTCACTGTCCAGTCTTCCAGGTGGCTCTCAATCCAATCCGCATGCTCTTCAAGAAATTGCGCCAGCTCCGGCGACTCGCGATCGCGCGCCAGATCGGCCGCGCAGATCAGCCCCGCGATCACAGCCGCCAGCGTCGACGGCGAATACCCTGCCGTTTCTTCCCACCGCTCCTGTTGCGTCACCGGAGCATAGCGAACCAAAAATCCGGCGGCCCGCTCCACAAAGGGAAAACAATCATAGTTCCCCAGCGCATTGAGCTTCGACAACCGCCACGCCAGAATGATGGGGAAAGCCACTTCGTCCAGTTGAATACCGGTCCAGTAAGGGTCGCCGTTCACCCAGAAATTCTGCGAGAAACCTCCATCCGGCTTCTGCGAGCAGGTCAGATACACCAGGGCTCGCACAGCGGTCTCCACACGGCCGCACGCCAGCAGCGCCGTCGCCGTCTGCACCATGTCCCGCGTCCACACCAGGTGATAGCCGCCCAGATCGTCATCCCCCTTGGCATAGCCCCACGGAATCGAAGCCGATGCGATAAACGCGCCCGCGAACGTCTTGTCCTCATGCGCCAGCACCACGTTGTGGCTGATCTGCAGCAGCCGCCCATTGTCGCCGGAATTGCGCGCCAGCTGCCGAGGTGTTGCGGCGCGGTGCCATTGCTCGATGAACCGCGACAGATGATGCTCGAACGGCTCCATCAGCGACCCCAGCGTGGCCGAAAGCGCCGCGTGATGTCCCTCGCCAAAACCGATCGCCACCGTGAAGTCCCGCAACTGCCCGGCAGCAACCTCACCCATCAACGCGATGTTGCCGTCCAGCGCCGAACCAAATTCCCAGTCCATCTTGAAATTCTGCTTCAGGTCCTGCCAGCCGTCGCTCGCGCCAACGTAACCGCAGCTGGCTCGCGAGAACCCGCCGCTGCAAGCCATGGTCAGAGATATTTCGTCTTTCCACGCAATCAACACGCGCTTGCCAGCCACATCCGCCAGACGCGCCGAGTTACCCTTCCCCCCGACTTCCAGATGCGGCGCCAGCAGCGCATAGACATGCAGTCGTGAAAGAAGCTGCTCATCGCCTTCCAGTCGCACATGCACCAGCGCCACGGGATAATGCGGATCGCTGATCATCTCGCGAATCAAACAGTAGCGCCCCTCGCGATCGCGATTGCGAATCCGGACAGCCAGCGCGTCCGAATCGATGTATTCGAACTCGTGGATCAGATCCCGACGCTCTTCGTGGAAAAAAGTCTCGCCATCGGTGATCAGAAACTCCATGTCGCGAATCTGCGGACGGTCGATCGTCGGGTAATACATCTCATTGTGGATGCCGTGCGACACCGTGAACCAAATCCTGCTGGAGGCCGCGTAGGCCGTGGCCACGGCGTCTTTGGCGCTGGAAGTCCACCGCGGCTCCAGGCCCGGCGCGCCGAATGCCGGACCCTGCTCCTCCAGCCATCGGTACCGCGAAGACAAATCTGTCATGCGTCAGCCATTCTCTACGAAAATGGGAGCCCGTGCGTTATCAACAGATGAATGAGAAAGGTCGCAGGCCGCTATATTTCGACGACCGCGAAGCCTGCCCTCTTCGCAGCCTCATTCAATCGCTTGTCGCCACAAAGGAAGAATCTTCCCGCCGGCCGTTGCTGGCACCATACCATCGCCGCAGCCAGTTGCAGCGCATCCGCCGCCCGCAATGGATATTTTTCTACCGCACGGCAAGCGAAATCCCTCACTGCATCATCCGGGCTAACCTCTTGCCACCCCGTCCTCAGCCGATTCAGCGACGTCACAGCCTGCCGCGCTTCTCCTGCATCGATCGATGCGCTGCGCAGCGAACGCTCGATGGCGCTGGTTATCTCGACAGGAGAAGCCCACCAAACAACTGGCGTGTAGCGGCGCAGGTACCGGTTGGCCATCCGCGAAGCCGGCTCATTCAGGAACAGGGGAACCAGCGCGCTCGAGTCCCAGAACGCCGACCGCTGCGCTACCACCCCTCTTCCCTCTCCTCCAGAAGCGCCTGAGTGACGCTCTTGCCGCGCGCCGTTGGCCTCGGCATTTTCAGAAACTCCTCAATCCACTCCGGCGTCATCTCCACCTGGGCCGGCCGCAGCTTGCCCTCGGCGATCAGTTGCTCTTCTTCCTCGCTCGCATTCCCCGGCACGAACCGCACCAGCCGCGCCACAGGAACCTTCCGGTCCCGAATCACGACCTCCTCGCCGTTCTTCGCGTAGCCAATATAGGTGCTCAGCCGGTTCTTCAGTTCCGCGATGTTAACGCTGCGCATGGCCAGAACTCCATATGGCCATTATAGCCATGTCGAGCAAGCCCGCTATAACAACTGCGAAGCCGAATCCGGGTCGGGATGGAACTGTACTTCCGTCATGGCGTGCCCGATTTCGCGGTTCTTCATAAACTGTTCCCACACAAAACCGGTGCGCAGATTCTCCGCCATCAGCATCGTGATGCCCTGATCGATGCCCAGAATATCCGGCGCAAACCAGTTGGCCTTGGGCTGCAGCGCATCCACAAACCCATACCGCGTATACGCCTTGTCGTTAAACTGCTCCTTCATGCTCAGCAGCACGTGCGTGCATTCCGCGGGAAGAAAGACCAGCGACCCGCCAGCAGCACAGGGCACCAGCGTGCCGTCCAGCGGTCCCATCGCCGGAGGCCCTCCCCACACCCGGTAGCCGTCACGCGAATCCGAAGCGGAGATGCCCCACAAATTCTGATCGAACCATGGAAACCGCCGGCTCTCCGTCAGGCACCATAGCTGGTGCGCCCGCGTCGCCGCCATCGAATTCGTGAAGTAGTTCGCGTGCAGGTCGGCGACGTTGCGGAAATCGCACCAGGCGTGCGCGTACTGGTGAATGAAGAGCGGGGCCACGCCGCTGATGTAGTCCAGCCCCCCGAACTGCACTACCGGCCGCTGCAGATTGTTCCAGTTCGCGGCCGTGATCGAGTGCGTCGGCGAACCGATAGCCAACAGATACATGGTCAGCAGCTCGGAGTAAATATCCCAGCGATGCTTCAGAAACCCCTGGTCCGGCAGCCAGCCCATCGAGAGCGTTTCTCCGCCATTCAGCATCCAGTCCCAGTCGACGCGGCGATAGAACGTCGTCGCCAGGCCTTCGATGCGCGCATTGCCGGCGAAATACTGGCGGCAGGTCAGCACGCCGCACAGCAATAGCGCCGTGTCGATCGACGACAGCTCGCTGCCGAACATCCTCTGCCCGCTCTCCATGTCGATAAAGTGATAGAGAAACCCGTGCTCGTGCGGGCAGTCTTCCAGCAAAAATGCCAGCGTCTTCTCCACCCGCTGCTCGCAGTCGAACGCACGCAGATAATTGCGCTTGTGCGCAATGCAAAGCGCGGTGAGACCAAACCCCGTCGCCGCAATACTCGAAACCCGGCTGACCGAAAGCCCCGCAACCGGCGCGCGATCCCGCACCATGCCGGTCCGCGGACTGGCCTCGTTATAGAAAAAATCCGCCCCCCGGCCCTCCAGATCGTCCAGCAGCGTCTCTGCAGCGGTCGTGATCTGGGTCAGAGGCCGATTAATGAATACGCCGGGCGGGTGCGGATATTGCTGCGCGGCCTGCGATTCCGGCTTCGGTTCCTGCCCCGGCTTTACCTTCGGCGCCTGCGACTGATTCTGCGCAAAGACCGACGACCCCAGCGCCAGCGCGCCCGCAGCGCCTGCCCGCTTCAACATCTCTCTGCGCGTTATGGAGGATGGAGCCAAAATTAAGGTCGGTCTTGACTTTCGAGGGTTGCGGCTCTTCGGGAGATAGACGCGCACGCCCCATCCTGAAGATGCCATCGGATCGGGCAACGATCCTTCTGACAATTTAAAGGACGCGGAGAGTAAAAGAACAATCCCACCTGCGGGTAAAGCAAATCGCGGCGCGCGAACTTGCACCCTGCGCCCACTCTCCCGCATCCAGTATGATCGGAGGGCGCAAACGGCGCGGGCCTGAGCTCGCTCCTCGAGCATTACCCGCGCGACCCCTCATCGCCACCAAATTCAAACCGCGCAAGGAGGAATGACTTGGCATTCGAACTTCCACCTCTTCCCTATGACTACTCGGCACTGGAACCCACCATCGACACCGAGACCATGCACCTGCACCACGACAAACATCATCAGACCTATGTCACCAATCTCAACGGAGCCATCGAAAAGCATCCCGACCTCGGCAAACATTCTGCCGAAGACCTCCTCCGCAACCTGAACAGCGTGCCCGAAGATGTCCGCACCGTGGTCCGAAATAACGGCGGCGGCCACCTGAACCACAGCATGTTCTGGGCCATCATGAAGCCGGGTGGCGGCGGCGAGCCCACAGGTGCGATCGAAGAGCAAATCAAAAAGGACTTCGGCAGCTTCGAAGATTTCAAAAAGCAGTTCAACGAAACCACCGCGAAGCAGTTCGGTTCCGGCTGGGGCTGGCTCGTCTGGGAGGGCAAGCTGAAAATCGTTACAACGCCTAACCAGGACAGCCCGCTCTCCCAGGGACATTTCCCCATCCTCGGCAACGATATCTGGGAGCACGCCTATTACCTCAAATACCAGAACCGTCGCCCCGAATATCTCGCCGCGTGGTGGAACGTCGTCAACTGGGCCGAGATCAACAAGCGCTTCGAGCAGGCAAAGAAGTAAATACGGGAAAAATCGGCCAGTGATAAGGCGGCCAGTGGCCCGGATAAAACCCTGTCCGTTTCGTCCCTGGCTGCTAGCCGCTTCTTTCCGGTGCCGCAGCTTTTGTCTAAAAATTGTGTCTAATGGGCAGAGGAAGGTCTCTCGAAACCATGCGTTTTTCCCTGCTTTCTGTCCTGGTTCCCCTCGTCTTCGCCGGAGCCGTCTTCGCGCAGGTCCCGGCAGTCCCCGCCGGCGACTCTCATTTCACCATCGTCGAAGCCAATGACGGCAAGACCGTCGGGTCCGCGGACTGCTCGGTTGCGGCCGCTCCCGGCAGCTATCAGATCACCTCGCACGGCGATCTGAAGATGCCGAAGTTCACCTACACCTTCTCCAACGAAAACCGCCTCGATGGCGCTCTCAATATCGTCCACGACAGGCTCACCGGCACAGTGAACGGCGCGCAGGTCACCTTCACCATGGGCTCCGACCCCACCGGCCGCCAGTTGCAGATCAACATTGACGCCTCAGGAAAAACCACCACCAACACCGTCGATCGCCATCAGCACACGGTCCTGCTGCCAGATCTCGACCCCGCGGCCTACACCGCCATGATCCATTTCGCCATCGAGCATCCGGCAACCACCTGGATCGTCATTCCCAAGCAAAATGGCCTGCTCGTCCCCGCGCAATATACCGCGCAGCCGGACGTACACAGCGCCTTTCACGGGCAGCCCATCGACGTGCACCATGCCAGCATCGTCGTCAGCGATCAGAACGGCATCACCGTCGAAATCTACTACACCAGCGAAGGCGCGCTTCTCGAAGCCGATCTGCCCGAGCAGAATTTCTACGTGATCCGCGACGACTTCAAGCTGCAGAGCCGTCCGCACTACACCCCGCCGCACGGATCCGCGCCGCCCCCCGACGGTCAACCCCAGGCACCCGGACAGCCGCCACCGCAATACTCCGTCCCGCAGGGCGGAACACCGCCGCCGGTACAACCCCAGGCTCTCCTGCAGGCTGACTGATCCGTTCCCAAGCTAGGCGTCGACAGCGATCACGACCTTGCCCCGCGCGTGTCCCTCTTCGAGATGCCGCATCGCCTCCGGCGTTTCGCCCAGTGCCCAGCAGCGGTCGATCACCGGCTTCACTTTCCCCGTTTGCGTCAGCTCCGCCAGCAACTTCAGATCCCCCAGGCTTCGCTTCGCCATGAACACGAGAATTTCCTGTTTCATGAAGGGCCCTGACACAAACAGCTTTACCATCCCCGCCAGAATCGTCATCAACCCCGCATCCGGGCTCGCGCCCACCATCACACACCTGCCCCGCGGTTTCAGGATCTGCCGGACCTGCTTCGGGGACAAATTCCCAACACACTCAAGAATCACGTCGTACTGCTGATTGGCCTCGGTAAGTTTCTGCTGCGTGTAGTCGATGACCTGATCCGCTCCGATGGAGCGCACCAGCTCGATGTTCTTCGTGCTGCACACCCCGGTCACTTCCGCGCCAAAATGTTTTGCGATTTGCACGGCGAAGGTCCCCACGCCCCCGGCCGCGCCGTTGATCAGCACCCGCTGCCCTGCCGCCACGTGGCCTTTGTCGCGCAACCCCTGGAGCGCCGTCCACCCGGCTATCGGAACAGCAGCCGCAGCCTCGAAGCTCACGTTTGCCGGCTTGATAGCCAGCGCCGATACTGGAACGCAAACATAATCCGCAAGCGCCCCGCGGCATCCGCCGAAGACCGCATCGCCCGGCTTGAACTCCGAGACCTTCGCGCCCACCGCCTCCACCTCGCCAGCAACGTCCACGCCGGGGCGCTTGGCTTTGTGCAGGCCCATCACCAGGCGAAGCACCCACGGCCGGCCCTTCATCAGTTTCCAGTCCAGCGGATTAAGACCGGCGGCTCGCACCCTGATCAGCACTTCATTCTCCCGAGGCACGGGCTTTTCAATCTCCTCGCGCCGGAGAACATCGGGGGAACCAAAGTCGCGATAGACGATTGCCTTCATCGGAGGTCCCGCTTTCCGCAACGGCTGCACCATAGTCGCACAGAGATGTTGTGTCAGTGCGCGCCGTCACTCCCACTCACGAACAAATCCGCGAAGGAATTTTCGGCAGGAAAGCAGGTCAGGCCTGGGGAGAAAACGCCGAAACAAGGTTGGTCAGCAGCCGCAGCGCCCGCGGAACCGCCCGGCGCAGCGGCCCCGAAATATCCTCGCCATATCCGAAGCATCCAGCGCCAATCGTCAGCACAAAAGCCCGCGCCGGAGCATGCCCACACAGCGTCTGCGCCATCGCCAACAGCGCCGGCGGGCCCAAACGATGCGTTTCGGCCGCCTCTTCCCGAGCCGCAACGGACACCACCCGAATCGCCCCAGGCTCATCCACTGCGCTGGCGTCCACAAAAATCACCATCTCGGTCTCCGCCAGCTCCGCCGCCATTTCCGGTGTGAATTGCTGAGCAGAAACAATCCGCAGCCGCGACGCGGGAAAGAGATGTTCGGCAGCCTCGGCAATCTTCAGACCAACGCCATCATCTCGGCGCAGGGAATTGCCGCAGGCCAGCAGCAACGCAGGGCCACCAGCACGCCCGGCCTGATGGGGAGCCAGCGCGGGATGGAACGCCGTATTGGGTTGCGCGGCCTCCATGGCGAATCCTCAGTCTCGCCGAATTTCACGCACCAGCGAACCATCCGGCGCCCGCAGCTCAACCGCCAGCGGCATCCGCCCCATCGCGTGCGTCGAGCAGCTCAGGCACGGATCGAACGTCCGCACCACCGCCTCCACGCGATTCAGCATACCCTCCGCGATCTGCTCACCCTGCACGTAGTGCCGCGCGGTCTGCAGAATGCCGCGGTTCATTGCCGCATTGTTGTGCCCCGTCGCGATCACCAAGTTCGCCCACACGATCAGCCCGTTTTCGTCCACCTTATAGTGGTGGATCAGCGTCCCGCGCGGCGCTTCCGCCACACCCACGCCTTCGAGATTGTTCACCGAAGCCGTCGCCCGCACATGCTTGTCCAGAATCGCCTGATCCGCCAGAAGCGACTCGATCTTCTCCGTCGCATGCAGCATCTCGATCAGCCGCGCGTAGTGGTAGTGGAACGAGCTCAGCACCGGCTTCGACGACATCGCGCGAAACTCCCGCCATTGCACGTCCGCCAGCGGTGTGTCGCACCGATCCGCAAGGTTCAGCCGCGCCAGCGGCCCCACCCGATAGGTCCCGCCCGGATACCCCAGCGGCTTGTAGTACGGAAACTTCATGTAGGTGTAAGGCTCGACCGCCTCGCCGATAAATTCCGCATAGTGTGCTGGATTCAGCTCGCCCGCAATGATGTTCCCTTCGGAATCGATGACCCGCAGCGCGCCATCGTAGTACTCCGCCAGGCCGTGCTCGTTCACCAGGCCCATGAACAGCGTGGGGAAATTCGCGAAGACCTCAATCTCCGCAGAAAATTTCTCCGTCGCGCCCTTGAACCACCCCAGCGTCCTCTGGATCGCATCCTTCGCCGCGGGAATCAAGCCCAGAATCTGGTCGCGCTTCTCCGCGCTCAGCGGCTCGTTCACGCCGCCCGGCACTGTCCAGCCAGGATGAATCCGCTTCCCTGCCAGCATCTCGATGATCCGCTGCCCAAACTGCCGCAGCCCAATCCCGTCCGCCCCAATCGACGGATGCGAGTGTGCAATATGCAGAATGCTGCGCTCTTCCGGCGGCGCGTCCATACCCAGCAGCAAATCCGGCGACGACAAATAGAAGAAGCTCAGCGCGTGCGACTGAATCAGCTGCGCGAGATTCATGATCTGCCGCAGATTCCTGGCCACTGGCGGAATCTTCACCGCGAGGATCGCGTCGCAGGCCTTCGACGACGCCACCAGGTGGCTGACTGGGCAGATGCCGCAGATGCGCGCCGTGATGTTCGGCATCTCGTAAAACGGCCGCCCCTCGCAAAACTTCTCAAACCCGCGCAGTTGCGTCACATGAAACGTCGCGTCCTGTACCACACCCGCTTCGTCCAGCTGCAGCGTGATCTTGCCGTGCCCTTCCAGACGCGTGACCGGGTCGATAACAATGGTCCGAGGCATATCTCCTGCTTTCCTGATCCTGCTGTCCGCCCTGCATTCCGGGTTCCGCTCAGCCGAAGTGAGCGACGCCTTCCAGCGTCGGTACCTTGCCGGCCAGCAACTCCGACAGCACCTGGTAAATCGTGTCCGCCGACGGCGGGCATCCCGGAACAAAAACGTCCACCGGCACAACCTCGTGCACCGGACGCACGCGATCGAGCAGCGCCGGCACACCGACCGTCGGCACCTGCGGCTGCAGGACATTTTGCTCGTAGACCCGCAGCATCACCGGCTGTACTCCGCACATATTCCGCATCGCCGACACATTGCCTGTCAGCGCGCAGTCACCGAGCGAAACCAGCACCCGCGCGTGCTCGCGAATTTTGCGAATCTTCTTCAGGTCGTCTTCGCTCGCCACCGCGCCTTCCACCAGCGTCACGTCCACCCGGTCCGGAAACGTCTTCCGATCCACCAGCGGGCTGTACACCAGCGTGAACTGGCTGCTCAACTCAATCAGCCGCTCATCCATATCGAGCAGCGACATATGGCACCCCGAGCAGCCATCCAGCCACACCGTTGCGAGTGTTTTAATTTCACTCATCCCTGCTCCCCTTCCCGCATGATGCGCAAATACGGCAGAAATTCCGGATGCTTGCGCGTTTTGCTGCCGACGCTGGTCTTCTCAAACAGCGCGCCCGTCGGGCACACCTGCACGCACTTGCCGCAGCTGGTGCAGGTTTCCGAATCCCCCCACGGCTGCTTCAGATCCGTGATCACAACGCAATCGGCGCCGCGCCCCATCACGCCCCACGTGTTCGCGCCCTCGATCTCCGAGCACACCCGCACACACCGCGTGCACAGCACGCAGCGGTTGTGATCCACCGTGAACCGCGGATGCGAAGCATCCACCGGCAGCTGCGGATACTGGTACGGAATCTCTACGTGCGTCATGCCCAGCTGCAGCGACAAGTCCTGCAGCTCGCAGTTCCCGTTCGCCACGCACACCGAGCACACATGGTTCCGTTCCGCAAAATACATTTCGAGGATCATCGTCCGGTAACGGTCGATCTTCGGAGAATGCGTCGTGACTTCCATCCCCTCCGCCACCTGCGTCACGCACGCCGGCAGCAGCCGCCGTGCGCCCTTTACCTCAACCAGGCACAACCGGCACGCCCCCACTTCCGACAGACCTTCAAGATGGCACAGCGTCGGAATCTCGACGTTGTGCTCGCGCGCCGCATCCAGAATGCTCTGGTCCGAGCGTGCGCTGATCTCCTCGCCGTTGATGGTCAGTGTCCGAACATTCGCTTCCGCGCTCATGCGTGTACCTCCCCGCGGACCGCGTCCACCGCATCCGAACTAAATTCGCAAACCCCTGCCGGACATCGCTTCTCGTCAATATGCGCAAGATACTCATGCTTGAAATACCGCAGCGTGCTCAGTACCGGATTCGGCGCCGTCTGCCCCAGCCCGCACAAACTCGTCGCGCCCACCACCTCGCACAGCTCCGTCAACCGGTCCAGATCCCGATGCGTCGCCTCGCCCTTTGTGATCTTCGTCAGCAGTTCGAACATCTGCACCGTCCCCGCGCGGCATGGAACGCACTTCCCGCACGACTCCGTCATGCAGAACTCCATAAAGAATCGGGCGACTGAAACCATGCAGGACGTGTCGTCCATCACGATCATGCCGCCCGAACCCATCATGGAGCCGGCGCTGATCAACGCGTCGTAGCTGATGGACAAATCGAGGTGCTCCTCCGGCAAACAACCGCCCGAGGGTCCGCCAGTCTGTACTGCCTTGAATTTCCTTCCGTCCGGAACCCCGCCACCGATCCCAAAAATAATCTGCCGCAGCGTCATCCCCATCGGCACTTCCACCAGGCCCGTGCGCTGGATCTTTCCCGTCAGCGCGAAGACCTTCGTCCCTTTGCTCCTTGCCGTGCCCATCGCCGAGAACCATTCCCCGCCGTGGCGAATAATCGGCGCCACGTTGGCAAACGTCTCTACGTTATTGATCAGCGTCGGATCGCCCCACAATCCTGACACCGCCGGATAGGGTGGCCGCGGCCGCGGTGTCCCACGCTTGCCTTCAATCGAAGCAATCAGCGCCGTCTCCTCGCCGCAGACAAACGCCCCCGCGCCCAGCCGAATATCGATGTCGAAATTGAACTGCGTCTCGCAGATTGAATTGCCGAGGAACCCACGCCGCCGCGCCTCGCGGAGGGCAACCGTCAACCGTTGCACCGCCAGCGGGTATTCTGCGCGGACATAGATATAGCCCTTGCTCGCGCCAATCGAATACGCCGCGATGGCCATGCCCTCAATCACGCGCTGCGGATCGCTCTCCAGCACACTGCGATCCATGAACGCCCCCGGATCGCCCTCATCGCCGTTGCAGATCACGTATTTCTGCTTGCCCTTCACCTTCGCGACCGTGTCCCACTTCAAACCCGCAGGATAACCACCACCTCCGCGCCCCCTCAGCCCAGCCTTCGAGATTTGCTCGATCACCGACGCAGGATTCATATCCGTCAGTGCCTTCAGCAGGGCTTCATACCCGCCGCGCGCGATGTACTCGTCGATCTTCTCAGGATCGATGTGCCCCGAATTCTCGAGCACCACGTGCGTCTGGCCATCGAAATACCCGCCCAGCTGCGGATCCAGCCGCGCTACCGGTTCCCACCCCAGCGACGCAACCACATCCTTCGCGTCCGCCTCATGCACATGCCCGTAGCGAATCTCCGACGGCTCCATCAGCACCAGCGGACCCGCCGCGCACAATCCCATGCAGCCCGTCCGGCGCACATGGCACTTCTTCCCGCAGCCCTCGGCTTCCTTCTCAATGGCCGCCTTCACCTTGTCGCTGTGCTGCGACAGGCAACCCGTTCCCATGCACACGTTAATTTCGTAGTCGAATTTCTGGCGCTCTTCCTGGGCGGTCGCCGCAATCTCGTGCAGTTCCTCGACATTCATTGCATCGTCCACCTTTCCAGCTGTTGCTTCAGCTCCGCGCCTTCCACTTGTCCGGAAAGCTCACCGTCCAGCAGCATCACCGGCGCACGCCCGCACGCCCCGACACACCGCGCCGTCGTCAGCGACACTTCCCCATCCGGCGTCGTCTGTCCTGGCTTGATTGCCAGCAGCTTCTCCGCCTGCGCCACAAGCTTGTCCGAGCCCTTGATGTAGCACGCGGTCCCCGTGCAGATCGTGCAGGTATGTTTGCCCGGCGGCTTCAGGCTGAAGAAGTGGTAGAAAGTCACCACCCCATACGCCTGGCTCAGCGGCACACGCAGCGACTGCGCCACAAACTTAATCGACGGCTCGTCCAGAAATCCGAACGACGACTGCACCGTGTGCAGCGTCTCGATCAGCGCGTTGCGCGAAAATCCATGCTTGCGCATCGTGCCGCTCACTATTCTCCATCGTTTGTCATCGGAGGGCAGAGGCGGGCGTTCAGCGTAAAGCGGCATCTTGTTCTCCCTGACTGCCATCGGACAGTCGCACGTTCCGGTTCCCATTTCCACCCGAAGCTTTGAGGTGAGCAAAGCCGAAGCGGGCTTCAGACCACTTCTTCTGCGCTGGCCTCCGACGAAAATGCACCGGAAGCCAACGCGGGGTACAGAACAGAATGCCGTCCGATGCCAACGATTGTCGGTGACAATCATCACTGGCTGCAACGGCTGCTGAATGCTATGCTCTGCTCCCGAAAAGAAGGCGGAAGCACCGTGCGGCGCCAGATTCTCGGCTGGACAGCGATTTCCATTTCCACCATCCTTGCCTGCTTCTGGGCGTTTTGGGGCGTCAACGAAAACTTCCATGAAGGCTGGTTCAGCCCCAGCCTCGTAAAAAATCTCGGGCTGATGCTCGTACAGTATTTCAGCCCCATGCTGATTGTCCTGTTGCTCAGCATGGTTGCGTTCCGCTGGCCGCGCCTCGCCCTCCCTCTCATGGGAGCCTGCGCGCTCTTCCTCGTGTGGTTCTTTCGCCACGGACGACTCACCGGCATCATCCTGATTGTTGCCCCGCTGGTCGCCCTGGCAGCGCTCTACCACTTCGGCCGTCCCCACCCGCGCAAATGGGCATGGAACCTCCTGCTCATCCTTCCCCTAATCACGGCCATCGGCTTCGGCATTTATCCTGCGTGGCTCGCCGTGCATCGTTTCGACGACGGCAACTACGGCATGCGCCAGATCGCAGGCAATGGTGTCACCCTCGTCTGGGCGCCCGAGGGTCCAGGCTGGCCCAGGCACAGCGCCTCATGGTCCTGGGCGAACCAAAGCTGCGCCCGGCTCACCCTCGACGGCCGCTCTCTCGCCGATCAGCCGCAGAACATCTGGCGTCTGCCCACCATCGACGAAGCGGTTCGCTCTTTGGATTTTCGCGGAGCCAATGCCGGCGGCACCTGGGACCCGGTTCTCCATCGCGCGAACTACAAAGTCACTCCGGAGAAGGATTCCCCGCTGTGGGAGGTCCATTCCCCGATCATCTACTGGTGGACCGCCAACGAAATCGACGACACTCAAGCATGGTACATCGGCTACAACGGATATGTTCAGCCATTGTCCAAACGAATGCGCCCCGGCGACCTGGCGTTTCGATGTGTCTGCGAACCCGGCAAGCCAGCTTGCGAAAAAAAGACCAACCCCCGAGCGAAGGCCAGGTTCGCCCCATAGCAAGAAGCGTGCTCCGCAACCCGCACCGACATCAACGCAAATCGATTCTGGCTTTACCCGAAAGTACTTTCTTGCCCCATTATGGAAAAAGTGTTCGCTGCCCGCTCTTCAGCCGCATCCCGCTACTCCTCCCCAATGTCCTCGTACCAGATGTCCGGATGCTTGCGGATGAACTCCGTCATCAGATCGACACACTCCTGCGCGTCCATATCCATGACTTCGACGCCGTGCGACCGCAGCCACTCGATTCCCCCCTGAAACGTCCGGCTCTCCCCCACAATCAGCGTCCCGAATCCAAACTGCCGCACCAGCCCGCTGCAATACCAGCACGGCGCCAGCGTCGTCACCATAATCAGGTCGCGATACGACCGCTGCCGCCCCGCATTGCGAAACGCATCTGTTTCCCCATGCGCCGAAGGATCGCCATGCTGCACGCGCCGATTGTGCCCCGCGCCCACCAGCTTTCCGTCGCGCGTGAAGATCGCCGCGCCAACGGGAATCCCACCCTCGTCGCGTCCTCTGCGCGCCTCCGCCAGAGCAGCGGCCAACAATTCGATGGGGTTGAATCCGGAATCCATTCGGTCCAAAATAGCAGGTCAGCGCAGTGCCCGGCGCGGGCCCGAAGCATCGTCGAGCGGCACGCTCGCATCCATCCCAGAACACCGGCACAGACCCACCCCGGGGAGGAACCATGAACGCCAAAGATGCGGACCTGAACAAAGGCGCCATCGAAGACGAGCCGTCGCAAACCTCGCGCCCCGGTGAATCCCACAACCGCATGGCCAACCAGCTCGGCCACCGCGACAACAACAAAGAAATCAAAGACAACGACAGCGATTTCCCCGAACCAGGCTCGAGCCCCGAGCATTCCTGAGCCGCTGCCCCGCGTAACGCCCGGCGCTGCCGAATTTGTGCCGCCCGCTGATACGTTCTTTGTGCCGCCAATCGTGGCTTCCCGCTGATATCATCGGGTACCTGAAGTCAATCTCGCCTCGCGCGGACCTTCTGACTTGCAAATTTTCGGTTGCACGATTCCGCTTAAACTCCCGCATCTCGTGATTCTTGTCTCCCTCGCCGCTGCATCCGGCAACTTCACTCCACCCGCCCGTGCCCAGGCCCCCGCGCCCGGCATGACCGATACATGGCATCACCTCGCGGCCCTCCAGCCCGGCACCCACATCCATATCTCCTCCGACAAGAAGAGCCGAACCTGCTTCTTCACTTCCGCCGACGACCAGAATCTCGTCTGCTCCCGAAGACGCTCCGCACGCGCGGAATTCACCTTTCCCCGCGCTCAAGTTCGATCCGTGAAGCTCACCCGCTACGGAGTTTCCACCCTCGCCGGCATGGGCATCGGCGCCGGTGCCGGCCTGGCGATCGGTGTGGCCGCGTCACCCGGGAATTCTGCGTTAGGATTCTCCGGGCTCGATCGCGAAGTCATCACCGGCATCGGTGGCGTCATCGGCTTCCTTGCCGGCGCAGCCATCGGGGGTCCAACCGATTTCCTCCGCGGTCCCACCCTTTATCGAAGAACCGGCCTCTGAGCTGGCATCAAAGCATTACCCGAATGATGCTTTGATGCTAGAATCGGAAACGTCATGCGAACCACGATTACCCTGGACCCCGACGTCGATCAGCTCCTCCGTCGAGCCATGCGCGACCGAGGCACATCTTTTCGCGACACCGTAAACGAAGCCATCCGCTCCGGTCTGCGCTCCCACCGCGTACCTGCGTTCCGCCAGAAAACAGTGTCCCTTGGTTTCAATCCACGCTTCAACTGGGACAAAGCGCTTCAGATGGCGGCGGAACTTGAGGACGAAGAAATTCTGAAGAAAATGGCGCAGGGCAAGTGATCCTGCCCGATGTGAATCTCCTGCTTTATGCAGTGGATCGTGAGGCTCCGCAACATAGCGCTGCGCGAAAGTGGCTTGAGGAAACGCTGTCCGGAGGTGAGGACGTCCGCCTCGCGTGGATGGTCATCCTCGCTTTCCTGCGCCTCTCAACCCTGCGCGCTCGATCCGCCCAGCCCATGACGATCGATGCTGCTTTCTCGATCATGCAGGGTTGGCTTGACCATCCGTCGGTTTCTATCGCCCAACCCGGTCCTGAACACGCCCGGATCCTGCGTCGACTCCTGACCCAGGCCGGAAGGGGCGGAAACCTCACAACAGATGCTCACCTTGCCGCCCTGGCGATTGAATACGATGCCGAGTTGTGTTCCTCTGACAACGACTTCGCCCGATTCCCCGGCCTGCGCTGGCGCAATCCCCTTCAGCGCTCTCTGAAATAATCTCCCCATGCTCGTCCTCGCCTCAGCGTCCCCGCGCCGCAGCGAACTCCTCGCGCAGGCAGGCTACGCCTTCAAGGCCATCCCCGCCGAAATCCAGGAAGACCTGCGGCCCGGCGAAACCCCCATCGGCTACGTCCTCCGCCTCGCCCGCGAAAAAGCCGAAGCTGTCGCTGCCTCACCAGCCTTCAAAGCCTTCACTCAAACCCAAACTGAACCGCCCATGATCCTCGGCGCCGACACCACCGTCGTCGCCCCCAACGGCGCAATCCTCGCCAAGCCCGAAGACGACGCCGACGCGGCCCGCATGCTCCGTCTCCTCTCCGGCGCCACCCACAAGGTCATCACAGGCGTCGCCCTCCTCGCCCCCGGGCCAACCGACGCCATCACAGAAGTCGCCGCCGAAGTCACCTGGGTCACGATGCTCACTCCCACCGACGACGAGCTCGCCACCTATATCGCCACCGGTGAGCCGCGCGGCAAGGCCGGAGCCTACGGGATCCAGGGCCAGGCCGCCCGCTGGATTCCCCGCATCCACGGCTGCTATTTCAATGTTGTTGGATTGCCGCTGGC